>NZ_JBQFZG010000004.1:0-231731 GCF_056542125.1 Ruegeria sp. AF1
GAAATCGCCCATACGCTGGGCTGGATCAACGACCACGACCTCGAAGCCCGCGCCCAAAGATTCGGCAAAAACGAATACGGAAAATACCTCAAAAACCTGCTCAACCAGTAGACTAAGCCAGCGGCATCTGCTTCGGTAAGGCGATCCCAGAAACTTCGTAAATTGAATAAAGAGGATTTCGTTCCTGATCCCGCAACTGAACATTATGGCTTTCACTGGCGGTAAGGTGTCTCGCGCGCTCTCCTGCGCTTGCCGGTGGATCGTCAATCATGATCTGTCGGACAAACCGGATCAAAACCAAACTGATCGGCATAAGAGAAGAGCCACTAAACACTAACAGATCCCGTTCAATTTTCGTGGAGCGGTTCAGTCTTGCTTTGCCCAGTCACAGCCGGAATCCTGAAGCCTGTTTACTTCACTGTATATGAGCTTCCGCGTCTTGGCGTACTATTCTGGATGCTTCTTGTTGAATGTCCTGGCCCACCGGCCCTTGGATTCGGGAAATAATTGCCAACATCAACCCAGCCCCCTTCGGAGATAGCCACAGCGGAGACTTTTTGAGAAACTGAAAACCACGATTAGACAGGGTGTAGGCTGGCAGGCAATACGCACAGGCGTAACGCGACACAGTTGTCAGGATAAAAGCAATACGATCGGAACGCCCATCTGCGCTGTGTGCGTCAAGGCTCAAAACTTGCTCTTTTACTGTATCCAAGGCAACGTCGCCGGGAATGATAAGTTCCCGCGCAACCCTATCGACTTCCTTGTCCGTCAGGGCTGCCAATTCGCGGTCAAGCGCATCAACCTCGCATGTGGCACGATGCGTATACCCATGCTTCAGAATCCATTGTGACAACCCAATTTCGCCACGGCGTACCGTTCTTGTTTTGTCATTTCGAATTTCGAGTTTTCGCCAGTACTTTACAAAATCTGGGTTTCTTAAGATGGCTGGACCAATACCAAGCGCATAAGAAGCATAGTGGAAATTTCGATGCGTCACTCGAAACTTCCACGTAATTTCCCGAAAATTCGCCGGATCGACCCGAGGCATCGCAAAATTGGATGTAGCAGCTGCGAAATCGACATTTAAATCGCGGGCGTCATCAAACCAACTGCGTTGCTGTGGGACCAACCATGCGGAATCATTTAAGAGCCAAAGCCGAGTCAGCTCTGGGAAACGATTGGCCACCTCCAGTACGCCATCCCGGTACCCGCCAAAATCATATCCGAAGTTTGGACGTTCTATAATCAGTGAAGCGTGAGGGGTAAGTTCAGCAAAATCTGTCGTGCTGAGCGGGAGATTGGATACGACGATTGGGGAAATACCTGCCTGAACCATCTGCTCCAAGGCATACAGATGGGAAGGCAAGACTCCCGTTTTAGGAAAGATAAGAAATATCCCGATTTCTGAACCAAATGAAATTGCGCCTGGAGAACGCTTCACTTGGCGAGACAACACCCAATCGTAATACCGGCGGAGATATACATGCCGCAGAAGTTCGGCGGGTAGGTGCATGAGCTTGCGACCCGCGCGCGCGAATTCTCGCTGAATTTTCCATACCGGTGGTAAATTCATCCACTCTCGTCCAATTGTCGTTTCGATTTCTGTTTCCAGCCAGATCCGCCTGTCACCAGCAGACCGAAAACAGCAGTGAAAAGCAACTTTATCACTCTTGATCTATGTCTCAGCTGATACTGATTGGTTTGGGTTGCCTCTAACACACGACCTTGGGTTTCAAAACCCCAAACAAGAAAGCGGGCAACGCTAACGGCGGTTTCGGACTTTTCCTTAGTTTGCAGGTTAACTATTTTGCGGAATTTGTACTTAGTTCCCGAGCGGTTGTAGACAATGTCGCGCCCCGCCAAGGCCTGCAAATGCCTTTCCAGCCAATGAGGGTACTAGTAGTCGTCTCGGCCCTCGCCAGATGCGTTTGCAGGTATAATAAATTTGGGTCGTAAAAAAACATCGGTCGCGAAGAAGTCGCTAATTGCCAGCTTGCCTTGGTGTCTGTGTTATAGGTTGGCCTTGTTACGGGCGGCGCGCCTGGCTGGGCTATGAGTTACAGTCGCCGCTGGTTACTTGCGAAAAGGTGGAGGGCTGGCGCAGATGTTACAACCACGAAGCATCAGCACGAGCATTCCTCGTCGAAGCCGATTAAAAATGTGAAAGTTCCGACGCGACCTGATGAAAATGCGGGACACTCTGATCTAGGTGGCGAAAGATTGCTTAACAGCTCAATATGGTGGGTTGCAACATGCCTCACCTTCTGGGACATAGGGCCGTTCCGGTTGAGTTTTGAGCCTTGAAATTTAGTTATTATAACGGTCTGCGCGGGAAAACATTAGGCTCCTACGACACCGGCAATGAATATCACGGAGACCCCAAATGCATAAAGTCACATTTGATACTGAGACTTCCTCTGCTCCAAACGCTGGTACGTGCTACGTGTGCGGTGCGACTGAGTTTGAACCCGTTCTGACCGTCTCAAAAGCGCAGTTCCTTAAAGATGACCTAACCCTGGTAAAGTGCAAATCTTGCGCCAGTGTGTATTTTTTGGGCGACGATCCCGTAGTTGGTTACGACTTTGAGGGCTTCAACGAAAACTATTGGTACAATTACGTACAGAATGGTGCGGGAATTTCGGCTATGTTGGAACCCCTGCTGGGGCTCGACAAACCGCGACAGGGATCCGTGTTGGATGTTGGTTGTGGTTTTGGCTTTGTGCCGCATTTTTGGCAGGAAATGGGTTACGGCGAAGCTGTAGGCCTCGAGACCAGCAGGTACGGCCAGATTGGTCGGGAAATGCTAGGTACCAATATCATTCACAAGTACTACAATGATGCCGAGGAAATTCGCGGTCGGAAGTTTGATTATGTCTTCAGTAGTGAAGTGATCGAACACGTGACACGCCCACGTGAGTTTCTGGATGAAATCAGTCAAGGCCTGTCGGATGATGGCGTTTTAGTTCTGACCACACCGAGTGCGACGACGATTACTCCGGACTGCGAACCGACAACACTGATCGCCACGCTGTCCCCGGGTTTTCACTATTTCATCGCGTCCCGAAGTGCGCTGGAAAACCTTCTGAAGAGCGTTGGCTTTAAACATGTCGTAGTAAGAGACGCCGGACACAGGTTGTTTGCCTGGGCGTCGCACGCGCCGTTACCCAAGATATCAGACGGATTCCGCGACTGGGATGTTTACTTGGAATACCTGGAGAAGCTTTCCAACCATCCGGACAAGCACATTGCCAGTGGTGGAATGTACCGTTTGTTCAAGGACAGCCTGAATCTTGGCCGGACGAAACAGGCTGAAAAAATCTATCCTCGCTTCGAGGCATTGTTGAAATCAGAATTCAATATCGACTTCATGGACGTCGCTGCGTCCGAAAACTGGCGCCGCAAGCGCACCGGTCTTGAAAATGAGACCTACCCTTCATGGATGGGATGTGCCTTTTATTTTGCTGGCTTGCATGCTCAAAACTGTGGCCTAAGCAAACAGGTTCAGTTTGAGTTGTTTTCCGCCGCTGTGGAAACTATGCACCAAGAGCTGGAATTAGCTGCGCAGTTTGCCGGAGAGCCGGCACACTTTCTTCCATTTGCACAAAAACGCCTGTCGGAACTTCAGAGCACTTTTAAAAATACGCCTCCCTTTGCCATTGAGGAGGTTGCCCCGATTGAGCCATTGGAAGACGCAGAAGTATGCATTCTTTCGATTTATGCACCTGACGGCAAAATACTCCCTACAACTCAAGCTTACATCAAATCGCTGGCTGCAAACGGCATTAAGGTTGTCGCAGGTGTTGCTCTGGAAGGAAAACCTGCGTCAATACTTGCCGCAAAAGATCAATCAACCGACACAGCGCAGCTAATCGTGGACGCGGTGGATCGGGAGTCACTGGATGGGTCTTCCCTCATCGTTTTTCGCCAGAATTCCGGCTACGACTTCGGCATGTGGGCAGATATCTTGCGTGAATGCCCGCATCTCTGGCGCTCCAAACGGCTGTTTTTTGCAAATGACAGCGTCTTTGTTATCCCCAAACTCTTTGGTCCGATGATCCGGAAGATCCGAGAGTCTGAGGCCGACTTTGTCGCGTTGACTGACTGTAGCCTGCCCAAACCACACACCCAGAGCTACTTCTTTGCCTTGCAAAACAATGCGCAGAAGTCTGAAAAGCTGAGACGTTTCTGGGATCGCGTTGAGAATTTGAGGAACAAGTCGGACGTAATCGAAAACTACGAAATCAACCTCGGAGAGGTCGTAGCCGCCGATCCCGACCTCAGATCTGCAACGCTGTTTGGGTGCGATACTCTATTCGGATCGGCCCCTGTCGATCAGCTCCGGAAGTGGAATCCGTGCCATTTCTTCTGGGACCGTCTTGTCGAAAGTGGATTTCCGTTTGTAAAGGCTGAGCTTCTGCGGGACAATCCGATGAAGCTGCCTCTCGACACAGTGTATGATTTGTTGGAGCACTTTGGCGCTGACGTTACCATGTTCAAGGACAGCATCAAAACCTCGCGGAAAATTCGGTCTCCGCGCAGGGGTTCTTCTAAAAACAACACAGGAACGGGTTTCTATAGCTTGTTGCGCGAACTGAATCGTGCCCGCCTCAAAGTGAGAAAGCGGAGGCTTGCTGAGAAAGGTAAATCTTCCTAAAGGTCAGACGACCGGGAGATTCCTCCAGTCTTATCAAACTCCGAGATGTAAATGAACGGATAAGCATTGGAACCGCGTGTTACGATTATCAGTGTAACCTATAACAGCGCCAGCACTCTTCCTCAGATGCTGGCGTCGGTACCCGATGGTGTTCCGATAGTGTTGGTCGACAATGGTTCAGGCGATTTAGAAGAGCTAAAGCGGCTTGCACAACTCAAGAACGCCAAACTCATTCTAAACGACCAAAACATGGGTTTTGGAGTAGGGTGTAACCAGGGTGCAGCCGGGGTAGAGACCGAATACTTGCTGTTTTTGAATCCGGACGCGCGCTTAACGAGCGGCAGCTTGGAGAAGTTGCTGGCCGGTGCAGACCGTCACAAAACTGCTTCAGCGTTCAACCCCGCATTTACTCAAAAGTCTGGCAAAGGATTGCTGAAACGATCCAGTGTCTTGCTACCACGTAATAAGTGGTTGCGCGGGATTGAAACCGATACTGATTTACAGGTTCCGATATTGTCTGGCGCAGCGCTGCTTGTGCGCCAGTCGGCGTTCGAAAAGGTCGGTGGATTCGATGCAAATATCTTCTTGTACCACGAAGATGACGACATCTGTCTGCGTTTGAATGAACAAGTGGGGCCTTTGATATTCCTTCCCGACGCGGAAGTGACCCATATTGGTGGAGAATCTTCTCCCAAGAACCCAAAGATAGCTGCGATCAAAGCCTGGCACATGGGTCGCTCACGTGTTTACACAGCGCGCAAACACAAACGCCCGGCTCCTTTTTTGAATGCATTGATAAGTGCTTTGCTGCAGGTGGCTTCTCCTCTGGTTTTGTTTTCAAAACGAAAACGCGCCAAACAGGTGGCTTTTCTACGAGCTGTATGGTCAACGCGGAACTTGTCTTCATCGACTTCGGGCAAACAGCACGAGTAAAAACACACGGCTTTTTTCAAGCTTTCCGGCCCCCAACGGACCTCTGACATTGGGGTTTGACTGTTTTGCAGACAACCGGCCTGAGTCTGCATAAAACAGTCGGCGTGGTATTTCTCTAAATCCACACATTTATCTTGAATACGAGGTAATGTAAGATTTTTCTGTTGTATTTGGGTGGTTTTGTGGGATTACTGTGGAAACTTGTGGTGGAATTTGAGGACCCCGATGCAGCAAGACTCACTTCAGACAAAAAGTGAGTGTCAAAGGCTTTTGTTTGGGCTTTACCCAAACCGACGCCGACAAGGGGCTTTCTAACTTATCGCCTCCAATACCCGCGCTTCATCGCTAAACAGGATAGAATCGAATGCTGAATCCAAGGACCTCACAGACCGACGAAAGCGCCGACCTGCTGTCTCATGCGGTAAAGATAGCTGACCTGGCCAGCGAAGCAGCGCGGGGGTATTTTCGTGGCGCGCTGGGGGTCGAGTTCAAATCGGATGAAAGCCCGGTGACACAGGCCGACAAGGGTGTTGAATCCCAGGTTCGCGCCTATCTTGAACAGTATTTCCCCGATCACGGCGTCTTTGGAGAAGAACATGGGTTCAAAGGGCAGGATTGCCGCGAGGTTTGGATCATCGACCCGATCGATGGAACCCGGTCATTCCTGTCAGGTCATCCGCTGTTTGGATTTCTGTTGGGGCATCTGGTTGACGGCAAACCCGATATCGGCGTGATCGGCATGCCGGCGATAAATGAAGTGTTTACCGGCGTTTTTGGCCAGGGCGCCACGTTGAATGGCCATGCGATCACGACTTCGGCCCAAACGCGGCTGGATCAGTCCATTCTTTTTGTAAACGAAGGGGACAAGATCTATCGCGATCATCCGGCGTTATTCGACAGGCTGATGCAATCTGGACAGACCAGACGGTTCGCCTATGATTGCTACCCCCATGCCCTGCTGGCGGCGGGTCATGTGGATGCTGTGATCGACTATGATCTACAGCCCTATGATTACCTGCCAGTGCTGGCCGTGGTTGAAGCTGCGGGTGGGGTGATGACAGATTGGCAGGGTCAGCCGCTTGACTTGAATTCTGACGGCCGGGTGATTTCAGCGGCTACACCCGAGCTGCACGGGGAAATGTTGGACTTGGTGAACGGGTAGGATCATGGCGATAGTAAGCTTTCTCATCAGCCTGGCCGGAGCCACGATGCTGCTGCTTTACGCAGTGCGGATGGTCCGCACAGGGATCGAGCGCAGCTATGGGGCTTCGTTCCAGCGCCTCATGACAGGCCAAAGCCATTACGCGCAGGCGTCAATGGTCGGCATTGTGATGGCGGTGGTTCTGCAAAGCTCGGCAGCGGTTGCCCTTTTGACATCGGGTTTTGCTGCTGGGGGGTTCCTGACCTTTCCCACCGGCCTTGCAATCGTGCTGGGCGCTGATCTCGGTTCGGCGCTGATTATTCAGGTGTTGTCATTCCAGCTGGGTTGGCTGATACCTTTGCTTCTGGCGGTTGGCGGGTATCTGTTTGTCAAGACCGAGGCCAAGAGGCCCCGGCAATTGGGGCGCATCCTGATGGGGATTGCGTTCATCTTGATTTCATTGCGCTTTTTGCGCGAAGCCATGGACCCGATCCGGGACAGTGCCTTTTTGCCTGCCGTCGCCGAGTATCTGGCACGCGACTATATTACAGCGTTTCTGGTCGGCGGCGCGCTGGCCTTTGTCATGCATTCCTCGGTCGCGGCAATCCTGATGTGTGTGACGCTGGTCCAGATTGGTGCGATTCCGTTTGCCGCCGGGCTGTCGCTGGTATTGGGGGCCAATTTCGGTTCAGCCTTCATACCTGTTTGGCTGAGCCGGGGGATGGAGATGCCTGCCAGGCGCATACCTTTTGCCAACCTAGCCTTGCGCGGCAGCTGGGCGATAGTCACCCTTTTCGCGGCGACTGCGGCACTGCGTGCCGGTGTTCTGGGGGATTTGCAGGGCGGTCAGATGCTGGTCAATGCGCACCTGGCATTCAATGCCTCGTTGCTGGTGCTGGCGCTGCCCTTCTGCGGGCGATTGCGCGCGCCGTTCGAGCAGTTTTTTCCGGACCCGAAATCTGCGAACGCGCTGGCCCAGGCAGGTCGCCCGGCCAGCGCGCTGGATGTGCGCACCGCCGGCAGCCCCTCCCAGGCGCTGTCCAGCCTCAAGCGTGAACTGCTGCGGATGAGCGATCTGGTCGAGTCGATGTTCCGCCCGTCACTGGAATTGTACCGCAGCGGCGACAAGGACCAGATACGCGCCGTAAGGGACATGGACGAAGATGTGAACGACTGCCTGTCGGGTATTCGAAAATTCGTGGCCGCCATTCCCGAGGAGACATTCGGAAAGCAGAACGCAAAAGTGGCACGCGACCTGATGGAATACGCAATCCGTCTGGAAACTGCGGGCGACGTTGTTGCCAAGCGGTTGACTGTTCTGGCGGGCGACATGCGGAAGAAAGGTGCTTCATTTTCAAAAGACGGCTGGTCGGAACTGGTTGAGATGCACGAAGGCATCCTCGCCAACCTCAAACTGGCCTCAAACGTTCTGATCTCGGACGATCTGGAAAGCGCCCGTCTGCTGAGCCTTGAGAAAACCGAAATCAAACGGGCCGAGCGTGACAGCCGCAAACGCCACCTCAAACGCTTGCAGCACGGCAGTACGGAAAGCTTTGAGACCAGCGATATCCACCTGGAAACCCTGCGCGCGTTCCGGGAATTCAACAGCCACATCGCTGCGGTGGCCTATCCGATCCTGTATCGAAACGGGCAATTGCTGGAAACACGCCTGATCGAAGAAATGCCGCGCAAAGAGCAGGGCGAGGACACAGAGGTCTAGGCTATCGGTACCGGCAAAGGTCGGTTTCGTAGGGGTACGGTCTGTTACAGATTGTACCCGCTCAGGCCGGTTTCTGCCGCTTTTGCGCGTGCCGTGCTGGACGCGGGATTAGAATAAGGTAGCGTGTCGGCACTTGTTTCCGGGGGCTATCCGTGCTGCGTTTCTTAATCTTCATTCTGTGTCCGGTCGTGCTGGCGGCCTGCGTCGACCGGACGGTATCCGAAACGGTCCCATCTGCATTGAAAATCGGAACTCCCGAAACGGTTTTTGCGGCCACCACACGTGCGCGCGAGCCCGATGGCGCGTATGGATTCCGCCGCGCAGAACGCCTGCAATTTCTGGAAACGACCGTGTCGATACCACCGGGCCGTTCACCGGGAAGCCTTAAATTTTCATACGCAAACCCTGACCCGAGAAAGCAGTTCGTACTGGCAGAGGTCGATCAGCTAAGCGGGCCGCAACAGTTGAAGGACAGGCTGAGTGGGGCTGACGAAGTCACGATTTTTGTGCATGGCTATAACTCCACTCAGACAGAGACATTGTTCAGGGCTGCTCAGCTGTCACATGATATCGGTATTCCCGGTCAAATCCTTGTCTATTCATGGCCCAGCCGCGCGACAGGCTATGGTTATGCCTATGATCTGGACAGCATGTTGTTTGCCCGTGATGGGCTGGAGGAAACCATTCGTCTTCTCAAGTCGATGGGGGTCAGGCGGGTGGCCCTTGTGGCGCATTCAATGGGCGGCGCGCTGGCTATGGAGATGATACGGCAAACCGAACTGAAACAGCCGGGCTGGGCAAAGCGAAATCTGGAAGGTGTTATTCTGATCTCTCCCGATCTGGACGTGGATGTTTTTCGGTCGCAGATGAACAGTATCGACAATCCTCCTGATCCTTTTGTCGTGATGGTGTCCAAGAAAGATAAGATCCTGAACATTTCAGGTCGGCTGAGGGGAACCGCCGATGGTGAAAGGCTGGGCAATATCGGATCGGCCGAGAAACTGTCCGAATATCCGATTGAAATCGTGGATACGACTGCCTTCAACAGCGATGCGGAATCTTCCCATTTTGTGGCCGCCACTTCTCCGGCCCTGTTGACTATCCTCCGCTCCGTGCGCCGGGTCAGCGAAACCTTTGGGCGCGATGACCGGCGCGGAATCGACATCCTCGTACCGCCAAGCCAGCGCAATCCTGTTGGCGCAACAGAAATCGTGCTGACTGAAACCGGCCAGGCCCAGGTGAGCAATCCGTGACGCGGGTTTCCCTGCACCGGTTTCTTGTGGACAACGCGACCTGGCTTGCGACCGGCGTTCTGCTGACATTTCTGTCCAGTTTCGGGCAAACCTTTTTCATCTCGGTCTTTGCTGGTGAAATCCGCTCTGAATATGGCCTCAGCCACGGCGCATGGGGTGGGCTGTACACGTTAGGCACGACCCTGTCTGCAATCGTGATGATCTGGGCTGGGGGGTTGACGGATATCTTCCGCGTACGGGTATTGGGCCCAGTTGTGTTGGCGGGACTGGCGTTGGCCGCCATTGCAATGGCGCTGAACACCTGGCTGCTGCTGTTACCACTGGTGATCTTTCTGCTGCGGTTATTTGGGCAGGGGATGAGCACGCATCTCGCCGTGGTCGCAATGGCCCGCTGGTTCACGGTTACGCGGGGCAAAGCACTTTCCATCGCGTCCACCGGCTATGCGCTTGGCGAGGCGCTGTTGCCGCTGATTTTTGTTGGCGCCATGGTCTATCTGGATTGGCGCTGGCTGTGGGTTGCCGCGGCGGGCATCACGGCGCTGGGTATTCCGGTTCTGATGCGGCTGCTGCGAGAAGAGAGAACTCCACAAAGCCTCGCCAACGCGTTTTCAGCATCGGGAATGCAGGGAAAACACTGGACCCGGCGGGACGCTCTGTTCCATCCTTTGTTCTGGTTTATGGTGCCATCAGTGCTTGGGCCATCCGCATTCATCACCGCATTTTTTTTCCATCAGGTTTTTCTGGCTGATGTGAAGGGTTGGCAGCATATCCAACTGGTGGCTCTATTCCCGATCTTTACCGGAATATCTCTGTTTTCCATGTTTGTCGCAGGCTGGGCGCTGGATAAATGGGGGACCGCCCGGATCATGCCCTACTACCAGCTTCCGATCGCACTTGGGTTCGTCATTCTGGGCACAACCAATTCGATCAGCGGCGCGACCCTGGGGCTGGTCTTCCTGGCTTTGACCGTTGGAGCAAACAGCACATTGCCCAGCGCATTCTGGGCCGAATTCTACGGAACCCGGCATATCGGTGCGATCAAGGCGATGGCCGCGGCTGTCATGGTGCTGGGATCGGCCATCGGCCCCGGCCTGACCGGCGTTCTGATTGACCTTGGCGTTTCGCTGAACACACAGTTCATCTGGGTTGGGGTGTTCTTCGTGCTGGTTTGCGTTCTGGTCCGAACAGGTATTTCCCGCGCCCGTCGGGATTTTTAGCGCATTCGCCTGAGATAGACGTAATAAGCACCCTCGCCGCCATGACTGATATGCGCGGGGTTGATCTGCATCACCGCCTGCGCCAACGGCGGTATGGACAGCCAATGCGGCACTTGATTGCGTAATACGCCACGCGGCGTCGGGATTGGGCCGGGTTCGTCGCGGTCCTTGCCCTTGCCGGTTACCACCAGAACCAGTCGTTTACCTTGTGCCTGCGCGCTCAGGATAAAACGGATCAACGCAGGATGGGCCGTATCAACCCGCATACCGTGAAGATCCAGCTTGCCTTCGGGCTTTAGCTTACCGCGCTTCATCCGGCCAAAAGCCTTGATATCCATCTGAACAGGCGCGGCACGCAGCGCGTCCGTCAACGATGGTTTCAGATCGTTTGGCTTCGAGTTCGGCTGAAGGTTCTGACCAAGCTCAAACACCTCAAACCGGGGTTTTGGTGTTTTTCTGGGCCTGGGTTTCGGCAGGGTGGTCGGATGGACGGTCTGAGGACAGTCCGGATGCAGACGCTCGGCCTGTTTGGTGACCTTGCGCCAAAGCTCGATCTCATCGGTTGTCAGTTTGCGCCGGGTCATCAGAATTCATCCGGCAACAGGGCATAGGCGCGCTGAATAGGCAACAACAGAACCATCCGACCCGGATCTTTCAGCCTGCCCGCAGCCTGTCCGGCTTCTTCACCGGTACCGAAAAAGATGTCCGCCCGTTGCGCACCTTTGATGGCCGCGCCTGTGTCCTGCGCGATCATTAGCCGTCGCAACGGGTTTTCACCGTCCTTTTCCACCCAGACAGGTGCGCCCAATGGTGTATAGGTGGGGTCCGCCGCAATCGAGCGCATTGTCGTGATCGACCGGTTCATCGCCCCCAAAGGTCCAAATTCGGGGGCAACGCGTGAAACTTCGCGAAAAAACACGTATGACGGGTTGTGAAACAGCAACTCGGCACCGGCCTCGGGGTTCTTGCGCACCCAGGCGCGGATCATCTGGGCGCTGACCTCATGCGCACCCAGAACCCCGCGTCGCACCAACTCGACACCGATCGACCGATAGGGGTGACCATTCGCACCACCATATCCAACCCGCAGCGCACCGCCATCCGACAATCGAATACGCCCCGAGCCCTGAATTTGCAGAAAGAACAGCTCAACTGGGTCGTCGACCCAGGCAATCTCTAGCCCGCGGCCCTGCATCACATCGCCGGTCAGGATGTCACGACGGCTCAGCCATGGTCCTTCCGCACGGGCTTCGGGCGGCATCTTGTAGATCGGGTATTTGAAACGGTCTGTCCGGGTGCGCGCGCCGTCAAGCTCGGGTTCAAAATAGCCGGTAAACAGGCCCTCTTTGTCATCCTCGACCAGAACAGGGCGGAAGAATAACTCGAAAAAGGCGCGGGCAGCATCCGGTTCATATGTTCTGGCCACACCACACAAGGCGCGCCAATCCGGGTCATCCAGATCACCGCACGTGTTCAGAAAAACGGAAAGGGCCGAGCCGTGGTCGTCCTCCGCCCAGCCCTGCAGATCGTCAAACGACAGAATGGATCGCGTTGCCTCGGCTCCGGCAGCACTGGCGGTGGTCATTGCGCCCACCAGTAAAAGCGACCGAAGCGTTGCAATCATGCGTCCGTGGCGACAAGCAGCCAGTTCGGATCGTCCTTGCCCATGACACGGGCAAAGGTCCAGCTGTCCTTCTGGCGCTTCACGGTATTCGGGTTGCCTTCGACGATGTCGCCTCCGCGATCGCGCACGACCGAGGTCAGCTCTCCCACGAACTTCATCGTGATTTCGGCCTGGTTTGAGTCCTTGTCGAATTTCACATCCGTCAGGGTAGTTTCCCGCACGCCGATGAATTCGGCCTCGATGGTCAGGCCCTGATCTTCACGTGCTGCCACGACCGAAACGAAAGTCTCGAACACTTCTTCCGACAGGAAAGGCTGGATTTCATCCAGATTGCCCCTTTCAAACCCCATCACGATCATCTCATACGCACCGCGCGCACCCTGAACGAACTCGCCGACCGAGAAGCCGGGCTCGACACGTTTCATTGCAGCCAGGGTTTGCGCCTGTTCGCTGTCTTCGGCGACATGGTCGGTAATGTCATGATCCGGGCCGCCATCGATCACCTCGAAACCGCGGCGCGATTTATGGGCTTCGGGCTGTTGCTGCACAGGCGGTTTTTCAAAGCCTTCACGCGTGCCCAATACGCTTTTGAGGCGCAGGATCAGGAAAATGGCAATTCCGGCCAGGACCAGGAGCTGGATCATAGGGTTGTCGCTCATTTCATTCTCTTTTCAACGCCGCGACTTTGTATACACGGCCTCATGCCACTATGTAGGTGACAGTGAGTGGCAAGTCCACAGCCCGGCCTAAGGGAAAGGATAACGCAAATGTATCTGTTCTTGGCATTTTTGTTGGTGCCCATAATCGAAATCGCGCTGTTTATTCAGGTTGGTGGTTTGATTGGGTTGTGGCCGACACTTGCCATCGTAGTGCTGACCGCGGTTCTGGGCACGGTTTTGGTGCGGACACAAGGTCGCATGGCGCTTGGACAGCTGCAACGGTCCTTTGCCGAATTGGACGATCCGACCGAACCCCTGGCCCATGGGGCAATGATCCTGTTGTCGGGCGCTTTGTTGCTAACACCGGGCTTTTTCACTGATGCCGTTGGTTTTGCGTTGTTAGTTCCCGGTATCCGCGTCGCCGTTTTCCGGTACCTGAAATCCAAGGTTACAGTAACCCAGTTCCAGATGGGGCCGGGCCCCGGATATCAAACCCGGGGGAACCCTTTCGATCAGGGCGATATCATCGATGGGGAATTCACCGAAGTTCGGCCAAAAAAAGACCCCTCGAAGCCTTCGAAATGGGTGGAAGGCCCCCACCAGCATTGAGGTGCCGCGCCCAACTTGCTAAGCAGTGGCGAATTTCATTTTTGGAGTAGATCCATGGCCGAAGAAAACGCTGCAGAAAACACTGCGGCCCAAGCCGCCCCGCAGGTTCAGATGCGTGTTCTGGGGCAGTTCATCCGTGATATGTCCTTTGAAAACGTGATGGCGCAAAAGGGCGTTTCCGGAGACGTACAACCGGAAATCGCCGTTCAGGTGAATCTGGATGCCAAAAAACGCGCGGCGGACCATCAGTTCGAAGTTTCGATCAAGCTGAACCTGACATCCAAAGCCAAAGGCATGGATGACATCTTGTTCCTGTGTGAACTGGACTATTGCGGAATGTTCCACGTGGAAGGTGTGCCGGAAGATCAGCTGCACCCGTTCCTGATGATCGAGTGCCCGCGCATGTTGTTCCCGTTCCTGCGCCGCATCGTCAGCGATATCACCCGCGATGGCGGCTTCCCGCCGGTCAACTTGGACAATATCGATTTCGTAGCGCTCTATCGCAACGAGTTGATGCGCCGTCAGGCCGAACAGGCCCAAAAAGCCGACGCGTAAGGTTTTGACCTGCGCCTGTCCGGATCAGGCGCGGGTCCACAAGGCGTTCTCGCCCAGTTTTTCCACGAAAGCTTCATGTGCTGCGCGTTCATCCTCGGTGATCCGGGATGGCAATGGTGTGCTGCGCGGTGTAGCTCGCCAATCATCGCTGCCACCGTCCGCAGAAGATGTGGATGTCGACAGACCAAAATCCGGCTGCCGCCCACCGATCAATTCCAGGTAAACCTCGGCCAGAATTTCCGAGTCGAGCAACGCGCCGTGCAACACACGGTTCGAGTTGTCGATATTGAAGCGACGGCACAGCGCATCCAGTGACGCTGGCGAACCGGGGAACCGTTTACGGGCAATTGCCAGTGTATCCAACGCCTGCTCCATGGGGATAAGCGGGGCACCCATCCATTTCAGCTCGGCATTCAGGAACTTCATGTCGAATGAGGCGTTGTGGATCACCAACCGCGCATCGCCAACAAATTCGCGAAATCCATGGCCAACCTTTGCAAAGACCGGCTTGTCTTTCAGAGTCACTTCGCCCTTTTCAGGCGGGCGCGGGGTTTCCAGCAGATCGGGACCTATACCATGCACGCCAAACGCCTCTTCCGGCATCGAGCGTTCGGGGTTGATATAGACGTGGTAGGTTTCACCGGTGGCAACGTGGTTCCACAGCTCAACGGCGCCGATTTCCACGATCCGATCTCCGCTTTCGGGATCAAACCCGGTGGTTTCGGTATCCAGTACAATCTCACGCATGTGCCATCCCCGCCCGTATCTGCTTGACCACATCCTGCACCTGCGCGCGGGCGTGGTCCAGAGTATCGGTCACGATCACAAAATCCGACCGCGCGCATTTTTCATCGTTCGACATCTGCTTGGCGCGGATCTGCTCGAACTGCGCCTCGGTCATTGTACCCCGTTCCATAACGCGCCGCTTTTGGACTTCGGCTGGGACCGAAACGCAGGCCACTGCGTCCATTGCTGCATCAGCGCCCGTTTCAAACAAAAGCGGAATATCGAACACCAGGATGTCGCTTGTAGCGCTTTCGCGAAATTCCGCACGATCAGCAGCGACAAGTGGATGCACAATCGCCTCAATCGCTTTCAACGTGGCCGGGTCATTCGCGATGATCCGTTTCAACGCGTCGCGGCTGACCACCCCATCAAGTATCGCATCGGGAAAGGCTGCCCGCATTGGTTCAACCGCTGCTCCACCAATGGCATACAGCCGATGCACCGCCGCATCCGCATCCCACAATGCGCAACCTTCTTCGACAAACACCTGTGCCGTGGTGCTTTTCCCCATACCGATTGAGCCTGTCAGGCCAAGCGCAAAACTCATGCCAGGGCCGCCGCGCGCGTATCCGCGTCTACTTCGGGGCGAACACCAAACCAGCGTTCAAACCCGGGAACGGCCTGATGCAGCAACATCCCAAGACCATCGACTGTGGTGCATCCGGCCTCCTCGGCGGTTTGCAACAGGCGGGTTTTCAACGGGGCATAGACCAGGTCCGTTACCACGGCACCGGGTTGCAACCCGTCCAACGGCACGCGCAGCTCTGGCTGGCCCTGCATCCCCAGTGAAGTCGTATTGACCACCAGTTCGGCGTTTTCAATGACATTTCCCGCCTGAACCCAATCGACCACGCGAATGCGTTGGCCGAACTCTTCCTTCAGATGATCCGCGCGGGCGCGCGTCCGGTTGGTCAGCAGGATTTCCGGCACCCCGGCATCAGACAAAGCCTGCAAAACGGCACGGGCAGCGCCCCCGGCACCAAACACAACCGCCGGGCCATCTTTCGCATTCCAGTCAGGTGCGCCATTGCGCAGGTTCTCCATAAACCCGTACCCGTCGGTGTTATCTGCGTGGATCGAACCATCAGTTCGGAACACCAGCGTATTTGCGGCACCAATCACCGTTGCGCGGTCGGAAACGTGATCTGCGATCTTCAGCGCAGCTTCTTTGTGCGGAACGGTCACGTTGGCCCCGACAAAGCCCGCTTTGGGCAGGGTTCGCAGCACAGTCTCCAGATCAGCAGAGGCGACGTCCATCGGGATATAATGCCCGACAAGCCCATAGGTCTTTAACCAATGCCCGTGCAGCTTGGGTGAACGCGAATGCCCGATGGGGTGCCCGATCACTCCGGCTAAAGGAACCCGGTTGTCTGTCATTGCTCGATCACCCCTTTGACAGCCAGAAAGTTGAGAAGCTCTAACAGAGGTATACCCAAAACGTTAAAATAGTCGCCGTCAATGGTGGCGAACAGGCGGACGCCTTCTTCTTCCAGCTTGTAGGCTCCGACGGCATGGCGAATGCTGTCCCAGTTCCGCGCAACATAGTCTTTCAGGTAGGCATCAGAACTGGCCCGCATACGCAAACGCACCTGCCCCACATGCCGCCAGATCGGCTCACCATCCTGATAGATCACAGCAGCGGACAAAAGCATGTGCCGCTTGCCGCGCATATCTTTCAGTTGGGCCAACGCCTGTTCCGGGGTTTCGGGCTTTGACAGCAGCTGCCCTTCGAAATCCAGCACCTGATCGCAACCGATCACCATGGCGTCAGGTTTTTTGTCACTAACCTTACGCGCTTTGATCTCAGCCAGCGTATCCGCAATATCGCGTGGTGAGGCATCCTCTGCCAGCAACGCCCGTTTGACCGTCTCTTCATCCACGCGCGCAGTTTGAACCGCAAACGGCACACCTGCGTTCCTTAGCAGTTGCGCGCGAATAACAGATCCTGAAGCCAGAAGAATGGGGACAGACATGTGGAAAACCCCGTGTGCAAATCGATGAGAGTTCTGGGGTGTTTTGTATGGTTTTCCGGTTGACACGCAACCCCGGGAATTTTGTGGCAAAGATCCCCGAGTCGCTCAAATCTCATCCTGTCGGGATAAGGATAACTCTAACTCGTGGGATAACAGATGTATCCAGCGATACCCATCGGGTTATCCACAGACCAGATTTACCTGATCCAACTTAAATAATTGATTTATATATATAATTTGTACTATCAACAGAATCTGTGGGAACCTCAGGTATTTTGTCCCCTTGGGGAAAACGCTAGGGTAATAATAATAATCCACGGATATTTAGCACCCTACAAAACCATCATCCTTTTTCTTTTCTTATTTTTTTATTAGGGAGAGTTCCGAACAACGTTCGGAGCCGGCATGACAGACCTTCTTTTCACGATTTACCCGTGGGTGAAGTCATTACATATCATGGCCGTGATCTCATGGATGGCGGGCTTGTTCTATCTGCCCAGACTGTTTGTTTATCACGTCGAAAAAGCGCAGGCCGTAGAGGGCGCGCAAGACATCTTCTTTGAAATGGAAGACAAGCTGCTGCGGGTGATCATGCGCCCCGCGATGGTTGTGACCTGGTTATGCGGACTGATCATGGTGTTCACACCGGGGATCGTCGGATGGGATTTCGCATGGCCCTGGGTTAAAGGCGCGGGCGTGATCGCGATGACCTGGTTCCACCATTGGCTTATGGCCCGAAGAAAGGATTTTCTGGCAGGCCAGAATAAGCTCACTGGGCGGCAATATCGCATGATGAACGAGGTTCCGACCATTCTGATGGTTACCATCGTTCTGGCGGTCATTCTGAAGTTCTGAACGCCTATTTGACTCCGAACGACGCTGCGCTTATGTAGATTACAACACGCCCGTCCGGGCGGCGTATTTTCCGTACTGAAATTCCACTTCAAGCCGCGTTTTCAGCGGTGAAGGTATGTATCATGTCCAATGAATCCCTGAATCTGGCCGACCTGAAAGCCAAAAGCCCCAAAGACCTTCTGGCAATGGCCGAAGAGCTGGAGATCGAAAACGCCTCGACCATGCGCAAAGGCGAGATGATGTTCCAGATTCTCCGCGAACGTGCCGATGATGGCTGGACCGTCGGCGGTGATGGCGTACTGGAAGTGCTACAGGATGGGTTCGGCTTTCTGCGCTCGCCCGAGGCAAACTATCTGCCGGGTCCTGACGATATCTATGTCTCGCCCGACATGATCCGTCTGCACTCACTGCGGACTGGGGACACGGTCGAGGGCGAGATCAAGGCGCCGGACGAGAGTGAGCGTTATTTCGCGCTGACAAATGTCACCATGATCAACTTTGAAGATCCCGAGAAGGCCAAGCACAAGATCCTGTTCGACAACCTGACGCCTCTGTACCCGGATGAGCGTCTGAAGATGGAAATCGAAGATCCCACCATCAAGGATAAGTCCGCGCGCGTGATCGATCTGGTTGCGCCGATCGGTAAAGGTCAGCGTTCGCTGATCGTGGCACCGCCGCGGACTGGTAAAACCGTGATCCTGCAGAACATCGCGCATTCGATCGAACAGAACCATCCGGAGTGTTACCTGATCGTCCTGCTGATCGACGAACGCCCGGAAGAAGTGACCGACATGCAGCGCTCGGTTAAGGGTGAGGTTGTGTCGTCAACCTTCGATGAGCCCGCAACGCGTCACGTGGCCGTGTCGGAGATGGTCATTGAAAAGGCCAAGCGCCTGGTCGAACATAAACGAGATGTTGTTATTCTACTCGACTCAATCACAAGACTTGGTAGGGCTTTTAACACCGTTGTACCATCCTCGGGCAAGGTTCTGACCGGTGGTGTGGACGCAAACGCGCTGCAGCGGCCCAAGCGTTTCTTCGGCGCGGCCCGGAACATCGAAGAGGGCGGATCGCTGACCATCATCGCCACGGCGCTGATCGATACCGGCAGCCGGATGGACGAGGTGATCTTTGAAGAATTCAAAGGTACTGGTAACTCGGAAATCGTTTTGGACCGCAAGATTGCAGACAAACGCGTGTTCCCGGCGATCGACATCCTCAAATCCGGTACACGGAAAGAGGACCTGCTGGTCGACAAGGGCGATCTGGCCAAAACCTTCGTTCTGCGCCGTATCCTCAATCCGATGGGCACCACCGACGCAATCGAGTTCCTGTTGTCGAAGTTGAAACAGACGAAGACAAACGGCGAGTTCTTCGATTCAATGAACACCTGACACAGGTCTTAAGCGACGCGAGGCCTACGAATGGATACGATATTCGCCTTGGCCAGCGCGCAAGGCAAAGCAGGGGTGGCGGTCATTCGCCTCTCTGGCCCCGAAGCGCATTCCGCAGCTGCATGTCTGAGCGGCGCGGAACTGCCCAAGCGGGGAATAGTCTTGCGCACCCTGCGGGATCAGGACGGATCACGTCTGGATGATGGTCTGGTTCTGACCTTTCAGGCACCGGCAAGTTTCACCGGGGAAGACGTGGCAGAACTTCAGATCCATGGCAGCACGGCCTCGGTCAATGCGGTTCTGCGCTGTTTGTCGAACACCGATGGGCTGCGGCTGGCGGACCCGGGTGAATTCACACGCCGGGCCCTTGAAAATGGCAAGATGGATCTGACACAGGTCGAAGGCCTGGCAGACCTGATTGATGCGGAAACCGAGGCACAGCGTAAGCAGGCCCAGACCATTCTTGCCGGTGAGCTTGGCACGCTGGCCGAGCGCTGGCGGCGCGATCTGATCCGCGCGGCATCGTTGCTGGAAGCCGTCATCGATTTCGCTGATGAAGACGTCCCCACCGACGTCACGCAGGAAGTCCGCGATTTGACAAGCGGCGTTCTGGCAGATCTTCGTCGAGAAGCAGATGGGGTGAAGATTGCCGAGCGTATTCGTACCGGATTTGAAGTGGCTATTGTTGGTCTTCCCAATGCAGGAAAATCAACCCTGTTGAACGCGCTTGCAGGACGTGAAGCCGCAATTACCTCGGAATTCGCAGGCACAACCCGGGATGTGATTGAGGTTCGTATGGATCTGGCTGGCTTGCCGGTGACATTGCTGGATACGGCCGGGTTGCGGGAAACCGAAGATCACGTCGAGAATCTTGGGATCGAGCTGGCTCGAAAACGGGCAGAAGCGGCAGACTTGCGTGTTTTTCTGACCGAAGTCCCGGAAGAGCTGGATGTAGCTGTGCAGGATGGCGATATCCATGTTCTGCCCAAAGCAGACCTGCGGGAAGATAAGAGTGAAGGTGTTTCAGGAAAGACAGGACAGGGGATTAATGCGCTTGTCGACCAGATTTCGTGGGTCTTGAGTGAAAGAACCACAACACATGGTATAGCCACGCGTGAACGCCATCGCGCTGCGATGAACAAGGCATCGGCTTCACTTGTTGCTGCGATCACGGTTCTGGAATCAGGCCCGGACCTGTATGATATCGCTGCGGAGGAGTTAAGGACTGCCATACGGGCGCTTGAATCTCTGGTCGGCAGAATTGATGTCGAGACACTGTTGGATGAAATCTTCTCCAGCTTTTGTTTAGGAAAATAAGGATTGTTTCACGTGAAACATTCAAACTTTGATGTCATCGTGGTTGGGGCCGGTCATGCCGGTACGGAAGCCGCGCACGCCGCTGCCAGGATGGGTGCGAAAACCGCTTTGGTGACATTATCTGCGACCGATATCGGCGTCATGTCCTGCAACCCGGCTATCGGTGGGTTGGGGAAGGGACATCTGGTTCGAGAGATTGACGCGCTGGACGGTGTAATGGGTCGCGTCGCTGACCAGGCTGGTATTCAGTTTCGACTGTTGAACCGGCGAAAAGGTCCGGCTGTTCAGGGTCCCAGAACGCAGGCTGACCGCGCCCTTTATCGTGCGGCAATGCAAAACGAAATCAGCAACCAGGAAAACCTGTCCATTATCGTTGGGGAGGTTGTAGACTTCCTGATGGACGGACTCCATGTCGCCGGTGTCCTGCTTGGAGATGGGTCGGAAGTGCATGCCAAAGCCGTTGTTCTGACTTCCGGAACCTTCCTGCGCGGCGTCATCCATATCGGCGACGTGTCACGGGCTGGTGGGCGGATGGGAGATCGCCCGTCGATAAAACTGGCCGAGAGGTTGGATAGCTATAACCTTCCGCTGGGACGCTTGAAAACCGGCACACCGCCGCGTCTGGATGGGCGCACTATCGACTGGTCAGGTTTGGAAAGACAGGACGGGGATGAGGACCCGACCTTGTTTTCTTTCCTGTCAACATCGGTTGTCGCGCCTCAGATTTCCTGCGGTATTACACATACCAATGCCAAGACGCATGAGATCATCGAAGCAAACCTCTCAAAATCGGCGATGTATGGGGGCCATATCGATGGCATAGGTCCAAGATATTGCCCTTCGATCGAAGATAAGATTGTTCGCTTTGCAGATAAGGACTCGCATCAGGTTTTTCTTGAGCCCGAAGGCGTCAATGATCACACGATTTATCCCAACGGTATTTCAACGTCACTGCCTCAGGACGTGCAATTGGAATACGTTCGGTCGATCAAAGGGCTTGAAAAGGCGGACATTCTTCAACCGGGCTATGCGATCGAATATGATTATGTGGACCCACGTGTCTTAACCGCGTCCTTGTCGCTACCCGACGTTCCGGGACTATATCTGGCAGGGCAGATCAACGGAACCACAGGATATGAGGAAGCTGCGGCACAAGGGATGGTTGCTGGCCTTAACGCGGCGCTGGACGTACAGGGCCGCGAACCGGTCATTTTCACCAGATCAGACAGCTATATCGGCGTGATGATAGACGACCTGACGACACGTGGTGTGGCAGAGCCTTATCGAATGTTCACCTCCAGGGCCGAGTTCCGACTGTCTCTGCGTGCAGATAATGCAGATCAACGGTTGACGCCGATTGGGTTGGAACTTGGCTGTGTCGGAGAGGGGCGTCAGGCGCATTTTGAGAAGAAAATGAGCCAGCTTGATGCAGCGAAATCCAAGCTGACCGCTCGCACATACACACCCAAGGAAGTTCTTTCAGCCGGGATCAACGTCAACCAGGATGGAAACCGCCGAGATGGAATGGCGATTCTGGCATTTCCGGATACATCTTTCGAGGACTTGTTTCCCTTGATACCAGATCTACAAGATGTAGACGTGGCGATCCGGCTTCAAATCGAACGTGACGCACTTTATGCGAACTATATCGACCGGCAAAAGCGCGATGTTGAGGCTATGAAGCGGGATGAATCCTATGTTATCCCGCGTGAATTTGACTATTTTGGCCTGGACGGGCTGTCTTCTGAGATGAAGCAGAAACTGTCACAGGCCAAACCGTCGAACATAGCGCAAGCAAGCCGAGTCGAAGGCGTTACACCGGCTGCGCTCACCCTTGTCCTGGCGAAATTGCGCCGCGATCAACGAGCGCGTCAGGCATGATGGCCGATTTTTCCAAGTTTGATGGCTTGAATGTTTCACGTGAAACATTCGAACGTCTGAAAATCTATGTTGATCTGGTGAACCGCTGGAATCCCAGGATAAATCTTGTTTCACGCAATAGTCTGGAATTCATGTGGGATCGGCATATTCTGGATTCTGTCCAAGTTTTTCGATGCGCTGAAACGTTTGAAACCTGGGTGGACCTTGGCAGTGGCGGCGGGTTCCCCGGAATGGTATGCGCCATTATTGCTGCCAAGGAAGCTCCGACCGCCAGTTTCTCTCTGGTGGAAAGCGACCAGAGAAAATCGGCTTTTCTGCGTAACGTCGCCCGTGAATGTGGCGTGTCGTGTAAAGTGATTTCTAAGCGGATCGAGGTGGTTGAACCCCTGGGCGCAAACATCGTTTCGGCGCGCGCGCTGGCGGATCTGCGTACATTGTTATCATTCTGTGACAGGCATTTAGGTGAAAACGGGACCGCGCTGTTGCCCAAAGGTGCAAACTGGAAAAAAGAGCTGGATGAGGCGCGTGAGGAATGGAATTTCGATGCTGAGGCCATTACAAGTTTAACTGAACCTCAGGCCGTTATCCTTAAGATCAAAGGAGTATCACGTGGTTGATCTGTCTCGACCGTCCGGACCCCGGATAATTGCGGTTGCCAATCAGAAGGGCGGAGTAGGGAAAACAACCACAGCAATCAACCTAGCGGCAGGGTTGGCCGAAGCTGGCTGCAGGGTATTGGTGGTTGACCTCGATCCACAAGGGAATGCATCAACCGGTTTAGGGGTCGAAGATCGGGATTGGACCACTTATGATCTCATCCTGGATGACGCGCCCTTGGAGGCAGTGGTTCAGGAGACGGAGATCAAAAACCTTCTGGTTGTCCCTGCAACGGTTGACTTGAGCTCGGCAGATATCGAGCTGATTTCCAACGAAAAACGCAGCTATTTGCTGCACGATGCGCTGCGTCAGACGGCAGTGGACGCGTTTGAGCTGGATTTCATCCTGATAGATTGCCCGCCGTCACTGAACCTCTTGACCGTAAATGCGATGGTTGCCGCCCATTCTGTCCTTGTGCCGCTGCAAAGTGAGTTCTTTGCGTTGGAGGGTCTTTCGCAATTGATGTTGACGATCCGGGAGGTCCGGCAAACCGCGAATCCAGACCTGAGAATCGAAGGTGTTGTGTTAACCATGTATGACAACCGCAACAACTTGTCCCGCCAGGTCGAAAAGGATGCGCGTGACAATCTGGGTGAGATGGTTTTTAAAACAAAGATACCCAGGAATGTGCGGGTCAGCGAGGCGCCATCCTATGCGCTGCCGGTATTGCAGTATGACTCGGGATCACTTGGTGCGATGGCGTATCGGCATCTGGCCCGTGAGATCATGCATAAGAACAACAAAACCGCAGCATGAGCGGTGGTGAGGAGGCCGACATGAGCACCAGGAAAGCGAAATCCAGAGGGTTGGGCCGGGGATTGTCCGCACTCATGGCGGATGTTAATCCGGAAGCGGGCAACCGGGTATCATCTGACGCGCGCAGACCTGATCTGAAAGTTCCGATCGAAAAGCTGAAGGCAAACCCAAATCAGCCGCGACGCACGTTTCAACCCGAACAACTGGATGAGCTTGCCGCGTCGGTCCGGGAAAAAGGTATTATCCAACCCTTGATCGTACGTCCGGCGGGGGCCGGAGAATATGAAATCGTCGCTGGTGAACGCAGGTGGCGGGCGGCTCAGATGGCGCAGCTGCACGAGATCCCAGTGATCGTGCGTGAGTTTGATGATACCGAAGTACTGGAAGTTGCAATTATCGAAAACATCCAGCGTGCTGACCTGAACGCGGTGGAAGAGGCCGCCGGCTACAGGCAGTTGATGGATCGCTTTGGGCACACGCAAGAAAAGCTTGCCGAGGCATTGGGGAAAAGCCGCAGCCACATTGCGAACCTGTTGCGGCTTTTGTCTCTGCCAATAGACGTACAAACACTTGTTATTGAAGGGAAATTATCGGCCGGCCATGCGCGTGCGCTGATTACGGCGGAAAACCCCTCGGAATTGGCAAAACAGATCGTCAAGGATGGCCTGTCTGTGCGTGCAACCGAAGCGTTGGTCAAGAAACAACAGCAAGGCGACACTCCACGACCTGCTTCCAGATCCAGGAATCTGGATGCTGGAAAAGATGCTGATACGCGCGCGCTGGAAAAAGACCTGTCCGCTATTTTGGCTATGAAAGTCTCAATCAATCACAAGGCGGGAACGGAATCCGGTCAGGTTGTTCTGACATATGAAAACCTGGATCAGCTTGACGATCTTTGTGCAAAGCTCAGCCGTTAGGGCGCGTCCAGATAAATATCAGGACGCCACCCAGAACAATGATCTGAATGATCAGCACGAAGGGCGGAACGGATAGTAGCAAAGACACCCCGAAAACGGCGGCGACCGAAAAGGTTGCTGCCTTTTTTGCGGCCGGGCGTATTGCGCCCGAACTCTGCCAATCCAGTATCATTGGCCCGAAAATCCGGTGCGACAGTAGCCAGTTATGCAACCGTGAAGAGGATCGCGCAAAGAAAAACGCTGCCAGCAACAAAAACGGAACCGTTGGAAGAAGAGGCAGAACAACCCCAATCGCGGCCATCGCAACGCAAAGCAATCCCAGCCCCGCCCAAAGATACTGCATATTCAGCCCATTAATTCCCGGATTACAGCATTCAGCACGGCGCGCCCCGCTGGTGTTGCTCTGAGTCTGTTGTTTTCACGTTCAATCATATTAATGCCGACCAGATGGTCCACGGTTTCGTCAGAAAGTGGACAGCCTGACAGGGCCTCCCACCTATCTACATCTAGTCCTTCTGAGATCCTCATGCCCATCATAAGGTATTCGTTCGCCTGATCTTCAGGCGAAAGGACGTAGCGTTTCTTTTCTCCGTCACCCTTCGTGGCGGCGTCAAGCCAACGCTGCGGGTTCAGATGGGTTTCGGTCGCGTGTCTTTCACCACCCACCGTTATTCGCCCATGAGCACCGGGACCAATGCCGACATAGTCCCCGTAACGCCAATAGACCAGATTGTGCTGCGACTCTGCACCGGGGCGGGCGTGGTTGGACACCTCATAGGCGGGCAGGCCGTGTTTCTCGCAAATCTCTTGTGTTGCAAGGTACATGTCGGCCGCACTGTCATCTTCGGGCAAGCCGCGCAGTTTTCCGACAGCATAACGATCGCCAAAAGCCGTGCCTTCTTCGATTGTCAGCTGATACAGCGACAGGTGATCCACGGCCATGGACAGAGCTTCGTTCAACTCGGCCCGCCAGGCGTCCAACGTTTGGTGTTGCCTGGCATAGATCAGGTCAAAGCTCACCCGTTCAAAACAATCACGGGCGATGTCAAAAGCAGCGCGGGCCTCGGCCAAAGTGTGAATTCGCCCCAAGCGGCGCAGGTCTTCGTCGTTGAGCGCCTGCACGCCCATCGATATCCGGTTGACGCCTGCATCACGATAGGCCGCGAACCGCCCGGCCTCGACTGATCCGGGATTTGCCTCCAGCGTGATTTCCATGGTGTTGGAGGGGTGCCAGAGCGCACGGGCCTCACCGATCACGGCGGCAACGATTTCCGGGTCCATCAAAGACGGGGTTCCACCGCCGAAAAAGATCGTGTTCAGCACCCGATCCGGGGTTTCGGCAGCCGAGCGCCGCAATTCGCTTAGATAGGCGTCAAGCCATTGTTTTTGATCAATGTTTCTGGAAACATGGCTGTTGAAGTCGCAATAGGGGCACTTGGCCTCGCAAAAAGGCCAATGCACGTAAAGGCCAAAGCCTCCGTTGCGCCAATCATCCGCCAAAGCAGCCTTTCACGAACTTCTCAACCGCGCGTCCGCGATGGCTGATCTTGTTCTTTTCCCAGCGATCCATCTCGGCAAAGGTAATGTCGTACCCTTCGGGAACAAACATCGGATCATAGCCGAATCCACCTTCGCCGCGGATGGGCCAGACAAGATGACCGGGGGCAACACCTTCAAACACTTCATCGTGCCCATCAGGCCAGGCCAGCACCAGTGTGCTGCGGAATTGCGCGGTGCGGGGGTGGGGGGCGCTCTTTGCCTCAAGCTCATTATGGGCGCGGGTCATCGCCATCAGGAAGTCGCGACCGTTGCCGGTTTCGGCCCAATCAGCGGTATAAACACCCGGCGCGCCGTCCAGCGCGTCGATTGTGATTCCAGAATCGTCTGACAGGGCGGGCAGCCCGGTGGCCTTTGCGGCGGCGTGGGCCTTGATCCGGGCGTTGCCGACAAAGGTGTCCTCGGTCTCTTCCGGTTCAGGCAGGTCCATGTCCGCCGCACCCACAACCGTCACGCCAAAAGGTTCGAGGAGATGCGCCATCTCCTCAAGCTTGCCTTTGTTGTGGGTCGCAACCAGAAGCCTGTCGCTGTCAAACTTACGGGTCATGTGGTGGCGGCTTTCTGGGCTGCGGCCAGCTCGGCAACACCTTTTTCCGCAAGATCCATCAGCTGATCCATCTGGGCACGGCTGAATACAGAACCTTCGGCGCTCATCTGGACCTCGATCAGTTTGCCTGACCCGGTCATGATAAAGTTGCCGTCGACACCGGCCTCGCTGTCTTCGGGATAGTCGAGATCCAGAACAGGCTGGCCCGCATAGATACCGCAGGACACGGCGGCGACCGGATCAACCAGCGGATCTGAAATCACGTCACCTGCCTTCATCAGTTTGTTGACGGCCAATCGCAGAGCAACCCAGCCGCCGGTGATTGAGGCACAGCGGGTGCCGCCATCGGCCTGGATCACATCGCAATCAACGGTGATCTGACGTTCGCCAAGTGCAACCCGGTCGACGCCGGCCCGCAGGGCGCGACCGATCAGGCGCTGAATTTCCACCGTACGGCCACCTTGCTTGCCCGAGGCCGCTTCACGCCGCATCCGGGTGTTGGTGGCGCGGGGCAGCATACCGTATTCGGCGGTGACCCAGCCAAGCCCCGAACCCTTAATGAAAGGGGGTACCCGATCTTCGATCGTGGCGGTGCACAGCACATGGGTATCGCCCATCTTGATCAGGCAGGAACCTTCGGCATGTTTGGTGAACCCCGTTTCGATTGAAACGGTGCGCATTTCACTTAAGTCTCTTCCAGAGTGTCGCATGGGAAATCCTTTGTTTGCTGGGTTGGGGATACCGCCCCGCAGCGTTACGATGCAACCCCGATTGACCTTTCATTTGCCTGCTATTTAATGATGAACCAGCAGGGGAAAACGCATGAGTGAAGCGAGCAAAATTCTGGACGAGATGAACGACCGGTCGCGCGAGGTGTTCCGGCTGATCGTTGAAAGTTATCTGGAAAGCGGAGAGCCGGTCGGAAGCCGAACCCTGACGCGCAGCCTGTCGGAAAAGGTCAGTGCCGCAACCGTGCGCAATGTGATGCAGGACCTGGAGTTTCTGGGTCTTCTGGACAGCCCGCATATCAGCGCGGGTCGGGTACCGACGCAGCAAGGACTGCGTATGTTCGTGGACGGTTTACTTGAGGTTGGCGATCTGGGCGTCGACGACAAGCAAAAACTGGAAGAAACATTAGGCTCTAACGCGGGCGATGTTGGCGGAATGCTGGATCGGGTCGGGTCAGCTTTGTCACACCTGACGCAAGGTGCGTCGCTGGTCCTGACACCAAAGCATGAAGCAGAAATCAAGCATATCGAGTTTGTTTCCTTGGGGCATGACAAGGCATTGGTGGTTCTGGTCTTTTCGGACGGCCATGTCGAAAATCGTCTGTTCACACCACCACCCGGCCAGACGCCCAGTTCGATGCGCGAGGCCGCGAATTTTCTGAATGCTCTGATCGAGGGGCGCACGCTTAGCGAAGTACGCCGTCAGATGCAGAAACAGATTCAGGCGCGCAAGCAGGAAATCGATGTATTGGCGCGCGAGCTGGTCGAAAGCGGGCTGGCCGCTTGGGACGGAGACGGAGCCGACTCGGCCCGTCTGATCGTGCGGGGACGGGCGAATCTGTTGAACGAACCCGGCCAGGCCGGAGAGCTGGAGCGTATTCGCAGCCTGTTTGATGATCTGGAACGCAAGCGCGACATCGCGGATTTCCTTGAATTGACGGAAAGCGGCGAGGGTGTGCGCATTTTTATTGGGTCTGAGAACAAACTTTTCTCACTTTCGGGTTCCTCTTTGGTGGTGTCTCCATATATGAACGCTGATCGAAAGATAATCGGTGCGGTCGGGGTCATCGGGCCCACGCGTCTGAATTATGGACGGATCGTGCCGATCGTGGATTATACGGCGCAACTGGTCGGCAAGCTGATATCCGACCGGAGCTAGAGGGTAAGAGATGGCAGAGCCCAAGAACGAAGATTTTCTGGACGATATCATGGCGGCAGAAGCGGAAGAGCTGGCCGAGGAGTTTGCTGAGATCAGTGACGAGGCGCTCGAGCTGGACGAGCTGCGCGCCGAGCGGGATGAGTATAAAGACAAATTCATGCGCGCGCTTGCCGATGCCGAGAACGCACGCAAACGTGGCGACAAGGCGCGCCGCGATGCCGAGCAGTATGGCGGTTCCAAGCTGGCCCGTGATATGCTGCCCGTTTACGACAACATGAAGCGCGCACTTGAGGCCGCGACTGACGAGCAGAAAGAGGTCGCCGCCGGGCTGCTGGAGGGCGTCGAACTGACCATGCGTGCCCTGAAGGATGTGTTCCAGAAACACGGGATCGAAGTGATTACGCCCCAGGTTGGCGACCGGTTTGATCCGAATGTGCACGAAGCAATGTTCGAGGCCCCGGTGCCGGGCACGCGGGCAGGGGACATCATTCAGGTGTCTGCCGAGGGTTTCATGCTGCACGACCGCCTGTTGCGTCCGGCTCAAGTCGGGGTCTCTTCAACGCCAGCAAGCTGATTGGCTTTTCAAAGCCAAGCCTTCGGCGAGAGTATTTTTGAAAAGATGAAGGGCGGTCAGGATCTGGCCGCCTCTTTCAGTTTGTAGATCAGATCCAGCGCTTCGCGCGGGGTCAGTTCGTCGGGCAGGACACCCTCCAATATCTTGGTCACTGGCGAAGTTTTCGGTGCGGGTGGGGGTGGCGGCGCGGCTACAGAGAACAGCGGCAGGTCATCAATCAGCGCTTTTTGCTTGCCGCCTTCGCGTTCGGTTTTTTCAAGCTGGTCCAGAACCATCCGGGCACGTTCGACAACAGAAGCGGGTAAACCGGCTAGTTGCGCAACCTGCACCCCATAAGACCGGTCAGCCGCGCCCTTGTGAACCTCGTGCAGGAAGATGACTTCGCCATCCCACTCTTTGACCGCTACGGTGGCGTTATCGACACCTTCGAGTTTACCGGCCAAAGCCGTAAGCTCATGATAATGCGTGGCAAACAAAGCGCGACATTTGTTGGCCGCGTGCAGGTGTTCCAATGTGGCCCAGGCGATGGACAGGCCGTCATAGGTGGCGGTACCACGGCCGATTTCGTCCAGGATCACCAATGCACGGTCATCGGCCTGATTCAGGATGGCGGCGGTTTCCACCATTTCGACCATGAACGTCGACCGCCCCCGCGCCAGATCGTCCGAGGCTCCTACGCGGCTGAACAGCTGACTGACGACGCCAATATGCGCCTCTTCGGCCGGGACATAGCTGCCCATTTGGGCAAGCAGTGCGATCAGGGCGTTCTGGCGCAGAAAGGTTGATTTACCGGCCATGTTCGGACCCGTCAGTAACCATATAGCCGCACCGTCTTGGACACTCAGATCGCAATCATTGGAAATGAATGCACCGCCACTTTGCTGCCGGAGGGCGTGTTCCACAACCGGATGGCGACCACCCTGCACATTGAATGCGCGAGAGCCGTCAACCTTTGGGCGGCACCAGTTTTCACCCCGTGCAAGATCAGCCAAGGCGGTCGTCAAGTCCAGTTCGGCAAGCCCGCGGGCGGCCTGATTCAATCGGGCAGCGAGGTCCAGTATTGTGCTAGAAAGCCTTTGATAGAGCCGCTTTTCAATCTCCAGCGCCAAATTTCCGGCGTTCAGGATACGAGTTTCGATCTCGGACAGTTCGACGGTTGTAAACCGCACCTGGTTGGCTGTCGTCTGGCGATGAATATAGGCTTCGCTAAAGGGTGGGTTCAGCATCTTTTCGGCATGGGTGGCCGTGGTTTCGATGAAATAGCCCAGCACGTTGTTGTGCTTGATTTTCAGCGAGGTGATGCCGGTGTGTTCGACGTATTTTCGTTGAAACCCGGCGATAACGGACCGGCCTTCGTCGCGCAGGGTGCGGGCCTCGTCCAATTCAGTATCAAAACCTGGCGCGATAAAGCCTCCGTCGCGGGTCAGAAGCGGGGGTTCGGCCACCAGCGCTTCGTCCAGCAAAGTCAGCAAGTCATCGAAACCAACAAGGTTCTGAAGCGCGGTCGCCAGCAACACAGGCAAATCCTGATCGGTGCAGATTTCGGCAATCGTGGCCGCCTGTGTCAGCCCGTTGCGTATGGCTGTCAGGTCACGAGGTCCGCCGCGCTCGAGTGACAAACGCGACAGGGCGCGGTCCAGATCCGGGGTTTTGCGCAAGGCTTCGCGCAGATCAGACGCGATCAAGCTGTCACCAGCGGTGAAACTGACTGCGTCAAGCCGGGCATGGATCACATCCAGATTTCGAGAAGGGCTTGAAAGCCGCTGTTCCAGCAATCGCGCGCCGCCGGGGGTAACGGTCCGGTCAACGACAGAAAGAAGCGATCCTGCGCGCCCGCCAGATAGGGAACGGGTCAGCTCAAGGTTTCGACGCGTTGCAGCGTCGATCTGAACGACCCGATCCTCAGATTCTTTCAGCGGCGTTTGCAGCAGGGGCAGTTTGCCCTTTTGCGTAATCTCCAGATAGTCGATCAGCGCGCCCATCGCGGACACTTCGGCGCGGCCGAAATTGCCGAACGCGTCCAAGGCACCCACGTGAAACAGCCCGCAGATGCGCTTTTCCGCCGCCGTGCTGTCGAAACTGGCGCGCCCGACCGGCGTCAGTGAAATCCCCAGATCAAGCAGCGTTTCGTTCAGCTTTTCCTGCGTTCCATCGGCCACGATCAGTTCGGAGGGCGCAAGCCGGGCAAGCTCGGGGCTGAGCCGGACCGAGGTCAGTGGCATCACGTGAAACGCGCCCGTCGAAATATCGGCCCAGGCAAGCGCGGCGTCGTCCCGGACCTCGGCATAGGCAGCCAGAAAGTTGTGTCGGCGCGCCTCAAGCAACGCATCCTCGGTCAGTGTTCCGGGCGTGACGAGTCGCACGACATCACGTTTTACGACCGATTTAGAGCCTCTTTTCTTTGCTTCAGCCGGGCTTTCCAACTGTTCACAGACCGCAACGCGAAAGCCCTTGCGGATCAGGGTCAAAAGGTACCCTTCGGCCGAATGCACCGGCACGCCACACATCGGGATGTCTTCGTCATTGTGCTTGCCGCGCTTGGTCAGCGCGATATCCAGCGCCTCAGCAGCGTTGACGGCATCCTCGAAAAACATCTCGTAGAAATCACCCATGCGATAAAACAGCAGGGCATTCGGGTGGGCCTCTTTGATTTCGAGGTATTGCGCCATCATTGGCGTGACTGTGGACAAAAGCGGCCCCCTTTTGGCGTATTCCGGGCGCGACCTTACAAATCCCGCATCTTCTGTAAAAGCCGAAAACTCATTCTCGTTGAGGCGGGCGTTCTCCTGCGCTATGAGGCGTCAGCCCTGAAGTCATGGAAACGACATTTAAGATGCCCAAAGCGAAGATCACCAAAGAAGAGGCATTGGCCTTTCACCTGGACCCCACCCCCGGCAAGTGGGAGGTGCAGGCCACCGTCCCCATGACAACGCAGCGAGATCTGTCGCTGGCCTACAGCCCGGGTGTGGCCGTTCCCTGCGAGGCTATCGCGGAAAACCCGGAAACGGCCTATGATTATACCAACAAGGGCAACCTGGTGGCCGTAATCTCGAACGGGACGGCGGTGTTGGGCCTTGGTAACCTCGGCGCGCTGGGCTCGAAACCGGTGATGGAAGGCAAATCGGTCCTGTTCAAACGGTTCGCCGACGTGAACTCGATCGATATCGAGCTGGACACCGAAGACCCGGACGAATTCTGCCGTGCAGTGCGTCTGATGGGGCCAACCTTTGGCGGCATCAATCTGGAAGACATCAAGGCGCCCGAGTGTTTCATCATCGAACAGCGACTGAAGGAAGAGATGGACATCCCCGTCTTTCACGATGACCAGCACGGCACGGCCGTGATCTGTGCGGCGGGCCTGCTGAACGCGCTGCATATCTCGGGCAAGAAGATCGAGGACGTGAAAATCGTTCTGAATGGCGCAGGTGCCGCGGGGATTGCCTGTATCGAACTGCTCAAGGCAATGGGCGCGCGGCATGAAAACTGCATTGTCTGCGATACCAAGGGCGTGATCTATCAGGGCCGGACAGAGGGCATGAACCAGTGGAAATCGGCCCACGCGATCACAACCGACTTGCGCACATTGGAAGACGCGATGAAGGGGGCGGATGTGTTCCTGGGCGTTTCGGTGAAAGGCGCGGTCACGCAGGATATGGTTGCCAGCATGGCCGACAATCCTGTCATCTTTGCGATGGCCAACCCCGACCCCGAGATTACTCCAGAAGAAGCGCACGAGGTTCGCGTGGATGCGATCGTTGCCACCGGGCGCAGCGATTATCCAAACCAGGTGAATAACGTTCTGGGCTTCCCCTACCTGTTCCGAGGCGCGTTGGACATTCACGCCCGCGCCATCAATGATGAGATGAAGATCGCCTGCGCCCACGCACTTGCCAATCTGGCGCGCGAGGATGTGCCGGATGAGGTCGCCATGGCCTATGGCAAGTCGCTGACCTTTGGGCGTGACTATATCATCCCTACTCCGTTCGACCCGCGTTTGATCCACCGTATCCCGCCGGCCGTTGCAAGGGCGGGGATGGACACCGGTGCCGCGCGCCGTCCGATCATCGACATGGACGCGTATGAGCTGAGTCTGAAATCCCGGATGGACCCGACCGCCAGCATCCTGCGCGGTTTGAACGCCCGTGCGCGTCAGGCGCAAAGCCGCATGATTTTCGCCGAGGGCGACGATCCCCGGGTATTGCGCGCAGCGGTCATGTATCAGCGGTCAGGTTTCGGCAAGGCGCTTGTGGTGGGTCGGCCAGACGATGTTAAGGCCAAACTGGAAGCCACGGGCCTGGGCGACGCTGTACGCGAAATCGAGGTCGTGAATGCCGCCAATACCACGCATCTCGAAACCTATTCGAACTTCCTGTATCAGCGCTTGCAGCGTAAGGGATTTGACCGCAAAGATATTCACCGTCTGGCCGCACGGGACCGGCATGTGTTTTCGTCGCTGATGCTGGCCCATGGGCATGGTGATGGTCTGGTCACCGGCGCAACCCGCAAGTCTGCGCATGTGCTCGACCGGATCAACCATGTGTTTGATGCCGATGCCGCCAATGGTGCCGCCGGTGTGACAGCTTTGCTGCATAAAGGCCGGATTGTCCTGATTGGCGACACACTGGTGCATGAATGGCCTGACGAAAACGATCTGGCGAATATTGCCGAACGTTCGGCCGCAGTTGCCCGGCATATGGGGTTGGAGCCCCGCGTGGCTTTTGTCAGCTTCTCAACTTTTGGCTATCCGGTGTCAGAACGTGCTGAAAAGATGCACCGGGCCCCGGCTGTGCTGGATCGGCGCGGCGTTGACTTTGAATACGAGGGTGAAATGACGGTGGACGTTGCCCTGAACGTCGAACAGCAAACGGCCTATCCGTTCTCGCGCCTGACCGGTCCGGCGAATATCCTGATCGTTCCGGCCCGGCATTCGGCATCAATCTCGACCAAGCTGATGCAGGAAATGGGTGGAGCCACCGTGATTGGCCCGATCCTGTCAGGCATCGACAAGCCGATCCAGATCTGCTCGACCGTCTCGACCGCGAACGATATTCTGAATATGGCCATTCTGGCCTCTTGCGACATCGGATAAATCATGACGATCTGGAATCTCGGCTCGATCAACGCGGATATGGTCTATGACCTGCCGCATCTGCCTGCGCCGGGGGAAACCCTGGCCGCCCGTCGGCTGGATCGGTTTCTGGGCGGCAAGGGGGCCAACATGTCGGTGGCCGCTGCGCGTGCGGGATCACGCGTCAGCCATATAGGTGCCGTGGGGCCCGATGGGCGCTGGGCCAAGGATCGACTAACAGAATATGGTGTGGATACACGCCATATCTCTGAGGTGGATGTTCCCACGGGCCACGCCATCATTGCGGTGGATGCCGAGGGTGAAAACCTGATTATCCTGTATCCCGGCGCCAATCACGCATTGGAACCCGCCCATCTGGGGCAGGTGCTGGCCTCGGCAAACACCGGTGATCTGCTGATCTTGCAGAATGAAACCAATGCCCAGGTCGAAGCGGCGCAGCTGGGGCGCAAGCTTGGCTTGACCGTCTGTTATGCCGCAGCCCCGTTTCAGGCACAGGCCGTTCAGGGCGTTCTGCCTTTTCTGGATTTTCTGATCCTGAATGAGGTGGAGGCCGAGCAACTGCGTCAGGAAACCGGTCTGAGCATCGCCGATCTGCCTGTTCGGCATGTCATCGTTACCCTCGGCTCAAAAGGCGCGAGGTACTTGCAGCAGGGCAACGATCCGGTCGAGTTTCCCGCGCATAAGGTGCGGGCGGTGGATACCACAGGGGCAGGCGACACCTTCACCGGCTATGTGCTGGCAGGCATGGATCGCGGAATGCCAATGGAACAGGCCATATTGCAGGCAAACCGCGCCGCAGCTCTGATGGTCATGCGGCACGGAACGGCGGATGTCATTCCCGATCTGAAAGAAGTGCGTGACGCATCCTTTGACTAGGACCCTGCAAATGGCGCTTCCCCGCCCCAAAGCTGCTTGACGCGCGCGTCACGACCACAGGCTTTGCGATACGCTTTGTAGGCGTTGTGCTGACGCTTTGGTCCAAAGCGGGTAAGGACCAGTTTGTTGCCTTTGTAATAATTCTGATGATACGCCTCGGCGGGGTAAAAGGGTCCTGCGCTCAGAACCGGGGTGACAATGGTCTGCCCCAGCGCTTGCTGCGCGTCTGTTTTGGCTTGTTCCGCCAGCGCCTTTTCTCCTGTGTTAGAGACGAATATCGCGGTTCGATAGCTTTCGCCCCGGTCGCAGAACTGGCCACCGGCGTCTGTCGGGTCAACCGACCGGAAATACATGCTCAGCAACGATGCGCGAGAAACCCGCGCCGGATCGAACGTGATCTGAACCGCCTCGTAATGGCCGGTCCCCCCTTTTGAAACCTGATCATATGTCGGGTCCGCAGATGTCCCGCCGGTGTACCCCGACACCGCATCGATAACGCCGGGCACGGATTCGAAATCGGATTCCACGCACCAGAAACACCCTCCGGCCACCGTCAGCGTTTCGGTTCCTGCAGCCGGGGCAGGCAGCGCGCGCAACAGGGCAGCCAATGCAATCAGTGTAAACAGAAGGGCTGGTCTGACGGTTTCGAAATAAGCAGTCCGCATCATGTCAGGTCTCCTTTTAAGATGAGATTGACGCGGGTTCGACCGCCTTGCAATTGCCTGTCATGCAATGTCACGCGCTGGTGAGACGAGTTTATCGTCTGCGATCACCTGTATACGGCTCATTTGATGGGTGGGCGAAACCTCCGCTCATTTGCAACAGATCATGCGCGACAGGTATCCCGATGCGGAACTGCGATACACCGCGGGTGGAACCGCCAGTCTGGCTGGACTCGGACCAAAGGCCAGCTTTGCGGCAAATTCAGCCCAGCAGTTGCCCCAGCTTCATCGCAACACCCATATTGCCCGAGATCTTGAGCTTGCCCAAAGCAACGCCGGTCATCGGGTTCAGCTTTCCGGTCAGCAGCTTGGTCAGGTTTTCCTGCGAGATGCGGATTGTGCAATCCGTGTCCCGGTCCTGCGTCGATGCCTGATTGTCCGCCAGAACAATCACACCGTCCGCGCCGCAATCGAATTTGAGCGAACCGTCAAAGCTTTTGCCGTTCAGCCCTTTTTGAATTCCATCGGCGATGTCCTGAAGCATTCGGGATCCTTTCACGGTTTCCGAATGCGTAATGCGTCAGGTGCCGAACAGGCAAGGCTGACCCAACTGGAACTTCTGATCACGATGCGCCGAGGATCTGAACCGTCCGGTCACAAGGCTTACCGCCATAGAAGGCGTCCAGAACAGCACGAAACTCGGGCGGAGCATCTGCCACAGACGAAAACAATGTCATCGAAGATCGCAGCTTTTTCGCGTCAATCCCGCCCAGAATGTCGCTGGCATCGCGTCCTGCGTGCAGCAACATCAGCGAGGCCGCCTGCCTAAGCCGGTCGCGCAGTTCCGGGTGGTTCAGATAGCGTGTCGCCTCGTCCAGATCTTCAATGCCGTAGAGCTGTGCCATATGGGATTGGCCTAGCTCGGCCAGTTGCGGAAACACGAACCACATCCAGTGGCTGGTTTTCTGCCCCTGTTCAAGTTCGCGCAGGACATCGGCCCAAACCGTGTCCTGCGCCTCGATGAACATGTCGAGTTCGTCGTCGCTATCGTCTTCGTCGATCACTTGGACAGGCGCTTGTTGCGCGCAGCCAGCAGTTTCAGACGCAGCGCATTCAGTTGGATAAAGCCTGCCGCATCTTTCTGATCGTACGCACCTGCATCCTCTTCGAAGGTCACATGCGCCTCAGAGTACAGCGAATGATCCGACCAGCGACCCACGGTCGAGGCCAGACCTTTGTACAGCTTCACGCGAACGGTGCCGGTGACATGCTCTTGCGACCTGTCGATGGCGGCTTGCAGCATCTCGCGCTCGGGGCTGTACCAGAAACCGTTATAGATGAGTTCCGCATATTGCGGCATCAGCTGGTCTTTCAGATGCATCGCGCCACGGTCCATGGTGATGGATTCAATGCCACGGTGCGCTTCCAGCAGGATGGTGCCGCCGGGTGTCTCGTAGATACCGCGCGACTTCATGCCTACAAAACGGCCTTCGACCAGGTCCAGACGGCCAATACCGTGCTTGCCGCCGTATTCGTTCAGCTTGGTCAGGATCGTAGCCGGGCTCATCGCCTCGCCGTTGATGCTGACCGCGTCGCCTTTTTCAAAGCCGATCTCGATGAACTCAGGCTCGTTCGGGGCGTCCTCGGGGTGGACGGTTCGCTGATAGACATAGTCGGGCGCCATATCGGCAGGGTCTTCCAGAACCTTGCCCTCGGATGAGGTATGCAGCAGGTTCGCATCGACCGAGAACGGCGCCTCACCCCGTTTGTCCTTGGCAATCGGAATCTGGTTCTGCTCGGCAAACTCCAGCAGCTTGGTACGGCTGGTCAGATCCCATTCACGCCAGGGGGCGATCACCTTGATGTCTGGGTTCAGCGCATATGCTGCCAGTTCGAACCGGACCTGGTCATTGCCTTTGCCGGTTGCACCATGGGCGACGGCATCAGCACCAGTTTCGTCAGCGATCTCAATCAGGCGTTTCGAGATTAGCGGCCGCGCGATCGAGGTGCCCAGCAGGTACAGACCTTCATATTGCGCATTGGCACGGAACATCGGGAAGACGAAATCGCGGACGAATTCCTCGCGGATATCCTCGATATAGATGTTCTCGGGCTTGATCCCCAGCAATTCGGCCTTTTGGCGCGCGGGCTCCAGCTCCTCGCCCTGACCCAGATCGGCAGTGAAGGTCACGACCTCACAGCCATACTCGGTCTGCAGCCATTTCAGAATGATCGAGGTATCAAGGCCACCGGAATAGGCCAGAACAACTTTCTTGGGCGCGGACATCTGACTTCCCTTTATGCGTAGAACGATTGGCCCCTAGCGGGTTTTGGACGCGGGGGCAAGTTGTGAGGATTGACGCAGTACCTGAAATGGGGTGAAACGGGTGCAGAGAATAACAAGCATTGGTTGAAGGGGCGGTTTAAAATGTTGGGATGGCAGATTTTCTTGCATTCTGTGCGGATGGTATTTGGAAACATCAAGCAGGTGCTACAGATAACGGTTGGCCCTGCTCTAATTGCGACAATCATCATCGTGGGCGTGTTTTTGGCGCTTGGTATTCCGCTTGAGGCGCTTGAAGACAACACAGGCGCGTTGCCGCCAGGTGCAACCGCAGGTTCAGCCTTTGTCTTTGTGGTCGTTTTACTGGCGGTAATGTCCGTTACCATGTTCTGGATCGCGGTGTCATGGCACCGCTTCATCCTGATGGAAGAATATCCCACGGGAATACTCCCGACATTCCGCTTCGACAGGATTCTGGCCTATTTCGGTCGCTTTCTGATGTTGGGAATTTTGATGGTGATCGCGTATATCCCCATGGGTTTGGTCGCTGCTGCACAAGGCGAAGGTCTTGCGGGGCTTTGGTTCATTCTGATGATTGTTTACACTGTTTTTCTGGTCGTGTGCTTCTATCGCCTGTCAATTATTCTGCCCGCAGCGGCGATAGGAAATCCCATATCGCTCGGTGAGGCTTGGAACAACACATCCGGGGTCAGTGGTGCAATCTTGTTGCTGCTACTCGTCGCCCTCCTATTCCAGATTCTGGTGCAGCTGGCTTTCACCGCCTTGGCAATAATACCGGTTCTGGGCGTTTTGCTGACCGTGTTCTTTGGCACGCTCATTCTGCCGATGATCAACGTCAGCATCCTGACTACGATGTACGGCGTCTTCATCGAAAAACGCCAACTCTCCTGAGCGGCGTACACATATGTATTCCTTGCCCTTGTCGTACTGATGCGGCAGTGAAGCGGTCATGACCGACTTCATGACCCGCGCCCGAGCCGCCGAAAAGGCGATGCGCTCTGTCTTCCCGGCAACGCCGTTGCAGCGCAATGCCCACCTGTCCGAACGTTATGGGGCGGATATCTGGCTCAAGCGCGAAGACCTGAGCCCGGTGCGCTCCTACAAGATCCGCGGTGCGTTCAACGCAATGCGCAAGCAGCAGGGGCAGGACCTGTTCGTCTGTGCCAGCGCGGGCAATCACGCGCAGGGCGTGGCCTTCATGTGCAAGCATCTGGGCGTCCGGGGCGTGATCTTCATGCCGGTCACGACGCCTCAGCAGAAGATCCAGAAAACCCGCATTTTTGGCGGGGATAACGTCGAGATTCATCTGATCGGTGACTATTTCGATGACACGCTTGCTGCCGCTCAGGCGTGGTGCGTACAGCAGGGCGGGTATTTCCTGTCGCCTTTTGACGATGCCGATGTGATCGAAGGGCAAGCCTCGCTGGCGGTTGAAATCGAAAGGCAGATGGGTGGTGCGCCCGATCACGTTGTGCTTCCCGTGGGCGGAGGCGGCATGTCCGCCGGCGTGGCCACATGGTTCGGGGACCGCACCCATTGCCTGTTCGTCGAACCGGCCGGAGGGGCCTGTCTGCGCGCAGCCCTGGCAGCAGGACATCCTGTTTCGCTGGATCGAGTAGATACCTTTGTCGATGGCGCGGCAGTCGGGCGGATCGGTGAAAAGCCGTTCGAGTTGTTGAAATCACGTCACCTGTCGGACGTTCTGGTCCTGTCCGAGGACCGTATCTGCACCACCATGATTGAGATGCTGAATGTCGAAGGCATCGTGCTGGAACCTGCGGGGGCGCTGGCGATCGAGGCAGTAGGCGATATCCAAAGTTTTGTGCGTGGAAAGACCGTGGTCTGCCTGACATCCGGCGGCAATTTCGATTTCGAACGCTTGCCCGAGGTCAAGGAACGTGCGCAGCGGTATTCCGGTGTGAAAAAGTACTTCATCCTGCGCCTGCCGCAGCGACCCGGTGCCCTGAAGGAGTTCCTGAATATTCTCGGCCCCGAGGATGATATCGCGCGGTTTGAATACATGAAGAAATCGGCGCGCAATTTCGGTTCGGTTCTGATCGGGATCGAAACCCGCAAGCCCGAAAACTTCATGCGCCTGTTTGCCCATCTGGATGATGCCGGGTTCACCTATACCGACATCACCGAGGACGAGACGCTGGCACAGTTCGTGATCTAGCTCAGGTTCTTGTTCAGCTCAGCTTCAAACATGGTTTTCGAGCTGTTGAAAGCCGCCAAAAGCGCCGGCAGATCAACCTCGGCCCCTTGCCCTGCTGCGGCCTGCCGTTCCCCATCCTGGCAGAGTTTCGAGAATTGATCGAACCCCAGGCTCAACGCGCTTCCTTTCAGGAAATGCAGGTTCTGTTCCAGCTCGGCCCAGTTGGTATCGCGGCGCAGGCGGGTGATCACGTCCTGCACCTCTTCCAGAAATATCTCCACCACCTCATCGAATTCCTCGGGGCCGACTTCATCCCGCAACTGCCTGACTCTGGCCCAGTGGATCATCCTATACACCAGCTAATGAATGGTCATGGTTCTGAATAGACGCGTCCGGTAAAAAGCAGGTTAACGGGGCCACGCTTCGGCAATCGTCACTCTTCACCGGATGTTAAATCAGTCGGCGATAGGTTCGCCATAAGTGACGAAACTCATCAGAGCAGAGGGTAAATGGTGCCGGGGGCGAGTCTTGAGGAAACCAGAACTGATCTGGATTTCGGCGCGATCCGCACGGTGCTGGTGGTGGATGACAGCCGCCTGCAACGGCGCATTCTGGTGGCCTCGCTCAGGAAATGGGGGTTCGAGGTGATCGAGGCCGATACAGGCCATGCCGCTTTGGCGCTTTGTGTCGATAATCCGCCCGATCTTGTGCTGAGCGACTGGGTCATGCCGGGGATGAGCGGCCTTGAATTCTGCTGTGCCTTTCGGGCCTTGGAAACGGATCAATACAGCTATTTCATCCTTCTGACATCCAAAAGCGAAAAGCAGGAAGTCGCGCGCGGTCTGGATGCCGGGGCCGACGATTTTCTGATCAAGCCGCTTGAGGCGGACGAACTGCGCGCCCGGATTTCAGCTGGTGCGCGCATTCTGGACATGCAGCGCGAGCTCTCCCAGAAAAACCGCCTGATCGAATCCGCGCTCAAGGAACTCAGGCTTGCGCATGACGCGATCGACAAGGACCTGATGCAGGCGCGGAAAATTCAGGAATCGCTGGTTCCCGAACTGACCCGGACATTCGGCAAATCGCGGGTCAGTCTGTTGCTGAAACCCTGTGGTCATATCGGCGGTGATCTGGTGGGGATGTTCTCGCCCGGGGTGAACCGGCTAGGGTTCTACAGCATCGACGTATCCGGGCATGGTATCACCTCGGCCATGATGACGGCGCGATTGGGGGGATATCTGTCCAGCAAGCATTTCGATCAGAACGTCGCGATGGAGCGGAGGTTCGACAAGTTTTTCGCACTTCTGCCACCAGAACATGTGGCTGAAACGCTCAATTCCCGGCTGATGGCCGATGAAGGTATCGAAGAGTATTTTACGATGGTCTATGCCATCGTCGACCTGCGCAACGGGCATCTGAAGATGGTGCAGGCCGGGCATCCGCATCCCCTGCTGCTGCGGCAGGGTAGCCGCGCTGAGTTTCTTGGTGACGGAGGCTTGCCCATAGGATTGATCGAAGATGCGAGCTTTCAACAAATCGAAACGCAGATGCAGCCCGGCGACAAGCTGCTTTTGTACTCGGACGGGTTTACCGAATGCCAACTGGCTGGTGGCGGTTTGTTGGACGAAGACGGTTTGCGTCAGATGGCCCAACAGAGCATCTCGGAAAGGGGCGGGTCAGAGTTTCTGGACGACTTGTTCTGGCGTTTGACGCAAGTGATGTCACCGAAAGACGGTATCGGAGACGACGTCTCGGCCGTCTTCTTTGAATATAACGGACCTTAAAGCGAGCCGAGGTGTATTTCGGCAAAATGCCGGTCACCGTCATTTCCCAGTAAACCGACGGCGTCGGCGGTTTCCATCCACAACGCTTCGTGAAACGCCTCGGTCGGCGGTCCTATGCGGCGTACGGGGCGGGCGCGATAGATTAGGCAGACCTTCTCGGCCCACAGGTCGTATTCCGGCATATAGGTGAAGCGTCGAAAGGCGCCAATCCGTCGGGGTGCAGCAATAAGCCACCCGGTTTCTTCAAAGACTTCACGATGCAGGGCGGTAACAGGTGATTCGCCCGGATCAATACCCCCGCCGGGCAATTGCAGGTCGGGTCCGGGTTCTGTCTGGCAGGTCAGCAAAAGGTGACTTCTGCGGGGCAAAAGTGCGTAAACACCGACCCGTCGCGTGTATTTCCGCCCCGGCTCTGGGGTTTCACCGAACCGCCTGATCATGTATGGCCCCTTAAAACCTAATCTGTTCGACCTATATGGTGCCGGTATGCCAACCTGTGGCGCGTAAGGAAACCCCATGTCTCTTGGAACGAAAATCGCGTGGGACGATACCGTCCTGCCCTTTCAACTCGATGTATCGGATATGCGTGGCCGTGTGGCTCGTCTGGATGGTGTGCTGGATGGCATCCTGAAGCAGCATGACTACCCCGAACAGGTCGAGGCGCTGGTGGCCGAGATGGCCCTGCTGACCGCATTGATCGGGCAGACGGTTGCGCTGCGCTGGAAGCTGTCGTTGCAGGTGCAGTCCAAGGGGCCGGTGCGCATGATTGCGACCGACTATTACGCACCCAAGACCGAAGGCCAGCCTGCGCAGATCCGGGCCTATGCCAGCTTTGACCGTGACCGGCTCACCGATACGGCCCCCTTCGATCAGGTGGGCGAAGGGTATTTTGCCATCATGATAGATCAGGGCAAAGGCACGCAGCCCTATCAGGGCATCACTCCGCTGACCGGAGCCTCTCTCAGCGCCTGCGCCGAGGCCTATTTTGCGCAGTCCGAACAGCTGCCAACCCGGTTCTCGCTGAGCTTTGGCAAATCGACCGAGCCCGGCGTGAATGAACACTGGCGTGCCGGTGGTATCATGTTGCAGCATATGCCCAAAGCCTCGCCATTCGCCGCCTCGGGGGAAGGCAATGGCGAGATTCTGACCGCCAGCGATCTGGTCGACGGCGAAGAGGGCGAAAACTGGGGCCGGGTCAATATCCTGCTGGACACAGTCGAGGATCTTGAGTTGATCGGTCCTTCAATTGCGCCGACTGAATTGTTGGTCCGGCTATTCCACGAAGAACAGCCACGGGTCTATGATGCGCAGTCCGTGCAGTTTGGCTGCACCTGCTCCGAAGACCGGGTGCGGCAGAGCCTGTCGATCTATTCGGCAAAGGACCTCGAAAAGATGACGACGCCCGAAGGTCAGGTCACTGCCGATTGCCAGTTCTGCGGAGCACATTACGTGCTCGATCCGTCAACAGTTGGCTTTGAAGCCGAAGACCGCAAGGGTGCTTGACCCGATTGAACAGATCCGGACGGCGCTGCGCCGTCCCGGTCACGGGTCCAGCGACTTTGACCTGAACCCGGACACTTCCCTGCCGCCCGGGCGTCGCCTGCGCCCGGCGGGGGTTCTGGTTGCAATCTCGCTTGCAGATGACACCCCTCGGGTGATTCTGACGAAACGGTCCTCGGCCCTCAAACACCACCCGGGTCAGATCGCGTTCCCCGGCGGCAAACAGGATGAAGGGGATGCAGATGTCACGGCTACGGCCCTGCGCGAAGCACAGGAAGAGATTGGTCTTCCCGCGGATCTTCCAGAAATTCTGGGTTACCTGCCGACGCATGAAACAGTCACCTCTTTCACGGTTACACCCGTGGTGGCCGTTCTTCGAAAGGGATTCCAACCTGTTCCGGAACCCGGCGAAGTCGACGAAGTCTTTTCGACCCCCCTTGCGCATCTCTTGAATCCCAAGAACTATCTGGTTGAATCTCGCCGCTGGCGTGGCCAGAAACGCAGATATTACACAGTTCCGTACGGCCCTTATTACATATGGGGCGCGACGGCCCGCATATTGCGCGGGCTTGCTGCACGGGTGAATGAATGATGCAGATTGAAGAACTTTGGGTCAGCGAACCGGCGACCCAAAAGGTATGCGCCGCCCTGACCTCATCCGGGGCGCAAGCGCTTTTTGTGGGCGGGTGCGTGCGCAATGCGCTGCTGGGCGCGCCGGTGTCGGATATCGACATTGCCACTGACGCCCGGCCTGAACAGGTTGTCGAGATGGCGCAGGCAGCGGGCCTCAAGGCCATCCCCACCGGTATCGACCATGGCACGATTACAGTGGTCAGCGCCGGTATCCCGCACGAGATCACCACTTTCCGGCGTGACGTCGAAACTGATGGCCGCCGCGCCGTCATCGCCTTTTCCGATAACGTCGAAGAAGATGCCGCGCGGCGCGACTTTACCATGAATGCGCTTTATGCACTGCCAGATGGCACCGTGTTAGACCCCCTTGGCGGGCTTCCCGACCTTCAGGCCCGGCGCGTGCGGTTCATCGGCGAGGCCCAAGATCGCATTCGCGAAGACTATTTGCGGTCACTGCGCTATTTCCGGTTTCACGCTTGGTATGGTGACCCGGATGCCGGTTTCGACCCGGACGCGCTGGCTGCCATTGGTGCCAATCTTGATGGGCTGACCTCGTTGTCGCGGGAACGCGTCGGGGCCGAACTGCTGAAACTGCTGGGCGCGCCTGATCCGGCCCCGGCCATTGCGACGATGCGCAGCACCGGCGTATTGGCGCAATTGCTGCCGGGCGCGGATGACCGGTCGCTGGCACCGCTGGTCGCTTTGGAAAATGCGGCAGGTGCCGAGCCGAACCCCCTGCGTCGTCTGGCGGCTATCGCGACGCCCGATGATGCCGCAACCCTGCGCCTGAGCCGTTCGCAACTGCAACGCCTGACCGGAATGCGGACCGAAGCGCAGTCAACCACCAGCGTGGCTGAACTGGGCTATCGGTATGGTGACGAAGGCGGTTTGAACAAAACCCTTTTGCGGTGCGCCTTCTTTGAACAACCCTGGTCCGAAAACTTCAGACAGGACCTGCACGCAGGTGCAGCCGCGCGTTTCCCGATACAGGCCAAGGACCTGATCCCCGGGTTCACCGGCCCGGCGCTGGGCCAGAAACTGGCCGAGCTTGAAAGCCTCTGGATCGCGTCGGGTTTTGAGCTGTCACGCGAAGACTTGCTTGCAAGCTGATGTTTAGTCTCAAAAGGGGATGACAACTTTTGCCCATTGTGGTTAGGTGCGCCCGTCATATGGATGGAGGAATGCGAATGTATTACGGGATCTGGTTCGGCTAAAGCCGGGACACTTGCCCCGTAAAGGGTGGTGTTCAGGCGCCATCTGTCTTCGCACGTCTTTTTCTCTGCTCAATCGGAGCACACTCCATGTTTCGCTATTTCGAAAACCTTGTTGACCCTTTTGTCGCCTATCATGAGGCTGACACGCCGCCGACCCGGCTGTGGCCGTTCCTGCTGGACTATTCGCGCCCGTTCTACCGGGTCTTTGTCTGGGCTGCGCTGATTTCCATTATCGTCGCCGGTGTCGAGATCGGGTTGATCTATTATATGGGTCGTGTCGTCGACCTGTTGGGCGGTACCCCAACCGAGGTTTGGCAGAACCACGGGACCGAGCTGCTGTTGATCGCGGCCTTTGTCCTGTTTCTGCGCCCTTTGTTGCATCTGGTCGACGTACTGATCCTGAACAACACGATCCTGCCGAACTTTGGCACTCTGATCCGATGGCGCGCCCATAAACACGTTCTGCGTCAGTCGGTTGGCTGGTTCGAAAACGATTTTGCAGGGCGAATTGCCAACCGGATCATGCAGACACCGCCCGCAGCGGGTGAGGTGATCTTTCAGGTCTTTGACGCGATTTCCTTTTCACTGGCCTACCTGGTCGGTGCGGCGATCCTGCTTTATGTAGCGGATGCGCGCCTGTTGATCCCGCTGCTGATCTGGTTTGTGTTCTACGCGATGCTGGTGCGCTGGACGGTTCACCGTGTCGGGCCGGCCTCCAAGGCGGCCTCCGATGCGCGGTCAACTGTTACCGGCCGCGTCGTGGACAGCTATACCAACATTCATTCCGTCAAGATGTTCGCCCATGGCCCGCAAGAGCTGGACTATGCCCGCGAAGCAATCGAGGAAACCCGCCGGACATTCCAGATCGAGATGCGGATTTTCACCATCATGGATGCGGTTCTGGTTACCCTGAACGGGGTGCTGATCGTGGGTGTCGTGGGCTGGGCAATTGCCTTGTGGATGCAGGGTTCCGCTTCGGTCGGCGTCGTCGCGGCAGCAACCGCACTGACCCTGCGCCTGAACGCCATGACCGGATGGATCATGTGGGCGTTGACCAGCTTTTTCCGCCAGCTTGGTATCGTGGCTGAGGGGATGGAGACCATTGCCCAACCCATCGATCTGCTTGACGCGCGCGAGGCCAAACCCCTGCGGTTGACCAGGGGTGAGATCCAGATCCGCAATCTCTCGCACCATTACGGGCGCGAGGCCGGTGGGCTTGACCACATCAACCTGACCATTCAGCCCGGCGAAAAAGTCGGTCTCATTGGGCGGTCGGGTGCCGGGAAATCGACTCTGGTAAAGCTGCTTTTGCGGTTTTATGACGTCGAACGCGGTGCCATTCTGATTGATGATCAGAACATAGCGGATGTCACACAGGACAGTCTGCGCAGCCATATCGGCATGGTCCAGCAAGATAGTGCGTTGCTGCATCGCTCTGTGCGTGACAACATCCTTTACGGTCGTCCGGACGCGACCGAGGCGCAGATGATTGCCGCAGCCAAACAGGCCGAAGCGCACGCGTTCATCCTTGACCTGCAAGACCCGCAGGGGCGCACCGGGTATGATGCGCATGTGGGTGAGCGGGGCGTAAAGCTGTCTGGTGGTCAGCGGCAGCGGGTAACGCTGGCCCGGGTGATCCTGAAGGACGCGCCAATCCTCTTGCTGGACGAGGCGACATCGGCGCTGGATTCCGAGGTCGAAGCATCAATTCAGGAAACGCTCTACGGAATGATGCAGGGCAAGACCGTGATCGCAATCGCCCACCGTCTCAGCACCATTGCGCAGATGGATCGCATTCTGGTGATGGACGGGGGCCGCATCGTCGAAGAGGGCGCGCATTCTGATCTATTGGCGCAGGGTGGCCTTTACGCGCAGTTCTGGGCGCGGCAATCTGGCGGCTTCATGAACCCGGAGGCCGCTGAATGAAGATTGCCGATCTCATCTATCCGTTCAGGACCACAGAAACGCCCCCGCCGCAGACATTGGGGGCGTTCATTCGCTGGAGCCTTTCGGGCGCGTGGCCCATGCTGTTTGTCGCCGCGTTCTTTTCGGCCCTGGCTGGCGCGATGGAGGCTGGAACAGCGTGGATTCTGGGGCGTGTGATCGATGTGGCAACATCCAGCGGGCCCGAGCATTTCATGACCGCCGGGAATATGTGGATGATCTTTGGGGCGGTGGTGTTCTTCATGCTGCTGCGCCCGATCCTGTTTGGGCTGTCTTCGATTTCGAACAACTATATCGTGATGCCCAACATCACGCCTTTGGTGCTGGCCAAGCTGAACCGCTGGACGCTGGGCCAGTCTGTCACCTATTTCGACGATGATTTCGCCGGGCGCATTGCCCAGAAACAGATGCAGACGTCGAACGCCATGGCCTCGGTCGTGTCCGAAACGATCAGTGCGATTGTGTTTGCGTTGGCGTCGCTAGCGGGCTCTTTGCTTTTGTTAGGGTCTATTCATCCTTTGGTGATGCTGCCCTTTGCAGCCTGGCTGGTGGTCTATTTCCTTCTGGTGCGCTGGTACCTGCCGCGTATTCGCATACGCTCGGCTGCACGTGCAGGGGCGCGGGCGATGGTTTCGGGGCAGGTGGTCGACACGATCACCAACATCAAAACCGTCAAGCTTTTTGCGCACTCGGATTTCGAAGATCAGGCCGCGCGGCACTCGATGGTCGAGCTGCGGAAAAAATCACTGGCGTTCGGCAAGCTGTCGGCCAGTTTCCGGTTCGTCCTGATGGCGCTTGCCGGCATTCTGCCTGTTCTCCTGCTGGGGGCGACGCTGTGGTTATGGCAGTTCGGAATGGCAACCGCCGGTGACATCGTTGCCGCTGGCGCGGTGTCGGTTCGGATTTCGCAGATGACCGGATGGGTCAGCTTCACGTTGATGGGGCTCTATGCCAATGTGGGTGAGATCGAAAACGGGATGAAGACGCTGGCCAGACGGGACAGGGTCGAGGATGCGCGCAGCGCGAAAGATCTTGATGTAACCGAAGGATCCATCTCGTTCGAAGATGTCAGTTTTGCTTACGGCCGGGACGTCGGCGGTGTTACGGACCTGACGCTCACCGTGCAACCGGGCGAAAAGCTGGGAATTGTCGGTGCCTCAGGGGCGGGCAAATCAACACTCGTTTCGCTTCTTCTTAGGCTCTATGACAGGGAAAACGGCGCTATTTGCATCGATGGGCAGGACGTGTCGCAAGTCACGCAGGACAGTTTGCGCCGCCAGATCGGCATGGTCACGCAGGAAACGGCGATGTTCAACAGGTCCGCCCGCGAAAACATCCTCTATGGCCGCCCGGACGCGTCCGAGGCCGAGTTGATCAAGGCCGCAATCAAGGCCGAAGCGCATGACTTCATCCTGAGCCTCAAGGACGCCCAGGGCCGTACCGGCTATGACGCTCATCTGGGCGAGAGAGGTGTAAAGCTCAGCGGTGGTCAAAGGCAACGGATCGCCCTTGCACGCGCTATTCTTAAGGACGCACCCATTCTGGTTCTGGACGAGGCAACCTCAGCCCTTGATTCCGAGGTCGAGGCGTCGATTCAATCGGCGCTTCACCGGGTGATGCAGGGCAAAACCGTTCTGGCCATCGCCCACAGATTGTCAACGCTCAGCGAGATGGACCGGATCATCGTTCTGGATCAGGGGCAAATCGTGGAAACCGGAACCCACGAAGACCTTTTGGATCAGGGCGGGCTTTACGCTCGGTTCTGGCATCGGCAATCTGGTGGCTTCATTCAGGCAGAAGCTGCCGAATAAGGGTTTTGTTGCACCCAAAGCCCGGATATCAGGCCCCTCATGACGCAGAAATACACAATCACCCGGCTTGGCCATCAGGGCGACGGCATCGCTGATGGGCCCGTTTATGCCCCGCGCACCCTTCCGGGTGAGGTTGTCAGCGGCACCCTTGTTGATCAGGTGCTGACCGATATCCGCGTCGAGGTGCCGTCTGATGACCGGGTAAAGGCCCCGTGTCGCCATTACAAAGCCTGCGGTGGCTGTCAGTTGCAACACGCCTCTGATGCGTTTGTCGCCGACTGGAAGCTGAGCATTGTCCGCAACGCCCTGTCCGCGCAGGGGGTTGAGGCGCCGATGCGTCCGATACACACATCTCCCGAACACTCACGCCGACGCGCCACGATTGCCGTCAGGCGGACCAAGAAAGGCACATTGGCCGGGTTCCATGGACGTGCATCGGATACGATCACCGAAATCCCGGACTGCCGTTTGCTTGACCCGGCCCTGATCGCCGCAATTTCCGTGGCCGAGGCGCTGGCGGTTCTGGGCGGCAGCCGCAAGGGCGTCTTGGCCGTCACGCTCACCCTGTCCGAAGGCGGGCTGGATGTGGCCGTCAAGGGCGGCAAGCCCTTGGATGGGCCGCTGGAGCTGGCACTGGCGCAAGAAACCGAAAAACACGGTCTAGCGCGGCTCAGCTGGGATGGTGAAGTGATCGCCATGCGCCACGCTCCGGTTCAGCGCTTTGGGGCCGCCGTCGTCACGCCGCCGCCCGGTGCCTTCCTTCAGGCGACCAAAGACGGAGAACAGGCTCTATTACAGGCCGTTTCCGAGGCGGCGCAGGGTGCGAAACGAATTGTTGACCTGTTTGCGGGCAGCGGCACATTCTCATTGCCGCTGGCGGAAAAAGCCGAGGTTCACGCGGTAGAAGGTGCGGCAGACATGGTGCAGGCACTGGATCAGGGCTGGCGCAGGGCGCAAAGTCTGAAACGCGTGACGACCGAGGCCCGCGACCTGTTCCGTCGTCCGTTGATGCCGGATGAACTGAAATCGTTTGACGCAATCGTACTGGACCCGCCCCGCGCCGGTGCCGAGGCGCAGGTGGCCGAGCTGGCACAGGCCAGACGCCCGGTGATTGCCTATGTCTCGTGCAACCCCGTCACCTTCGCGCGCGATGCAAAAATATTGGTTAACGCTGGCTATACCCTTGAATGGGTGCAGGTCGTTGACCAGTTTCGATGGTCGTCACATACGGAACTTGCTGCGCGGTTTACCCTGAACGCCGCATCTTGATCAGACAGGAGAAAGCGACCCATGGGTTTCAGACAGCGTTTGCTGAACATCATCGAAGCGCCTGCATTCGGGCAATTCATAACGGCTGTCATCATCTTTAACGCAGTGCTTTTAGGGATGGAGACGTCGCCGACCCTGATGGAAGCCGCCGGGCCGCTGATCGTGATGCTGGACAAGCTGTGCCTTGCGATCTTTGTGGCGGAAATTACCATGAAACTGATCGCGACTGGGCGCAGGTTTTTCACAAACGGCTGGAACAATTTCGATTTCCTGATCGTCGGCATTGCGCTTGTTCCCAGCGCCGGAGGCCTGTCCGTTCTGCGAGCCCTGCGAATCCTGCGGGTATTGCGCGTGATTTCCGTTGCGCCAAGACTGCGCCGGGTGGTTGAAGGGTTCATCTCGGCCCTGCCGGGAATGGCCAGTGTGTTCCTGCTGATGGCAATTCTGTTCTATATCGGTGCCGTGATCTCGACCAAGCTGTTCTCGGCAACCTTCCCGGATTGGTTCGGCGATCTTGGCCGGTCAGCCTATACACTGTTTCAGATCATGACGCTGGAAAGCTGGTCGATGGGGATCGTCCGCCCGGTGATGGAGGTTTATCCCTATGCCTGGCTGTTCTTCGTCCCCTTCATCATGGTCACCACCTTTGCGGTGGTGAACCTATTGGTGGGTCTGATCGTAAATTCCATGCAGGACGCGCACCATGCAGAGGATGAGGTCAAAACTGATGCGTATCGTGATGAGGTTCTGGAACGCTTGGAGAGCATCGAGCGGCATCTGACCGAAAACTTGAACATCAAAAAGTGATTTCAGTTTTCGCATTTTTTGGCATAATAAGCCCCAAAAAACAAAGCAGGCAGTGAAACATGGATCGTCGAGCATTCGGATTGGGGGCGATGGCAACGCTGGGCCTTTCGGCTTGTGCATCAGCCCGACCAAATTTTCTGACTTATGATGGGCCCGAGGTCACCTCGCTGGTGGTCAACAAGGGCGCGCGCAAACTTTATTTGTTGCACCACGAAAAAGTCCTCAAGGAATATGATGTGGATTTGGGGTTTGCGCCGCAGGGCACAAAAACCAAACGCGGAGACGGCCGCACGCCCGAAGGAAGTTACCTGATCGATCGGCACAACCCCAACAGCCGGTATCACCTGTCTATCGGGATATCGTATCCCAACTCTCAGGACATCGCCAAGGCCAAGGCTGAGGGAGTTGATCCGGGTGGGGACATCTTCATTCACGGGCAGCCAAATCTGCGATCCGAGTTCAAACGCGCCAAGAAAACTCCGGATTGGACCGCGGGATGCATCGCGGTCAAGAATGACGAGATCGAAGAAATCTATGCGATGGTCAACCGAGGGACGCTGATCACTCTGCGCCCTTAGGGGGCACAGGCGCCCACGCTGCAATCCCGAATGTTTCATAGTCGTGCTGGTAGACCTCGGATGCCAGCGCTTCAAGCTGTTCGTCATAGATCTGATCCAGCGTATACGGAACATCTTGCGCGCACGGGCCGGGAACCGGCGGATTGGGGTGGCCTGTTGAGCGGGCCAGATCCGGCAGAGCCGTGATCAGCTCCTCTTCCCGCAGAATCACGTCGGGCATCAGAAAGCTGGCAATGCCATCCAGCGTGCGGGACTGGCTGCACCACGTCCCGTCAACGCGGATCGGCGTCTGACCGTTGAGGTTCATGCGCAGGAACCCGAGGAACGCCAGAAATGCATCCCGATGCTGTTCGACCGAGTAATTGTTGTCGCGTACCTGCCCGGGGATTGGCAGGTCGAGGCGGTTGCGCAGATAATTGCGGACCATCTTGTAACTGCCCGGCCCGGTATCCAGAATGTACTGGCAGAACGCCGAATGCGCCCGTGCCAACGGGTGGCGCAACACGGTGAACTTTCGGTGTCCGGGGTGGTCTTGCATCCAGACGCGGATTTCCTTGCGGTTCCGGTTTGTGACCAGATCGTCCGTAGAACAGCCATCCAGGCTGGCCATCCATTGCGCAATAACAGGCTCTATGCCGCCGCGAATGGGCAAATACATCAATGCTGATCTGGCTGCGGCGACGTATTGCGGCACCGCCGCGCCCCGGTTTGGTTCGAAACGGGCGGGCTGGTGCAATCCGAACCTGTCCAGCTTGGACAGGGCGTCTTGCATCTCATCGGGGTTGGTGACTTTCGATACGGCAGGAGCCGGGTTTTGCGGTTTCAGAGTATCGTCAAGTTTGCTCAGCCGCGCCTCAACCCCCAGCCATGCGGCCAGACCGTTCAGAACGTCCAACTCGGCCAGGTCGTCATAGGTAATGAAAAAGGCAGTCTGACCGGTCTTCTGTAAATGCCGCCGCAACATGTGCTGGTGGCTGTGGACCTGATCCAGATACTCAGAAAACTCGGCCCCGTCGAACGCAACCTGTGCATCGACGCGGCGCTTCACGTTCTTCAGCTGCCATTGCTGCGTGGCGCGCGCGATCTTCAGGGACAGAAAACTGTCCAGCGGATTGCGCGTGAGAATGATCTTGGCACAGCGCGGATCGTTCAGCACTGGCTTCAGAATGCGTGGATCGTGGTCCTGGAAATACCGAAAACCGTTCAAGTCGCCCGGTGCCGAACGGATTGCCGTCAACAGCCGCATCGGATCTGCATCGCGGTCTTCCAGCGACAGACCCAGAAGGGTATCGGATTTCAGGTTGCCGGCAAAATGCGGGTTGAAGGCTTCGCCGTGGCAGGAAACCCCGTCCAGCGCGTTCAGATTGGCCTCAAGCAGGTTCGACCCTGTGCGCATGGCAGCCAGAACAACGAAGTAGTCAAAATTGGCTGGCATGGATGATTACTGCACCAGATAGGGTTTGCGATAGGGTTTCGTCTGACGGCCGAACACATCGTCCGAAGGAAAATCGCCCATCAGGTAAGGGTGCATTCCCTGGTTCTTGAGGTTTTGCAGGAACTTCCCGAACCCGGACAGATCGACCATGGTGGGCACTTCGGTCAGGTGGCTGGCCTGATGCGCGCCAATCTCGTCCAGGATTGTCTGCAAGGGCTCCATCGGTGCTTCAATGAAATCGGCCAGAGACCAGCTGCGCATCCGCGCTTTGGTCCAGACCGAGGTCAGTACCTCAAGCTGTTTGGTTTCGATCTGTTGCAGACGCGCGGCCTCGCACCGGATATCCGAAAAATTCAGGTTCGACCGGAATAGCGGAATCGCCCAGGCCCCGGTGATGACCGAGATTTGCGCATTCTTGTCCCGCGCCAGAAACCAATTGATGTCCTGCGTGTCGCGGGGGCTGAACTGGAAACACTGGCGTTCGCCGCGTGTGTTCCAGATCAGATTCGACAGAAAGGCCGTCGGATTGTAATCGCGCAGCAAAGCACAATCGCTAAGCGCACCGTTTGTGATGGTTTCACCCTTTGCAAATTCCGCACGCTCGGGTCCAAACAGATGCCCGTGCACGCGTGTGCCAGTGGCCGCGGCCAGCCAATCTTCGAAATCTTCAAACAGTTCGGAAAAGCCCTGAAATACGGAATAGGGTGACGAGGTAAGGCCGTTTTCACTGCCGTGCCGGGGAAACCGGCTTTGCATGTAAAGCCCGTCACGCCCCCGTGTCCGCCGCTCGACCGCCTTGGAAAACACGCGGTCAATCTTGCCGGGATTGGGTTCTGCCGGTTTCATCGCACTGGCCTGATCGGTCAGAAACGCCTGATACAGCCGTTCCGCACGGGGCCAGATCTTGCGGGCAACAAAACAGTCTGATCGCCGCAGCAATTGCAGATGATCGTCGTAAAAAATGTGCGGTCGGCCCTGATAGTCGAACTTGGACAGGGTCAGGGATCGGCTCTCGATATGTGTAGAATACAGCCGCGCCAATGTCTGGAAATAGCTTTCATCCGGAATCCACACATGGCGGAAGTAGCTGTCATATTGTTTGCGCTTGGGGTCCTGTAGAATGGCAGACAGTGTTTGACGGGTCAGGCACCACCACTGGCTGCCCATATGCGGGACGAGACCGTCGGGGATTTTCCTGCGAAACCCGACCGCGCGCTGAAGCTTTACATATGCGTCGAACAATCCGCGCTGTTTTCGCCAGGAAAACGGGAACCGTAGCGTAAACCTCTCATGATCCAACCCGCCGATTGTCCAACTGACATCAGACGTTGTCGCGCTTTCGATGAAATCGACACGAGGCCGGTCGGCCAGGTAATCGATCAGCTCCTGAACCGGGCGCAGCGGCAGGCAGGCCCCCGACGACAGGAATATGTGGCGCGTTTCCGGAAACCGCTCCAGCATCAGTTCGGACGCGCTTTGTGAAGCAGCAACGATGCCCCACCCGCCCCAGTCGCATTGATGCCGGTCAGAAAATGCGATCCGGGGGTTGTCGGAACAGGACGCGACGCATCGCGCAAATTCTTCACCGGGCACCTTGCGATCCACATGGATCACAACCGGGCATCCGGCAGCGGTCCAATGGCGCGCGACCTGTTCGGCCCGGTCCAGCGAGGTATGAACCAGCATGACGATGCCCAGACCGCTCATGCCCAGTTTCCTTTTGACATCAGGCCCAGAATCTCAAGCTGCCGCCAGTTGATATAGGCCTCAGACCATTCGCACCAGAATACGGGCTTGTCTTCAAGCTGTGCGGCATAGGCCTTGTATTCGCCAGAACCGCTATAGTGCTGGCTGCGCTGCAATTCTTCGCGTGCCTTGTCGCCAAGGGTGTCGATCAGCTTGGCATGAAGCAACGAACCGCTGGCCTTTTCCCCACCCCATTCGTCGTAAACCTGATTCAGTCCGCGCGGCAAAAGCGAGTGGGTCGAGCTGACATAGACATACCGCCGATCCCATTTGACCAGCGGGATCTTGTTCAGTGCCGGGGCTTTGGATGGCTTGTCGCGAAAGAACACCCGCGCCCGCGCGCCCCCCTGAATCCACAGGTTCTTGTAATCGGGGTTCTTGGTGATCGTGTAATTCCCCGGATCGAACCACCGTGCGATTTCAAAGGGATCCTGCCCCTCGCGATAGGTTTCGGCATCGACAGGCCCTTCGGGATACATGTCGATCAGCATGGTGCCAAAGCTGCGCACGGCGCTTCCGTCCAGCCAGTCTGTCAAGGCGCGGATCGGGCGGGTGTCGCAGAAGGGGTAGATAAAAAACTCATCCGGGTCGACGCTCAGAACCCAATGTCCATGCGCGTATTTGCGCAATAGGTAATTCGACCAGTCAAGACCATAGCTTGCACGTTTGTAGCTGCTTGTTGTCCGCCAGACCGATACATCGGCCTGCTCTTTCAGGAATTCGAAACTGCCGTCATCGCTGTCATTGTCGATGAACAGAAAATGGTCGATGCCCAGTTTGCGGTAATATTCCAGAAAGTAGGGCAGGCGAATTTTCTCGTTTCGCACAACGCTCATCAACAGGATATCGTCACGGCGGATGGCAGACGTGTTGGTGCTGGCGGGCTTAAGTTCGCGCCGACGTCTGAGGCAGCGCAGAATACGGCGCTTGCGCCGCAATCTCATCTTGTATGAATCAAACAGGCTCACGCGACTGCCCAACCTTTATTATGACGCGAGCTTTCCCCGAACCTGCCGTGACCGCTGGTGCGACAGGACATTGTGGGTTTATGCCACTTCTACCTCTTCTGAGGCAACTTTTTTAAACCCCGGAAATGGTAAAGGTGCCGTTGATCCCCCTCGATTTGTTTTCAACGCCAGCCGCCGTCGCGCATCAGCCCCATTTCCAGCAACTGCGACCAGCCGGTATAGCGCACCGATTGCGGGGTCCACATGTCTGGTTGATTGAGTATCTGATCGTAATACGCGCCGAACTGGTTCGGGTCATGAAAATGCTGGCGGCGCAGCATTTCAGTTTTGGATTTTTCAATAATGTCCGGTAGAAATTTCGTGTGCAGCAGCACGCCGGACGGGGTGTCGCCGCCCGGCCCGTCATACTCTGCGTTCAGACGACGGGGCAGGGCGGAATGGCACGAGTTTACATAGGCATAGCGCCGCGACCACCGCATGAGCGGGATCTTGTTCAGCGTCGGGGATCGCTGCTGCGCTTGGGCAAAAAACACCCGCTCGCGTGCGCCGCCCTGAACCCACAGGTTTCCCATCGGGCTTTGCCGCTGCGCACGATACGGGCCTGCGTCAAACCAGTTCAGCACCTTGATCGGATCCGTTTCCGGGTCATAGGTTTGGTCGCCCAACGGCCCCTTTGGATACAGATCCAGCATCAAAGCGCCAAACCCGGCCCGCCCCTGCCGGTCCAGCCATTCTGTGAGCTCATGCAGAGATTGGCGGTCGTGCCGGGCATAAACCAGCAGCTCATCCGCGTCGACCATCAGGCACCAGTGGCCATGGCCGTATCGCATCTGTAGCCAGCTCAGCCAGTCCAGCCCAAAGCGTGATCCGCGATAGCTGGACCGGGTCTGCCAAAGGGAAACATCCGGTTGCCCTTGCAGGTATTCAGCCGAGCCGTCATCGCTGCCGTTGTCGACGATCAGAAAATGGTTCACGCCCAGCTGGCGATAGTGACGGAAGAACCAGGGCAGGCGGGTGATTTCATTCCGCAAGGTGGTAAAGGCCAGAATGTCGTTGCCCCGTATCCTGCTTGTCTGATCTTTCAGGCAGGTCAGTTGATGTCGGCTGCGCATCGAGCGCCAAAGAAGGCGTCGCCGTTTCCAGCGCAACCGGTATTCCTGTCGCCAACCGATATCAGGGAGTGTCTGAACCGTATTGGACGTCACCGGGGCCTCATTTCTCGTAGTGGCCGTTCTGATGCCAGCGCCAGGCATCCGCAATCATCGTCTCTAACGTTGACCTTTTCGGCTTCCATCCCAGTTCGGTTTGGGCGCGGACAGAGCCGGAAACCAGCTTGGTGCAATCGCCCGCCCGACGGGCACCGACCGAATACGGCACCGGGCGGTTGGTGACGGACTTGGAATGCTCGATCACCTCAAGCACGGAAAACCCCGAGCCGGTGCCCAGATTGAAAACACGGCTTTCTTTACCCTGCTCCAGCCAACCCAGCCCCAGAACATGCGCGTCGACCAGATCACAGACATGGACATAATCGCGGATACATGTGCCGTCGGGCGTATCGTAATCGGTGCCAAAAACGGTCAAACCCTCGCGCTTGCCTTCAATCGCATCCAGCATCAGGGGGATCAGATGGGTTTCAGGCCGGTGAAACTCGCCCACTTCGCCCTCGGGATCGGCGCCAGCAACGTTGAAATACCGGAAAATGACATGGCGCAGCCCATGGGCCGCTTCGAAGTCCCTCAGGATATCCTCGATTGCGCGCTTCGATGCACCATAGGCATTTAGCGGGTGTTGGGCGGTGGTCTCGTCAAGCACCACATTGTCATGCTCGCCATAGGTGGCGCATGTGGACGAGAACACGAAATCCAGACAGCCCGCCGCAACCGCAGCCTCGATCAGCGTCAACGATCCGGTGACATTGTTCGACCAGTACAACCCTGGCTGCCGCATCGCGTCGCCCACCTGGCTGAGCGCCGCAAAATGCATCACCGCAACCGGCTTGTGTTTGGCAAATATCTCGTCCAGACGTGCCCGGTCCAACAGGTCGCCCTGTTCAAACGGACCGTATTTCACCGCATCCTGCCAGCCGGTGACCAGATTGTCATAGGCCACGGGAACATAGCCCGCCTGCGCAAGCGCCTTGCAGGCATGCGACCCGATATATCCGGCACCACCGGTCACGAGGATTGGTTTCATGAAGCGTCCTTTGGAACCAGATTGCCTGTCATCAAGATATGGAAACCTCGGGGCGTCATGGCAAAACCAGCTATTCCAGCCCCATCGCCGCCATCATCTCTTCGATCTTGGGTACGTCCTGCGGGTTGTTCAGCTCCCAGAACTGACGGCCCTTGGCGTCAACCTCGACGCACAGAACCTTGCGGCCATTTTCCATGAACCTAAGCTGTTCAAGACCTTCCAGTTTTTCCAGAGGGCCCGTTGGCCAGCCCGGATAGGCCGCCAACGCATCAGGTCGATAGGCATAGACGCCAACATGGTGAAACACCGGTGTGGGTTCATCCCCGCCATAGGTCTCCGAGGTGAAAGGCACGACCTCTTTCGAGAAATACATCGCGCAGTTATCGCGCCCGAACACGGCGGTTGTTCCGCCAACGCGGCCATGTTTGCGGTCGTTCAGAAGGCTGTTCAAGGCGTCCCCGTCGCAGCGCAAGACCGGTGTGGCCACGCCAGCGTCGGGTGCCGCGCGCAGCCCTGCGATCAGATCCTCGACAAACCAATGCGGTGTCAGGGGTGCATCGCCCTGAAGGTTGACCACGATGTCATAGCCGCTGCCCAGAACCTTGTACGCCTCGGCGCAGCGTTCGGTGCCGTTCTGGCAATTTTCCGAGGTCATCACCACCTCGGCGCCAAAGCCTTCGGACAGCTCGCGGATGCGGTCGTCATCGGTTGCGACCACAACCCGGTCCACGCCCGCGACAGAAGTGGCTGCTCGCCAGGACCGTTCGATCAGTGTCATCGAAACGCCGGTCGCGCCGGTCAGCGGCACCAATGGCTTGCCCGGATAGCGGGTCGAGGCATAGCGGGCGGGGATGGCGATCAGAACTGACATCAGGCCTCCTTCAGCTTAACACCCGGAGCGTACGCGATAAAAAACGGGTTCGCATAGCCCTCTTTGCCATAGAGAAGCGGCGAGTGATCGTCAAACCGCACAACCCGGCCTCCGGCCCCGGCCAGTACCGCGTGCCCTGCCGCCGTGTCCCATTCCATCGTGCGCCCGACCCGCGGATAAAGATCCGCCTCGCCTGTCGCAACCAGACAGAACTTGAGCGACGATCCCGCGCTTTTGCTGTCCTTGACCTGATACTTGTTGATGTAATCCTCGGTGGCCTGATCCCGGTGCGACTTTGAAGCCACGACCAAAAGCGCGGAATTGTCCGGGTTAGAGACTGATATTGGCGTCAGGGTGCCGGGCGCATCCTTGTCAAACGCGCCTGTTTCCTCGACCGCCTGACCATCGGCCTGCGTGTAGAACATGCGGCCCCGCGCCGGGGCGTAAACCACACCCCGTGTCGGCGTTCCGTTCTCGACCAGCGCGATGTTGACGGTGAAATCGCCACGGCGGTTGATGAATTCCTTGGTGCCATCCAGCGGATCGACAATCAGAAAGGTATCCCCTTTTTCGGAATGCGAGGCGGCCTGTTCTTCGGTGATCAGCAGGATATCGGGGAATGCCTGACGCAACCCGGCTGAAATCAGCGCATCGGCTGCCTCATCCGCTTCGGTCACAGGGCTGGAGTCTGATTTGACTTTGACGTCGAAATCGTCTGCCTCATAGATTTCCATGATCTTGTCGCCGGCCTCAAGGGCCAGACGCCGGATGACGGGAATAAGCGCGTCGTAGGTCACAAAAATGCTCCGTTCCTGTGGTTTGTTGATCCAAACTCGTGACCGACTTATGATGCGACGGTTACCGAACGGCAAGATATTCATGCCAGGTTAGGGACGACGAGGCAGGAAAGACCCTTTAAGTGTTCTATTACAAGCGCAATCAAACGCTGCTGGGCGGTGCACTGACGACTGCGGAACTGGTGTTCCACGCGGTGGTCCGGAACGTGCGCGCGCAGCATCCGAATGCGGTGATCGCGATTATGCTCAACGTTGTGCAATTGCTGGTGATGATGGTCACCTTCTATCTACTGATGTCGCTGATGGGCCGGGGCGGGGTCGCCAGGATCAGGGGCGAATTTCTGCTGTATGTCCTGTCGGGTGTGTTCCCGTTCATGTTGCACATACAATCGATCGGCGCGATTTCCGGGGTTGGATCCTCCAATAACCCGATGATGCTGCATTCGCCGATGAACGTGATGGTCACGATTCTCGCGGCGGCCTTCAGCACTTTCTATAAGTTCCTGCTGGCCATGTTCATCATCCTGTTCGTCTACAGTGTCGCGGTTGCTCCGCTTGAGGTGCAGAACCCCGGCGGCGCCTTCGCAATGCTGGTGCTGGCCTGGTTTACCGGCTGCGCGGTGGGGCTTGTGTTTATGGCGTTGAAACCGTGGGCCCCGACGACCGTTTCGATGCTAACCAATATATATCGCCGTCTGAACATGGTGTTTTCCGGTAAGATGTTCATTGCGAACGCATTGGGTGGCGGGCTGTTGATGATGTTTGCCTGGAACCCGCTGTTTCATATCATCGACCAGACCCGCGGGTTCGTGTTCCGCAACTATTATCCAAGAAACACCAGCTGGGAATACGCGGCCTGGGTTGGAATCGCCCTGTTGATGATCGGCCTTATGGGTGAATTCTTTACCCGTCAGCACGTCTCAAAAAGCTGGAATGCACGCCGCTAACGCGCCACCCGCAGCGTAAGATTTATGCGCCCGCCTTTGGGCAACAGGCGCGAGGATCCGAACCTGATCCGATCCACGCCGTGATATGCCAGCCGCGCCGGACCGCCCATGACGACCACATCCCCCGAGCTCAGCCAGATCGACTCGGTCTTGCCGCCGCGCGTCGTGCTGCCAATCCGAAACAAGGCATCGTCGCCCAGCGAAACCGACAGGACGGGCCATGAAAAATCTGCCTCGTCCTTGTCCTGGTGCAGGCCCATTTTTGCGCCTTCCCCGTAGTAGTTGATCAAACAGCAATCGGGCGCTCGCTCGGTGCTGACCAGATCGCGCCAGATATCCAGAATGGCGGCGGGGATTTCCGGCCAGTCACCACCTTTGGGGTGCTGATCCTGATACCGGTACCCGGCCTTGTCGGTCACCCAACCCAGATCGCCGGCCGAGGTCATCCGAACCGACATCTCCTTGCCCGAGGGGGTAACAGGCCGGAACAGGGGCGCAGCTTTCAGAATCGGGCGCAAATCCGCGATCACCCGCGACTGGGCCGCAGGATCAAGATAACCTTTCCTGATATCGAACCCCCGCAAAACCAATCGCGCCATTCCGGAAACCCCAATCCTTTCCAATTCCTTGCCAAAAAAGGCATCAGAATCCCTAAAACCTGCGTTCTACGGTGCTTGCAGGCCTCAGGTCTCGCCCTTATATACGCCGGGACGCGCGATGGTAGTGCTGTCGCGCACATCAGATCGGGGGCGGGATGCCGTAACGGGTCCTGTCGTCGAGACATCGCCTTGAAGAGAAAGGGATTGCAAAAATGGGAAAAGTAATCGGGATTGACCTCGGGACCACAAACTCGTGCGTGGCCATCATGGACGGTTCGCAGCCGAAGGTTATCGAAAACGCCGAAGGGGCGCGGACCACGCCCTCGATCGTCGCCTTCACTGAAGATGAGCGACTGGTCGGTCAGCCTGCAAAGCGTCAGGCGGTCACCAACCCCGACAACACGATCTTTGGCGTCAAGCGTCTGATCGGTCGTCGTGTGGATGATGCCGAAGTCGAAAAAGACAAGAAAATGGTGCCTTATACCATCGTTGATGGTGGCAATGGCGACGCATGGGTTCAGGCCCGCGGTGAAAAATACTCCCCAAGCCAGATTTCGGCCTTCACTCTGGGTAAGATGAAGGAAACCGCGGAAAGCTATCTGGGTGAGGAAGTCACGCAGGCGGTCATCACCGTTCCGGCATACTTCAACGACGCACAGCGTCAGGCCACCAAAGACGCCGGTAAAATCGCCGGTCTGGAAGTGCTGCGGATCATCAACGAACCGACAGCTGCCGCGCTGGCCTACGGTCTGGACAAGCAGGAAACCCAAACCATCGCGGTTTATGACCTTGGTGGCGGTACCTTCGACGTGACCATTCTGGAAATCGACGACGGCCTGTTCGAAGTCAAATCGACCAACGGTGACACTTTCCTGGGTGGTGAAGACTTTGACATGCGCATCGTCAACTACCTGGCGGATGAGTTCAAAAAGGAACACGGTGTCGATCTGTCTGCTGACAAGATGGCCCTTCAGCGTCTGAAAGAAGCCGCGGAAAAAGCCAAGATCGAACTCAGCTCGACCTCGCAGACCGAAATCAACCAGCCGTTCATCTCGATGGGTTCGAACGGTCAGCCGCTGCACATGGTCATGAAACTGACCCGTGCCAAGCTGGAATCTCTGGTCGGCGACCTGATCAAGAAGTCGATGAAACCGTGCCAGGCTGCTCTGAAAGACGCCGGTCTGTCGGCTGCTGACGTGGACGAAGTTGTTCTGGTCGGTGGTATGACCCGGATGCCGAAAGTGATCGAAGAAGTCACCAAGTTCTTCGGCAAAGAGCCGCACAAGGGTGTGAACCCGGACGAAGTGGTTGCCATGGGCGCCGCCATTCAGGCCGGTGTTCTTCAGGGCGACGTCAAGGACGTGGTTCTGCTGGACGTGACCCCGCTGTCGCTGGGCATCGAGACGCTGGGTGGCGTGTTCACTCGCCTGATCGACCGCAACACCACGATCCCGACGAAAAAGTCTCAGGTCTTCTCGACTGCCGAGGACAACCAGAACGCCGTGACCATCCGCGTGTTCCAGGGCGAACGTGAAATGGCTGCGGACAACAAGATCCTGGGTCAGTTCAACCTCGAAGACATCCCGCCCGCACCGCGCGGCATGCCCCAGATCGAGGTGACCTTCGACATCGACGCCAACGGCATTGTCTCGGTTTCGGCCAAGGACAAAGGCACCGGCAAAGAACAGAAGATCACCATCCAGGCATCGGGCGGTCTGTCCGACGAAGACATCGAAAAGATGGTAAAGGACGCCGAAGAGAACGCGGAAGCCGACAAGGAACGCCGCGAGCTAGTCGACGCCAAGAACCAGGCGGAAAGTCTCATCCACTCGACCGAAAAGTCGATGGAAGAGCATGCCGATAAAGTCGACCCGACCACGATCGAAGCCATCGAACTGGCCATCGCCGCACTCAAGGACGAGCTGGAAACCAACAATGCCGACAAGATCAAGTCTGGCATCCAGAATGTCACCGAAGCAGCGATGAAGCTGGGTGAGGCCATCTACAAGGCGCAGTCCGAAGAGGCCGAGGACGAGCCTGTCGCAGCGGATGCCGCACATGGTGATGACGATATCGTCGATGCCGAGTTTGAAGATCTGGACGACGAAAAGCGTAACTAACGGGTAACCGGGCCAATGTGGGCCGGTCCGGATGCCGGGCCGGCCTATTTACGTTGAGGCAGAAGGAAATACTGATGTCAAAACGCGACTATTACGAAGTGCTCGGTGTGTCCAAGGGCGCTTCGGCGGATGAGATCAAGAAAGGTTTTCGCACGAAAGCCAAAGAGTTGCATCCGGACCGCAACAAGGACAACCCGGATGCCGAGGCGCAGTTCAAGGAAGCCAACGAGGCTTATGACGTGCTGCGCGATGCCGATAAAAAGGCGGCCTATGATCGCTTTGGCCATGCCGCATTTGAAAACGGCATGGGCGGCGGTGGTCGGCCTGGCGGCGGCTTTGGGCAGGGCGATTTCTCCAGCGCGTTCTCGGATGTATTCGACGATTTGTTCGGCGATTTCATGGGCGGGCAACGTGGTGGTGGCGGCCGACGCGCCGCGCGCGGCTCTGACCTGCGCTATAACCTGCGCGTATCGCTGGAAGAGGCGTTCTCGGGCCAGCAGAAAACCATCAATGTACCTACAGCCGTGGCTTGTTCCTCCTGCGAAGGAACCGGTGCAGAAGGCGGGGTCGAGCCGACAACCTGCCCCACCTGTTCCGGTATGGGTAAGGTGCGGGCGCAACAGGGCTTCTTTACGGTCGAACGAACTTGCCCCACCTGTTCGGGTCTGGGTCAGATCATCAAGAACCCATGCAAATCCTGTAAGGGTGCAGGCCGCGTCGAAAAAGATCGCGCTTTGTCGGTCAACATCCCTGCCGGTGTCGAAACCGGCACCCGTATTCGACTGGCGGGTGAAGGCGAGGCCGGAATGCGTGGTGGCCCTCCGGGCGACCTCTACATCTTTGTGGAAGTGTCTGATCACAAGTTGTTCGAACGCGACAGCGTAAACCTTTATTGCCGTGTACCGGTCAGCATGGCCAAGGCCGCGCTGGGCGGATCGATCGAGGTTCCGACAATCGATGGCGGGCGTGGGCGGGTGCAGATCCCGGCTGGCAGCCAGTCGGGTCGGCAAATGCGTCTTCGCGGCAAAGGCATGCCCGCATTGCGCGGCGGCGGTGTTGGCGACATGTTCATCGAACTGGCGGTTGAAACCCCGGTCAACTTGACCACCCGCCAGAAAGAACTTCTGCGCGAGTTTGATGACCTGGGCGAAGACAACCACCCGGAATCAAAAAGCTTTTTCTCATCCGTCAAATCCTTCTGGGACGGTATGAAAAGCTGACAACCAGGGTTACCCGGGGGCTCTGCCCCCGCCGCCCGTTCCGGGCGCCTCCCCCGGGATATTTCCAGCCAGATGAAGCAGGGATCCGTTATTCATCTGGCTCTAAATATCCCGGAGCGCGAGGCAGAGCCTCGCAAAACACTCCCTAAAGACACTCAATTGGCCTTATCAGATGACCAAAAGTGGCAATGCATTTGCCAAATTGGGTCTTGATTCCGACCGTCGACCCTGAAATTGTCCACGACAACCGTTGGGGTGCCCGTATCAGGGCTGAGAGGCGCAGCCGCGCTAACCCATCGAACCTGATCCGGGCAATTCCGGCGTAGGGAACGGTCTTATGAACACAGACGTTTTCCTTACCTCGTTGCCCAAAAAAGATGGAGCGACGAAATGGCGGCAATTGCCCTGACCATTGCTGGGTCTGACAGTGGCGGAGGCGCCGGGATTCAGGCCGATCTGAAAGCGATGTCCGCGTTGGGTGTATTCGGCGCAAGCGTCATTACCGCCATTACAGCGCAGAACACGCAAGCCGTCACTGCGGTGCATGGGGTTCCTCTGGATGTCATTGCTGCTCAAATCGACGCGGTGCTGAGTGATCTGGACGTGAAGGCCATTAAGATCGGTATGCTTGCCACGCCAGAGATCATTCACGCAGTGGCTCGAGGTCTGGAAACGTTCAAGGGCCCCATAATTCTTGATCCCGTCATGATCGCAAAATCCGGAGATGCCTTGCTGGCGCAGGAAGCGGTCCGGACGCTGCGCGAAGTGATGGTGCCAGCAGCGACTGTGCTGACACCCAATCTGCCCGAAGCGGCGTGTTTGCTGGATGCGACACCGGCGCAATCACCGGACGAGATGGCCGCACAAGGCCAGGCCCTGTGTGATCTGGGCGCAGGTGCGGTTTTGATGAAGGGCGGGCATGGGTCCGGCGATGTCTGCCACGATCTGCTGGTCGACCCCTCAGGTATCGTGGCCGCGTTTCAGGCCCCGCGTCAGAACACGAAGAACACCCACGGAACCGGATGCACCCTGTCGTCATCGATCGCCGCCGGACTGGCCAGGGGCCTGCCGCTGAGGGATGCGGTCGCGCAGGCGCATGATTATCTCCAAGGGGCCATCGCGCGGGCGGATGAGCTGAAGATTGGTGCCGGGCACGGCCCTGTGCACCACTTCCATCGGATCTGGCCCGCGTGACGCTCTGGTCGGTCATAGGTGCAGGCGTTGCGGGTCTGGCCGTGGCCAGTGAGCTTGTGTCACGCGGCGCAAGGGTGCAGGTTTTTGATCCGGGCGGCCCGCCCGGCCCGCATGGGTGTTCCTGGTGGGCCGGTGGGATGCTGGCGCCGTGGTGTGAATATGAAAATGCGGAAGAACCGGTTCTGCGGCTGGGGCAGGAAGCCATTGAATGGTGGGTGCAGCGAACGCAGGTAAACAGAAGTGGAACCCTTGTTGTTGCCAACGCACGTGACCTGCCCGACCTGCGTCGGTTTGCACGCAGGACCGAAGGGTTCAGCGAGTTTGATCGCGCGAAAATAATCAAATTAGAGCCTGATCTGAGCAAGTTTAGCAAAGCTCTGTATTTTGAAAACGAAGCGCACCTTGATCCTCGCCAGGCATTGCGCGATCTGCATCGTCACCTGCAAGGCGCAGGCGTGGAATTCCACCGAAAGCTGGCTCCGGCGCAACTGGACAACGCCATTGACTGCCGGGGCCTGCACGCGCGCGAATATCTGCATGACCTACGCGGCGTGAAGGGTGAAATGCTGGTTCTCCGCTGCCCCGATGTGAACCTTTCGCGCCCGGTGCGGCTGTTGCATCCGCGGATGCCGCTCTACATCGTTCCGCGCGGGGACGGCGTCTACATGCTGGGTGCAACCATGATCGAATCCGAGGACAGCAGCCGCATCACCGCCCGCTCGATGCTGGAACTGCTCAGCGCGGCCTATGCCGTGAACCCGGCCTTTGGCGAGGCCGAGGTGCTGGAGATCGGTGTCGACCTGCGCCCCGCTTTTCCGGACAACCTGCCGCGTATCCGGCGCTTGGGTCGGACAATCTATGCCAATGGGCTGTATCGCCATGGCTATCTGCTGGCCCCTGCATTGGCGCGGGGTGTCGCTGATCTGGCATTGGACAACACACATTCGGAGATGGTCGATGAAGATCGTGCTTAACGGCGAGACGCGGGACGTGCGCGCTGAAACCCTGTCGGATCTGTTGCTGGAATGCGGCTTCTCGGGCCGTGTGGCCACCGCAGTGAACGAAGATTTCGTGCCGTCAAGCCTGCGCATTGCGCACAAACTGACCGATGGCGACCGGATCGAAGTTGTCGCGCCGATGCAGGGGGGCTGAGGATGAGAACGTTCTACGGCATCGAGTTGCCGAACCCGCTGATGCTGGGCACCGCCCAATATCCCAGCCCCGCCATTCTGGAACAGGCCTTTCGTGAAAGCGGTGCGGCGGTTGCCACGGTATCGCTGCGGCGGGAATCCGGCGCAGGGCAGACATTCTGGCAGATGATCCGCGAGCTTGGTGTCCTGATCATGCCAAATACGGCTGGCTGTCATACGGTGAAAGAGGCGGTGACCACAGCCCATATGGCGCGCGAAGTGTTTGACACCAAATGGATCAAGCTGGAACTGATTGGCCACACCGACAGTTTGCAGCCGGATGTGTTCCAGCTGGTCGAGGCTGCGCGAATCCTGACCGAAGACGGGTTTGAGGTGTTTCCCTACACCACCGATGATCTGATCGTGGGCGAACGCCTGCTGGACGCGGGGTGCGAAGTGCTGATGCCGTGGGGCGCGCCTATCGGGTCTGGGCGTGGGCTGAACAACGAATACGCCCTGCGGTCGATGCGGGCCGAGTTCCCTGACACGCCGCTGGTGGTGGATGCCGGGATCGGCCTGCCCAGCCACGCGGCCCACGCGATGGAACTGGGCTATGATGCCGTTCTGCTGAACACAGCTGTGGCCCGTGCCGGTGATCCCGTTCTAATGGCCAAGGCGATGGCGCAGGCAATCCATGCCGGACAACTGGCCCATCAGGCAGACCCGATCGAGGCGCGTGATATGGCCGAACCTTCGACCCCCGTTGTCGGAAAGGCCTTCCTGTCATGACGCTGGACCGTTTCTATCCGATCTTCGATCACTCGGACTGGCTGCGGCGGATGCTGCCCCTGGGTGTCAAACTGGTGCAGCTGCGTATCAAGGATCAGCCGGTTGAGGTGGTGCGCGATCAGATTGCCGCCTCGCGTGATCTGTGCCGCGACTACGGGGCGGTTCTGGTGATCAACGATTACTGGCAGCAGGCCATCGATCTGGGTTGTGACTGGGTTCATCTGGGGCAAGAGGATCTGGATGATGCGGACCTGAAAGCCATGCGAAAAGCGGGTCTAAAGCTGGGTGTTTCCACTCATGACGATGATGAGCTTGAGCGGGTTCTGGCCATGGATCCTGATTACGTGGCGCTGGGCCCGGTCTATCCGACCATCCTGAAAAAGATGAAATGGCATCAGCAGGGCCTGCCCCGCGTGACAGAATGGAAGGCGCGGGTTGGGGACATTCCTCTGGTCGGTATTGGCGGCATGAGCGTCGAGCGCGCAGCAGGGGTGCTGGCAGCAGGGGCCGACATTGTCTCGGCTGTCACGGACATCACGCTGAACGCCGACCCCGAAGCGCGGGTGCGTGCTTGGATCGAGGTCACGAGATGAGCCGCTATGCCCGCCAGACTCTGCTGCCCGAGGTTGGGGCCGAAGGACAGGCCCGCCTGACTGCGGCCCGTGTTCTGGTGGTCGGCGCAGGTGGTCTAGCCGCGCCGTTGCTGCCGCAATTGGCCGGGGCCGGGGTGGGGCATATCACAATTGTCGATGGTGACATCGTCGATCTGTCGAACCTGCATCGCCAGACATTATTTTCAGAAGAAGATTGCGGGCTGTCAAAGGCCGAACGCGCCGCTGACCGATGCCGTGCGTTGAACGCCGAAATCGACGTGATTTCCAGGAAACAGGCTCTAACAGGGAAAAATGCACCCGATCTGGTGTCGCAGGCGGATATTATCCTGGATTGTGCCGACAGCTATGCGGTCAGTTATATGCTGTCGGATACCTGTCTGGCACAAGGCAAGCCGCTGATCAGCGCCTCGGTGCTGGGGCTTTCAGGTTATGCAGGCGGCTTCTGTGGCAGCGCGCCTTCTCTGCGTGCCGTTTTCCCCGATGCACCGGAAAGTGGCGCAAGCTGCGCCACGGCGGGTGTTCTGGGTCCCGTTGTCGGTGTGATCGGGTCCATGCAGGCGCAGATGGCGCTGAGCCTGATCTTGCGGCTTGACCCATCTCCCCTAGGGCAGATGGTGCAATATGATGCGCGAACCCTGCGCAGCACCGGGTTTCGTTTTGATGACGCGCCGGAACCGTCAAGCTGTTTCCGCTTTCTCTCCGCCAGTCAGTTGAGGGAGACAGACCAGATTATCGAACTGCGTGACCCGAACGAAGCTCCGGTTCCGGCTCACCCGAATGCAACGCGCATTTCACCCGAAGAAATACAAAAAATAGACCCAAACAAGGGGCAACGCCTCGCCCTTTGCTGTGCCACCGGGCTGCGCGCATGGCGCGCTGCCGAGAAAATCCAACCGATTTGGCCGGGCGAGATTGTCCTCGTCGCGGCCTCAGCCTCCTGAGAAAAGGAAACGTGAGATATGAAAAAGCTGATGACAGCCCTTGCCCTTCTGGCCGCCGCGCCGGCCTGGGCCGAAGACAAGATGACCGTCCTGCTGGACTGGTTCATCAACCCCGACCACGGGCCCATCATCGTGGCACAGGAAAATGGCTATTTCGCCGAGCAGGGGTTGCAGGTCGAAGTCGTTGCCCCCGCCGACCCATCCGCACCGCCGCGTCTGGTGGCTGCCGGTCAGGCGGATCTGGCGGTATCCTATCAGCCGCAACTGCATTTGCAGATCCACGAAGGGCTGCCGCTGAAACGGGTCGGCACGCTGGTCGCGACGCCCCTGAACTGCCTGCTGGTTCTGAAAGACGGCCCGATCAAATCGCCCGGTCACCTCAAAGGCAAGAAAATCGGCTTTTCCGTCGCCGGTGTGGAAGAGGCCATTCTCAGCACCGTGCTTGGCAAATACGACGTCGCGCTGGATGATGTTGAGATGATCAACGTGAATTTCTCGCTCTCACCCTCGCTGATGACCGGTCAGGTGGATGCGGTGATCGGCGCCTATCGCAACTTCGAGCTGAACCAGATGGATATCGAAGGTCGCCCCGGCACCTGTTTCTATATCGAGGAAGAAGGCGTGCCGTCTTATGACGAACTGATCTATGTCGCCAACCCCGATACGATGGACAAAGACAAGATCGCCCGTTTCCTGGCCGCGACCGAAAAAGCGACTCAGTACATCGTCAACAACCCGGAAAAAAGCTGGGAGGTCTTCTCAGCCACTTCACCCGAACTGCAGGACGAGCTGAATGCACGCGCATGGGTCGACACGCTGCCGCGCTTTGCCCTGCGTCCCGCCGGGTTTGACGCTGGCCGTTATGCCCGGTTCGAGGCATTCCTGAACGACAGCGGCATGATCGACACCGTCCTGCCCGTCAGTGACATTGCCATCGACGTAACCGCGCAATGAGCGATTATGGCAAAGCCTTTGCGCTGATGCGCGATGCGGCGCAGGGGCCGTGGCGGGATTACACCCGCCACGCTTTTGTCGAAGCCCTGAAAGACGGCACCCTGCCACGCCCGGCGTTCCTGCACTATCTGCGTCAGGATTACGTGTTCCTGATCCATTTTGCGCGCGCCTGGGCGCTGGCCGTGGTGAAATCGGAAACACATGCTGAAATGCTGGCAGCGTCGCGTACCGTGAACGGCCTGATCAGCGAAGAGATGAAGCTGCATATCGGTATTTGCGAAGCAGAAGGCATTTCGCAGTCCGATCTGTTTGCAACGCCGGAACGGCCCGAGAATCTGGCCTATACCCGCTTTGTTCTCGAGGCGGGCTATAGCGGTGATCTGCTGGATCTTCTGGCAGCACTTGCACCCTGCGTCATGGGATATGGTGAGATAGGCACCCGCCTGGCTGAGGAGGCAACATCAACGACCTACCGTGGCTGGATCGATACCTACGCGGACGAGGGCTACCAGAGCGCCTGCACCGCCGTGGGCGAATTGCTGGATTCGGCTCTAACAAGGCGGATTGGGGCGGATTTCCAAACGTCGCCTCGCTGGGATCGTCTGTGCAGGACGTTCCGCACGGCCACGGAGTTGGAAGTCAATTTCTGGCAGATGGGTCTGACCCCATGACCCCGGCGCCCGATCTGACCATCAGCGGCACAGCCATGATCGATGGCGCGACTCTGTTCGCGCCGCTGACCCTGACGCTTGACGCAGGGGCGTGGACCTGTCTGCTGGGTGGATCGGGTGTTGGCAAAACCACGGTTTTGCGGCTGATTGCCGGGCTGGAAACCGGGGCTGAATTCACGGGCCGGATCACCGCCAGCGATGGCCAGTCGGTTTCAGACCGGGTTGCTTATATGGCGCAGGACGACCTGTTGCTGCCTTGGGCGAGTGTTGCGCAAAACGTCTCACTGGGCGCGCGGCTGCGGGGCGAGAAAGTTGACGTTGACCGGCGTGACCGCCTGATCGAACGGATGCGGTTGCAGGACCATATGACCAAGAAACCGCCCGAGCTTTCGGGCGGGCAGCGTCAGCGCGTGGCACTGGCCCGCACCTTGATGGAAGACCGGCCGATTGTGTTGCTGGATGAACCCTTTTCAGCCCTTGATGCCCGAACCCGTGCCGATATGCAGGATCTGGCCGCCGAGGCGCTGCGGGGCCGCACTGTCCTTCTGGTAACCCACGATCCGGGCGAGGCCGCGCGTCTGGGGCAATCCATCGTCGTCATGACACAGCACGGGCTGACGCCGTGCGATCCGCCGGTTGCTCCAGCCCCGCGCAGCGTGGACGATCTGCAGACGCTGGAAACACAAGGCGCGCTTTTGCGGCTGCTGCGGGAGGGCGGGGTATGAAGTCCCTCTCTGTTCTGGCAGCAACCCTGTTTGCCATTGCCATCTGGCAGGGGATCGTGACCCTGACCGGATTGCCAAAGTTCATCCTGCCCGGCCCCGTGGTGGTTGCCGAGACCTGGTGGCAGAACCGCTGGCTGATTGCCGAACACACCTGGATCACAGCCATTGAGGTCATTATCGGCCTTGCCTGCGGCACGCTGCTTGGCGTTGTCACTGCATTGCAGCTGGCCAATTCCCGCGTCGCACGAGTTTTGGTGCAGCCAATGCTGGTGTTCACGCAGGCCCTGCCGGTCTTTGCACTGGCCCCGTTGCTGACCCTGTGGCTGGGTTATGGCCTGTTGTCCAAGGTCGCGATGGCGGTCCTGATCATCTATTTCCCGATCACGTCGTCCTTTTTTGACGGTTTGATGCGGACACCGCAGGGGTATCTGGACCTTGCACGCACGATGCAGGCCAGCAAGCGCACTGTGTTGTGGCACATCCGTATCCCTGCGGCGTTGCCGTCTCTGGCCTCGGGGATGCGGCTGGCGGCGGTGTATGCGCCGATCGGTGCCGTGATCGGTGAATGGGTCGGTTCATCGCAAGGTCTGGGATATCTGATGCTGCTGGCCAATGGCCGTGCCAAGACGGACCTGATGTTTGCGGCGATGCTGACGCTGGGCGTATTTTCGATCCTTCTGCACATGATTGTCCGCCGCGCCACCGCGCGTATGGCAGGAGAGGCTCATTAACCTTTCGGAAAGTGATTCTGCGTCAGGGTAAACGCATGACACAGGACGCCTTTGCCGAAGCCCCCATGCTGTTTGATACGGACGAAGCGCCAGCGCAGCCGCTGCCGAATGGTCGGTTACCCTCCTACATCAAAGACCATCGCAAGCGGCTGCGCGAACGGTTCATGGCGGGCGGATCCGCAGCGATCCCGGATTATGAGTTGCTGGAACTGGTTTTGTTCCGGTCCATCCCTCGGCAGGATGTGAAACCATTGGCGCGGGCATTGATGAATGCCTTTGGCGATTTCAACCGTGTGTTGACAGCACCCGAAGAACGGCTGCGGCAGATCAAGGGCGTTGGTGATACGGTCATCACCGATTTGAAAATCCTCGAAGCCTGCGCGCATCGGATGGCACGGGCGCGGGTGATGCAACGACACGTAATATCCAGCTGGGACGCGCTGCTGGATTATTGCCACACGACAATGGCGCATCGCGAGACCGAGCAATTTCGCGTTTTCTATCTGGATCGCAAGAACGTCCTGATCGCGGATGAGGAACAGGCCAAAGGCACCGTGGATCACGTGCCGGTCTATCCGCGCGAAGTGGCGAAACGGGCGTTGGAACTGAATGCCTCGGCCCTGATATTGGTGCACAACCATCCTTCGGGCGATCCAACGCCGTCACAGTCAGATATCGACATGACCAACCGCATTCAGGATGCCTGCTCCGCCCTGGGGCTGACCCTGCATGACCACCTGATCATCGGCAAATCGACCGAGCTCAGCTTTCGTTCCGAAGGGTATCTCTAGCGGCTACTGCACCCAAATCTCGACCCGCCGGTTGACCTTGCGACCCCATTCGGTGTCATCGCAGGCCATGGGCATCGCTTCACCAAATCCTTCGGCGGTGACCGTGATACTATCAGGGATCGGGGCTTCAAGCGCGGCGATAACCGCGTTTCGCACGGTTTGCGCGCGCCGTAGGGCGATGCGGGCATTTGAAACGGCACCCCCGTCCCCATCGCTGAAGCCTGCAAACACCACCTTGCGCGCCTGCAACGTACCCGCGTCCAGCATTTGCGCCAGTTGCTGAATATTGGCGCGCGACTGCGCGTCCGGGCGGGACGATCCGGGTTCGAACCGGACCGACAGGGACAGGCGCGACAGCGGGCGCAAGGTTTCGATCATGCGCTGCAACTCCTCCAGTCCGACCTCAGTTCCGCCGGTGACGACCGCATTGGCAAGCCGGTCCCCCTGCACGCCAACCGGCAGGGTTTCAGCAGATTGATCCACATATCCTGCGTCACGTATCGCCACCTGTGCCTCGGGGCTTTGGCTATAGGCCAGAAACTGTCGCGCAATCCGGGGCAGGCGGCGTTCCGGCAGATACAGGAACATGGGCATATTCAGCGGGTAATCTTCGGTCTTGATTGACTGGCGGGTCGCGGCCAGAGGATGCCCGCACCCGCCAGTCAAAGGCACAGCGCGGGTGCCATGGGCCGATGCCTTGCTGGCGATACCGATGGAAAACGGATCCTTTGCCACAGCCGCGGTCAGGTCATGTATGCGATTGTGGCGGATCGCCGTATCGGTCAGCACCACACCGGCGGTTTTCAGAACCTGATCCTCGACCGCCTGCGCCAGACCCGACCCGGCCTCTGGCACATGCAGTGCAATAGGGGCATCCGGCCCACCCAGCTGCGCCCAGTTGCTGACCTCGCCGGACAGAATGCGGGCCAGATCCGCGAGCGAAACCTGTCGCATCACGCTGTCGGGGGCCACGACCGGGACCATGGCATCCAGTGCAATGACCCGTGATCGCCGCGAGCGTTTCAGATCACCCAACCCCGCAGCTTCGGCAGCCTCCCGCTCGGCCTCGCGCATCTCGCGCAGGGCCATCACGATATCCGCCCGGTCTGCGATCAGGTCGCTGAACCCGCGATCCGTTGTGCCCACGTCAAAGAAAAACCGCGCAAGCGGCGCCGACCGGCCTGCCTGATGCAACTCGTAAACAAAGGTGTCCTCATCCACGCGGGCGGGGGTCGCGGTCAGGTCTTCCTGACGGGCAAAGCCGATGATCAGGGCGGGCAGCACCGTTTCGGCCATCACCGATGATCCGGAAAACTGCACTTCGGCGACGAAATCGATCAGGTTGGGGCAGGCGGGTCCCTCGCATGTGACGCCGGAACCATCCACGGTCAACGTCCCGAATTGCGTATCGACGCGATAAAACTCACCGTCAAAGCTCAGCAGATTGCCTGTCACTTCGACCTTGCCATCATGCGAGGTCAACGTGATGTCCTGCCCAAAAGCACCGGTCGCCACCGTCACGGAAAACAGCGCAGCCACCGCCACACGGAAAAATGTCATAAGAGGTTCAAGCCTGCCTGCGGATTACTTTGCCGCGATTGTCAGGTCTGAGAGCAGATTATTCAACACCAGAAACTCGCCCGAGCGCGAACAATCCGGCAAGGTCACGGACATGTCGCGCGACCGCAGGCGGCGGTCCGACAACAGCTCCAGCGACTGCACGTTCAGCGTGTGGCCGCAGTTTGCATCGGTCACTTCGGCCTCGACGGTCAGGTCAATCGTGCCCGACTGATCCGAAGTGCTGGCCGGGAAAGAATACACTTCGACATTCTGAGTAATCCCGGAATCGGATTGACCCAAGCGCATAACCTTACCGGCGCCTTCGGCAGATGCGTCATCCCAGACATGGCCATCCGCGCCATAGCTGGCGCCAAATTCCAGCGCGTGAATCTGCAACTCGGTATCACCCTGCCATTGCAGGACAACACGATCAAAACCGGCGATTTCGGGGACATGAGTGGTGGCGACGGTGCCTGTTTCATCTTCGAAGGAAAACAGGAAAATCGCATATTCCGAAAGGGCCGGGATCGTCATATCCAGCGCGCCGCTGGCGTCAGTCATCTGGCTAACAGTGAGGCCGCTATGGTGAATTTCAATCTGCTCATTCTTGTGGCACGGCGCTTTCAGCGACAGGTGCGCCAAGGCACCGGGCGCTGCGGTCGCGTGCGCGCTGATCCTGCAATTCGATGTTCTGGGGACAGCGGGTACAGCGCGGGGTGCCGGTGTGACATTGACCGGATCGGCATCTGATACTGTAGCCGACGTCAGCACGATACCGTCCAGCCCCGACAGAATCGAAGACTGATCGGCAACGGAGGCCACATCAACACCGCCCTGCGCGCGGTTCTGCTGCGCAGCCGGTCCGTTCTGCATCAGATAGCCTATGCCCAAGGCACAAGCGACCGTTCCGCACATGGTTACGTAGTTGCGAACTACAAACAAGACACCCTCCCCAGTTGAAGGAGCAGCTTGCACTCTCGCCACCAATCGCGGCCAATTTGTGGCCGCGAGACGGACTCATTGTGATGAAAGGGTGTTAACGTTAGGTCAATCTGCCGTGGCAGTGTTTGAACTTCTTTCCGGATCCGCAGGGGCACAGGTCGTTTCGCGACGGGTTACCCCAGGTTGACGGATCGCCCTCATCAAACCCCGGCAGGGCATCGCCTGACGCCGCCGCTTCGGCCTTGGCCTCGGCTTGGCTTGCGGCTTTGTCCACGGCCTGTTGTGCCTGCGCCTGTTGCGCCGCCATCTGCGCCAGCATTTCCTTCTGCTCTTCTTCGGTCAGTGGCCGCACGCGCGACAATTGCTGTGTCACGGTTTCCCGCAAACCGTCCAGCATGGTTTCGAACAGCTGGAAGCTTTCGTTTTTGTATTCGTTCAGCGGATCGCGCTGGGCATAGCCGCGGAAACCCACGACCGAGCGCAAGTGTTCCAGCGTCAGCAGATGCTCGCGCCATTTGGCATCGATGGTCTGCAACAGCACCTGCTTTTCGATGTTGCGCATGTTTTCGGGACCAAAGGCAACCGCCTTCTGGGCCATCATCTCATCTGCGGCCTTAACCAAGCGCTCCCGCACTTGCTCATCATCCACGCCTTCTTCGGCAGCCCAGTCCTGAACCGGGGCGTCGATGGTCAGCTTGTCCTTGATCGCCGCATGCAGACCGTCGGTATCCCACTGATCCGCATAGGATTTCGGCGGCATGTATTCGTCAATGAGATCGTCAATCACCTGCTCGCGCATATCCGAGACGATCTCGGACAGGTCATTGGCCGACATGATTTCGCGGCGCTGGCTAAAGATCACCTTGCGCTGATCGTTCATCACGTCGTCGAATTTCAGAACGTTCTTGCGCATGTCGAAGTTGCGGCCCTCGACCTTGGACTGCGCGCGTTCCAGCGACTTGTTCACCCAGGGGTGAATGATTGCCTCGCCTTCTTTCATGCCCAGCGTGGTCAGCACCTTGTCCAGCCGTTCCGAGCCAAAGATGCGCATCAGGTCGTCTTCAAGGCTCAGGTAGAACACGGTACGGCCCGGATCGCCCTGACGGCCCGAACGGCCGCGCAGCTGGTTGTCGATGCGGCGACTTTCGTGGCGTTCGGACGCCATCACATAAAGGCCTCCTGCGGCCAGAACCTTTTCTTTTTCTTCCGCGTGGCGTGCTTCTTCTGCGGCACGCAGGTCTGACGGATCAGCCTCGGGGTTGTCCGCCATCGCTTGCAGCACCTTCATTTCGACATTGCCGCCCAGCTGAATGTCTGTACCGCGACCGGCCATGTTGGTGGCGATGGTCACCGCGCCCAGACGGCCGGCATCGGCAACGATCTGCGCCTCCTGCTCGTGCTGGCGGGCGTTCAGAACATTATGCGCGATGCCTTCCTTGGTTAGCATCTGGCTCAGCAGTTCCGATTTCTCGATCGAGGTCGTGCCCAGCAGGACCGGCTGGCCCGTTTCCTGCGCCTTCTTGGTTTCTTCGATCATCGCGCCGTATTTTTCCATGGCGGTGCGATAGACCTGATCGTCCTCGTCCACACGGGCAATCGGCTTGTTGGTCGGAACCTCGACCACGCCCAGGCCGTAAATCTCGGCAAATTCCTCGGCCTCGGTCAGGGCGGTCCCGGTCATGCCGCCCAGCTTTTCGTATAGGCGGAAATAGTTCTGGAAGGTCACGCTGGCCAGCGTCACGTTCTCGGGCTGAATCTGCACGTTTTCCTTGGCTTCGATGGCCTGGTGCAGACCCTCGGACAGGCGGCGGCCCGGCATCATGCGGCCGGTAAACTCGTCGATCAGAACGACATTGCCGTCGCGCACGATGTAATCCTTGTCGCGCTGGAACAGCTTGTGCGCGCGCAGACCCTGATTCACGTGATGCACAACGGTCGTGCTTTCCGGGTCATACAGCGAATGGCCTTCGGGAATCAAACCGGCAGCCAACAGCTGCTGCTCCAGAAACTCGTTGCCCTCATCCGTGAAGGTCACGTTGCGGGCCTTTTCGTCCAACGTGTAGTGTTCGTCGGTCAGGCTCGGGATCAGCGCATCGATGGCTGTATACAGGTTCGAGCGGTCCTGTGCCGGGCCCGAGATGATCAGCGGCGTCCGCGCCTCGTCGATCAGGATCGAATCGACCTCGTCCACGATCGCGAAATTGTGGTGCTTCTGGTAAACCTGCTCCAGATCGGCCTTCATGTTGTCGCGCAGATAGTCAAAACCCAGCTCGTTGTTGGTGGCATAGGTGATGTCGCATTTATAGGCGGCCAGTTTCTCTGCATCGGGCTGGCCCGACCAGATCACGCCGGTGGTCATGCCCACGGCAGCAAACACCTTGCCCATCCATTCCGCGTCGCGCTTGGCCAGGTATTCGTTCACCGTGACCACATGCACGCCCTTGCCGGTCAGCGCGTTCAGATACGCCGGGAAGGTCGCGACCAGTGTCTTGCCCTCACCCGTCTTCATTTCCGAGATGTTGCCCTGATGCAGGAACACACCGCCCATCAGCTGCACGTCAAAGGCGCGCAGCCCCAGCGCGCGGCGGGCACCTTCGCGCACGTTGGCAAAGGCTTCGGGCAGCAGATCGTCAAGGCTTTCGCCATCCAGCGCGCGTTTGCGCAGGTCTTCTGTCTTGTCGATCAGGTCCTGATCGGACAGCTTCTCGAACTCGGGTTCCAGCGCGTTGATCTTTTCGATCAGGGGGCGGGTCGCCTTGATCTTGCGGTCGTTCGGTGTTCCGAACACCTTTTTGGCGAGCGTTCCGAGTCCCAGCATGTTCACTCCAGCGGATCTGTTCTTGTCTTGGTTTTTGACAGGCTTGCCCACCTTGCGCGCAACCCATAGATACGGGGGGTGAAAGGCGGCCCTGTCCAAGGCTTCAAAGCGATGTAAGCGGCAGGTTCCAGAGTGTCAACGCTGCGCCCTGCCGCGGCAAGGAAATAGGATGATTCAATGCCCAAAGGCCTCACTTTTCTGCCATCGCTGGCTCTGACCGCCATGATGGCCTTGCCGCTGGCCGCCGAAACCCAGCCGGATGCATCCACCGTGGTGGCGCGTGTGAACGGGGATGAGATCACTTTGGGTCACGTGATCGCAACCGTTGCCGCCCTGCCGCCGCAATACCAGCAGGCCGAAGATGATGTATTGTTCGACTTCGTACTGGAACAGCTGATCCAGCAGCAATTGCTGGGGCAACAGCAGGATGGGCTGAACAAACTGAACACGCTGCGGCTGAAAAATGAAGAACGCTCACTTCTGGCGGTTCAGACCGTCACAGCCCTGACCGATACCGTTGTCACGGACGAGGCCATTCAGGCAGCCTACGACGCGCAGTACAACGATTTCGCGGGTGAGGACGAATTCGATGCCAGCCACATTCTGGTCGAGACCGAAGAACAGGCCAACGACCTTAAGGCGCAGCTTGATGACGGCGCCGATTTCGCCGAGCTCGCGCGCGAGCACTCCACCGGTCCGTCCGGTCCCAATGGCGGCGCGCTGGGCTGGTTCGGCAAGGGCCAGATGGTACCGGAGTTCGAAACAGCCGTGGTCGCGCTTGAAAAAGGGCAGGTGTCCGATCCGGTTCAGACGCAGTTTGGCTGGCATGTGGTCAAGCTGAACGACAAGCGCAAAACCGAAGCGCCCGCGCTGGACGCCGTGCGCGAAGAGCTTGCACAAACCGTTCAGCAGGACGCCATTCAGGCGCGCATCGATGAACTGACACAGCAGGCCCAGATCGACCGCCCCGCTCTGGAAGGTGCCGGACCCGAAGTCCTGCGCCAGCTGGACCTGATTCAGGAGTAACCCCCGTGGCCAAGATCACCAAGGTTTCGCCGCTGGCGCCAGCGTCCTTCCCTGATTTGCCTGCAATTGACGGTGTGCGGTTTGCCACCGTCGCGGCGGGCGTGCGATATCAGGGCCGCACCGATGTCATGCTGGCCGTGCTGGACCCGGGCACATCTGTGGCCGGGGTCTTTACCCGTTCGGCCACACGGGCGGCACCGGTTCTGGATTGTCAGGACAAGATCGGCGGGCCCAGTGACGGCCCGGCGGCGATCCTGGTGAACTCGGGCAATGCCAATGCCTTTACCGGGCATTATGGTCAGACCTCGGTGGCCGAAGTAACGCAGGCCGTCTCGAAGGCGACTGGTGTTCCGGTCGAGCGGGTCTTTACCTCCTCAACCGGCGTGATTGGTGAGCCGCTGGCTCATGACCGCATCATTGCCAAGCTTGAAACGCTGAAGGCGGGTCTCAGCCGTCACGCGATCGAAGACGCTGCACGCGCGATCATGACCACGGACACCTTCCCGAAAGGGGCCGTGGCGCAGGTCGAAATTGATGGCAAAACAGTCTCTATTGCGGGGATTGCAAAGGGTTCGGGCATGATTGCGCCAGATATGGCGACGATGCTGGTCTATATCTTCACCGACGCGCAGGTCGAACAATCAGCGTTGCAGGCGATGCTGAGCGCGCAGACAGACCGGACGTTCAACTGCATCACCGTGGACAGCGATACATCCACCTCGGACAGCCTGCTGCTGTGCGCCACCGGCGCTTCGGGTGTGGACGCCACCGGCAACGCGGCTTTCGCCGAGGCGTTGGAAGCCGTGATGCTGGATCTGGCCCAGCAAGTGGTGCGCGATGGCGAAGGTGCCACGAAATTCGTCGAAATCCGCGTAAAAGGGGCCGCAACAGACGCTGACGCCAAGATCCACGGCCTTGCCATCGCCAACTCTCCGCTGGTCAAAACCGCCATCGCGGGCGAAGACCCGAACTGGGGTCGTATCGTCATGGCCATCGGTAAATCCGGTGCCGCGGCGGACCGCGACCTGCTGAGCATTTCCTTCGGCGACATCCTTGTGGCCGAAAAAGGCTGGGTCAGCCCCGATTACAGCGAAGACGCAGCTGCCGCTTATATGAAAGGTCAGGATCTGGTCATCGCCGTTGATCTGGGCCTGGGCGAAGGCAATTCCACCGTCTGGACCTGCGATCTGACGCACGGATATATCGAGATCAACGCGGATTACCGCTCGTGAAAACCGTGTTGGTCTCTGCTGTCGCCCTGATCGACATCGAGGGCCGGGTGCTGTTGGCCCAACGCCCCGAGGGCAAATCCATGGCCGGTCTTTGGGAGTTTCCCGGCGGCAAGATCGAGCCCGGCGAAACCCCCGAGGCCGCCCTGATCCGCGAATTGCACGAGGAACTGGGCATCGACACCTGGGCCTCGTGCCTTGCCCCCCTGACCTTCGCCAGCCACAGCTATGATGATTTCCACCTGCTGATGCCTCTGTTCGCCTGCCGCAAATGGCAGGGCATCCCACAGTCGAAAGAGGGGCAGGCGCTGAAATGGGTCCGCGCAAATGACCTGCGCAATTACCCCATGCCGGCCGCGGATGTGCCCCTGATCCCGATCCTGCGGGATTGGTTGTAGGGGCTCAAAAGGCGTCAGGCGCTAACGGCCCGAATTTCGGCTTGGCGGATTTATTTGCCGATTTGTGGTAGTGTTCGAGTGCTTTCTCAATGGTGAAGGAGTACCTCGTTATGATTGCAAGTCGAGTTGGAAAGCTTTGGGGGTCCAGGATTGCTTTGATTTTGGCCTTATTTGTTTTGGCGGTTCATAGTGCCAAAGCAGATGATGCGAAGACTGCGATAACGGTCATGATCGAAGAACAGGCCCGAATTGACCGCTACGTCGAACTCGATTTTGCACGGCAAGATCTTTTGTTTCACCAGACGAGCACGATCCTGGCCCTATACGGTGATTACAACTCCTACACCAAATCGGACGGCACTCAGGCCAATGGCTCTGACATGACGCGATTCAGAAATCGGGTCACTGAATACGTGCCTGCTGCCATCGTGGATTTCCGCCGAAAGTCCCAAAGAGACAAAACAATTTCAGAGGATGAGGCAAGCAAGGCGGAAGCCGCCGAAGCCTTGATGGAAGAGATGCTTTTGGCCGCAGGTGAAATCATTGAACTTTGCGACGCCAACAAGCCCTATGAGGCAAGTCTCGTTTACCGCGATAAGACAATGCCCTTGAACACGAAACTTTTGGGGTTGCTGTACACGTTGCGCTCAACATCTGTTGGTCGTTTTAAAAATGCAGCATTAAAAGCTAAGTATCAGTAACCGCGCCAACCTGCCGAAGGTCGAATTCTGTTTGCCGGTCCGGCGTCCCTGCTGCACACAGGACCTGTTTGGTACGGTAATTGCGTGGTACGAACGGGTTCCTCGTAACAGTCTGCATTTGTACATATTGTACAAAACGTAACATCACCCTTCTGCACCTGTTACAATTCGTAAGAATTGAGAAAACATCAGGCAAAACTTGACGCTGATCGTGCGGGTGTCCCAAATCGGGGCACTGGCATCCGGGGGCTTTCCCGGATCCGCCATTTCCGGCTTAGAGGAGGCCGGATGGGGAGGAGAAAAAGATTGGCTCAGACGCAGTCTGGCGCCGAAGGGTTGCACTCCCTTCCGGCGCTTCTACACCGCAACGCGACCCAGTTCGGGGATGCCCCGGCCTATCGGGAAAAAGAATTTGGGATCTGGCAATGCTGGACCTGGGCTGAAGCGGCCAAGGAAGTTCGTGCTCTCGCCCTTGGATTTCTTGAAATTGGCGTTGAGCGCGGTGACCACATTGCCGTGGTCGGACGCAACCGGCCAGCGCATTACTGGACCATGGTCGCGGCACAGATGGTCGGTGCAATTCCGGTGCCTCTGTATCAGGACGCAGTCGCCGAAGAGATGACCTATGTGATGGAACATTGCGGCGCGAAATATGTCGTCTGCGGTGATCAGGAACAGGTCGACAAGGTCATCGAAATTCAGGAAAAAGTGCACCAGATCAAGCACATCCTCTATACCGACAAGCGGGGGATGCGGAAATACGACCACAGTCAGATGAACGCGCTGGAAGACCTCATGGCCGAAGGTCAGGCAGGACATCAGCGGTTTGATGCAGAGCTGGACAAGCGCATCTCTGAGATCACCTATAACGACACCTGCGTCATGCTCTATACCTCGGGCACAACGGGCAAGCCCAAGGGGGTGGTTCTGTCGAACCGCAACGTGATCGAAAGCGCCAAGAATTCAGCGATCTTCGACCATCTGACCCGCGATGAAGATATCCTCTCCTACCTTCCGATGGCATGGGTTGGGGATTTCATCTTTTCCATCGGTCAGGCCTATTGGTGCGGGTTCTGCGTGAACTGCCCGGAAAGCGCCGACACGATGATGACCGATCTGCGCGAAATAGGGCCAACCTATTTCTTCGCCCCGCCGCGCGTGTTTGAAAGCCAACTGACCAATGTGATGATCCGGATGGAGGATGCGAGCAAGCTGAAGCAGCGCATGTTCCATCACTTCATGGCGCATGCCAAAAAGGTGGGCGGCAAGTTGCTGGATGGCAAACCCGTCGGCTTTGGCGACCGGATGAAATACGCGCTGGGTAACCTGTTGGTCTATGGGCCGCTCAAGGATACGCTGGGCTATGGCCGGTTCCGGGTTGGCTATACAGCGGGTGAAGCGATCGGACCGGAAATCTTTGATTTCTATCGATCTTTGGGCATTAACCTGAAACAGCTTTACGGTCAGACCGAAGCAACCGTGTTCATCACCGTGCAGCCGGATGGTGAGGTTCGGGCCGATACGGTTGGCGTGCCCGCGCCGGATGTTGAGATCAAGATCGACGACAAGGGCGAGATCCACTACCGCTCGCCCGGCGTGTTTGTCGAATATTACAACAACCCGGATTCCACGGCATCAACCAAAGATGCCGAAGGCTGGGTGGCAACGGGTGATGCCGGGTTCATCGAGGAAAGCTCGGGCCATCTGCGGATCATCGACCGGGCCAAGGACGTGGGCAAAATGGCCGACGGGTCCATGTTCGCGCCGAAATATGTCGAGAACAAGCTGAAGTTCTACCCCGATATTCTCGAGGTCGTTCTGTTCGGAAACGGCAAGGATCGCTGTGTGGCCTTCATCAATATTGACCTGACGGCGGTCGGCAACTGGGCGGAACGCAACAACGTGGCCTATGCGTCCTATCAGGAACTGGCGGGCCATCCGCGTGTGTTAGAGACGATCAAGGCGCATGTGGAAGAGGTCAACAAATCGGTAGCAGCTGATGAAATGCTGTCCGGTTGCCAGGTGCATCGCTTTGTGGTGCTGCACAAGGAACTGGATGCTGATGATGGTGAGATGACCCGCACCCGGAAAGTTCGGCGCGGGTTTGTCGAAGAGAAGTTCCACGACATCATTGCGGCGCTTTACGACGGGTCCGAAAGCGTCTCGACCACGACCGAAGTGACCTATGAGGATGGGCGCAAGGGATCGATTAGCGCGACGCTGAAAATCGTGGACGCGCCGGTTGTACCGGTTGCGCAGCACAAGGTGGCAGCGGAATGAGGGCCGCCACAGCACCGCGCGACCTGCGGCCATCGCCCTGTCCGCCATCCCGTTTTTGCGCAAGTCAGGGAGTGACTGATGCTGGATAACGCCGAAGGATATGTCACCGAAGACGGTCGCAAGATCGGCGGCGTGGTGATGGAGATGAAGAACATCACTCTGCGCTTTGGCGGCGTCGTGGCGATCAAGGATATCTCGTTCGATATTCGCGAGGGTGAGATTCGCGCCATCATCGGGCCGAACGGGGCCGGAAAATCATCGATGCTGAACGTCATCTCGGGGTTCTATGTCCCGCAGGAGGGCGAGGTCTGGTTCCACGGATCAAAACGCCCAGCGATGCGGCCCTTTGAGGTGGCGCAGCAGGGGATCGCGCGGACGTTCCAGAACATCGCCCTGTTCGAGGGGATGAGCGTTTTGGACAACGTCATGACAGGGCGTTTGAATTTCATGCAGACCAACATCCTCCAGCAGGCCTGGTGGAAGGGAAAGGCCGAGGCGGAAGAGGTTGAAAACCGTGAGGCGGTCGAGAAGATTATCGATTTCCTTGAAATCCAGCACATCCGAAAAACGCCCGTGTCGCGCCTTCCATACGGGTTGAAAAAGCGGGTGGAACTTGCGCGTGCTCTGGCGGCAGAACCAAAGCTCTTGCTGCTGGATGAACCGATGGCGGGCATGAACGTTGAAGAGAAAGAGGACATGAGCCGCTTTATCCTCGACGTGAATGACGAATTCGGCACCACCATCGCCCTGATCGAACACGATATGGGCGTGGTGATGGACCTGAGCGACCGCGTGGTCGTGATGGATTACGGCAAGAAGATTGGTGACGGCACGCCCGACGAGGTGCGCAACAATCAGGAAGTCATCGACGCCTATCTGGGAGTCAGCCATGACTGAGACCAAAGCAGATATCCGGGGAGGCACATATGCCTGAGCAGTTAATCTTTGCCACGGAGGTCATCCTTAACGGTCTGATGGCCGGGGTGCTTTATGCGCTGGTCGCGCTGGGCTTTGTGCTGATCTACAAGGCGTCGGGAATTTTCAATTACGCGCAAGGGGTTATGGCCCTGTTTGCGGCGATGACACTGGTCGGGATCATGAACGGGCAAGTGCCTTTCGCGCATTTGATCAACGCGACCTTCGGCACACATGTCTATAACTTCGGCTGGACCATCCCCGCCCTGTTGGCGATCATCCTGACAATGGGCGTGATGGTTCTGTTGGCCTGGTGTGTGCAGCGCTTTGTCATGCGGCATCTGGTTGGGCAGGAGCCGATCATCCTGTTCATGGCCACGATCGGTCTGGCCTATTTCCTTGAAGGCGTGGCCGACCTGATGTGGGGATCCGAGATCAAGACGCTGGATGTGGGTCTGCCCCAGGGCATCAACCTGTGGATCGACGAGGTCACCTTTAACATCTTCGGCTATGGTTTCTTCATCGACAACCTCGACATCGTGGCAACCGTGATCGCGGCGCTTCTGGTGGCGGCGCTGGTGGCCTTTAGCCAGTACACAAAGCAGGGGCGGGCCATGCGCGCTGTGGCGGATGACCATCAGGCGGCACTTTCGGTCGGGATCTCGCTCAACTTCATCTGGGTCATGGTCTGGTCGGTGGCCGGATTCGTGGCGCTGGTCGCGGGGATCATGTGGGGCACAAAATCGGGCGTACAGTTCTCGCTGTCACTGATCGCACTCAAGGCGCTGCCGGTGTTGATGCTGGGCGGGTTCACCTCGATCCCCGGTGCCATCGTCGGCGGACTGATCATCGGTGTGGGCGAGAAACTGTTCGAATTCTCGATTGGCCCGCTGGTCGGCGGCGCGACCGAGAACTGGTTCGCCTATGTGCTGGCGCTGATCTTTCTGGTGTTTAGACCACAGGGTCTGTTCGGCGAGAAGATCATCGAGAGGGTGTAACGCATGACCAAACTCATCGCCATCATCAACGTGATCGCATGGGCGGGGTTCTGGGCCTTTGGATATATCGCGCTGACCTCGAATGACCTGACAGACAGCCAGTTGACGATTGCCGCGATCCTGGCCTTTGCCGGGCTGATCATGGGCGTTCTGGCCTACCTGAAACTCGTGCGCGCCTCTGAGGCGAGCGGATATGCCAAAGGGTCCAGCCAGCTGGACGCCGCGACCCGTAACCGGGCGCAGGAAGAATGGGGAAAGTAACAGATGTTCTATCGTGAGGCCGGAGATTTCAAAACCTCCTACGTGGATGACAGCCAGACTTTCCCGATCAAGTTCGACCGGTACCGGTACTATGTCGTTCTGGCGGTGGCGTTTGGGATCATTCCGTTCATCATCAACGACTATTGGGCAAACGCCCTGCTGCTGCCCTTTCTGATCTATGCCATCGCGGCGATCGGATTGAACATACTTGTGGGCTATTGCGGGCAGGTCAGCCTTGGTACAGGCGGTTTCATGGCGGTGGGTGCTTATGCCTGCTACAAGTTGATGACCGCATTTCCAGACGTCAGCATGTTCATTCATGTCCTGCTGGCTGGTGGCATTACCGCGATTGTAGGCGTTTTGTTTGGCCTGCCTTCCCTGCGGATCAAGGGGTTCTATCTGGCGGTGGCCACGCTTGCGGCACAGTTCTTTCTGGTCTGGCTCTTCAACCGGGTGCCGTGGTTCTACAACTACTCGGCCTCGGGCCAGATCAACGCGCCGGAACGTGATGTGTTCGGCATTATCATCTCGGGTCCGAACGCCCCGGCCTGGGCGACATACCTGTTCTGCCTGATCTTCCTGGCCTTCAGCGCCATCATTGCGCGCAACCTGACCCGTGGCACGACCGGGCGGACATGGATGGCGATCCGCGACATGGATATCGCCGCCGAAATCATCGGGGTGAACCCGCTGAAAGCCAAGATCAGCGCTTTCGCTGTCAGCTCGTTCTTTGTGGGCATCGCAGGCGCCTTGTTCTTTGCCGTTTATCTCGGCGCGGTCGAGGTGGGCGAAGCATTCGGCATTCAGAAGTCATTCCTGGTGCTGTTCATGGTGATTATCGGCGGATTAGGATCGATTTTCGGGTCTTTTGCCGGGGCGGCCTTCCTGGTGCTGCTGCCGGTTCTGCTCAAACTGGTTGGCGTCGATCTTCTGGGTTGGCCGACCGATATCGTTGCCCATCTTCAGCTGGTGATCGTGGGCGCGCTGATCATCATGTTCCTTATCCTGGAACCCCACGGTCTTGCACAGTTGTGGCGCGTGGCGAAAGAGAAACTCAGACTCTGGCCGTTCCCGCACTGAGGGCTGGCCCAATCATAAAGACGGGTGATCAAGCCCGAACTCAATATCGGATCAATCAAGGGAGGAGACACCCGATGAACAAGAAACTGGCAACTGTGGCGCTGAGCGCCCTGATGGCGGCAGGACCTGCGATGGCGGATCTTGTGTTCCCGTCGCTCAGCTATCGAACCGGGCCCTATGCGGCTGGTGGTATTCCATTCGCGGACGGTTACGCCGACTATTTCACGCTTCTGAACGAGCGGGACGGTGGCATTGGCGGTGTACCAGCAAACGTGATCGAATGCGAAACCGGGTATAACACCGAAAAAGGCGTGGAATGCTATGAATCCACCAAAGGTGAAGGCGCGCTGGTGTATCAGCCGCTGTCGACCGGTATCACCTATCAGCTGATCCCCAAAGTGACCGCCGACGGCATTCCTCTGCACACGATGGGGTATGGCCGGACCTCGGCTGCGAACGGCAAAGTGTTCAGCCATGTGTTCAACTATCCGGCCAACTACTGGAACGGTGCGTCCGGTGCGATCAACTATCTGCTGGATGAAAATGGCGGTGACCTGAGCGGCAAGAAGATTGCGCTGGTCTATCACAACTCGGCCTATGGCAAGGAACCGATCCGGACGCTGGAAACTCTGGCTGAAAAGCATGGGTATGAGCTGTCCTTGCTGCCGGTTGATCACCCGGGCCAGGAGCAGAAGTCGCAATGGCTGCAAATTCGCCGCGAAAAGCCTGACTATGTCATCATGTGGGGCTGGGGCGTCATGAACCAGGTTGCGGTTCAGGAAGCGGCCAACATCCGTTTCCCGATGGAAAACTTCATCGGTGTCTGGTGGTCTGGCGCGGAATTCGACGTTCAGCCTGCTGGGGAAAAAGCGACCGGTTACAAGGCGCTGACCTTTACTGGCCTTGGCATGGACTATCCTGTCTATGACGACCTGAAAAAGTACGTCGTTGACTCGGGCAAGGCTGCAGGTGCCGGCGATCAGCTGGGTACAGTTCAGTACAACCGTGGTCTTTATGCCGCCATGCTGGCAGCCGAGGCTGTGAAAACGGCGCAGGCGATGCACGGAACCGCTGATATCGACGCATCGATGATGCGCGATGGCATGGAAGCATTGGAAATGACCAACGCCAAGATGGAAGCTCTTGGCATGTCCGGGTTCGGCCCTGAATTCTCGGTTTCCTGCGAAAATCACGGCGGCCCAGGCCTTGTCGGTGTTGTTCAGTGGGATGCGGCGACTGGCGCCTGGAACCCGGTACAGGACTTCAAACCGACAGATGCCGAAGTTATCGGCGCGTTGATCGATGAAGATTCCGGTGCCTACGCAACCGAAAACAGCATCTCGCCACGTTGCGAGTAAGGCATGTTGCGCCACGGATGTGATCCGGGGCGTTCAGACAACCGGAGCGGCGGGTCGCCTGCCGCTCCTCACGAACAGCCCCGGAACGGGCAGGCATGAGGAAACGCGCTGATGCTGGATGCGGCACAAACCACTGACGTGCAGGCGGAAACCCTGCTTGAGGTCAATAATATCGAGGTGATCTACAACCACGTGATCCTCGTGTTGAAAGGCGTCAGCCTGAACGTTCCAAAGGGCGGCATCACAGCACTGCTGGGCGGCAATGGCGCGGGCAAGACAACCACGCTCAAGGCCGTTTCGAACCTGCTGCATTCCGAACGCGGAGAAGTCACCAAAGGTTCGATCAAGTATCGCGGCCAGAACGTGCATGAAAGCGATCCGGCCGATCTGGTTGAAAAGGGTGTCATTCAGGTGATGGAAGGCCGCCACTGTTTCGAGCACTTGACCGTCGAGGAAAACTTGCTGACCGGCGCATATACTCGAAAAGACGGGGCTGCTGCGGTCCAGCGGGATCTTGAGATGGTTTACGCATATTTTCCCCGGCTCAAGGAACGCCGCCGGTCGCAGGCAGGCTATACATCGGGTGGGGAACAGCAGATGGTTGCCATGGGGCGGGCGTTGATGTCGCGGCCCGAGACGATTTTGCTGGACGAACCCTCAATGGGGCTTGCTCCGCAGCTGGTCGAAGAGATTTTCAGTATCGTGAAGGACCTCAACGAAAAAGAGGGCGTGTCCTTTCTGCTGGCAGAGCAGAACACCAACGTCGCCCTGCGCTTTGCACATTATGGTTACATTCTTGAATCCGGGCGTGTCGTGATGGATGGCCCGGCAGCCGACCTGCGCGAAAACCCGGATGTGAAAGAGTTCTACCTGGGTATGTCCGATGAGGGCCGCAAAAGCTTTCGCGATGTGCGGTCCTATCGTCGTCGCAAAAGGTGGCTGTGAGCGGATGGAGGATATGGCGATGACCTATTTCGACGCACTCGAAACACGCTCGACAGACGAACGCGCCTCGGATCAGGCCAGGGCACTAGTGGAGCAGATTAAACGCGCGATGTCGGCCCCTGGATTTGCGTCGCATTTGTCAGAATCAGACACTAATAAGGTAATGTCAGCAGAAGATTTGCCGACATTGCCCGTTCTGCGGAAATCGGATCTGACCCGAGCACAAGCCAAACGCCCCCCGTTTGGCGGATTTACGGTAAAACCGGCGCGGCATTTCCATCATGTGTTCCAGTCACCCGGACCGATCTATGAGCCGGGCAGCACTGATCACGACTGGTGGCGCATGGGCCGTTTCCTGAATGCTGCGGGTGTTGGCGCAGGGGACATCGTCCAGAACTGTTTTGGGTATCACCTGACCCCGGCCGGTATGATTTTTGAAAACGGCGCACGCGCTGTTGGCGCGGCTGTTCTGCCCGCAGGAACCGGACAAACCGAGTTGCAGGTGACTGCCGCCCGCGACGTTGGCTGTACGGCCTATGCAGGCACGCCGGATTACCTGAAAGTCATTCTGGACAAAGCCGACGAGATGGGCGTTTCACTGCATTTCTCGAAAGCCGCCGTTGGCGGAGGCGCTTTGTTCCCGTCTTTGCGACAGGAATATGCCGATCGGGGTATCTCGTGCCTGCAATGTTACGCGACAGCGGATCTGGGCAATATTGCTTATGAAAGCGCCGCGATCGACGGGATGATCATCGACGAGCACGTGATTGTCGAGATTGTTACACCGGGAACCGGAACTCCGGTGGCGCCGGGTGAGGTGGGTGAGGTCGTGGTAACCTCACTCAACCCCGATTACCCGCTGATCCGCTTTGCGACGGGCGACCTGTCCGCCGTGATGCCGGGAATTTCTCCTTGCGGTCGCACGAACACCCGGATCAAGGGTTGGATGGGGCGTGCAGATCAGACAACCAAGATCAAAGGTATGTTCGTGCGTCCGGAACAGGTTGCCGCTTTGGTCGACAAGCATGAAGAGATCGTCAAGGCTCGAGTCATTGCCACCCGTCAGGGCGAGATGGATTCGATGACTGTCCAGATCGAAAGCACAGGCGGGGATGATACGGCATATGCCAGATCGGTGGCCGAAGTGCTGAAACTGAAAGGCGCAATCGAAGTCGTCGCCCCCGGCTCGCTGCCCAAAGACGGGCTGGTGATTGAGGATCAGCGCGTCTACGAATAGCAGTGAAAATCAGGTCTGCGGCAGTTTGTGTCGCAGATTTGTTGACCGACGCACTGGTGTTTCCGAGCATTTTGGTCGATTAAAGGCAGACCCTAAGCCTTTGCCAATCAAAAGCCGGGATGATGGCCCAGATCGACTATTCAGAAAACGGATCACGCAATCGCGGTGTACGCGGCACACGGCTGTTGGCCGCTGTCGCCTATCTTGTGGCTGCCGCGTGCCTGCTGCCCATGGTGGCCGTGGTCTTGGCAGCGGTGACCGGCGGAACAGATACGATCTCGCACCTGATGGACACGGTGTTGCCCGGCTATACCGTGACGACCCTGATCCTTGTGGTTCTGGTTGCGTCGGGTACGTTCAGTATCGGCACGGGCGCTGCCTGGTTGGTGACGATGACCCGCTTTCCCGGTGTCAGGATCCTTGAGATCGCGCTGGTCTTGCCGTTGGCCTTTCCTGCGTATGTGCTCGCCTATGCGTACACCTTTATTCTGGATCATCCGGGTATTGTTCAAAGCACCTTGCGAGATGTAACGGGCTGGGGGCCGCGCGACTACTGGTTCCCTGAAATCCGCTCGACCGGGGGCGCGGCGGTGATGCTGATTCTGGTGCTTTACCCCTATGTCTACCTGCTGGCACGGGCTGCGTTCCTGCAACAAAGTGCTACGGCGTTTCTGGCGGCGCGGGCGCTGGGCAACAACCCATGGCTGGCGTTTCGGCGCGTCTCGCTGCCGATGGCGCGCCCGGCAATCGCCGGTGGCGTGCTTCTGGCCATCATGGAAACCATCGCCGATTTCGGAACCGTGTCGTATTTCGGTGTGCAGACCTTTGCGACCGGGATCTACACCAGCTGGTTTTCCATGGCCGACCGAGCGGCGGCGGCGCAGCTGGCGTGGTGCCTGCTTGTCTTTGCACTGATCATGGCTGTGGCCGAGCGCACCCAACGCGGTAAGGCAAAATACTATCAGGCAGGAAAGAAACATGCTGCCCAACCGGCGGAAGATCTGACCGGTCTTCGCGCCGTCGCGGCATTCTTGTTATGTACGATACCCGTTATCTTCGGGTTTCTGCTGCCCGTTATCATACTGGTCGAGATGGGTTTGGAATCGGAACAGAACCTGCTGTCGCGGCGCTATATCGGTTTCATCCAGAACTCGCTGACCCTTGCCGGCACGGCCGCGGTCGTCACTGTCTTTGCGGCGATCTGTGTCGGGTTCTTTCAACGTCTGAGACCCGGGCGCGCGTCGTCTGCGACGGCCTACATGGCGCGGCTGGGATATGCCGTGCCCGGTGGCGTCATCGCAGTCGGCTTGATTGTACCTTTCGCCAGCTTTGACAACGCGCTGGATGCCTGGATGCGGCAGACCTTCGATGTATCGACTGGGTTGTTGGTTACAGGCTCGATTTGGTTGCTGGTTGCCGCTTACATGGTGCGATTCCTTGCTGCCGCGCTCAGCGCATATGAAGGGGGGCAAAGCACGGTTCATGCCAATATGGATGCCGCGGCCCGGTCGTTGGGGCAAACACCGCTGGGAACATTGCGGCGCGTTCACCTGCCCATTCTGACACCGTCGCTGCTGACTGCGCTGTTGATCGTCTTTGTGGACGTAATGAAGGAATTGCCTGCCACCCTGATCATGCGCCCGTTCAACTTCGACACACTGGCCGTACAGGCATACAGGCTTGCCTCGGATGAGAGGCTTGAGGGTGCCGCCGTGCCCTCACTGGTCATTCTGGCAGTCGGCCTGCTGCCGGTAATCCTGATCTGCCGTCAGGTTGGTCGGCGGTAACACTTGTGTTGTAAATGCCGGACAACCGCGCATCAGGCTTGATTCAAACATAATTTCCGGCAAGGCTGGCGGTATGAACATGCAGCCTCCCAACCGGTTTGCGGCAAGCGCAGCGCAGATGCCCGTGGCCTTTGACCGGCACGAGATGTCGCAAATCCTGTCCGTTTATGGACGGATGGTCGCCGCCGGAGAGTGGCGGGACTATGGTATCTCAAACCTGCGCGACATGGCGGTGTTCTCGATCTTCCGGCGCACTGCTGAGCACCCGATCTACCGCGTCGAAAAGCACCCGCGCCTGAAATCCCGGCAGGGGATGTACTCTGTCATCGGTATGGATGGCCGCATCCTGAAACGCGGCCACGATCTGCGAGCCGTCCTGCGGGTGCTGGAGCGCAAACTCATCCGGGCCGTAAACCCGGATTAGAGCCTTTTTTGCGCTGTAACAGGCCCGTCGCCCTGATCCTGAATGCGTTGAATCGCCCGGTCCATCGGCTCGTACACAACCGCCATATGGCTGGCGTTCGCATGCAAAATCATGTTGTCGCCCAAAACCCAGGCCACGTGCCCTTTCCAGAACAGCAAATCCCCGCGCTGCGCAGGTGTTCCAGCAGACAGGGCAGCGCCCAAGGCTTGTTCCTGATCGCCGCTGTCGCCGGGGCAGGGAATACCGCAGGCCAACAACGCGGCCTGAACAAGCCCTGAACAATCGATGCCGAACCGGCTGTTGCCGCCCCACAGATAGGGCGTACCCAGGAACAACTCGGCCACGGCAACCGGATCGTGCGGTTTTTCTGCAATAGGGGCCATGTGAACCTTTGGGACAAAACCCAATTCGGTCTGCACAAACCGATCCGTTTCGGCAGTCGCGTGGATTTTACTTCCGAAACTCAGAGACACGAGATCGCGGCTTTTGATATCAGGGGTCAAGTATGCATGTGTTGCGGGCGCATTGATCCAATGCGTTGCAGGTATATCCTCGGACAGGTGGTCTGTTTCCAGCCAACCAGCATATCCGTCTTTTTCTGCGACGATCCTGCTCCACCCGCCGTGGTTTTCTTTGACGTGAACTGTGTCTCCCAGCAGCAATTGACGATCACGCGGCCCGTCAGGAGCACGCAACAGGTCGACGACCGGTTTGGATACGCGGCGCTTGGTCATAATCCCAATACCTCCGGTAATGCCGCCAGCACAGCGCGTGATCCCTGACCCAGACCGCCTTTTGTGCGGCCGGGTTCATTGCTGGGTTGCCATGCGTAAATGTCAAAATGGATATAGCGGCTGGACCCTACGAACCGGCGCAAAAACAGCGCGGCGGTGATAGACCCGGCAAACCCGCCCGAAGGGGCATTGTCCAGATCGGCAATGCCGGGTTCGATCATCGCCTCGTAGGGTGTGTGAAACGGCATTCTCCAGACCGGATCGGCAGACGTTTTGGCCGCTTGTGCCAAGGCCATCGCGCAGCTTTCGTCGTCGGTGTAAAACGGTGCCAGATCAGGGCCCACGGCCACGCGCGCCGCACCGGTCAGCGTCGCCATCGAGATCACCAGATCGGGATTCCCCTCATCCGCCAAAGTCAGCACATCAGCCAGAACCAGACGCCCTTCCGCGTCGGTGTTGTTGATTTCAACGGTCAGGCCCTTGCGTGACGTCAGGATATCACCGGGGCGAAAGGCATTGCCTGAGACTGCGTTTTCAACGGCCGGGATCAGAATCCGCAGTTGCAGGGGAAGGTCCAGCGCCATGATCATCCGGGCCAGTCCCAGCACATTGGCCGCGCCGCCCATGTCTTTTTTCATCAGGCCCATGGAAGCGCCCGGTTTCAAATTCAGCCCGCCGGTGTCGAAACATACACCTTTGCCCACTAGTGTCAGTCTGGGGCCACTGGTGCCCCAGTTCAACTCGATCAGCCGGGGGGCCTGCGCCGCGGCCCGTCCTACTGTGTGAATCATGGGAAAATTCTGATCCAGCAGCGCATGGCCGGTGATCACCTTGCAAGACGCGCCGAACTCATTCGCCAGAACCTCGACCGCTTGCTGCAACTGATCCGGTCCCATGTCCGAAGTGGGCGTGTTGACCAGATCGCGCGTCAGAGCCTCGGCATTTGCCATGGCCTCGATACGGGCGGCGTTGATGCCATCAGGTGCAATCAATGCCGCTGACCCTCCGGTCTGGGACGCGTATCGATCGAAGACATAGCCAGTCATCAGCCAGCCAAGACACTCCATCTCCAAAAGATCCGCAGGAATGCCCGAAGCAATGCCGTAAGTGCCTTCCGGCAGCGCCATGGCCGCTGCGGCAAGGGGGAACCGTTTGCGCGCACGTTTTTCTTCGGTTCCGTAACCAGCCAGCGCGAATTCAATTGCGCCGTTCGTTGCCGGCACAAGCAGGGCCTGCCCCAGAGCGCCGGAAAACCCGTTTGCTGCGACCCAGGACTGCACGCGCTCAGGCTGATCCAGAAGCCAGCCGTCCAAATCCGGCTGCGCGATCACATGAAGCGGTACGGAAGGGTCAGAGGATGGGGCGAAGGACAGAGTCATGGGCGCCTCGGCAGATTGTTTCTGTGCACAGACTAGCCGCGCATAATCTGCCCGCAACCCCTGTCAGACGGAAAGGTTCTGTTGGTCCCAGACGGCTGTCAACGACCGCTCACCAACGCGGATCAGACGTCCCAGCGTCGCGCCCGCTGCTACCGCGTCACCGGCATCGACGGCCTGCGCTACGTCACCTGCAACCCTGGCCAGAACCGTCATCCCGACCTGTTCGGAAATCGCGACCAGCGACCTTGCGCATTTGCGCAGGTCGGCCCACTTGCGCTGACGCCAAAAGCGTTCGCAGTTCGACAGGCGCACTGCCAGTTCTTCGATGGTGCGGCACAGCACATCCAGCGCGTTCTTGTCGCCCAGTTGACGGTAAAGGCCACTTAATTGATCCGAATCCAGACGGACGGATTCCTTGTGTTCAAGCGTGATTATTTTTTCCACCACATTCACCCTAATTCTGACGCCCCCACGGCGCAGGTTTGATACTGGTGGCAAATTCCTTTGCAAAACCTTGCAGAGAAATCGGATAATTGCTCGAATTTTCCTAGAATTCGGTTTAGAGGATCGATCAGCGACAAGAACGGGGACACCGTAATGGAATTTGCCAAACCTTTGCCGAGCTATCTGGTCACGCGGTATCACGGCTGGAAAGCGACCACGTATTCGGAAAACCAGGTCTGGTTCAAGCGGCTGGCAGATGAAGGGCAGCGGCCCCGGGCGATGGTGATCTCCTGCTGCGACAGCCGGGTCCATGTGACTTCGATGTTCGGTGCGGATCAGGGCGATTTCTTTATCCACCGCAATATCGCCAATCTGGTGCCTCCCTATGCGCCGGACGGCGATCATCACGGTACCAGCGCAGCAATCGAGTATGCCGTCACTTCTCTCAAGGTTGCGCATCTGATGGTTCTTGGCCATTCGCAATGCGGTGGCGTTCAGGGCTGTATCGACATGTGCAAGGGTCAGGCGCCGCAACTGGATGCAAAAGAAAGCTTTGTCGGCCGCTGGATGGACATTCTGAAACCAAAATTCGAACTTGTCGCTGATATCGAAGACAGCCTCGAACAAGCCCGACAGCTGGAACGCCAATCGGTTGTCGCGTCGCTTGAAAACCTGATGACGTTCCCGTTTATCTCGTCAGCGGTCGAACAGGGCACTCTGAGCCTGCACGGGTTGTGGACCGATATCGGCGCTGGCGGGTTAGAGAGTTACGATCCCATACAGAAGAAATTCGTTCCGGTCTGACGACAGTTCATAGTGAATAAACGATGAGGAATACGGCTCTGATTCAGAGCCGTTATTTCGTATACTCCATTCATGACGTTTGAATTTGGAGCTTGCTATGAAGATGCTTAAGCGATTTCTCGCAGGGTTGTGCCTCCTTGTTTTACTGTTCATCGCAGTCTCTTACGTGTTGCCCGGCAAGGCGGAAGTGTCCCGCAGCATCACCATCGACGCCCCGGCCGCAGTGATCTTTCCGTTTGTGAATTCCATGCAAGCGACTGAGAAATGGTCCCCCTGGCTGTCACGCGATCCGGAGACGAAACTAAGCTACAGTGGCCCCGATGAAGGTGTCGGCAACAAGTTGAACTGGAGCTCTGATCACGCACAGGTTGGCAGCGGTACGCAGGAAATCGTCGAAAGCGTGGAAAATCAACTGGTCAAAACAGATCTGGACTTTGGGCAGATGGGCACGGCCTCGGCTTCGTTCACACTGAAACCCGATGGTGACGCAACCATCGTGACTTGGGGGTTCGAATCCGATCTGGGGCTCAATCCCATGTCCCGCTGGATGGGGTTGATGATGGATAAATGGGTTGGCGGCGATTACGAGCGCGGGTTGAATAATCTGAAAGTGCTGATCGAAAATAACACCTAGACCCTTCTTGAGATCGCAACATGCGTTCTGGTTTGCCCACCAAGGCAGCGGGGACCTCGCGGATCAATCCAAACGAAACCGCGCGAATTTGCCGAAGTGGTCGGATCCCATGAAGGGGCGCAGTTCGACTGTTCCGGTTGTTCCTTTTGGGAACAAAAGGTTGTCGATTGGCAAGGGTAGGTGCCAGCTGCCAAGATTATGCGTATTCAGGACAGCCCCAAAACTCTGGTTGTCGGCTGCCGCTGCGATCCGCCGGACGCTTGCGCCCCATGGAACCATGTTGAAATCCCCGGCAATCAGAACCGGGCCATCCAGATCCGCAATGCGTTCTGCAATGATCCGGCTTTGGGTTGATTGGTCGTAAGGAAAAGGCCAGCTCAGGTGGATCGATACGATCCAGACCAAAGACCCGTCCGGGGCTTCGACTTGTATTCCGACAAGACCATGACCTTTCAGGCAGAACCCGGACCCTTCGACAATCGGCAAAGTTGTCAGGATGGCAACGTTTTGTTCGGAACGAAACTCACAGATCACCTTTTCGGGGTAATGCTCGAACAGGTTGCTCATGTATTCGCGGTTGTGACTTGAGACTTCCTGCAACGTCACGATCTGAGCATGGGATGCTATGATGTCGTCGGCCAGCGAATACCGCGGCCACGCCCTGCTCATGAGGTTCTTTTGATACAGGGTCAGACACGGACCGTCGCAGTCCTTGGGCGGGGCGGCGAAACTGGTTGCGATTGATCCGACAGCAACAGCGGCAAAGGCCAGGGTCACCAAAGCAAGGTATCCGGCGCGCATATACAGCAGGATCGCGGCACACGGCAAAAGCAGAACGCCGGCTTGCGGGCGGAAAAGCGCAAAGGAATCTCCCACCGCCAGGAATTGCCCAGAAAAGCCGATGAGGATAAGCCCGACCAGAATGCCTGCACATCCAATGATCAGGTATTTTCCAATTCTGCGTTTGGTCGAAATTCCCATACTATACCTCTGATGCCCTGTGCAGGGCACCACCTGTTGTCTGTTCTGGCCCATCCGTCGCGTTCAGGTCCGTGCTTAGCTGGCAAGCACGCCTGAATTTGTCAACAGGTCGGCAATTTGGATTGCCGTCAGCGCTCTGCCGAAGCTTGGGGTCCAGTCGGTGCCTTGATGGGTGCGGCTGATGAAATAGACGGCAAAAGCCGAGCGTCTTTGGAAACTACCTCAGGTCCATCCCCTCAGGCCAATTCAATTCAAGGTTCAAGGTGATGTTTGCCTTTTGATCGGGGGCAATATCCATCTCCCAAGCCAGAATTCCGCGTTGGTTGTCCACATTCTCTTCATTCGGGCGTGGATTGGCGTTCCACGTGATTTCCAGATCGTCCTGCTCGGAATATGGAACCCGGTCCAAAAGGCGCAACGGCCAGGTTTGGTCCGTCAGGTTTTCAATGCTGATTTCAGCCTGTTCGACCCGTTGATTGGACCGCGAAATAATCCCGGTGTCACCGCTGCTGCGGTTCAGGATCTGTCGGGAAAGTGTCAGACCATGGATGGGGCCAAACCCCATCTCGATTTCTTCCCGAGGACCAATTTCCTGCGAGTCTCCGGCAGCAACCAGAACATCGTCTACAAACCACCGTGCGGCAGCAGACTCCAGAAGCCTTTGATCCATTGGGTTGGTGAACCGAGCGGTCCGATACGCCGTGTCATCGCGCCAGGGCACGCCAAGCGCAAAAACCTCGGCAGATTGGGTGATTGCGTCCAATGCGACCTCGGTAATCTCATAACCAGTGGAAACCGAGATGAGATTTGGCAAAGTGTAAGTGATGCCGGTGCCTTCTACTGACGAGGTCAATATCGTGCCAATGGATGTCTCTTCTACCACAACAGGTGCCTCGACAACCGCTTCTGCCAATTTCCCGAAATTTCCCTGTTCTGGTTGCGGTGGCGGTGTTTCGCGTATCCAATGTCGTAATGAAGGCAGCCATGATGCAGCGTTCTGTCCAGTTGGGGCAATGGTCGACACATGCATCGTAACATCGCGCCAGTTTTCACCGGTGTCCTGCGTGATCAGGAGGTTGCGGTCGATCCGAACTGTGGGCGCGTCGCCTGTTGCCAAATGAAACTCGTATCCCGGCGACCATTCTGCGGCATAGGAGTCGATGTACGACACGGTCAAAGCACCTTTTGTTGATGTTTCGGCGGTCACGTCGACGGCAACGAAAACATGGTCATCAGCTTCGGGGATCAGTGCAGCCAGATCAGCTTGAGCAATCAACAAATCTTCTTCCAGCTGTTCCAGTTGCCGCTCGACACCTCGGGCTTCGATTTCAGCCGTTTGGGCTTCTTGCTCGGCGCGCAGAGATTCCTCGGCAATCATGCGGGTGATCTCACGCAGCGTGTTTGGGTCGGCAGGCAGACCTTCATTCTGTCCCAATTGACCAAGAAACAATAAGGATTGGCGTGCAGCCTCGGCGCGAAGACGGGTGGCTTTCGCCTTGTCAGTGACAGCAGTGATCTGATCTTCTATTGCTTCGATCCGGTCCTCGGCCTGCATTACAGCTTCGCTTTTGCGGTCCTGTACCGGAAGGTTTTCAAAGCGCCGGAGCAACGCGGTTTGTGTCAGGCCTTCGGTCAGAATCTGAATTGAAAACAACTGATTTTCGTCACGTGCGGGAATGCCCTGCAAGATCAGACGATGGTTGCCAGCAGGAATTTCGTAGACCCCTGTGCGGATTATGTCGGCTCCTCTGGGGTAAACCGTGACCTCACTGACTTTGGTGTCGATCAAAAATGTTTCAGCATGCAGGACGGTGGGCGCAAGGGCCAGAAGGTAAATCAGGGGTCTCATAATCACTCGCGGAAATCAGGTGTTATATTCCCGCAAAGGTTGCAGCCCGGATGGACGACTGCAAGCACAAAAAAGGGCCGCCTGCAAAGGGCGACCCTTGGGGGTTTTCAGCTTCGCGAGCCTTCAGCCCTTTTTCAGGACTTCCCGGCCCAGCAGTTCGGCGATCTGAACCGCGTTCAGGGCGGCACCCTTGCGCAGGTTGTCGCTGACGCACCACAGGTTCAGACCGTTTTCGATGGTCGAATCCTGGCGGATGCGGCTGATGAATGTGGCAAAGTCGCCTGCGCACTCGATGGGCGAGACGTAGCCACCGGCTTCGCGCTTGTCGATCACCATGATGCCCGGCGCTTCGCGCAGGATATCGCGGGCTTCGTCTTCGTCCAGAAATTCCTCGAACTCGATATTCACGGCCTCGGAATGGCCGACGAAGACCGGAACGCGGACGCAGGTTGCGGTGACCTTGATCGACGGATCGACGATCTTCTTGGTCTCGACAACCATCTTCCACTCTTCCTTGGTCGAGCCGTCTTCCATGAAGACGTCGATCTGCGGAATGACGTTGAAGGCGATCTGTTTCTGGAACTTCTTCGGAGCGACTTCGGTGGTTGGGTTGTAGACGGCCTTGGTCTGATCCCAAAGCTCATCCATACCTTCCTTGCCGGCACCCGAAACCGACTGATAGGTCGACACAACAACGCGCTTGATCTTGGCGCGGTCATGCAGCGGCTTCAGCGCGACAACCATCTGCGCGGTCGAGCAGTTGGGGTTGGCGATTATGTTCTTGTTTTTGTAGTCGTGGATCGCCTGCGGGTTACATTCCGGCACGATCAGCGGAATCTCCGGGTCATAGCGATAGAGCGACGAGTTATCAATCACCACGCAACCCGCCGCCGCCGCTTTTGGAGCGTAGACTTTGGTCGCCTCGGAACCCACGGCAAACAGCGCCATGTCCCAGCCGGTGAAATCGAACGTGTCCAGATCTTTGGTCGTAAGGGTCTTGTCGCCAAAGCTTACTTCGGTACCCAGCGAGCGACGGCTTGCCAGGGCGGCAAGTTCATCAACCGGGAACTGGCGTTCAGCCAGAATGTTCAGCATTTCGCGGCCCACATTACCCGTGGCGCCGACGACTACGACGCGATAGCCCATTTCATGTCTCCAAAGTTAAGGACGCGCGTTCATAGCCGCGTTGCGGCGAAGAAAAAAGGTCTATCAGCGGGGTTTTCAACGACTGATGCCGAATTCAAACGGTTCAATCGTTCAAAAGTCGTTCATAAAGCGCAACCAGCGTCTTTGCCTCGCCCTGAATGTCAAAATTCTGCTCGACATGGGCGCGGGATGCCTGGCCCGCTTGTGACAGGGAATCATTGCTTTTCAGCATTAGGGCAATCGCCTCGACCAAGGCAGGAACATCATCGGGGGTCACCACCTTGCCAAAGGATGGATCAGTAATGATTTCGGAAAACGCGCCGACATCTGTGGCCACGACCGGAACACCGCAGGCCATTGCTTCGAGAGGGGTCAAACCAAATCCCTCCCACCTTTGTGGCGCAACAAACAGGTCCAGGACCTGATACCATTCAGCAATCTGATCTACGGTCACCTCGGGCTTGAAAAGGATGCGATCAGACAAGCCAGCTTTGGCGACTTTAGTCTTCAGTTCGGCCAGAAAAGCGGTGTGTTTCTCGGTTGCCCGGCCCATGACGATGCCTGACACTGTTTCGAACCGTCCGCACACGTCAATCATGGCGTCGACAAAGGCATCCGTGCCTTTTTGGTGTCGGATACGGCCATAACACCCCAACAGTACCCCATCCGGCAGCCCCAGTCGGGCACGGACAGTGGCCTTGTCTGAAGGTGGAACAAAGTCCTGGAGGTTAATGCCATGCATTACCACCTGTGAGTCTCGCTCAAGATACCCTGCGGTTTTGCGCGAGGTTGCAACGACAGCATCCATCTTGCCGATCAGCCATTTGGTATAGCCTGTGTGCGGCCTTTGGGACGCGCTTGTGAACAGCATTTTGAGTTTCAACCGGAACACATTGCGCAGGATGAGCCCCAGCAACATCTCGGTGTTGCGGCGTGCGTGCCAGACCCGCCTTTTACGACGCGACAGGAAAGGCAGTCGACCCAGCGGGATGTGCGGAGTGTCGGCGGGCAGACCCGGACCAGTGGCGGCGATATCGATCCATTGCGCTTGCAGCGGAACCAGCCTTGCTATGGTCGCCGTTACGCCCGAAAGTCTGCGTTTCAGATTTGGGGCTATGACAACGGGGTCGTTCAACGGACTCTCCTGATGGCTGCGTCAATCCACACTATCCCGGCTGAATAGATAGATCACGCAACCAATGGCAAGGGTAACCGCAAAAAACCCGAATATTGCTGTGTACGGCACGGTTGATCCGTCTTGCACGGTGGCTGCGTGAATACGCCCGGTGACGAATTGAGCAATGCCAACGCCGCCGATGCCGAAAAGATTCAGCAATGTCACACCACGCCCCACCAGATGCGCAGGCACGAAGGCCCGGCCATGAGCCATGATGACCGGAAAGCTGGCACCGGTAAAGCCGATCACGGCCATCAGCAGGACGGACAGCCATATTGCATTATCAATCCACAGGCAGAGCAGGCCCAGCGCAACTGAACCCAAAGCGTTGCCAGCGAAAACCACCCATTTCCGGGTGCCAAAAATACGGTCCAGTGGTCCGTAGACAAAAGTGCCCGCAATCATGGCCGAGCCCATGATCAGCGTTGCGGTGCCGATCTGAGTGGAACTGAGGTCGAAAACGTCATTCAGGTACGGCCCGGCCCACAGCCCGCGCAGCGCTGCAGCGGGGGCGTAAGCAACCAGCATCAGGGGCAGGATCAGCCACAAGGCAGGCTCCTTCAGCAGATCCAGCAGCGATCCCTTGTGTTCTGTTTCGACCTTCGCAGGGTCGTGAACAGTCAGCCAAAGGCCCAATGCGATTGCGGCGGACACCGCGGCAAGCCCGACCATCGTACCGCGCCACCCCATCCATTCCACGGCAAGCGCGGTTGGATAAGAAGCCACCAGATTTCCAACGGACCCTGCGCCCAGCATCACGGCCGCTAATGTAGCAAACCGCGCCGGAGGGTATTCGCGTGCAAAGATATAGTAGGAGGCCATAAGGACCGGAGAGCACCCGACACCGATCAGGCCCATGGCTATGCTGATGTGCAGGGGCGTTGTTGCGGCTGCGAAAACCGCCGCCCCACCTGCCCCGCCCACCAGAAGCAGCGCGGCGGACGTGAGGCGGGGCCCAATCCTGTCCAGCGCCCATCCGACCGGGATCTGCATGACGGCGAACACGATAAACCAAAGACCGGAAGCAAAGGCCAGATCTTCGGGCGCGGCACTAATGTCACGCTCCAGATCCAGGCTGAGAACCGCAAGGAAAGCACGGAAAAACTGGCTGAGCACATAGCCCAGGCATAAAACCACCAAACCTGCCTGCATATTCAGCCCTTTCCTGCTCGTCCGAGGGAAATGCTTGGCACGCCGTGATGCAACGCACAAGCCTGTGTATATTGTTTCAAAGTTAGGACATGGCTCGCCTTACGGCTATCTTTGTCAAAACACTGATTCCGAGGGGGAGCATGAAAGACCTCCAGTCCGCATTTTACGAAAACCTTCCCTTGCAGCGCGATTTTACCCGTCTGGCAGACCCCGCGCAGTTTTCAAAACTGCCCGATGATTGGGTTCTGGGTGTTGCTGACATTGTCGATTCAACGGGCGAAATCGCGCGGGGCCGGTACAAGACCGTCAATACTGTCGGCGCTGCGGTAATTTCGGCCATGATCAACGCAATGGACGGCGCGTTGTTTCCATATGTCTTTGGCGGCGATGGGGCGGGGTTTGCTGTCCCGCCCGGAAAAGCTGAAACCGCCCGGACTACGCTGGCGGATTTGCGGCGCTGGGCAGATGAAGAATTCTCCATGCCTTTGCGGGCAGCGCTGGTGTCGGTGGCTGATATTCGCAAAGCGGGTAAGGATCTGCGCGTTGCGCGCTATGCACCCTCTACCGGAGTGGATTACGCCATGTTTTCCGGTGGTGGTCTGGCCTGGGCCGAGGCCGTGATGAAAGCCGGGCAAAATATGGTTACACCCGCCGGGCCGGGTGCGCAGCCGGATCTGACAGGCCTGTCTTGCAGGTGGTCCAACAGCCCGGCCCGTCACGGTCAGATCGTTTCGCTGGTCGTACAGCCCACACCGTCAGCAACCGAACGGGACTTTGCCGATCTTGCGCAATCCGTCCTGTCCGCGTCGGAAACACTGGATCGTGCAGGCCATCCAGTGTCGGAAAAGGGTCCGCCCATAGCGTGGCCTCCACCCGGCCTTGACATCGACGCTCATGTGTCGCGCAACGGGCGTCATGTGATTATGCACAAACTCGTCCTGCTGGTTCAGAACCTGTTGATCGCGGTACTGTTCAAAACTGGCCTGCGGATGGGACGCTTTGAGCCGGACCATTACAGACATATGGTCAGCAGTAATGCCGATTACCGAAAGTTTGATGACGGGCTGAAAATGACGCTCGACTGCGATCCGGACACGTTGCGCCAAATCGAACACCTGCTTGAAGAGGCGCGTCGCCGGGGGAAAATCAGATACGGTTTGCACGCACAGGACGAGGCGATGATGACATGTATCGTCCCCTCGGCCATGCGGGATGACCATGTGCATTTTGTTGATGGAGCCTCGGGCGGCTATGCGCAGGCCGCTGCGGCCATGCGCAGTTGACTGTTTAGGATGGTTTCCATTGCCCGGCCAGCGCGCGAGCCGCCTGCGCCAGCAGCATCACATCTATGCCGACCGCCAGAAATTGTGCGCCCATGTCCAGATAAGTCTGACGTGCTTCGTCATTGGTGGCAAGGATGCCCGGCGCTCTGCCTGCGGCCTTGATCCGGGCCAGGGCGTCCGCGATGACCTCGCGCACCTCGGGTGCGGCGCTGTTGCCCTTGTACCCCATGTCGGTTGACAGATCAGCAGGGCCAATGAAAACGCCATCCACACCTTCGACTTGAAGAATATCATCCAACGCGGCCAATCCGGCGCGGGTTTCCACCTGCAACAACAGGCAGATTTCCTGATCTGCGGTCTGGATATAGTCGCTTGTCGACCCAAACATCGTGGCGCGCGATGCCGCTGCACCAACACCCCGCACCCCGTCCGGCGGATAACGGCAGGCACGGACCAAGTCCTGCGCCTGAGCGGCGCTTTCGACAATCGGAACCAGTACTGTTTGGGCGCCAGCATCCAGAACCATCTTGATCAGCCAGGTCTCTCCGACAGGAACCCGCACAACGGGATGAGATGCGCTGCTGGCCAAAGCTGTCAGCTGATCCCGGATCGAGCGGATATCATTTGGTGCGTGTTCACCATCGATCACCAGCCAATCGAAACCCGCGGTTCCCATGATCTCGGCGGTGACGGATTCAGCAAAGCTCATCCAGCAGCCAACCTGCAGTTTGCCCTGTATTAGAGCCTGTTTGAATGCGTTTTGTGGGGCTGCCATGCTGAAACCTCATATTTCGACCGCAGGGGGTGAGAAGGACAAGAAGCGGATGTCGATGGCATCTTCAACGGTCGTTTTGAATTGTCCAGCCCGAAATCGGCCCGCATGACGGTGCAAATTCGGGTGCGGGCGCTGCTGCTGCGTGTCGGGTTGCTTGCTTATATCCCGGATTTCGGTGATAATTTTCTTATGACCGACGATCTCCCTCTGACGTCGCGATCTTTGCCCATTGCGCTTTTGCGGGCGCGGGAAAAGGTTATGGGACCCATTCGAGCAATGCTGGCTGACGCTGGCGTCACGGAACAGCAGTGGCGGGTGTTGCGGGTGTTGAACGAAGAAGGCCCACAAGAGCCGACCCACATCGCCGATCGCGCCTGCCTGTTGCTGCCAAGCCTGACGCGCATTCTTCAGAAGTTGGAGAACCGTGGACTGATCACGCGGCGCAGCCATCCGGCTGACCGACGGCGTCAGGTTGTTGAGATCAATACAAAAGGGGTTCAGATCATTCGTGCCAATCTGGCTGCAAGCACGGCCCAGGCGGAACGTATTCGATCTCAGCTTGGACCGGACAAGCATGAGTTACTGCTGGATCTGCTGAACGAGTTGAAGGACCTCGACTCCTGATTTTTGGCACTGTATCCGATGTCGTTGGTAGTGACCCCGCCGGAAACTGTAGGGGGAGTCTCCGACGGGGCGGCCAGACCCGGACTGGTCGTTGGTGCCTGGCCCAAGACCGGTTACGTCAAACCTGACGGTCCGGCCTGTGCTTCGGAGTATACGAAAAGCCTGAAATGTGGCTCTGAACAGGGTCTTTTTGGCCCATGGGGGAGGGGCCTAGCACCTATACTCTCCGAAACTGGTTTAGGCAGTTGCCGATCGGTAGATGGGTCAGCGTATGGTTTGTCGACGTCACTTTGGTGGAATGCTTTACCAAAGCTGCTGTTCTGAATTTTGACGCCGCACCGAAATCGGCACGGGCCTGACTACCTGAGGATTTAGCCCGGCTTTTGACTGAGCCAAGAGTTGTTTCGATCTGTTTGTTTACTGGTGAGACCATAAAAACTGATGAAACCAATTTTTGACACGGCGTCAGTCATTCAGGTCAGAATTGAGCCGTTTCACGCTGAAACACCTCCTCGAGATTGGCGAAATACAGCGTGTTTTCCGGGCTTGCTGGCGGGTTTGGCAGACGTAATATGGAAGTTACGCAACCTTCAGGGATTATCATGCCAAACAGCCTGTTTTCGCTTCCGGACCCGATCACCATCCCCGTTGTCGGCGCGGCGGCCGGATATCCCATTGGACGGATCTTCTGTGTCGGTCGAAATTATGCTGCCCATGCCGCAGAAATGGGGAATGAGGTGGATCGCGAGGCACCTTTCTATTTCACTAAATCCGCCCCGAACGCTGTACTCTCAGGTGCGACGGTTCCTTATCCTGCCGGGACCGAAAATTACCACCATGAGATGGAATTGGCATTGGCCATTGGAAAACCCGTGTTTCGCGCCACCAGTGCGCAGGCGTGGGATGCCATTTTTGCCTATGGCTGCGCCCTGGATATGACGCGCCGTGATCTGCAAATCCGCGAGCGCAACAAGCAGCGGCCCTGGGATCTGGGAAAGGACGTCGAAAACGGAGCGGTCTTTGCGCCGTTGACACCAGCTGCCGACTGGACCCCGGAGGATGACAAGCGCATTCGGCTAAGCGTAAACGGAGAGTTGCGCCAGAACGCGACCCTGGAGGAGCTGATCTGGAAGATCGACGAGATTGTCATGCACCTGTCCGGCTTTTACCACCTGCGCCCCGGTGACCTAATCCTGACCGGTACGCCGGCTGGCGTTGGTCCAGTCGTTGCAGGGGATGTTCTGACAGGTGAGATTGATGGGCTGGAACCGATCAAATTGTCCCTGTCCGACGCAGAATAGACCCTATTTAGGGTCTTTCAGCCAGTCCTTGGCGAAAGTCACATGTTCCACACCGGCCAGTCGCCGCACCCGGTCCAGCTCGGCGTTCAGGCGTCGGGTACGGGCATCTGACCAGCGCACACCGCGCTCGGGCCAGAGCGCTTTGACATGCAGCAGGTCACGATCGCGGTGGGCCTTCATATCGATACGGCCAATCATACGGTCGCCCTCGAGCAAAGGAAAAACGTAGTATCCATAGGTTCGTTTGGCCTCGGGGACGAAAACCTCGATGCGGTAGTGAAAGCCGAACAGCCGCTCGGCCCGGCTGCGGTCGCGCAGCATAGGGTCAAACGGGCTGAGCACGCGAATGCGGCCTGGCGGCTGCGGTACTTCGGTCGTCAGATTTGGGCGTGCGAATGCCTTGCGCAAGCGCCCATCGGCGCAGGTGACCTCGATTTCTTCAATATCGCCACATTCCAGCGACGCCGCGCACCAGTCTTTTGCCTCAGCCGCGCTGACGGTGTCCCAGAAAGCCGCCAACTCTCCGGATGTTGCAAATCCAAGCCGGTCCAATGCGGCGTTGCACAGCCAATCCACGGTCGCTTCGGCATCACAGGGCGTGTTTCCGGGGCAGAGCTGTGTTTCAATCACGCGCTCTGTCAGATCATAGCGTTTCTGGAACCCATCCCGACCGACGACGGTCAGGGCACCCGAGCGCCACAGATACTCCAACGCGGTTTTCGATGGGTGCCAGTCCCACCACCCGCCCGAACCCTTCTTTTCATCCTTGCCAACATCCGAGGACGACACCGCCCCATGGTCGCGGATGTGTTGCAGGACTGTGTCAAACTGCTGTTCGAACCCATCCCGCCGCCAGTTCTTCCACCGCGCCTTCAACATATCCGCATCCCGCTGAAAGCGCAGATGCCAATGCTGATAGAATTTCATCGGAATCACCGCCGCATCGTGCGTCCAATGCTCGAAAAGCGCGTTATCCCTTTCATAGAGCCTTTTTAGGTCGGCGCTGCGATAGGCGGGCCTGCGCGAGAACAGGATCATGTCATGGGCACGGGCAACGGTGTTGATGCTATCAAGCTGAACAAATCCAAGCCGGTGGATCAGATCCAGAAGCGCGGAACCTTTGGCCGAGCCTGAGGGTTGTTCACCCAATACGTGCCGGTCCATGAAGATCGCCCGGGCCGTCCGGTTGTCGAGCCTTTTCAGGGATGTGTTCATCGCCGTTTCAGCGTGTCACCATAACTGATCGTGGGGGTCAGAGTAACGCGTGTCTCGATCTCGGTATCAGGATTTTCCAGACGTTCGGCGATGATCTGGGCGGCTTGACGGCCGATTTCCAGACGACAGGCGTCCATCGTCGCGAGTTTTCGCGGCAAGCCCTGCAAAAGCTCGACATTGTTGAACCCGGCCAAGCCGATCTGTCCCGGAATATCGATACCCTGTTCCAGCAGGTACAGCAGGCCACCGGCCCCGATCATATCGTTCGAGTAATACAGGAAATCCAGCTCGGGTGAGCGTTCCAGCATGGCTTGGGTCATCTCGCGCCCTTTGGCCAGGGCCGATCCACCGGAATAGAACTCGCGATCCTCGATCTCGATCCCGTGCTTGCCAAGAACTTCGGTAAAGCCTTCGAACCGCTTTCGTGCGCGGTGATCCAGTGGCATCTTGGTGCCCATGAAACCGATATGCTGATACCCGGCCTTCAGGATTGCCTGTGCCATTTCGCGCCCCGCGCGGCGGTGTGAGATCCCCACCATCGCATCCACCGGCTTGCCATCCGTGTCCATGATCTCGACCACCGGAATACCTGCCGAATCCAGCATGGCGCGCGCGGCCTCGGTATGTTCAAGCCCCGCAATGATCACGCCGGAAGGCCGCCACGAGAGCATCTCGTACAGCACTTTCTCCTCTTTCTCGGGCAGATAATCGGTTACCCCGACCACCGGTTGCAATTCGGTGTCTTCCAACACCTGATTGATGCCTGTCATCACCTCGGGGAAGACCATATTCGAAAGCGAAGGGATGATCACCGCGATCAGATTAACCCGGCTGGACGCCAATGCGCCCGCGATCTTGTTGGGGACATAGCCAAGCTCCTTGGCGGCGGCCAGAACGCGGGTGCGGGTGGCGTCAGACACATCCCCCCGGTTACGCAGAACCCGGCTTACCGTCATCTCGGATACTCCGGAAGCCTCGGACACATCACGAAGGGTAAGCGGGCGTTTGGTTTCACTGTTCACGGGAGGCACCTGCGTTGTTGTTTTGTCCGATGGTAGCGTGAACAGGTCGGCGTGTACAACAATTGTGCAAAGGCGATGACAACCCGGAAAATCCCGGTTACAGAGAGCCTGACAAGGCCCCGTGGCTCAACTGGATAGAGCAGCCCCCTCCTAAGGGGCAGGTTGCAGGTTCGAATCCTGCCGGGGTCACCAAAAATACCGTATTGTTTAACAGATACCGGGTTTCCGCGGCCAGTGGCGCCGTCATGATTTGCTAAGCTTTGCGAGGTCATATGCCGAAACATATAAAATTCTCGCTAATCGTTCTTCAATAACCTTGCGCAGCCCCTCTGATCAGAACGCCACCGATCATGGCAAGAGCGATCCAGTCCGTGAGATATCGTTCGAAATGGTCACGTCAGTGCTTCGGAGGTTTGATCCGTCAGTTTGCCTGAAGTCAACGCAGCAAGGGCCACCATCACGGTCGCGGTCCCGAGGACCAGTGGCAATCCTCCGATCTGGTAGGTCAGGCCTGATAGAACCGTGCCGATCAGCCGTCCTGTTGCATTTGCCATGTAATAAAATCCGACATCCATTGTCACACGTTCGGACCGGGTGAAAGCCAGGATCAGATAGGAATGCAGCGATGAATTCACCGCAAAGATTGCTCCGAAGATCAGCAGCCCAGCCACAAGCGTTGTGGTTAGCCAGGTTTCAGGCCCATGTGACAGCGAAACGGCCAATGTTAGAGTCGCAGGAACGCAGAAAAGGGCACTCGCCCAACTGCGCGCCGCGCGGATCAAATCGCCTTCGGTTCGATCCGCCGCACGAAGGATCTTTGGCGCGTAGGCCTGCACTGCGCCATAGAGGATGACCCACACCGCCATGAATGTTCCGATCATGAAGAACGCGGAACGGTTGCCGTCCTCGGTGCCATCCGACAGGACGGCGTAGAAATAGATCGGGATGCCGACCACGAACCAGACATCGCGCGCACCGAACAGAAAGACCCGCGCCGCGGACAGCCAGTTCACATTGGCGGATTTTGACAATACTTCCGAGAATTTCGCCCCTTTTCGCCCCTTCGGCAGGCCCGCTGGCATGAACAGGATAACTGCGAACAGGATCAGTGCCAGAACCGCCGCCATGACCAGGATTGCCGCCATGAATCCCAACGTGGCCAGCATGGCCGCGCCCAACAGGAAACCCAGCCCTTTGACGGCATTTTTTGATCCGGTCAGCGCAGCGACCCACCGAAACAACCCTCCGCCCTCGGCCGGGGCCAGTAATTTGACTGATGATTTCGACGACATCTTGGCCAGATCCTTGGCCACTCCGCTTGCCCCCTGTACCATCATCACAAAGCTGACCGAGGCGGTAACGGTCCAGTGCGGATCAAGCTGTGTCATGGCAAGCAACGCCACCACCTGCAGCCCCAATCCTGCATAAAGGGTGGACGTCAACCCGAACCGGGCGGCAATCCAGCCTGCGGCCAGGTTGGTGACGATCCCAGCAATCTCATAAAGCACAAACAGATAGGCCAGCTGAACCGGTGAGAATCCCATGGTGTGAAAGTGCAGCAGCACCAACATCCTGAGCGCCCCGTCAGTCAGCATGAAGGCCCAATAAGCCGCCGTGACCGCGACATAAGCCGACAGTCCTTCGGGCCGCTGGGTCACAGCGAGGACCCGACCATCAGCGCCACATCCACCAAGCGGTGCGCATAGCCCATCTCATTGTCGTACCACGCATAGATTTTCACCTGTGTCCCGTTTGTCACCATGGTCGAGGGCGCATCGACAATCGAGGAGCGTTTGTCATTGGTGTAATCGGTAGATACCAGAGGGCGGGTTTCATAACCCAGAATATCCTTCAGGTCACCCTCAGCCGCCGCTTTAAAGAGGGCGTTGACCTCGTCAACCGTGGTGGCCCGCTCAACTTCGAATACGCAATCGGTCAGCGAGGCGTTCAAAAGCGGCACCCTGACGGCGTGACCGTTCAGACGCTCCTTGAGTTCCGGATAGATCAGTGTGATGGCGGTGGCCGAACCGGTGGTCGTCGGGATCAGTGAGTTGAGGGCCGACCGTGCGCGCCGCAAGTCCTTTGCGGGCCGATCAACGATTGTTTGCGTGTTGGTCACGTCATGGATCGTAGTCATCGACCCGTGGCGGATACCCAGATTCTCGTGGATCACCTTGACCACCGGCGCCAGGCAATTCGTTGTGCAAGAGGCCGCTGTCACAATTTTATGGGTCGCGGGGTCATATGTGCTTTCATTCACTCCAACAACGATATTTGCCGTCGGGCCGTCTTTGACCGGGGCAGAGACGACGACTTTCTTTACCCCGGCATCAAAATATGGGGCCAGCTTGGCCTCGGTCTTGAACACGCCCGTACAGTCGATCACGACATCAACGCCATCCAGCGGCAGGGTGTTCAGGTCTTTCGTGCCGATGAACGGCAGGCGGGTTCCATTCACAGTGATGCTGTCGGCATCAAAGCTGAATTCTGCATCCCAACGCCCGTGTACCGTGTCGAACTCCAACAGATGCGCGTGCATCTGGGGGTCGCCGAAGGCATCGTTGATCCAGGCAATCTTTGCGCCCCGTTCCAACAAGGGCTTCAGGGCCAGTTTCCCCATTCGGCCAAGGCCGTTCACAGCGTAAGTCGTCATGGCGCATCCTCAAGTGGCGACCGCGCGATTTCATCAACGGCGGATTGCAGTGCGATCCGGTCCAGGCTTTCAACCGGCAGCGATGTAAAGGCTTGAACCCGACGCTTCAGCGCGCCGTACGCGTTTTGAAAGGCCAGGCTTTTCTCGGCATCGGTGCCTTCTGCCTTGACCGGATCCGCCATGCCCCAGTGACCGCTGATCGGCTGGCCTTCCCACGCGGGGCATTCTTCGTTCGCAGCCTGATTGCAGACCGTAAAGACGAAATCCATTTCAGGTGCGCCCGGTCGCGAGAACTCGGATACATTCTTGGAGCGGAGCGCCGATGTATCATGCCCCTTGTCTTGCAGAACCCGAATTGCAAACGGGTTGAGTTCGGAAAACGGTCGTATGCCGGCCGAATACACATTGAACCGATCCCCGCCGATATCCCGCAAAAGGGATTCGGCAAAGATCGACCGGGCAGAATTACCCACGCAAATGAACAACACATTGAACTTTCGATCAGCCATGGTTTCGCGCCCTTTGGCCAAGGGCATGCAAAGATCGGGTCGGCCACGGCAGCAATCCACGAGCAGGAAATCGAACATGTGCTGCACGTTCTTCATCTCAATCGAATAGAGCAGTGACGTCCCGGATCGTTCCTGCTTGACCAGCCCGGATCGCTGCAACGCGTTGAGATAGTTCGACAAGGTGCTGGACTTGATCCCCAGTTCCGACGCCAGTTCCCCCGCTGGAACAGTGTCAGGATACCGTCGCATCAACATGCGAAATACGGTGATACGTTGCGGGTGGCCAAGGATGGCCAGCTGGTCGGTTATCTCTTCCATCATATTTCATGAAATATAGAATAATAAACTTAGAGTCAAAACTACTCATGCGTCGTTACAAAAATTTCACAAACTGGAAGCTCGCCCCATTGGATTGATCATTGGCCCAATACGTCGACGACAACCTCTGGTGAAAAGGGGGGAAAGGCCCGAACGGACATAACTGGTCTTGCAGGCTTTAGGCTGACAGTTTAAATGGGCCATCTCATCCGGTAGAGGCCAGTTCCGGATGACTCAAGGCGCCGCTGTAGCTCAGCTGGTAGAGCACGTCATTCGTAATGATGGGGTCGGGGGTTCGAGTCCCTTCAGCGGCACCACAAGTTTCAGTATCCACTCATTGGAGTAAACCCTCCGACCTCCAGTCGGACCTGCTTCAGCGCGGAGAATCGTGTTATGATCTTACCCTCTGGAAAATGAGCCGCAGCCGGTTCGAAGGCTCATTTTCCAGAGGGTAAGGTCATGTAGTATGACACTGGCAAGCACTGTGTTTTCTATCACTGCTACCATATCGTCTGGTCGACCAAGTATCGCTACTAGGTGCTGACCGGTGCGGTGCGCTTGCGGGTGCGCGCCATCATCCGTTGGGTCTGCCACGAGAACGAGGTCGACATCTTGCGCGGGGTGTTGTCGAGCAATCCCGTGCATTTGTTCGTGTCGGTGCCGCCGAAGATTGCCATCTCGGGTCCGGTGCGCAAGATGAAGGGCCGTTCGTCTCACAAGGTGCAACGGGAACTTCCCGCCCTGCGCAGCCGCTACTGGGGTCGCCGGTTCTGGGGCAGGAGGTATTTCTCAACCACCAACGGTGCCATCACCGAAGACATCGTGCTGCAATACCTCGAAAACCATATCGCCGATCCTACCGACGCCAGTCGGTGGTCGTTCAGTCCTAACATTATATGAATTGAGGGTAAGTGTTTGGTATTATGCCTTAGCTCAGACAATCACTTTGATCGCTTCCTGTGCGCCCACGCCGAACACCCGTTTGTATCGCTCGATCTGATCCGCAGGGCCCATTGCCTTTTCCGGATTGTCCGACAGCTTTACCGTCGGGCGTCCGTTTGCGGATACGGCTTTGCAGACCAGTGAGAACGGTGCCAGCGCGTCATGAGGGACCAGTCCGCGGAAATCGTTGGTCAGCAAGGTACCCCAGCCGAAAGATACTTTGGTGCGGTCCGCAAACTGTGCATGCAATTCCTGAATACTGCCTACGTCCAACCCGTCCGAGAAAATGATCCGTTTTTGGGTCGGGTCCTCTCCGCGCGCTTTCCACCAGTCGATGGCCACCTCGGCGGCGGTAGCCGGGTCGCCGCTGTCGATACGAATACCGGTCCAGCCCGCCAGCCAGTCGGGCGCGTTGTCCAGAAAGCCCTTGGTGCCGTAGGTATCGGGCAGGATGATGCGCAGATTGCCGTCATGTTCGTCGTGCCAATCGCTGAGAACGTCATAAGGGGCCTGCGCCAGTTCGGCATCGGTGTCGGCCAACGCGGAATAGACCATCGGCAGCTCATGCGCGTTGGTGCCGATGGCCTCAACCTCACGCCGCATCGCGATCAGGCAGTTCGATGTCCCAGTAAACGCGGGGCCGAGCCCTTCTATCATCGCCTGCACACACCAGTCCTGCCACAGGAAGGAATGCCGTCGCCGCGTGCCAAAATCCGCGATGCCCAAACCGTTGATCGTACTCAGCTTCTCGATCTTTTCCCACACGCGGGTCATCGCGCGGGCATAAAGCACCTGTAGCGCAAACCGGCGCATGTCGTTCAGCACCGCGCGCGACCGCAATTCCATCAATACCGCCAGCGCCGGAATTTCCCACAACATGACCTCGTGCCATTTGCCTTCGAAGGTCAGTTCGTACTGATCGCCTTTGCATTCAAGGTGGTAAGGCGGCAGGCGCATATTCTCGAACCATTCCATGAAATCGGAACGGAACATCTGGCGCTTTCCATAGAACATGTTGCCCCGCAGCCAGGTGCTTTCCCCCCGGCTGAGATTAAGCGAGCGGATATGATCCAGCTGTTCCCGCAACTCGCCTTCATCAATCAAACGGGCCAAAGGCACGTGATTCGACCGGTTGATCAGGGAAAACACCACGTTTGTTTGGGGCTTGTTTCGAAACACTGACTGGCACATCAGCAGTTTGTAGAAGTCTGTGTCGATTAAAGACCGGACAATCGGGTCAATCTTCCATTTATGATTGTAGACACGGGTCGCGATGTCGACCATGGGGAACTCCTGCGATTTCCGTAGTTAGATCAATCGATTTCGGGAATGGCAAGAGTCGCTGATTTGGTGACAATGCCAGCATGACGTCACATTACGGGCTTATTGTGCAGTGTCTTCGCCGGTTAGTGAGAAAAGGGGATGGTAAGACGAAACTGAGTTTGTGAATGGGTCTCGAGTACGATTTTGACATTGTTAATGTAGCACTGAACGATTTCGACCCCGAAAAGCTGGGGTCAGCCTCTGATGTGGAACGCCAGGTGTGTGCGGTGTTTCGCGACATCAGAACAGCCGATGCGCTACGGGGAACATCGCCGAAAATCCGCAAGATTTTCCTGGATGCGGGGTTCAGCCTCGAGTCGCGGAACAGCGGCATCGTGCCCGGTGTGTTTCCGGCCGAAGATCAGGTGGACCGGGTCAGGATTCTGCGTTCTCTGTTTGAGAACATAAAATCGCGCGGCGTTCAGGGGGAGTATTGCGGCGAGTTCAACCTGTGGGACTTTCTGCATTACATACGGATGGCACAGCCCATGGCCGGGATCGTGCGTACGCGTCAGGTGCGCAAACCGCTGCCACCGCCACAGCAGCCCGTTTCGGCACGTCGGCGTTCTATTTCGGGGCGTATCGGGCTGGCGTTCGGGCTGGCCGTTATTCTGTTTGTGACGATCAAGCTGCTGGCAGCTGCCGGGGCGACACCTTAGGCCAGCGTAACACCGGCATCGCGCATGGCCTGTTTTGCGGCAGCCAGCGATCCGTCCATGTCAATCGCGCGGCAGGCATCCATCCGGACTGTGATATCAAATCCCAACCGGGCAGCGTCTACAGCCGAATAGTGAACGCAGAAATCGGTCGCCAATCCAACCAGTGTCAAACGGGTGATGCCTCGGGTTTCAAGATAGCCTTTCAGGCCTGTTGGCGTCTGATGGTCGTTTTCGAAAAACGCCGAGTAGCTGTCGATGCCACTGCGAAACCCCTTGCGCAGGATCAAATCGCCATCGGTGCGCAACTCGGGGTGAAACGCGGCACCTTTTGAGCCCTGAACGCAATGGTCCGGCCACAGCACCTGCGGGCCATAGGGCATGTCGATCAACTCCAACGGGCTTTTGCCATTGTGCGTGCTGGCGAACGAAGAATGCCCCGCCGGATGCCAGTCCTGCGTCAGGATCACGGCGTCAAACTCCTCCATCATGGCGTTGATCGGCGCGACGATTTCATCTCCTCCGGCCACTGCCAAGGCACCGCCGGGGCAAAAGTCGTTCTGGACATCAATGACAAGCAGGGCATGGGTCATGGCGGCCTCCGTATAACTGCCTTATCGGTAGGGGGCTGGGCGCGGGGCGTCAATGCAATCCCTTGCGACTCCGGGTTTGCGAGGGTAGATCGCGCATATGTACACGATCGCTGCCCTCTATCACTTTACCCGATTCCCGGACCCTGTCGCGCTGCGCGAACCGTTGCTTGATCTGTGCCGCGCGCAGTCCGTCACGGGAACGCTATTGCTGGCGCAAGAAGGCATCAATGGCACCATCGCAGGCCCACGCGCCGGGATCGATGCGGTTCTTGCGCATATCCGGGCTCTGCCCGGTTGCTCGGATCTGGAGTGGAAAGAGGCGTCCTCGGACCATCCGCCTTTCGGCAAGATGAAAGTGCGGCTGAAGAAAGAGATTGTGACCATGGGTCAGCCGGATGTCGATCCGCGCGCCCGTGTCGGCAACTATGTCGATCCGCAGGACTGGAACGATCTGATCCGTTCGGACGATGTCGTGGTGATCGACACCCGCAATGACTACGAAGTGGCGATCGGCACGTTTGAAGGCGCAATAGACCCTGAAACAGCCAGTTTCCGCGAATTTCCGGCCTGGTGGGAGGCGAACAAAGATCGCTTTCACAACAAGCGCGTTGCCATGTTCTGCACCGGCGGTATCCGGTGCGAGAAGTCCACCAATTACCTGCTGGGGCAGGGGGTCGAGGATGTCTATCACCTCAAAGGTGGTATCCTGCGCTATCTTGAAGAGATGCCATCCGAAGACAGCTCGTGGCAGGGTGACTGCTTTGTGTTCGACAACCGCGTCTCGGTTGGCCACGGCCTTGTTGAAGGGCCGCACAAGCTGTGCCATGGCTGCCGTCGCCCGATCCTGCCCGAGGATATGAAACGCCCCGAATATGAACATGGCGTGTCCTGTCACCAATGCATCGACGAGACCTCCGAGGCTGACAAGATGCGCTTTCGTGAACGGCAAAAGCAGATAGTGCTTGCGCGCAAGCGGGGCGAGCCGCATTTGCGGCAGGACTGAAAGCGGGTTGCAGGCCCTTGCTTTAGGTCGGATGATCACCGTCAGACTAGGCTGAGAGGGCGTTCATGCACCGCAAACCCACAACTCTGGAAGAATGGAAATCGACCCTGATTGCTGCATTGGGGCTGGTTCTGACAAGTTTTCTTGCCTGGTTCGGGCTATCGCGTCTTAACGAAACCGCTGCGGGTGACATGATCGGAACAATCGCGTCGGTTGGCCTGCTGATCTGGCTGGTGTCGCAATCCTGGTATTACATGACCCAGGTTACATCGCCGCGACGGCTTTTGTTCCTGATGGGTGTGTCATTCATCCAGGTCGTCCCGTTCCTGTTCGCCGCCGTCTACGGAGCTTTTGGGTACAACGATAATTGTGTGGTCGGGGCGCAGGGTCCGGGGGATGTCCTGTATTTCTCATATGTCACCTTCACCACGGTCGGGTATGGCGACATGTCCCCGACCGGCCTGTGCCGCGGGCTTGCCGTGTCCGAGGCTGTGACCGGTTACATTCTGCTGGGAATGTTTGTTGCGGCTGCGGTTGCGCTATATACCCGCAATCATGCGCCAGAAGACCCTAAATAAGGGTTATCTGTTGTGGTCAATCCAGCGGGACATCATTTTCTTGTCTCGAAAACACTCGGACGGGATCGGGCGACGCTTGCTGCGTGAAATCCGTTCAGCGAACGCCACCTGCTTGCCCGTCGGGTAATTGTCGAATTGCGAGGTGCCACATGATTTGTGGGCCGAAATCCAGTCGGACAACAATCGCCTGTCACGTTGAACTTCGACCGGGATCTCAAGCGCTGATTTCTCGGCAATGGCGCGCGCATATCGCATCTGCCGGTCTGTTACCGGAAGCAGGTGGTAGTCATTGTTTGGCCCGTTCAGGGCGGCGTGGCGCATGTGCTGGGTCATCGGTTTGTCCTCTGACTATGTGGAACATATATAGAACATTAACCAAAGAATTTCAAGATTTGTGCGCGGTGGCAGGCGTGACCTTGCCGCTTGGATGATTTTATTGACTGGCCAGTCAATAACCATTAGGGCCGATTCAAAATGACCAAATGCCCCGCCCGGACGGGGTCGAGCGAAAAGGACACGGTATGAAGTTTCAGCCCAAGGCCAGCCATTTCATCGACGGCACCTATGTCGAGGATACCGATGGCGCGGCCATTGACGTGATCTACCCCGCTACCGGCGAGGTGATTGCCCGTCTGCATTCGGCGACACCGGCGATTGTAGAAAAGGCTCTGAACAGCGCGAAAACCGCTCAGGCAGCTTGGGCCGCACTGACCGGAACAGAACGCGGCCGCATTCTGCGCCGCGCGGCCGACATTATGCGCGACCGCAACTACGACCTGTCGGTTCTGGAAACCCATGACACCGGCAAACCGATTCAGGAAACCACGGTGGCAGATGCCACATCGGGTGCAGATGCGCTGGAATATTTCGGCGGGTTGGCCGCCTCTCTGACCGGCGAGCATATTCCGCTGGGCGGTGGAGATTTCGTCTACACCATCCTTCAGGCGCTGGGCGTTTGCGTGGGCATCGGTGCGTGGAACTATCCCACGCAGATTGCCTGCTGGAAAGGTGCCCCGGCGCTGGCCTGCGGCAACACAATGGTCTTCAAGCCTTCGGAAACCACGCCCCTTTCGGCATTGAAAGTGGCCGAAATTCTGGTCGAAGCCGGCGCACCCAAGGGTGTCTACAACGTGATTCAGGGCTATGGCGACGTGGGGGCCGCACTGGTCACCGATCCGCGTGTAGCCAAGGTCTCGCTGACCGGATCGGTGCCGACAGGCCGCAAGGTCTATGCCGCGGCAGCTGACGGCATGAAGCACGTCACCATGGAGCTGGGCGGCAAATCTCCGATGATCGTCTTTGAGGATGCCGACATCGAAAACGCGGTGTCCGGCGCGATCCTTGGCAACTTCTATTCATCGGGCCAGGTCTGCTCCAACGGTACCCGCGTCTTTGTGCAAAAAGGGATCAAGGATGCCTTCCTGAAACGCCTGTCCGAACGTCTGGCCAATGCCAAAATCGGCGATCCGATGGACGAGGACGTCAGCTTTGGCCCGATGGTCAGCGAAAACCAGTTGAACATCGCGCTGAGCTATGTCGACAAAGCCAGGGCCGAGGGCGCAAGGCTGGTGTTCGGCGGCAACCGGATCGAAGGCGACGGTTTCTACATGCAACCAACCGTTTTTGCGGATGTGAACGATGACATGACCATCGCGCGCGAGGAAATCTTTGGCCCCGTCATGTCGGTGCTGGATTTCGACACGGAATCCGAGGTCATGGCCCGTGCCAATGACACCGAATTTGGTCTGGCTGCAGGCGTCTTCACCAATGACCTGACCCGCGCGCACCGTGTTGTGGCCGGGTTCGAGGCGGGGACCTGTTATATCAACACCTATAACCTTGCCCCGGTCGAGGCCCCGTTCGGGGGATCGAAAATGTCGGGTGTCGGACGCGAGAATTCGAAGCTTGCGATCAACCATTTTTCGGAAATGAAAACAGTCTACGTGTCCATGAACGGCGTCGAAGCCCCTTACTAGGGTCTCTTCTTCATACGTTTTCCTCTGTTCCCGACATTTGGCGTCGGGAACAGAGTACAAGCCCGCCCTTACCTGTGGCTGACTTTCCTGTACCGGCCCCGCCCGACAGGAGAGCTCTCATGACGCATAACCCGCAGACAAATACATTTTCCAGGGTTGCCGATTTCACGCTGACCCGCGCGGCCTCGGACATGCCCGAAAGCGCACTAGAGGCCGCGGCGCTGATGATGCTCGACACGATGGGGATCCTGATCGCATCCGGCCCGATGCAGGCAGGTGTGATCGCTCGGGACACGGCAGCGTTGCTTTATGCCAGCTCCGATCCTGCTTATGGCGCACGGATGCTGTTCGATGGTCGTACCGTCAGCATGGCAGGTGCTGCCTATGCCGCCGCTACGCAAACCGACAATCTGGATGGTCACGACGGATATAACCCCACCAAGGGCCATATCGGGGTGGTCGTATTGCCAGCGCTGTCCGCACTGGCCGAACATTGCCCGAACCTGACCGGACCCGAGGCTTTGGCAGCGGTCGTCACCGGGTACGAGGTGGCCGGGCGCGCGGGCCTGTCACTGCACGCCAGTGTCAGCGACTACCACACATCCGGTGCCTGGAACGCGCTGGGCGTGGTCGCGATGGCGGCGCGCCTGCGCGGATTGTCTGCCGACCAGATGCGGCAGGCGATGGGGATCGCCGAATATCACGGGCCACGCAGCCAGATGATGCGCGAGATTGCCAACCCGACAATGCTGCATGACGGGTCGGGCTGGGGCGCGATGGTGGGGCTTTCCGCCGCTGTTCTGGCTGAACGCGGCTTTACCGGCGCGCCCGCCATCACCATCGAGGCGGAAGAGGCCAAACCCTACTGGGATGATCTGGGCACCTTCTGGCAGGTCGAACATCAATATGTAAAACCCTATCCGATCTGTCGCTGGGCCCATGCCGCGATTGATGGCGTGCGCGCTGTCATGATCGCGCATGACCTGACCAGCGCGCAGATCGAAACAGTGCATATCAACAGCTTTCATCAGGCGGCCTGTCTTTTTGCGGGGCTGCCCGAAACAACTTCGCAAGCGCAGTATTCCCTGCCATTTGCCGTGGCAGTTCAGGCCGTTTACGGGCGCATCGGCGTTGAACATATCTCAAGGTCTGGCCTGTCTGATCCCGCGGTCGCCAATCTGATGTCCCGCATCACGGTCGCGGAAAGCGAACACCACAGCGTCCGGTTTCCTGAAGGGCGCTGGGCAGATGTCACGATCACAACAACGGATGGCCGTGTTCTGAAATCCGGGGATATTCATGCCCGCGGCGGCCCCGAGGCCCCCATGACACGGGACGACGTCATCGCCAAATACATGCAGTTTGCAGCCCCTGTGCTTGGGGAAGTACGTGCCGACCGCATCCGTCGTGTAATACTTGGCTGGCCGGACAAAAGCGTGCGGTATGCAGACCTGACACCGCTGATTTTTGATCCGCCAGAACCGTGAACCGCGCCCCGTCCTGCCTGCATCGATCCGGGCAATTGGTTCGGTCGGTTGGGAAACCTCACTCCACCCTGACCGTGTTCAGCATTTCGACGATCCTCTGCCGCGTTGCCTGACTGTCCTCCAGTAGGCTTCCCGCATCAGCCAGCGGCTTGCCTGACACGCGAACCGGCGGGGCCAAAAGGGCCTCCGCAGTTTGGTTGAGGCTTGCGTATTTTCCGTCAGATGGCCCCGATCTTTTCCCCGGCAACCCGGCCAGCCATAGGTATCGGTTCGCCTCGTCCTGTTGCCCGCGGCTCTGCATGAGTTCGGCCACTGCGGCGTAGTCCTGCACCTTGTCCAACGCCTGCGCCCGCAGGACGAGCGCCTCATCCGAGGTATCATTGGCCAGCTCAAGCATGGCCTGTTGCGGGCGGTCCGACAACAACGCCGCACGGGCGCGCAAACGGGCGCGCTCTGATCGCCGGGCCTGATCTTCAGGCCTGTTTGTCAGCGCAACGGCCTGATCGGCAAAGCCAAGCACGGCCAAGCGTTCGGCCAGTGCAATCGCGGTATCCGTGGACAGCGCCGCCATGCGATCCGACTGCTGCACCAGCGTAACCTGACGCAAAAAGGTAAGGTCGTCTGATCGCTCTGCCAGCAATTGCAGGTGACGGTTGAAAGCGCTGTTGCTGTCCGGGCCGTCTGGCAAAGACTGGATCACATCGAATGCGCTGTCGAAATCCTGACTCAGACCCAGGGCAATCGCATGGGCGCGGTTCATCATCGGGCCCAGTTCGGATCGCCGGAATTCGATCGCGTAAGACGCGGCCAGTTCAAGTTCCCTTGAAGACACGGTCTTGCGGTCTGACCACCGATTTTCCACCAGCCGGGCCAAAGCCAAAGGCGCTTCGGTCTTTGTCCCGGCCGAGGTCGCGACCTCGGTCAGCAGGGCCTCTTCAAGGGCGCCGTTGCCTTCGGCTTCGGCGACACCAGCCCGGGCCAGCGTGGCGTTCGGGGACGGGTTCTGTTCAACCCGGTCGACCGAACGCATGATCCTGCGCGCGGCCTCCAGTTCGTGCGTGTCTGTTAGGATATCCGAAAGCCGCGCGCCAAGATGGCGGCGAAGATGCTCTGGCAGCTTTGCAAAGCTGTGCTCGATGGCTTCAAGATGTGCGTCGGATGCCAGCTGACCTTCGGACAGCACGGCCCAAAGTGCAACGTCGCTGTTGCACCGTTGCTGGCCCCTGAACGGATTTGGCTCCTGTGCTGGCCGCTCATCCACCAGCCGTGCAATCCCTTCAACTTGCCCAGCCTCATCCGATGGGGTGTTCAATAACTGCAAAACCTTTTGCGCCTCGGCCCCAAAACCGTGATAGGCATAGAGCTTTGCCAGTTCCAGCGCGCTTTCCGTGTCAAGACGGTCGAACTCTTTGTACAGGGCTGTGCGCAGGGCAGACACCTGCTCTGGAAACGGGAGCGTCCCGGACCATGCCGTGAACCCCAGTTCAGCCGTCGAGATACAAACCGGGTTGTTGTCGATCTGCTGCAACCCAGAGTTCAGAATGTCCTGCAGATTATCCAGAACCGAGGTCACGCGGATGTTCGACGCCAATCCGGGTAGCGGCGTCACGGCCTCGGACGAGGCAGAACGGCGCGGTCCGACAGGTGCCAGATTCAGGTCCAGCAGCTCACGATCCGCCCCTTGCACCAGACGGGTCGACAACTGATCCCTGATCCCTTGCGTCTTCCCGGTCAAAAGCGGCAGGTCCAGCTGGGAAAGAAGCTTGTGTTCCGGGGGGGCAGGTTTCGGCGCTGCCGGATTTTTTCGGATCGGCGGAGGGATATCCGCAAGCAATGGCGGCAGGGCTATAGCTGGCGCAATGTCCAGAACGATCATCGAGTTTCGAAACAGGAACGCCGACGCCGTGCAGTCGCACCCGAATTCCAGCTCAAGCGCACCACCGGGTTGCGTCTGCGACAGCGCGGCCAGCCGATCTGATGTCAACCGCCCGAACACCGAACCCGTCCGAAATGTGACACCCTTCAGGTCAATTGCCAGCTTGGCGCCGTTCTTGCGTTGGCTCAGAACCCAGCCCGTATCCGGTGGAACGGTGAAAACCAGCCGGGTGTAGCCGTCATGTTCACCGGACCGCACAGTCACCTCTTCAGAGGTTGCGGCCGTTGCAAGCGTGATCAATGCTGCAACCAGTATCGCGGTTTGCCTCATGCCGCGGCCCGTTTGAGCTCTTTCAACGCATCCTCAAGCTCAGAGAAACCAGGGCGGTTGTGCGTTGGTGTGTTCTGGCGTCCGACCTCAATGCACATGGCAGCATTGTGGTTGTGCAGGTTTGCAACCAGAACTTCCTTGATCAACTGATAGAAGTGGTTGTCTTCCTCGACAACGGATTTCAGCTTGGCCGCAAAGGGACCAACCAGACCGTAGGCCAGAAAGACACCCAGAAACGTACCCACAAGGGCGCCGCCGATCAGTTTGCCCAGAACTTCCGGTGGCTGATCAATGGACCCCATTGTCTTGATTACCCCCAGAACGGCGGCGACAATTCCAAGTGCGGGCAGGCCGTCGGCCACGGTTTGCAAGGCGTGGCTCGAATGCAGGGCATGGTGGAAATTCGCTTCCATCCGTTTCTCCAGAACCTCTTCGACCTGATGCGGATCGTCGTAATTCATCGCCGCGGACCGCATCGTGTCGCAAATCAGATCAACCGCTTCCTTGTCGGCCTGAATTCTGGGGTAGGACGAAAACAGGTCCGAGCTGCCGGGGTCTTCTATGTGCTGTTCCACCTCTACCGGATTGGCGCGGGTAATGCGGATGAGGGAAAACAGCAGGCACAACAGGTCGCGATAATCCTCGGGCTTCCATTTCGGGCCTTTAAAGACCTTCCCCATGTCCTTGATCGTGTGTTTCACGCCGCCGATGTCGTTGCTGATCAAAAAGGCACCAACAGCGGCACCACCGATCATCATCATTTCAAACGGAAGCGACTTTAGAATGATGGTCATCTTGCCGCCAGCGGCCAGATAGCCGCCGAAGACCATCACGAAAATGACGACAATTCCAACAATTCCAATCATCTGAGATCTCCGGCTATGTGTGTTGCAACCGCGGGGAACACGGGCGACTATTCCTGAGGGGCCGAGGCGTTTCGGCCCGCCATGACAACGCTGATCGTATAGGCCGCTTCGGGGCTGAGCCCCGCCAGAACCCCGGCTGCCGCATCCGGTGACATGCGTGACAGAAACCCGGCGGCAAAGGTCGGGTCCATGGTTTCGAACAGCGCAGCCGCGTCTTTCGGCTTCATGTTCTGATAGACATCGGTCAGGCGCGTCAGGTCGTTTTCCGCCGCCCTGTCCGCCAGCGCCAGAGTGGTGCGCAACGACTCCTCGGCCTCCTCAAGCGCGGCCATGCGCATCTCGATAGCCTGACCCGCGATTTCCAGAGCGTTTTCCCGCTCGCGCAGCATGTCTTCCTTTTGTTTGACACGCTCTTCCCGGCGCAGAAGCTCGGTCAGCAGAACCTGCATGTCACGGGTGTCGGACGGGGCGGGTTCATCGTGTTCCGCCTCAGGTTTGGCTGGTTTGGCAAAGGCGGGTCCGGCTTCCAGTCCGATGCGGATAGCGGCCGAGCCGATCATCAGCAATGAGATCACGGCAAGCACCCCTCCGCGGGGCCGCGCGTTGGGAGTGTTGATCCGCGGGCGGCTCATGCCTGCGCCTCGCCTTGCTTGCGGTCATGCCGGAAGAACATCAGCCCCTCAGGTGCGCGTGCCTGTTCTTGGGGCGCAGCGGCTTCGCTGGCCTGCGGCTCGGGTTTGCCTTCGTGCTTCACGCTCTCCTGAACTTCGGTGATGGTACTTGTCTCTGAAACCTCTGCCTCGGGTTGGGGATCAGCGTCTTTTTCGGGCACGACGTCGTGCATTGACGCCATCATGAGTTCCAGCCGCTGTGCCACCGCTTCGGCGCGCCCCGTCAGTGCCCTAAGCTGATCGCCCGACTGATCAGAGGCGTTGCGCGCATCATCCAGAGATTTCCGCAGCTCTTCCGCTTGGGTCGACAGCACCGCCACCGCGCCGCCGACGCCCTTTTCAAGATCGGCAAAACGCTTGAGACGGCGCGACAGAACAAGACAATACAGACCCGCACCCATGGCGCCGGCGACCAGCAAAATATCTGCAATCAGCTCCAATTTCGCCTCCTAGTTCAGAACAAATTCCATCACCAGCACATCGCGCACGCGACCTTCGCCAACGACAATCTCGATACGGCGCAGCAGGTGGCCCCGGATACGCATCAACGCCAGTGAATCCTCAAGATCCTTCAATTCGACGGCCCGCAGATACCCGTTCAGGACATCCATGATTCGCGGTCGCATTTTTTCCACGTCAGTCATGTACAGGGCGTTAACCTCAAGCTGTGCGTGAAACTTCAGATGCCGCGCGCCGCCGGAATTCACCGAAACGATCACCGGCGGCAAATCGAGAAAGGCAACATCCGCCAATGCCTTGGCCGGTTCTTCTTTTTCCACGTCATGGCTTTCCGCCTTCTCGGCCTTGTTCCCCAGCGGCAGCAGCCCGGACGAGGTCAGGAAATACCCACCGACGGCACCGGAGATGGCCAGAATCACCCCGACGATGATCCCTTTTTTTCCCTTCTTTTCCGGGGTTTCCGCCTGTTCAGCCGTTGCGTCGGTCATGACGTCCTCATTCCTGTGATCCGCCCAGTCATAACCTTGCAGGGACTAACCGATTGTTAAGGGCAATCGTCCAAACAGAGGACGCGCCGGGCAGAATGTCGGCGAGTCGGAGGTGAGCGTGCAGCAGATCGGAACTGTCTGGGCAAGTTTGGACAGGCGTAAACAAATCTTCGTTGCCGGTGCTGTTGTGCTGGTGTTTCTGGGGATCCTCGGGATGTCGCGCCTTGCGACGGCACCGTCGATGACCTTGCTTTACGCGGGTCTGGAAAGCAGTGCCGCCGGGGACATCGTGCGTGCGCTGGATCAGCGTGGCGTGACCTACGAGATTCGGGGCGGATCAATTTACGTCTCTGGCGCACAACGGGACGAGCTGCGGATGACTTTGGCCAGCGAAGGACTGCCGGCCAACGGCAACAAGGGCTATGAACTGCTGGATTCGCTGAACGGCTTCGGCACCACATCCCAAATGTTCGATGCTGCCTACTGGCGCGCGAAAGAGGGGGAACTGGCGCGCACGATCGTGGGCAGCCCGCATGTCAGCCAGGCCCGCGTTCATATCGCCAACGGCTCTGCCAATCCGTTTCAGCGCAGCGTCGCACCGACGGCTTCGGTCTATCTGGTGCCCTCGGGGGGCGATATCACAGGCGATCAGGCCAAGGCCATCCGGTTTCTTGTCGCCTCTGCCGTCAGCGGGCTGACACCCGAGAGTGTGACTGTGATCGATTCGAACGGGTCCGTGATTGGCGGGCAGGACACCGCCGTGGCCGCCGACACGGCGGATGACAAGGCGCGGCAGCTGCGGGAACGGGTTCTGCGTCTGGTCGAGGCGCGAGTTGGCACGGGGAATGCCGTAGTCGAGGTCAGCGTCGATACTGAAACCAGGACAGAATCCCTGCGTGAGCGGCGCTTTGACCCCAAGGGCAGGGTGGCTATCAGCACGGATGTCGAGGAACGCTCCGACAGCGCGCGCAACCAGTCAGCCGATGTCACGGTGGCCTCAAACCTGCCCGACGGCGATGGTGCGGGGGGGGACGAATCGAATTCGACCGCGACCCAGACACGTGAGCGGGTGAATTACGAGGTTTCCGAAACCGAGCTGGAAGTGCACACCGCCCCCGGTGCGATCAAACGCCTGACGGTTGCCGTTCTGGTCAACGGAACGCGGGCGCTGGATGCTTCGGGCGCTGAATCCTTCACGCCGCTGCCGCAAACAGAACTCGACGCACTTGAGGAACTGGTGGCCTCGGCTGTGGGATTTGACGCCGCGCGCGGGGACGTCATCACGCTGAAATCACTGGATTTACCAGTGGTCACGCCGCAAGGCACGCTGGTTTCCTCTTCGCTTTGGCAAAACATCCATCTGGACGCCATGTCACTGATTCAGATGGCAGCGCTGGCGCTGGTGTCACTGGTGCTGGCGTTGTTCGTGATCCGTCCAATCCTGATGAAACCCGCGATGGTCCCGGCGCTGTTGCCGGCCGCGGAGGGAGGGGCACCGGCCCCGTCGGTCCTGACCGGTGAAATCGCGGCGGACGGAACGGCAGAGTTCACGCCGCTGCCCCAACAAGGGGCCGTTCCCGTGCTTGGGGTCAGTGCCATCGGGGATCCGGTTGATCGGTTGCGCGCAATGATCGGCGACAAGCAGGAAGAAACGGTCGAGATCCTGCGCAGCTGGCTTGAAGAAGGTGAGGAGCGCGTGTGATGTCCATCGCTCATCTGCTTGAGGATTTCACCACCCGGACCAGCGCCGAAGCCGTTCTTTACCTGGACGAGGAAACGCTGGAGGAACAACGCCTTGCCGCGTTCGAAAACGGGTACGCCGCCGGTTGGGAAGACGCCGCGCAGGCGCAGGAACAGAACCGCGACCGCGTTTCGGCCGAACTGGCGGGATCGCTCGAGGATATGTCCTTCACCTATCACGAGGCGCTTACCCGGATGACATTGTCTCTGGAACCGATGTTCGAAAGCCTGGTTCAGACCGTATTGCCTGACATGGTCGAACGCGGGTTGGCCGCCCGGATCGTCGAACAGCTTTGCGAAATGGCGCGCACGGAAATCGAACAACCGATGCAGATCATGGTGCCGGAAGGGTGCGCGCAAGCGGTGCAATCCCTGCTGCCGCAGACCCTGCACTCCGCACCGCGCGTCATCGAAGACCCTGGCCTGGCCCCCGGACAGGCGCGATTGCAGGTCGGCACAAGCCGGCGCGAGATTGATTGCGCGACCCTGCTGTCCACCATTGCACAGGCATTTGACGCATACGTCTTTGAGGCAAGAAAGGCTTTGTCCAATGAATGACACCCAGTTCCCGAAAACCGAAAAACCCAATCCTTTCGAAACTGTTCCGATTGAAGTGACCGTTTCGGTAGGTCGCGCCCGCCCGTTGATCCGGGATTTGCTGAACATGGGTGAAAACGCGGTTCTGACTCTGGACAAGCGGATCGAAGACCCGGTCGACCTGTATGTCGGGGATCAGCTGGTGGCGCGCGGGGTGCTTGAGGAGATGGAGGGCGATCAGGCGGGGCAGCTGGCCGTGCGCCTGACCGAGATTGCGGATCTGCAAAACGGAATCGGCTGATGCGCTATGTGATCTGGCTGGGTCTGGCTGTAGTGGTGTCCCTGCCGTCGATGGCGGCGGCTCAGGATGTGACCCTGTCGCTGGGCGAAGGCGGTTCGATCTCGGCCCGCACCATCCAGCTGATCCTGTTGATCACGGTGCTCAGCGTTGCTCCGGGTCTGGCGATCATGATCACCTGTTTCCCGTTTCTGATCACCGTGCTGTCGATCCTGCGGCAGGGTGTTGGCCTTCAGCAATCACCGCCGAATATGCTTTTGGTCAGTCTTGCGCTGTTTCTGACCTATTTCATCATGGACCCTGTGTTCACCGAGGCCTGGACCGCGGGAATACGCCCGATGATGGAAGAAACCATGGCGGTCGAGCCCGCGCTGGAACGCGCGTTAGAGCCGTTTCGCACCTTCATGGCGAACCGGCTGGATTCAGATACGTTTTATGCAATGGCGGCCCTGCGCCCCGGCGGTGACGCGATCGAGCTGTCAGCTCAGGCCCCGTTATCGGTGTTGATGCCCTGTTTCATGCTGTCCGAGATCGCGCGCGCCTTTCAGATCGGGTTCCTGATCTTCCTGCCCTTTCTGATCATTGATCTTGTGGTTGCAGCGGTATTGATGTCGATGGGCATGATGATGGTGCCACCTGCCATCGTGTCTTTGCCGTTCAAGCTGGCGTTTTTCGTAATCGCTGACGGGTGGGCTTTGATCGCAGGCGCGTTGGTTCGCAGCTACATGCCGTAAATCTGTCAGGCACGCGCATCACGAGAAAGGGTCAGGCAGACCCGACCCTCTTGAACTTCCAAAAACACGAGCTGTCCGGCACACTTTTGTGCCGGAAACGGCTTAACCCGTCTTTTTCAGGTCCGAGATCAGTTGATTCAGATTGCCTTTGCGGGCGTCCAGCATCGCGCCGATTTCGGTTCGCTCGGTCAGCAACAGATTCACGCCTTCGATGAACATGTTGTAGAACTTGTCCCGACCTGATTTGTCGGAAACAAGGAACGTTACGTCGAACGGGGCTGATCCGCGCAGCTTGACCAACGTGCGAACCTCGTACCCGGCTTTGATCTTGCGGGCATTGCGAACATCGACCTCACCGCCGATAAATTCACGAAAACGGCGACCGTATTTACGCGAGATATAGCCCTGAAATGCAGCGGTGAACTGTTTCAGCTGGGTCGGGCTGGCTGTGCGGGCGTCCGCACCCAACGCATAGCGCGCCATGATCGGCACATCAGCATATTGAACAAAGATCTTTTCGAAATCGCGCAGCATCGCTTTTTCGGATTTACCCGACTCGATCACCCGGTTGATGTCGGAAACCACGTTGGTCACAAGCGCCTTGGCGGCGGCCTCGGTCTGGGCAAAGGCAGGTACGGGCAGCACTGCCAGCGCAAGCCCGGCTGCGATAAAATGGCGACGGTTCAACGCGTTATTCAGCATAGGGGTCCTCATAGGGGTCAAGATAGGGGTCCCTGACCGGGTCCGTCCCGGTTTCGGCATAGGGGTCAGAATACAAGTCCAGATAGGCGTCTTCGTCATCTCTTGCCAGTTCGAAGCGGCGGTTTTGCAGATAGATCAGGCGAGCCTGCGCATAGCTGTCGGCACTTTCGTAAAGAATGGAATCGACAGTATCCGAGAACCGACCCCGATCCCCCATGCGCCGCACAATTTCGGCGTAGACGCCAAGATTGTCGGCGGGGCGGGTCGGGCTGAAATTGATCGGATTCGAGAACAGGTTGACCACAACCCCGATCGCATCCCTTTGGGTCGACGGGCCATAGAACGGTAGCTCGACATAAGCGCCTTCGCCAACCCCCCAGACATGCAAGGTCTCACCGAAATCAGTGTCAACGGGTGGCAGGTTCAGCTCATCAGCGGGCGAGGACAAGCCAAAGCCGCCGACGGTCATGTTGATCACAAAGCGCAGCAGAGCATTGCCCATCTGTTTTGGATTGCCCTGAAGCAGGTAGTCAACTGCCTGACCGGGCAGCGAGATGTTTTCGGCAAAAGTGCTGAAACTGGTGACCATCGGGTCAGGAACGATTTTGACATACCCTTTCGAGGCCGGCCGGAACAGGAACCGGTCAACACCCAGATTAAACTTGTGAATTCCCCGGTTCGCATTTTCGTACGGATCAAACACGTCGCTGCGCAAGGCACCCTCTGGCGGCGTTGTTGCGCAAGCGGACACAAGGGCCATGACCGACAGTAAAACAAGGTGTTTCAGGCGAAATCTGCTCGACACGATCTTTGTTTCTCCTAAATGGCCCCGGCACATGCGCCCGCCGGACATTCAATCAATAATCCACCAAAATCCACGTGCCGGGGTGGCACAAGTTGCAGTCACATAGTCGTTTCAAGTCTTAAATGAAACACCTTGCGTGTAACCTGTTCATCACGGTGGGGTAAAGTGACCGTCGATCAACAGTGAGTTTTCAGTAAAGATACGCTCAGATCGCAGGAAGGCCGAAATTTGCCGGTTTCCGTCTTTCCCAATCCGTGCTTCCCGGTTAGCGTCCCGCTGAGTTGAAATTAGGGAAGGACCCTCGCAATGAGCATCGCTGCAAAACTGGAAAGCCTCGGTGTAACGCTGGAAGACGCGCCCGCGCCTGCGGCCAACTATGTGCCTTTCGTGCGTGTCGGCAACATCCTTTATGTATCTGGCCAGATCTCGAAGACTGATAAGCTGATCACCGGAAAACTGGGCGATGACTTGGATGTCGAAGCCGGGGCTGCGGCAGCGCGTGTCTGCGCGATCAACCTGCTGGCACAGGTCAAGGCGGCTTGCGGCGGCGATATCGAAAAGCTGGTCCGCGTGATCAAGCTGACCGGATTCGTGAACTCGACCGCTGAATTCACGGCACAGCCGCAGGTGATCAACGGCGCGTCCGATTTTCTGGTCGAGGTGCTGGGCGATGCCGGTCGCCATTCGCGTTCCGCCGTCAGCGCGGCGTCGCTTCCGCTGGGTGTCGCGGTCGAGATCGAAGGCATTTTCGAAATCGAATGACGCCGCCCCTACCAGATGTGTTTTTGCAGGCCCCGTTTGCGCATCGGGCGCTGCACGACATTACCAAGAACCGCCCGGAAAACAGCCGGGCGGCCATTCGTGCCGCGATTGAAGCTGGCTACGGGATCGAGATCGATCTTCAACTGACATCGGATGACCAGGCAATGGTCTTTCACGATTATGACATGACCCGCCTGACCGGGCGGTCGGGGCCCATTCAGCAGGTCACGGCACTGGCCGCCTCTGGTACGCCGCTTCTGCATGGGGATGATGGCATTCCGACACTGGATGATGTGCTGGAAATTGTCGCGGGCCGGGTGCCGTTGCTGATCGAATTAAAGGATCAGGACGGGGCGATGGGCACGAAAGTGGGCGCGCTTGAACGCGACACCGCGCGCGCGTTGCAGGGCTACAAAGGCCCGGTGGCCTTGATGTCCTTCAATCCCAACTCGGTCGCTGAACTGGCGCGGCTTGCCCCGCATCTGCCGCGCGGGATCACGACCTGCGCGTATGAGCCCAGTGTCGAGCTTTTGCCGCAAAGCGTCTGCGATCACCTGCGCGATATCCCGGATTTCGACCGTGTCGGCGCCAGTTTCATCAGCCACGAAGCCGCGGACCTGTCGCGCCCCCGCGTGGCGGAACTAAAGGCGCGGGGCGTGCCGATCCTGTGTTGGACAATCCGGTCGCCCGAACAAGAGGCAGAAGCCCGCAAGGTTGCCGACAATGTGACCTTCGAAGGCTATTTGGCTGCGCATTCGACTTGAACCCCCTCCGTGCGGTCACAGATAAAGGACAGGCGCGGAGGACATATGGATCAGGCACAGATCGAGGTTCAGGTACTGGGCGCTCTGTCGCAGATTGCAGCGGCAGAGTGGGATGCCTGCGCCTGCCCCGAAGCTGCCGATGGCGGGCGGCCGCTTGATCCCTTTACCACACATCGCTTTTTGCTGGCGCTGGAAGACAGCGGCTCGGTCGGGCGTGGCACCGGCTGGCAGCCGCAATACCTGACGGCCTATCATGACGGGATGCTGATCGCGGCGGCCCCGATGTATGCCAAGTCGCACAGCCAGGGCGAATACATCTTCGATCACAGCTGGGCCCATGCCTATGAAAGCGCGGGCGGGCGGTATTACCCCAAACTGCAAATCGCGGTGCCGTTCACCCCGGCAACCGGGCGGCGGTTTCTGGTGCGTCCGGGCTATGAACGGATCGGTATGTCGGCGCTGGTTCAGGGGGCGGTGCAGCTTGCGGCTGACAACCGGGTTTCGTCCCTTCACGCGACCTTCTGTACCGAGGATGAAGCATTGGCTGGCGAACAGATGGGTCTGATGCTGCGCCGATCGCAGCAGTTTCACTGGCTGAACGATAACTATTCGGATTTCGACGGCTTTCTGAGCGCGCTGTCGTCGCGCAAGCGCAAGACTATCCGGAAAGAACGTGCGCAGGCCTGTGGTTTTGGTGGTGAGATCCGCACTCTGACCGGTGACCAGCTGCGCCCCGAACATTGGGACGCGTTCTGGCGGTTCTACCAGGACACCGGATCGCGCAAATGGGGCTCACCCTACCTGACGCGGCGGTTCTTTGATATTGCACAGGATACGATGGCAGATGACATGGCCCTTGTGCTGGCCGAACGGAATGGATTTCCCATTGCGGGTGCGTTGAACTATATCGGCCGTGAAACCCTTTTTGGGCGTTATTGGGGTTGCATCGAACATCATGCCTGCCTGCATTTCGAACTGTGCTATTATAGGGCAATCGACTTTGCCATTGCCCACGGGCTGACCCGGGTCGAGGCAGGTGCACAGGGCGAACACAAGCTGGCGCGAGGGTACCTGCCAACACGCACGCATAGCTTGCATTGGGTAGGCGATCCGGGTTTTGCCGATGCGGTCAAGAAATATCTGGACGCCGAAGGCCACGCAGTGGAAGAAGAGATCGAGATTCTGACGGATTACGGCCCGTTCAGGAAATCGAACCCGGAGGAACAGCAATGACCGAACTCTTGTCGACCGAAACCCGTGGCCCGCTTCTGGATCCGCTGTTCAAAAACGGTTGGACCATGGTTGAAGGCCGCGATGCGATCACCAAGACCTTCATTTTCGACAATTTTGTCCACGCCTTCGGCTGGATGACACAGGTGGCAATCTGGGCCGAGAAGTGGAACCATCACCCCGAATGGTTCAATGTCTACCGCACGGTCGAGGTCGTCTTGTCCACCCATGATGTGGGCGGCCTGTCGTCGCTGGATGCTAAGCTGGCCCGCAAGATGGACAGTCTGTGCTAGCGATCGTTGCGGCCTGACCCTTCACCGCCAGCCAGCGATGCGGCAGTGCCCATCTGCCGGAACTCGACAGGCGTGACAGTGCCGTCGCTGACATCAATCGCCCTTGGAATACCCGTGGTCTTGTTTCCGATCTGCCGCACGCTGCGCGCGACCGGGTTGATATCCAGACACTTGTTTTCATAACAGGTCAGGCCAGACAGGTTGATCTGTATGCGGGCCTGCCCGTCCGGGCCTGTCACCAACGGGGCCTGCGGCACGTCACAGGCTGCAACCAGCCCCAGCGCCGTCACCCCAAGCCATTTGTTCATCCCAAACTCCTGCTGTTAATCAAGCTGACCATTCCCATCCTGATCGGCGGACAGGAAATCCTCGCCCATCTGGGTGTCAAATTCTGGTCTTGAGATCACGTTGTCGCCGTTTCGGTCAGCGCTGCGGAACAGTTTGATGTCCATGAACGGTTTGGCCTCGGCCTGACCCAAAGTGCCGTTCCTGTCTTCGTCCATCGTCTGAAAGGCGTAATCCGAGAAAGCATCGAACTCGTCTTTGGACAGGAACCCGTCATTGTTGGCGTCGATGGCCTTCAACTCGTTTTCGTGCAGTTCAGCCACGCTTTCGGCGTGACCCGAACCGGCCAAAGCCACCATGAACATCACTAGGCTTAGCTGTTTCATATCGACCTCCTCAGCACGCGAATCTTTGACCTTCGATGCCGCCAGCGGCAGCGCCCGCTGCGGTCAGGATCGTCTTGCCTGATCCGCCACCAAACTGGTTGCCGATTGCGCCCCCGATCAGCGCCCCGCCCAACGTTCCGCCCAGACAGGCGATTTCGTGCTGGCGTGCAGCTTGCTGTTGCGGAGTTGGGGCCGGTCCACAGGCCGCCAAAAGGGCCGCGCCGGACAGTACTATGTAGAACGCGTTAAGTTTCATGAAAAAACTCCCCGTGTGAATACGCCAAGTATTCGCGCTCTGGGGCGGTGCTACAAGTTAATTTGGCGGCGAAAGGCCCCGGTCGGACCGGGGCCGATCAAAATCAGATCACATCCAACAGGCCTTCACCGGCGGAAATCTCGCAGGCGCCGGGGTTTTCTTCCATATTTAGCACCGTGACCGTGCCATCCTCGACCAGCATTGCATACCGCTTGGACCGCGCGAAAAGCCCCACGGGCGGCGCGTCGAAATCCATGCCGATGGCCTTGGTGAACTCTGCCGCTGCGTCCGACACCATGGTCAGCCCCGCCTCGGTCGCGCCCGTGGATTGCCCCCACGCCTGCATCACAAACGGATCATTGACCGAAAGGCACAGGATCTCGTCCACGCCCTTGGCGTCAAACTGTTTCTTCGTGCGGATGAAACTGGGCACATGGGCGGTCGTGCAGGTGCCGGTATAAGCCCCCGGCACGGCAAAGATCACCACCTTGCGGCCTTTGGTCTTGTCTGAAATCCGCACCTCTTCCGGCCCGTTCGCGCCCATCTGAATCAGCGTTGCTTCGGGCAGGGTATCTCCTGTTGAAATCATTATTCAGCTCCTGTCGTTTGGATTTGCAGAAATGTGCTTAGCCGCAATATAGGTGGTCTGAACACGGTGACCACTTGAAAACTACGGGGTAGGCAAAGCATGAACCATATTGTCGTGATCGGCGCGGGGCAGGCAGGCGCCTCTTTGGTGGCTCGTCTGCGCAAGGACGGGTTTGCGGGTGAGATCACTCTGATCGGGGCCGAGCCGCATCTGCCCTATCAACGCCCACCCCTGTCCAAAGCCTATCTGCTGGGCGAGATGGAGCTTGAGCGTCTGTTCCTGCGGCCCGAAAGTTTTTACACGGAAAACAACATCACCCTGCGTTTGGGTCAGCGCGTCACCGGTATCGACCCCAAGGCCAAAACGGTCACCCTGGGGGATGAGGTTATCTCATACGACGAACTGGCGCTGACCACCGGGTCTGACCCGCGCCGCCTGCCCGCAGCGATTGGTGGCGATCTGGACGGTGTGCATGTGGTGCGCGATCTGGCCCATATCGACGAGATGGAGCCCAAAGTGACCGAAGGCGCCCGCGCGCTGATCGTGGGCGGCGGGTATATCGGCCTCGAAGCTGCCGCCGTATGTGCCAAGCGCGGCATCAAGGTCACTCTGGTCGAGATGGCCGACCGTATCCTGCAACGTGTCGCAGCGCCCGAGACCAGCGACTATTTCCGCGCGTTGCACAGTGCATACGGCGCAGACATCCGCGAAGGCGTCGGGTTGGATCATCTGATCGGCGAAAACGGCAAGGTCACCGGCGCGGTTCTGACTGACGGAACAAAGCTGGACGTTGATTTCGTTGTGGTTGGCGTCGGCATTGCACCCGCAACCCAACTGGCGGAGATGGCGGGGCTGGACCTGGACAACGGCATCAGAACCGACGCCCATGGCCGCACGTCCGACCCGTCGATCTGGGCGGCTGGCGATTGCGCCTCCTTTCCCCATGGCGAAGGCCGCATCCGTCTGGAAAGCGTCCCCAATGCCATTGATCAGGCCGAGATCGTGGCCCAGAACATGTTGGGTGCGGCCAAGGACTATGTGGCAACCCCGTGGTTCTGGTCGGATCAATACGAGGTCAAGCTTCAGATCGCGGGTCTGAACACCGGATATGACCGCGTGGTGACCCGGCAGGGCGACGGGCAGACCGTGTCCTTCTGGTATTACAACGGGGATAAACTGATTGCGGTCGACGCGATGAACGATCCGCGCGCCTATATGGTCGGCAAACGCCTGATCGAAATGGGAAAAACGGCCGACCCGGCTGTCGTGGCCGACCCTGATGCAGACCTTAAATCGCTGCTCAAGGCATGAGGATCATCGCCGGAGAGTTCCGCGGTCGCGCCCTGACCCCCGTCGGCAAAGGCGATGCGGGCGCACATCTGCGCCCGACCACCGACCGGGTGCGCGAAAGCCTGTTCAACGTGCTGGCCCATCAGATCGATTTCGACGGCCTGCGCGTGCTGGACCTGTTTGCTGGCACCGGGGCGCTTGGGCTCGAAGCGCTGTCACGCGGTGCGGCGCATGTCACCTTCGTCGATGACGGGCGCGTGGCCCAGGGTTTGATCCGCAAGAATATCGACCTGACCCGCAGTGCCGGGCGCACCGACCTGATCCGCCGCGATGCAACCCGGTTGGGCGAAAATCCGGACGCGCCCTACGATCTGATCTTTCTGGACCCGCCCTATGGCAAGGCCATGGGACAGAAAGCCATCGCCGCGCTGGCCAATGGCTGGATCGCGGATGATGTGCTGCTGGTTTGGGAAGAAAACTCACGGATGCAGGCCCCGGCCGGGTTCACGTTGCACGACAGTCGCAAATATGGCGACACGTATATCTCATTGATGCGGAACGGTGATCAGAGTGCATGATCTGGTCATTTTCGATTGCGATGGCGTTCTGGTCGACAGCGAGGTGATCTCGAACCAGGTGTTGGCGGACAATCTGGCGGGCTATGGCCTGCACCTGACCTTGCCCGAATGCATGTCCCTGTTTGTGGGCGGAACCATGGTCGGGGTGTGCGACAAGGCGCGTGCGATGGGCGCAGACCTGCCCGAAGATTGGATTGATCAGGTCTATGCCGAAACCTACGACCGCCTGCGCGCCGGTGTGCCTTTGGTGCCGGGTGTCGCGGACCTGCTTGCGGCGCTGGATCAGCGGGGCATCTCCTATTGCGTGGCCTCAAACGGCAGCCCGGACAAGATGCAGATCACGCTCGGCCAGAACGGGCTCTGGGACCGGTTCAAAGATGTGATGTTCTCGGCCCATGTGCTTGGCACCGGCAAGCCTGATCCAAAGATGTTCCAACTGGCGGCGGAACATTTTGGCGCACAGGCCCCCGTGGTTATCGAAGACAGCCACAATGGTGTTACAGCTGCAATCCGGGCCAATATGCGCTGTCTGGCCTACGCGCCGCATGGCGGTGGTGACAGGCTGGCCGATCTGGGGGCCGAGGTGATCACGGATATGTCTCAGGCACACCCGCTGTTGCGACTTTGACCCCCAACTGTGCTATGGTGCAGCCATGGACCATGCTCTGACACCCTTTGCCTGGAAAATCTCCCGCGACGCCGAGGTCACCACGAAACCTGACCGCAAACCCCTGCGTGCGCCGGTGTTCATTCACGACGCGGTTACCCCTTGGGGGGCTGAGACGATGTTGCTGAAGCTCCTGCGCGAACAGGCCGCCGATCAGGACGAATAGGTCGGGTGAAACTTGCCGCCCGGTGATAGGGTAAAGATATCGACCCCATTCGCCGTTACGCCTACCGAATGCTCGAACTGTGCCGACAGCGACTTGTCGCGGGTCACGGCGGTCCAGTCGTCGGCCAGCGTCTTGGTTTCGGGACGGCCCAGATTGACCATCGGCTCGATGGTAAAGAACATGCCTTCCTCAAGAACCGCGCCGGTGCCGGGACGGCCATAATGCAGCACATTCGGCGGCGCGTGGAACACGCGGCCCAGACCGTGCCCGCAAAAGTCGCGAACAACACTCATCCGGTGCGCTTCGACATAGGCCTGAATGGCATGGCCGATATCGCCGAACGTGTTGCCCGGCTTGACCATTTCGATACCCTTGAACAGTGCGTCATGGGTCACCTGAATCAGACGCTCGGCCTTGCGCGGCAGCTTGCCCGCCACATACATGCGCGAGGTGTCACCGAACCAGCCATCCACGATGACGGTCACATCGATGTTCAGGATATCGCCTTCCTTCAACTTCTTGTCACCGGGAATACCGTGGCAGACCACATGGTTCACACTGATGCAGCTGGCGTGCTCATACCCCTTATAGCCGATCGTGGCCGAGGTCGCGCCCGCATCCTCGACCATCTGCGTGATCAGCCCGTCAAGCGCACCCGTGGTCTGACCGGGAAAGACGTGCGCGGCAATATCGTCCAGTATCCGCGCCGCCAGAGCGCCCGCCGCGTGCATCCCGGCAAAATCACCCTGTTCATAGATGCGAATACCGTCCTTGGTCAGGCGGCCACGATGCTCTTTCATCGACGCAAAGCTCCAAATGTTACGCGCGGCACTTCTTTTACGCTGCTTGTGCAGAAAGTACCAGAGGGCGTCAGGTTGCGGGTGTCAGATGGGGCAAAAAGCAGCAAGTTCAAGCATCGGCTGACCGAGGGGTGTTTTGATTGTTGGCATCGGCGTTTCGTGACGCAGAAAACCCTCGCATTCACAGCGATGGGTCATCGGTAGCGCCGCGAGGTTCCCGCTTGCGGGCATTCAGCCGTGCAGATTTCTACAAAATCTGAACAATTCTTTGCTGCATCCAGGAACAACCAACAACAGCTGCGCCAGATTTTTTACCGAAGAGAAGGGCGGTTCCTGCGTAAGGAGCGTACTGTAAGCCTCGGTTCGCAATACACGCGTTGGAAAGGATGGCTACGGTGAGATTACGCATTCTACCTTGATGACACCTACGAGAACATCGTTTTGATGAGGAGTGTCGTAGTCGAACTGGGCAGCTCCAAACTCGGTTCCTATCCCTGGCCAATGCCGCGAATTGCTGCTTTGGCGACCTGCTCAAATATTGATCGGTCGCTAGAAGCGGAGGCGACAATCATGCCGCCCTCCAAGGCCGCGACGATGAGGCCTGCGGTATCGTCGGCATTCTTGACCCCGTGCTTGGTGAATAGGTTTTCTAACCATGCCTTGTTCATCTCGAAGAAGGCTTTTGTGCGTTTGTTGACGTTTTCGGGCAGCCCAATGGCTTCGGCGCCCATGACGGCGCAAAGGCATATGGACTCGTTCAGCACCAGCGCACCGGAATAGAGCGCCACGAAACCTTCCAATGCAGAATGCAGATCGTTCAGGTCAATCTTGTCCAGTTCTGCCTTGAATTGCTCGGCGTAGCGGGTGACGAGAGCCTCCCCGAGATCCGGTTTGGTGGGGAAATGGTAGTGTACGCTGGCACTTTTGATTCCCACATCGTTGGCCAGGTCACGGAAACTCATCTCCGAAAAGCCCGCACTGCGCACGCGTTTCTCGGCGGCGATAAGAATTTTTTCTTTCATTGTCAGTGGCATGACTACCTCCAATCTACCGATTGATAGATAAACGTTGACAGCCCAGGAATCAACTTCTAACTGTTATCTACCTAGTGATAGATAGGTATTCATGAAAGGAACACGCTGATGGCTACTGGAAACAAACAAAAACGCGTCTTGCTGGTCATGTCGTCCGTTGACGAGATGGGCATCTCGGGCAAGCAAACCGGCACCTGGTTCGAAGAGGTCGCAACCCCGTATTACGTCCTGACGGAAGCGGGCTATGAGGTTGTTTTTGCCTCGCCCAAAGGCGGCAACGCACCCATTGACCTGCTGTCGATGAAGGCTCCGTTCACTACCGAAAACACTGACCGCTTCTTCAACGATCCGGTGGCCATGTTCGCGGTACAGAATACCCGCAAACTGCGTGAGATCGACTATTCGACCTTCGATGCGCTCTTCATTCCGGGCGGCTATGGCCTGATCTGGGACCTGGCTTCTGACAGCTATGCCATCAAGATGATCCGGGAGTTCTACGAATCCGACCGGCCTGTCGCGATGGTCTGCCACGCGCCGGCCATACTGCGGGATGTCAAGAAGTCAGACGGCAGCTACCTGGTTGAGGGCCTCAGCCTGACCGGCTTCAAGAACGACGAAGACAACGAGATCGAGCTTCTGCATCACCTTCTGTTCTCGCTTGAAGACGAGTTGAAACGTCGTGGCGCCACCTACGTCAGCAAGGCCAACTGGGAAGCCAACGTGGTCGAAGATGGCGCCCTGATGACTGGCCAGAGCCCGGCGTCGGCACCCCCACTCGCGGAAGCGCTCAAGCAGCGTCTTGCTGCCTGACGCAAATCGCCGGGGCGGGCAATTGTCCGCCCTGGCAACCCGAAACGGAGAAGACCATGCCCACCAAGCTTCAACCCATCGACAGTGTCGAGATTCTTGTTCTCATCGACAACCGGACGGACAGCCTGTCCAGCGTGCCCGTGGGGTTCACCCATGAGTGGGACAATCTCCACAACGCCGGGATGGAGCAGATCTCGGGTGCCGGTCAATGTTGTGCAAATCACGGCCTGGCGTTGATCATCACAGCCCGGCGCGGCGAGACGGAACATACATTGCTCTTTGACGCCGGGCCGGTCGATTTTGCCGTCGAATACAACGCGTCGCGGCTTGGAGCATCCTTTGGCACCATCGACGCGATCGCTCTGTCGCATGGCCATTGGGATCATGCGGGCGGTATTCCAGCGGCCATCGATCTGATCCGCAAGGACGGCCGGACCGGCGAGTTACCGGTTTATCTGCATCCCGGAATGTTCCGAAAACGTGCTTTTCCGCTTTCGTCAGGAGAACTGATCGAAATACAAGAAATCGCCACACCCGAAGAACTGGCTGCGCAGGGCGCAACACCCGTTGTCACGGATCAACCGGTCAGCGTGTTGGACGATATGTTCTATATTTCGGGCGAAATTCCCCGTGTCACGGATTACGAGGTCGGGTTTCCGGGCCATGTCCGCCGCACCGAAGACGGCGCGGGTTGGGAAGACGACCCGCTGCTCATGGACGAACGCTATGTCGCGGTGAATATTGCGGGCAAAGGTCTGGTGGTGTTTTCTGCCTGTTCACATGCGGGTATCGTCAACGTCCTTCATGCCGCTCAGCGCGATTTTCCCGGCGTGCCGATCCATTGCCTGACCGGCGGCTTTCACCTTGCCGGTGGCAATGAAAAGATCATCGACCAGACCGTCGCCGACTTTGCGCAATTCGACGTCGACCTGATCATGCCCGGCCACTGTACCGGGTGGCGTGCGACGAACGCACTGGAACGCCGGTACGGCAAGCGGGTCGTGCCAATCGGCGTCGGCATGAAGTTCAACCTTTGAGAAAAGGACAAGAAGATGGAATTCAACGCAAACTTTGATGAACGTGCGGTTGTCCATTCGGAAAATGAACCGTGGATCGCCTCACCTATGAAAGGTGTCGACCGTCGGATGCTGGATAGGATCGGCGATGAGGTTGCACGGGCAACAACGATTGTTCGCTATGCACCGGGCAGCGCCTTTTCGGCCCATACACATACAGGGGGCGAAGAGTTTCTGGTGCTGGATGGGGTCTTTCAGGACGAACACGGGGATTTTCCCGTTGGCACCTATGTGCGCAATCCGCCGACCACGTCGCATACGCCAAGCGCGGCGGACGGGGCAACGATCCTGGTCAAGCTTTGGCAGTTCGACCCGGAGGACCGCACACAGCTGACAATCGACACAAACGCGCAGGACCCGCGCCCGGTTGCAGATGGCATATCCGAAATCCCGCTCTTTGAGGATTCCCGTGAACGGGTCCGGATCGAGGTCTGGGACGCATCGGCACATGTAAACGTGACCGGGCACAAGGGGTTCGAGGCACTGGTGATCGACGGCAGCTTCACCGAAGGCGGAGAGGTCTTCCAGAAGAACTCATGGCTGCGTCTGCCACCGGGTATGGCGCTCAACGCCACGGCCGGGTCGGAAGGTGCCCGTCTTTGGATCAAATCCGACCACCTGGCGCAACCGCCAATCATCCCGACCCAAGGATAGGACAATGGACAAACCTCTCGCGATCGTCGCCGGTGCCGGCCCCGGCCTTGGACAGACGCTGGTCACGTCATTTGCTCAGAACGGATATACGGCCTTTGGCCTGAACCGGACCGTGCCGCAAGGCGCCAGTACCACGCTGGCTGTCGATCTGACCGAACAGCGCTGGAGCAGGGCAAAACTCCGGGACATGATCTGCACCCATGGCCCGCCCAAGCTTGTGGTCCACAACACGGCGAACCTTGTCATCTCGCTCTTCGAGGAGACAAGCACGGATGACTTCGAGGCGACCTGGCGTTCCATGGTCCTGTCAGCGGTCATTATGGCGCAAGGTGTTTTGCCCGCGATGGCCGACACCGGGGGCGGCACCTTCATCGTGTCTGGCGCCACGGCCAGCCTGCGCGGTGGCAAGAACTTCTCGGCTTTCGCTTCGGCCAAGGCAGGTCTGCGGGCATTGACCCAGTCTCTGGCCCGGGAATATGGACCCAAAGGTGTGCACGTCGTGCATGTGATCCTTGACGGGATCGTCGATACAAAAGCCAGCCGGGATCTGCACAGCATGGATCCGTCGCGGATGATGCAACCGGCAGATATCGCAGACACCTATCTCGCGCTCGCCAGCCAGCCAAGATCCACCTGGACTCACGAACTGGATCTCAGACCCATGGGGGAGACATTCTGATGCAAACGGATATTCTCATCGTTGGCGGCGGCCTGTCTGGCCTCGCCCTCGCGGACCACCTGACGCAAAGGGGTGCAGATTTCCTTCTGGTCGAGGCGCAGAACCGCCTCGGCGGTCGCATCCTGACCAAAGAGCTGTCGGGTGGAAAATTCGACCTTGGTCCGGCATGGTTCTGGCCTGGCCAGCCGCGTATGGCCACCCTGGCGCAGCGCTTCGACATCCCGGTCTTCGAACAGTATTCAACCGGGGATCAGATGTTTCAGGACCAGTCCGGCGCTGTCCAACGCGCCCGCGGCTATGCGTCGATGCAAGGATCCTACCGGCTGGCCGGAGGCATGGGTGCCCTGACCGGCGCGCTTGCCGGATCGCTGGGTGCAGGGCGTATCCTGACACATACCAGACTCAGATCGGTCCGGCATTCTCCCGGCAAGATCACCGCATTTCTCGACCATGACGGCGGACCTTATTCTGCCGAAGCCAGACAGATCATGCTGGCCATCCCGCCGCGGGTGATTGCGGATACCGTCAATTTTGAACCAGCGCTGGATGCGGATCAGATCCAAGCCTTGAAAAACATCCCGACCTGGATGGCCGGGCAAGCCAAGATTCTCGCGGTTTACGATGAGCCCCATTGGCGCAACGCTGGGCTTTCAGGTGACGCGATGAGCCACCGCGGCCCCATGGTCGAAATTCATGATGCCTCCCCCATGAAGGGAGGACCTTATGCACTGTTCGGATTCGTCGGATACCCCGCCGATATGCGCGCGACACACAAAGAAGCCATGATGGACCAGGCCTTGGCGCAACTCACGGCCATGTTTGGCCCCAAGATGGCGCAACCCCTTGATCTGGAACTGCAGGATTGGGCAACAATCGCGGAAATCTCCCGCATGCAGGATCATGTTCCGGCTCGCTTCCACCCAAGCTACGGCTTGCCTTCGATCCTTAACAGCCTTGCAGCACGAGGTGTCCATCTCTGCTCAACCGAAACCGCGCACGGGTTCGGCGGATATCTTGAAGGCGCTCTGGAGGCCGCTGAGAAAGCTGCAAAACTCGCGACTCACTCAATGGAAACCAAGGTCTGACCGACATTTGACTGTCACCCTTTGTCCTGGATGGATCATTGATCTGCACGATTTCTACCGTCGCCCAAATAGAAACTGGTTCACCGCGCCACATGCAACTTTTCGACCATTTCGCTTGGACGTCTGACGTGTTGCACGGCCCCGATCGCTGTGCGAATGAGTTTTGGGCGGCGGCATCACTCACAAGCCATCTCTTTATCCGTTATTTTCGCGCCTTTGCTATTAAGCAAACCATATCCAGCAAGAGCGATGCACCGGCCAAAGCTGTAATCTCTGCATGATCGTACGGAGGGGAGACTTCGACGAGATCGGCCCCGACAAGGTTGACCCCGTCGAGCTTGCGTACCAAAGACTGCCCTTGATAGGTAGACAGTCCTCCGCATACCGGCGTTCCGGTTCCGGGCGCGAATGCCGGATCAAGCGCGTCAATATCGAAGGTCAGGTAAGCAGGCCGGTCTCCTACTGTCTCTTTGATGCGCGCAACCGTTGCATCAATCCCGTTCTCGTGAACCCAATTTGCGTCGAGTACCGTGAACCCGTGAGTCTTTTCATTCAGCGTGCGCATGCCTGCCTGCACTGACGTCTCAGGGGATATGATGCCTTCGACAGTGGCATGGTAGAACATTGAACCATGGTCGATCCGCTTTGGGTGTTCTTCCCATGTATCCGAATGGGCATCAATCTGGATCAGCGAAATGGGGCCGTGGCGTTCTGCCTGCGCCTTCAGGATCGGATAGGTGACCGAGTGATCTCCACCCATCGTCAGAAGAAAGGCACCGGATTTCAGGATTTCCCGCGCTTGGTCCTGAATTTGCAGTGCAATCTGCTCTGGAAAGCCTGGGTCGATATCACAATCGCCGTAATCAACCATGTTCAGGATTTCGAAGGGATCAAATCCCCAGGGCCAGGGCCCACCATCCCAGGCGAGGTTGGTCGATACAGCACGAATGGCACGTGGCCCGAACCTGCATCCCGGGCGATTGGTCACAGAGAGATCATAGGGAACGCCCCACGTGACCATATCCGCGCGCTCCAGATTGCGGCAATATTGTCGCCGGAACAGACTTGTCGCACCGCTAAAGGTCGGCTCATACCCCATGCCCATTTCGTTTTGCGCCAGAAAGGCGCGGTCGGTTGAAGTCACCATTGTTGGCTCCGTTCATTTTGATGATTGCTGCCCGAGTGGCGGGGTATTGCAATTCTTTCCCGCCTTTGCCGGGCTTGGCAGGGTTCAGGTGCCGGATTTTACATTCGTCCAAAGACGGTTGCGATTGCGCAGCGTTTTCGCGCCGACACTCAGATCAGGGAAGAGGCGTTTCAATGTCGCCTCATCCGGGTAGATTCCCGGATCAGTCAGAATGGCTTCATCTACGAACGTATCTGCTGCGGAATTCGCATTCGCAAAATAGACGTAGTTGGACACTCCTGCGATGACATCAGGCCGCAGCATGTAGTCAATGAATCGATATGCCTCATCCGCCCGTGTTGAATCCACCGGGATGGACATGAGGTCGATCCACATCAAAGTGCCTTCGCTGGGAATTGTATACAGAATTTCGACACCATTGCCGGACTCCATGGCGCGGGCCTGAGCTATGCCGGCATCACCACTGTACATCACTGCCAAACAGGCATCTCCACCGGGCAAGTCTGTAGATGCTTTCTGGTTGTGAAAATAACGAATGGACGGCGTGACGGCCTCGAAGAGGTCCTGAACCCTGTCGAGATCGGCGGGGTCATCGGAGTACGGGTCAGCCCCGAGATAGTTCAGCGCCACTGAGACCATTTCTACCGGTGAGTCCAGCACGGCAATCCCACAGTCGGCAAGCTTGGCGGCGATCTGAGGATCAAAAAGAACGTCCCAGGATGTGATGACATCCGTGCCCAGTCGCTCTTTGATCATGGTTGGATTGTAGGCAAGCCCTACTGTGCCCCAAGTGTAAGGTACGCCCAATTGCCGGGCACCGGGTATACTGTCGAGCGACGCCAGAATTTTCGGATTGAGATTGCCGTAGTTGCTCAGGCGCGCGGGGTCGATCGGATGCAACGCCCCGGCCTGAAACTCTCGTTGCGCATTGGACGCGGCGGGGAAAACGACATCGTAACCTGACGCCCCTGTCAGCAGCTTGGTTTCCAGAACTTCGTTTGAATCGTAATAGTCCAGGCTGACATGTGTGCCGGTCTCCTTTTCGTAGTCCGAAACTGTCGTTTCACCAAAGTAATCAGCCCAATTGTAGATTGAGAGGTCTTCGGCTGAAGCCGGAAAAGCGATCGCGAGGTTTGAGGCAATGGCAACAGCCGAAAGGCCAAAATGCGGTTTCATTGTTTCTCCTCCTTGTTGCAGGATTCCGCCCTGAATTTTCACGTCCGGAGAGGCTTTGGTGACGAGGCACAGTCAGCACCCCGGGCGAGCGTTCTGACATCAACAATGGAATCGAATGGCCATCACTGTAAATTTGCGGTAGGATATATATCTTTAGTTATAGGAATTGGCTATGTTACCAGATAGCGGCGACATCTCGGCGGCCAAGTGGGATGAGACCTACGCAATCTTGTTGGAGCGGTTGGAAACAGACTTCTTCCCAACAGCTCTGAGGAAGATGTTGGAACTGCATGTCAGTTTTGAATCGATGATCCTCACGCGCTATCAGGATCAAGCACCACCTGTCTCGCTCTATCACGATCTCGACGACGTGCAGGCGGCCATATCAATTCAGTTTTATGCAACCGGCCCATACCTGCTGGATCCGTTTTCGCAAGCGTGTAGATCGGGAAAAGAACCCGGCGCTTACCGTCTGGCCGATTTAGTCAATGAGGCGTTCTTTCGTTCAGAGTACTACCGGACCTTTTATCGCAAGGTTCGGATCAGCGATGAGTTGGGGGTGCTGATAAGGCTAATCAGCGGGGACTGGGTCGTAATATCCCTGTCGCGAGGCGCCCGTCAGCCCCGGTTTACCCCTGAGGATGTCGCGAAGATCAATTCCATCCATAAGACCCTGTCGGCCGCCGTGATCCGAAACTGGAACCTGAGGGGTGCCGAAAGACAACCGGAGGCCCTGAATCAGGTTGAGGAACGGTTGGCCACTTTTGGTGCGGACAGGTTAAGCCCAAGAGAAGCCGAGGTCGTGCGCCTTGTTTTGCAAGGCCACTCAGCCGGCTCTGCTTCCGCATTTCTCGGGATCACCGAAGGTACAGTCAAAGTGCATAGACACAACGCCTACTCCAAGCTGGGCGTCAGTTCACAGGCAGAGTTGTTTTCCGCAGCCACTCGATATCTGGCATCAAAGCCATCTTAACTTGGGAAATCCGTAGAACTTTCTTGTGAATGCGGCCAGGGCCGAGATTCACAAGGTGTTCTGGGTGCTGCGGGTGCAACCCACATTGCCGGCATTCGCTACGGGCGCAAAATCAGGACCTGGGCGAACTGACGGTTTTACGGGCTTTGAGGACGTGTTTGCCAGCACAATCCGTTTTCAGCGCCGCTATTCTGGCATCCCTGCCCGTCGAAGCGCCTCAAAATAACGTTCAGCGCCTTCTGAACCACCATAATCCACGTTGCTACGCCACCTCGAGATCGTTTCGCTAGGTTCCAATTGCAGCATCTGCATCAAAGCTGCAGACGCTTTTTCAGTTTCCCCAAGCATTGCGTGTGCAGCAGCTCTCGTGCTGTGAAGAGCGGCATAATCCTTTGAGAACCGCATACCTGCTTCTGCATAGGCGATGGCATCACGGTCTCGGCCGAGCATTACGCAAGAAGTGGCGGCACCTCCTGAAGCGCCCACGAAAACAGCCCCATACCGGCCCAAGCGAAGCGCCGTTTGAAAGCAGCTTAGTGCCATTTCAGGAAACCCAGCCCAATTATACCCCCACCCCATAAACAAATGAAGGCGGGCATCTAACGGTGCTCTTTTCTGGATTTGTTCAAGCGCCACGGACAACTTATCTGCATCCCCGTCCACATTATAGTCAGCCACGGCGACACTCAGATCAAGCGTTGGGTTTTGACCTGCCATGCGTCGCCCGGCCTCAATCCAAGATGGCAGTTTCTCGTAGTAGGTCGACAGTTCGCAACGCAGATTGTAAGTCCTCGCGCCATTCATTGTCCAAATAGCTTCGGCATAGGCGGCCGTGAGAGTTGGTTTGGCTTCAATCGCCTTGGCTTGATACGATAACGTTTCTTCGTAGCTGTCGATCCCGGCACCAGACCAAGCGATCATACCCTTCAGGACGCATTGCTCGGCAGTTAGTTCGTTTTCAGGCAGTACCGAAAGCTTTGCGGTCTCAAACTCGATCAAGGTTCCGCTTACGGCGTCCAACAGCTTTTCTACCACCTCATCTTGCCAATCGAAGATGGCTTCGACCACCCCATCGAACTTCTCGGTCCAGATTTCAGAATCAGAAGGATCATGTAAGCGGGCTTCCAGACGCAATCGATCCCCGTATCCACGTAGCACGCTACGAAGCGCATATCCCTTTGATGGTTCCGTCGAGGATACCGCTGCATTCAACCAGTTGATTGTTCGAAAATAGGAACCGAAATCCGAAGTCAGAGCTGCGGCCATTTCCTTTAGTTCAACGCGTTGGTCGCGGCATGAGACGGGATAAATGGAGAGCCTTGGCAAGTTCGTTTCAGCGAAAGAAACTGCTCTATGCGTGGGTGCCACGTACAGTCCATGATGCATCCAGACATCTAGGCTGCGCTCGATGTTCTTAAGCTTCTTCTTCCCGACAGATTCGAAAGCAGCCGCCAGAGTGCGGTCAAGGTTCAAGTGTACTGGTTCAGAAATAGCGATGCCGCCGGATGGAGCAATGCTCTCAAGCCGCGCAGCAATGTTTACACCGTCACCCAGTATGTCGTCGGCTTTTTCTGTAATATCCCCAACATGAACGCCGATCCGCACTTTCATTAACGGGTGCTCAGCCAATTGTTCCTGTATCTGAATTGCTGCAGTCACAGCTTGTGCCGCACTGTCAAATCGAACCAACCAACCATCGCCCACGCTTTTCACGATCCGACCTGATTGGCCCACTATTGTTGGAGTGACGATATCGGTTTCCAGATGATCGAGCATTTGCAGTGTTGCTTGCTCATCGTTATGCATGAGTGCCGAATACCCGACGACATCAGCGGCCAGTATTGCCGCCAACTTTCGTTGCAAATGTAGTCCATTGTTCGACATGCACTCGACAATAGTTGATAAGCCTCTTCAGACCAACTTGCTAAAGACGATGTCCACTCTGGGCGCCTCGCACCCGTTCAGAGCCATCAGACACCAAACCGGGTTTCACTCGTGTCAACCCAAACCCCATCCGGTGATATCCGCGTCCCGCAAATCATCCGCTCTACGCCCATAGCCTGTGCGGCCTCGAACGCTGCTGCATAGGACGGGTCGATATCCGCGGCCAGCGCGAACCGGTCGCAATCGGTGCGTTGCACCAGGTACAGCATGATCGCCCGGTGCCCCTGCGCTGTCATCTGCGCCAGCTCGCCCAGATGTTTGGTGCCGCGGGCGGTGACGCTGTCGGGGAACTCGGCCAGACCGGGCTGACGGGAAAGGGTCACGCTTTTGACCTCGACATAGGCATCTGGCAGGCCGGGGCCGCTCAGCAGGAAGTCGATACGGCTGTTTTGCCCGTATTTCACTTCGGGCCGGACGGTTTCATAAGCGGCCAGCTCGGGGATCTCGCGCGCCTCAAGTGCTGCCCGCAAGGCCCGGTTCGGGACGGAAGTATCGACCCCGGTGAAATGCCCGTTTTCGTGATCCACCAGCCGCCACCCGAATTTCAGCTTTTTCTTAGGGTCGTCGTTGGGCTCAAGCCAGATTAACTGGCCCGGCTCGGCCAGCCCCATCATGGATCCCGGATTGGCGCAATGGGCGGTGACTTCGCGCCCGTCGTCCAGCCTGCAATCGGCCAGAAAGCGTTTGTAGCGACGGATCAGGCGGGCGGGGATAAGAGGGGTTCCAAAACGCATGTCTCACGGCCTATACCTGCCCCTGAAGACGATCAAGAGGAGTCCGCGCCATGGCCAATCCAACCGCAGCAATGCTGGTGATCGGGGATGAAATCCTGTCGGGCCGCACCCGCGATGCAAACATGCATTATCTGGCGCAGGAGCTGGCAAAACACGGCATTGATCTGAAAGAGGTTCGCATCGTCAGCGATGACGCCCCCGCCATCGAAGCGGCGGTCAAAGCGCTGTCTGACAGCCACGACACCGTCTTTACCAGCGGCGGCATTGGCCCGACCCATGACGATATCACCGCCGATTGCATTGCGCGCGCCTTCGACACCCCGATTGACGTTCGCGACGACGCGCGCGCGCTGTTGCAGGCGCATTACGACAGATCCGGGCTGGAACTGAACGCCGCCCGCCTGCGCATGGCGCGTATCCCGGATGGCGCGACATTGATCGACAATCCGGTCTCGACGGCGCCGGGTTTCACCCTGAAGAACGTGCATGTGATGGCCGGGGTGCCGCTGGTGTTTCAGGCTATGGTCGCCAGCGTCCTGCCCACGCTGACCGGTGGCAGCCCCTTGTTGTCGCAAACCCTGCGCGTGGACCGGGGCGAAGGCGATATCGCCGCAAACCTGTCTGCGCTGGCCGAGGATTTCAGCGATCTGTCCATCGGTTGCTATCCGTTTCAGATCAACGGGGCCTTTGGGGCCAACGTGGTGGTGCGCGGCACCGATGGCAGCCGGATTGACGCGGCCATGACCCGTCTGGCGAAAGAGCTTGCGCTTTGAGCGGCGACTGGGCTGACATCGTCGACGGCACATGGCCTGCCGCGCGGTATCGCAGGCTGGGGCCGTTTCAGCTGCGCGAAGGGCAGGGCGGTGGCTCGCGTGTTTCTGCGGCCAATGCACTGGCCCCGGCCAGCGATGCCGATATCGACGCGGCCGAGGCCGCGATGCAGGCCATGGGGCAGAAATCCATCTTCTGCCTGCGTCCGGGGGATGAGGCGCTGGATGCAAAGCTGGCGCAACGGGGATATGACATCCTTGATCCGGTCAACATCTATACGTGCCCCGTCTCTCACCTCACCGATCAGCCGATCCCTCCGGTCATGGTGTTTTCGGTCTGGGAGCCGCTTGAAATCATGCGCGAAATCTGGGCGGCCGGTGGGATCGGGCCCGAACGTCTGGCGGTGATGGAGCGCGCGAAGGGTCCCAAAACCGGTTTGCTTCTGCGCCACAACGACCAACCCAGCGGTGCAGCCTTCGTAGCAATGCATGACGATGTCGCGATGCTTCATGCGCTTGAAATCCTGCCCGCGCACCGCCGTCAGGGGCTGGGTCAGTGGACCATGCGCGCCGCGGCGATTTGGGCAGGTGACAACGGCGCACAAAGCCTCAGTGTGATCTGCACCAAGGCCAATGAAGGTGCCAATGGTCTCTATCGCGCCCTCGGGATGGAGATCGCCAGCGAATACCATTACCGTCACCTTGTCTGAGCAAAAGGGGTCGCCATGACACAGAAAGACATGCCCACCGCGCTGAACCTGCCCATGGTCGATCCGCTGCCGCCGGAAACGCAGAAATATTTCGATATCTGTGTCGAAAAGCTGGGCATGGTGCCGAATGTGCTAAAGGCAAACGCCTTCAACATCGACAAGCTGAACACGTTCACGGCTATGTATAACGATCTGATGCTGGCCGACAGCGGCCTGTCCAAGCTGGAGCGCGAGATGATTGCCGTGGTCGTTTCGTCGATCAACAAGTGCTTCTACTGTCTGGTCGCGCATGGTGCCGCGGTGCGGCAGCTTTCGGGCAACCCGCAACTGGGTGAGATGCTGGTGATGAATTACCGTGTTGCACCGATCGAGCCCCGGCAGCGCGCGATGCTGGACTTTGCCGCCAAAATGACAACCGCCAGCGCCGAGATCGAAGAACCCGACCGCCAGAAACTGCGCGATGCAGGCTTTACCGACCGCGATATCTGGGACATTGCCAATGTTGCCGGGTTCTTCAACATGTCCAACCGGGTGGCCAGCGCCACGGCAATGGTGCCCAACCCCGAGTATCACGCGCAGTTTCGATGATCCGGTCAGCCGCCCTCATTGCCACGCTTTTTGCGGGGCCGGTTCTGGCGCAGGACCTGACCCTGCCAGCCAGCGCCCGCCAGATCAGCGACCGCACCTCGCCGTTGGACAGCTATGACCTGCCAACGGGGCCTTTTGCGAATGGCGCGGTGCCTGCTGACACCCTCGAAGGCCGGGTTGAACGCTACACGTGGCGGCTTCAGGCGGGCTCCAGCACAACCCTCCAGCTACTGGCCCCGCTGCGCGACCAGATCGAGGCGCAGGGCTACAAGATTCTGTTCGAATGTGATGCCCGCGCCTGTGGCGGGTTCGACTTCCGCTTTGGCACCGAAGTGGTACCGACCCCGGATATGTATGTCGCCATTCAGGATTACCGTTTCCTGTCGGCCACCAAGGGGTCTGTTGCCCTCAGCCTGCTGGTCAGCCGCAACCCCCCGGACGGGTATGTCCAGATGATCCGCGTCACGCCCCAGAAAGCACCGGACCCTGTTCCGGTCGTGATCGAACAGGCTGTCGAGGGGTCGGGCGGGCTGCTCGAAGCACTGGCAACATCGGGTCACGTGATACTGGACGATCTGCATTTCCCAACCGGTGAGGTTGCGCTGGACGAGGGGACTTATGCCTCTCTGACCCTGCTGGCCGGATATCTGGCCGAAAATCCCAAGATGCGCCTGGCGCTGGTGGGGCACACCGATGACACCGGCGCGTTGCAGGCCAATATTGCGGTCAGCAAAAGTCGGGCCGAGTCCGTCCGCACCCGTCTGATTGATGCGCATGGCGTGGCCGCCGACCGGATTGAGGCACAGGGCGTCGGCTATCTGTCCCCGCTCACATCGAACGCAACCCCCGAAGGGCGAGAGCTGAACCGCCGGGTCGAGGCGGTCTTGCTCGTCAACTGACCCACCACAGGTACAGCGGCAATCCGACCGTGATGTTGAACGGAAAGGACACACCCAGCGACAGGGTCAGATAAATCCCGGCCTCGGCCTTTGGCAGTGCGATTTTCATGGCGGCCGGAACCGCGATATAAGACGCCGAGGCCGACAGCACCATGAATAGGAACAGGCTGCCTTGCGGCAATCCGATTACCGCACCGACGGCCCAGGCCATCAGCGCGCCGATCAGGGGCATCAATACGCCAAAGGCGAACAGGCCAACCGACAGTTTGTCGCGATTGCTGATCAGGCTACGCCCCGCCGAAAGGCCCATATCCAGCAGGAACAAGCACAGGATGCCGGTGAAAGGCGTGACGATGAAAGGCGCGATCATCTGCATGCCGTCACCCCCGGTAATGGCCCCGATCAGGAACGCCCCGGTCAGCAGCACAATTGATCCATTGGCCAGCAGATCACGCCACAGCTTGTCATCCTTGACGCCATTTCCGCCGGTCTTGTGCGCCAGCCACAGCGCCGACAGAATGGCCGGTACCTCCATCGCTGCCGCCACCGCTACCATGAACCCGTCATGGGCAAGACCTACCAGATCCAGCAGACTGGTGGCGGTGACAAAGGTGACAATCGAAATCGACCCGTAATGCCCTGCGACCGCCGCAGCGTTCAACGCATCCAGCCGTGTCATCATCCTCAGCAGGGCAAAGGCCACGAAGGGGATGGTAAAGGACAGGGCCACTCCGCCCAGCAGGGTCAGGAACAGTTGCAAATGGATGCCGTGCGCGGCCAGGCTGGCACCGCCTTTGAACCCGATGGCCAACAGCAGGTAGAGCGACATGAACTTGGCCGCTCCGGCCGGGATAGACAAATCGCTGCGCACAAAAGCGGCCAAAAGCCCTAGGGCAAAAAACAAAATGGTGGGCACCAGCAGGTTGCTAGACAGCGTCTCGATCACTCCGGGCATACTTGACTCCTGATCCCTCGTTTCAGGGCTAGGTGCCTTGCAAAATTGATTTCGCCAAATACTATCTTTTTAAGTTTAATATAGTTTCAGGTTATGAAATGCGTCCAACCCTGCGCCAATTGGAATACATCGTCACGGTCAGCCGCCTCGGACGGTTCAGTTTGGCCGCCGAAGTGCTGAATGTCAGCCAACCCAGCCTGTCGGCGCAAATTGCGACCGTAGAACAAGAGCTTGGCGTTCGGATCTTTGACCGCAATCGCGGCGGAATTCAGGTGACCACAAAGGGGGAAGAGTTCATTTCGCGCGCGCAAAGGATCCTTGCCGAGGTCAAGGACCTGCGCCACGCCATGACCAACGATATGCCCGTTGGCGGAAGGTTGCGGTTAGGCGTTTTGCCTTCGATCGGGCCATACCTGTTGCCGCAAGCCATCAAAGAGGTGCACCGCCTGCGCCCCGGATTACGCATTGTCGTGCGCGAGGAAAACACCCGCGATCTGGAACAGGGCCTGAAATCCGGTCGATTTGACCTGATCCTGTCAACGCCCGAGGATCACCCCAATACCGTGCAGCACCGCTTGTTCAACGAACCCCTCTGGGTCGCGGTGGCCGTTGACGACGTTCTGGCGCAGGACCCACAGGGCGTCAGTGCCGCCGACTTGCAGAACCGGCTGTTCCTGACCCTTGACCAAAGCCACCGCCTGTCGCGCATCGTCTATGCGCTGGCAGCGGAATGCGGCGGCGTGGTTTCGGATGAATATGAAGGCACGACGCTTGATTCCATTGTTCTGATGGCGGCTTCGGGGGTTGGGGTTGCGGTTCTGCCTGATCTTTATGCTCGCAGACAGGGGATCTACCGCGACGAGGTGCGCCTGCGACCGCTGTCCATTCCCAATGCCAATCGCGATATCGCATTGCTGGCGCGCAATGCCGAAACGCCGCCGCCGGGCCAGAACGTATTGATGGAAAGCCTGCGCTCTTCCGCGCGATCCATTGGTCTGACGGTGATCGGTTCATAAAAAAAGGCCCGCACTTTGACATGCGGGCCAAAGGTTGGTCTTCAGGGAGAAACTACCAATCCATCGGGCTTTTGTCTTCGAACGCATCGACCAGGAAATCGATGAAGGCCCGGACTTTGGGTTGTGTGAAGCGGCCGGGCGGGTAAACGGCGTAAATACCTTGTACCTCGTCCGGCAGGGACGGCATGGCATCGACAACCTGCCCCGATTTCAACGCCTCGGCATAAAGATAGCTGGGCAGATACGCGATCCCCAGCCCCGAAATGGCCGCGTTCAGCAGCGACTGTCCGTCATTCACGCTCAGCCAGCCCGCGGTGCGCACCTGACGCTTTTCACCGGACGGTGCGGTCAGCTTCCAGACATTGCCTGACGACTGGCTGGAATAGTGCAGCAACTTGTGTTCGTTCAGATCGTCGATCTTCTGCGGGCGCCCGAACCGTTCGATATAGCTGGGCGCGGCAACCATGCGTTTGACCGTTTCGGTCAACTTGCGGGCGCGCAACGTGCTGTCTTCCAACTCGCCGATGCGCACGGCCACGTCAAATCCTTCGGAAATCAGTTCGACATAGCGGTTGTTCAGAACCATGTTCACGGTGATGTCGGGGTAGACGGCCAGGAAATCGGACAGGACCGGCGACAGGTGATTGACGCCGAAATCCGTGGCAACGCTGATGCGCAGCAGACCGGACGGGGCCGATTGCATCGATGTGACCAGCGAATCCGCTTCACCCGCATCATTCAGAACGCGACGTGCGCGGTCATAATAGGCCAGGCCGATTTCCGTCGGCGACACCCGGCGCGTGGTGCGGTTCAGCAACCGGGCCCCCAGACGCGCTTCGAGGCTCGAGACGTGTTTGGACACGGCCGATTTGGAGATGCCCATCTTCTTGGCCGCATCGGTGAAGCCACCCTGGTCCACCACATTGGCGAAGGCTTCCATTTCGGTCAGTCGGTCCATACTCGTTCCCCAGATATTGATTTCCAACCCGACTATCGCTCTGAATCTGGGCGGAATCGGGGCATACATGGGATAATATCAGGGATTTGAATCGGATCGTTTGCGTATGAGAAACGCGGAAACAGTAGTTTCCAAACCGGTCCTGAACCCTGCGATACTGCGTTTTCCGCGCAATTATGCGTTTCTGTTCATCTTAGAATGGCATTTTTGTGACCACAGACGGGGTCAAGAAATCCGTTTTCACCATCGCCGTCCTTGCCTGCCGAAGGGTGCCGTTCTAGCCCGCGACCACGTGATCCGCCGTCCGACGGTGAAGACGTGGATCAGGCGGAGTTTTGCAACGGCCTTTGGCGCTCTGGGTGCAAAACTCGCGCTGTCCGACTGGGAAACGTTAAACCCTGCGATCAGAATTCCGCTGCCAGCCGCGTGCCCTGATTGATCGCGCGCTTGGCGTCCAGTTCGGCGGCGACATCCGCACCCCCGATCACATGGGGGGTGATGCCCCGCTCGATCAGCGCGTCCGCCAGTGACCGTTCGGACACCTGACCGGCACACAGCACGATGGTGTCGGCCGCGATCACCGTCGGGTCCGCGCGCTCTTCGCCAAAGCTGACATGCAAGCCGTCATCGTCGATGCGCTCATAATTCACGCCACCCACGAAATTGACGTTCTTCATCTTCAGTGTTGCCCGGTGAATCCAGCCTGTGGTTTTGCCAAGACCTTTGCCGTGCGCCTGTTTCTTGCGCTGCAACAAGGTGACCTGACGCGCGGGGGCGCTGGGTTGCGGACCTTCGGGCGCTAACCCTGCGCGGTGTTCAGCCGGGTCCGTCACGCCCCATTCCTTCATCCACAGTGGCAGGTCGGTCGTGGCGCTGTGACCCTCTTCCAGCAGATACTCGGACACATCAAAGCCGATGCCACCGGCCCCGATCACGGCAGCAGACTTGCCAACCTCGGCCTTGCCGCGCAGCACGTCGATGTAACTCAGCACGTTGTTCCGATCCTGCCCCGGTATCTGCGGATCACGCGGTCTTACGCCGGTGGCGATGACTACCTCGTCAAAGCCGGTCAGGTCATCTGCGCCAACCTCACGGTTCAGTTCCACCTTCACGCCCAGATCATCCATCATGGTGCGGTACCAGTCGACCAGTCCCCAGAATTCTTCTTTCCCCGGCACCTGCTTGGCCATGTTCAGCTGCCCGCCGACCTCATCAGCGCGGTCGAACAGGGTGACGTCGTGACCGCGCTGGGCCGCGATCATTGCGGTCGACAGACCGGCAGGGCCTGCACCCACAATGGCAATGGATTTGCGCGTTTTTGCCGGTTCAATCACCAGTTCGGTCTCATGACAGGCGCGCGGGTTCACGAGGCATGAGGTCAGCTTGCCACTGAACGTGTGATCCAGACAGGCCTGATTGCAGGCAATGCAAGGCGCGATCTTTGCCGCCTGATCTGAAATCGCCTTGTTGACGAAATCTGCATCCGCCAGCATCGGGCGGGCCAGCGAGACCATGTCGGCGCAACCGGTCGACAGAACCTCTTCGGCCACCTCGGGCGTGTTGATCCGGTTTGATGTGATCACCGGTATCCCCACCTTGCCCATCAGCTTCTTGGTCACCCAGGCAAAGGCCGCACGCGGCACGCTGGTGGCAATTGTAGGAATCCGCGCCTCGTGCCAGCCGATCCCGGTATTGATGATCGTGGCCCCGGCCTTTTCGATCTCCTGCGCCAGTTGAACCACCTCGTCATGGGTCGAGCCGTTGGGGACCAGATCGATCATCGACAGCCGGTAGATGATGATGAAATCGGTGCCCACCGCCTCACGCGTGCGGCGCACGACCTCTATCGGCAGACGCATCCGGTTCTCATAAGACCCGCCCCAGCGGTCGGTGCGCTTGTTGGTATGGGTCACAAGGAACTGGTTCAGGAAGTACCCCTCGGACCCCATGATCTCGACCCCGTCATAGCCCGCCTTTTGCGCCAGTACGGCGGCGTTGACGATATCGCTGATCTGCTTCTCGATGCCCTCTTCATCCAGCTCAGTGGGCGGGAACGGAGTGATCGGCGATTTCACCGGGCTGGGGGCCACGCATTTCGGCCCATAGGCATAGCGCCCCGCGTGCAGGATCTGCATCGCGATCTTGCCGCCCGCTTCATGTACGCGCTGCGTCACGATGGAATGGTGCGCCACGTCCTTGTCGCTCACCATCATCGAGGCCCCCGGCAGGACCGAGCCTTCAAGGTTCGGACCTATCCCGCCTGTCACCATCAAGGCTACGCCACCCCGCGCCCGATCCGCATAGAACTCGGCCACCCGGTTCCAGTCGCCGGTCTCCTCAAGCCCCGTATGCATCGAGCCCATCAGCACGCGGTTTTTCAACGTGGTAAAGCCCAGATCCAGCGGGGCCAGCATATTCGGGTACGCAGTCATGGCGGAACTCTCCCTCCTGAATTTGCCCGCTAGATTGACGTTCGCGTCAACTTTGTCACGCGAAACCCCACGTCACCCTCTTTGCTGTAGCGCCGGTGATTGCTAGAGGTGGGCGAAACAACCCGATGAGGCCGCGCATGACCCCCGAAGAAATCGCCAAACTGCCCTATCGCCCCTGCGTCGGGCTGATGCTGATGAATGCCGAGGGCAAGATTTTCGTGGGACAGCGCAACGACCGCCACGCGGACGCCTGGCAAATGCCGCAGGGCGGTGTGGACAAGGGCGAAGACCCCCGCGTCGCGGCCCTGCGCGAGCTGTGGGAAGAAACCGGGGTCACAGCTGATCTGGTCGAAGTCATCGCCGAAACCGAGGGCTGGCTGCCCTATGACCTGCCCCATGACATCGTGCCCCACATCTGGAAAGGACGCTATCGCGGGCAGGAACAGAAATGGTTCCTGCTGCGCTTCACCGGCGCCGACGATCAGATCAACATCGAAACCGACCACCCGGAATTCACCCGCTGGAAATGGCAGGAGCCCGACCGGCTGATCGCCGAAATCGTGCCCTTCAAGCGCGATGTGTATGAGCGCGTGGTCGAGGCTTTTTCCGACTATCTAAACGAACTCTGATCGCTAGGGATGCTTTTCAGGTTGTTCCGCTAAGCGGGACGAAACGGACACGCAACAATACACAAAACTGCGCACTCCCATTGGAGCCACGTTCAAAACCAAGATGGGTAGCACTGCATCAAGTACTGAACGTCCAATTCACTTTGAAATGCTTCAGGGTGGCTTTGCATCATTTCTTGAATGAACTCCCGTCGTTGTCGTGTCGCTTCATGGGTGTTCTCGCAGCACCGCGAAGGATCAGGGGTACGTTCAAACAGTTTGTGCAACAATCTGAAAGGTTTCCAAGTATCGAGTTGTGGGGTGATGTGCAAAGTCATCGTTAGCCACCTTAGTTCATGGGTTCTCCATTCAGGTTATTGGCCAGCATTACCTTCTGGTATCGTGCTTGAATTTGTGCTGTTCTGCATAAATGCAGAGCGAGAATTGGAACTGGTCCGATGTACGCGTTTTTCTGATGGTCGTCAGAGAGGGGTCGACGCTGGCCGCTTCTCGCAAACTCGGCATGGCCCAACCTACTGTGGCTAGGCGTATCGATGCATTGGAACATGCAGCCGGACTAGTTCTGTTCGAGCGTGACACCAGAGGCTTCAAACTCACGAAAAACGGACTCAATCTCGTCAAGAGCGCCGAGACGCTCGAAGCCGCAGCAAATATGTTTGCCAGAAATGCAGGTGAATTGGCAGCAACAAAACCCATTCGTATCACTGCATATTCAGCGAACTTCTCGCCGCGAATGGTCGATATTGTCAATGAATTTTCAGCAAGTAACCCCGGCATAGCGTTTGAGTTCTTGCCTTCAGTGAGAGCTCTGGACCTGATGGCAGGTGAAGCAGATATAGCGCTACGATTGGTGCGGACTGAACCTGACCAAAATTTGATTTCAAGGAAGATTAGCGACGCGAAGTGGTCGCTGTTTGGTGGGAAAAGTTATGAGCAGGAATTTGGATTACCCACCTCATCTCAGGATTTGAAAGGCCACAGGTTCGTCACGTTCCAAAGAGGGGACGTCCCCAACGTTTTTCACCATTGGTTAGTTGAACGCATTGAGCCCCAGCAGATTGTGGCGACCTATAGCGAACTGGACTTAATGCATTCGGCGATCAGGGCGGGTCAAGGGTTGGGAATAAGCAACGTGAAGTTGCTTGAGCCGGACAAAACCCTCATCAGGTGCTTCGACGAGATCGAGGAGCTGTCAGCGCCACATTTGTTGTTGGTTTCACCAGATGCCTACCGACGACCTGAAGTTAGAGCCTTCGTCAAATATTTCGCACCTCGCTATGCGGTAATTTTTAAGGAACAAGCCACCTAAGGCTGAATGAAGCTGCAGCCGACAAGATTGCGAGTTCCCTTCTGAGATGAGAGTTGACGTGGTCCACCTTGGACTCAAAGCAACCCTTCTTCCCGCAACAATTCCAGCATATCCGCCTCGGGTCTCGGGCCGATATGGCTGATAACCTCGCGGGCACAGACGTTGCCGATCCTGGCACAGGTCTCGTAGTCGCGTCCGGTGGCCATTCCGTACAGGAACCCCGCAGCGAACTGGTCACCGGCACCTGTTGCATCTACAGGGACAATCTTCTTGACCGGCACGTCGATGCGTGAGCCTCCGTTCAGGACGGTCACCCCGTCACCCGATCGCGTGCAAACCACCAGCGGGCAAATCTCGGCGGTCTTGATCAGCGCCTCTTCCAGATCGTCGGTTTCAAACAGCGATTTGATTTCGGCCTCGTTGCCGATGACGAAATCCAGCTCATTCTCGATCAGCAGCAGGAAATCGACCCGGTGCCGTTCCACGCAGAACGGGTCGGAAATGGCGATCCCGGTCTTGCCGCCGCCCCTGTGGCAGGCGCGCGCGGCCTCAAGAAACGCGGCCTTTCCCTTTTCCTTGTCGAACAGATAGCCCTCAAGGAACATGATCTGGCTGCTTCCGGCGACCTCATCGGGCACGTCATGCGACGACAGTTCCGAGGAGATGCCCAGATAGGTGTTCATCGACCGCTCGCCATCGGGCGAGACAAAGATCATCGAGCGCGAGGTCGGCAATTCCCCGCCCGGAACAGGCGGGTTCACGAAATCGACGCCATCTTCGTTCATCGCATCCGCATAGAACCGGCCCAGCGCGTCGTCATGCACCCGCCCGATAAAGGCGGCATCCAACCCCAGCGCACCCGCGCCCGCAATCGTGTTGGCAACAGACCCGCCCGGCGTCTGTACCCGGCCCTCCATCGAGGCATACAGCAGCTCGCCGCGCTCCTGCTCGATCAGCTGCATGATGCCCTTTTCAATGCCCATCAGTTCCAGGAAACTGTCATCGGCCTGCGAGATCACGTCCACAACGGCATTTCCGATACCGGTCAGCTGGTAGGTTTTCATAATGTCTTGTCCTCGAATTGACAGAGATCACGGATGATGCAGGTCGGGCATTGCGGCTTGCGCGCCTTGCAATGGTACCGGCCATGCAGGATCAGCCAGTGATGCGCATGGAGTTGAAAATCGGCGGGGATGTTGTCTTCGATGGCGCGCTCGACCGCGTCCACGTCCTTGCCAGGGCAGATGCCGGTGCGGTTGCCGACGCGAAAGATATGCGTGTCCACAGCCTGCGCCGGCTGCCGCCACCACATGTTCAGCACAACGTTGGCGGTCTTGCGCCCGACACCCGGCAGCGATTGCAGCGCTGCACGGGAATTTGGGACTTCACCGCCATAGTCTTCGACCAGAATACGGCTCAGCTTGATGACGTTCTTGGCCTTCTGGCGGAACAGTCCGATGGTCTTGATATGCTCGATCAGGCCCTCCTCGCCCAGATCCAGCATCTTTTGCGGCGTATCGGCGATCTTGAACAATTCGCGCGTGGCCTTGTTGACCCCCGCATCGGTTGCCTGCGCCGACAGCGCCACGGCCACGACCAGCGTGTAGACATTCACATGCTCAAGCTCACCCTTGGGTTCGGGGTCGGCCTCCTGAAAGCGCGTAAAGATCTCGCGGATCGTATGATAGTCGAGTTGCTTTGCCATCCGGGCCTTAATGCCGCCCGAGGGGCCGCGACACAAGCCCAAAGCCAATGCGCAAGTTCCGGGTCGCGGCAGCGTGTCGCGCGCGCTATGGTTTGTGCCAGACAATGAGGTGCAACCATGAACGTCCAGGCCCCCGAAAGCGGATACCACTATAACGTCATGCGCCGGGCAATCGACCTGATTGATCAGGGCGGTGAAACCCTCAGCCTCGATGAGTTGGCCCGCCAGATGGATATGAGCCCAGCGCATTTCCAGCGCCTGTTCTCGCGTTGGACTGGTGTGTCGCCAAAACGGTATCAGCAATACCTTACGCTGGGCCATGCAAAGGCGCTGCTGCGCGAACGGTTCACCACGCTTGAAACCGCCCATAATGTCGGCCTGTCCGGCAGTGGCCGCCTGCATGATCTGTTCCTGAAATGGGAATCCATGAGCCCCGGCGAATACGCCCGCAAGGGCACGGGTCTGACGATCTACTGGGGCTGGTTTGAATGCCCCTTTGGTCCCGCGCTGGTCATGGGCACCGACAAGGGGATCTGCGGCATCGCCTTCGGGGCCGAAACCGGAGAGAAGGCGGCGATGGAGGATATGGTCTCGCGCTGGCCCAACGCGGATTATGTCGAAGATACCATGCGTCTGCGCCCCTGGGTTCTCAGCGCTTTCGGCACGGCCCGCGACCGGTTAGAGCCGACGCCGCTCTACCTGATCGGCTCGCCCTTGCAGATCAAGGTATGGGAAGCACTGATGCACATCCCGTCGGGGCAGGTGACGACCTATTCCGAGATCGCGCAGCGCGTGGGTTCGCCGCAGGCCGTGCGCGCCGTGGGCACGGCGGTCGGGCGAAACCCGGTCAGTTGGCTGATCCCGTGTCACCGCGCCCTGCGCAAATCAGGGGGGTTGGGCGGCTATCACTGGGGTCTGCCGGTCAAAAGGGCCATGCTGGCCTATGAGGCGGCGCAGGCCGACGCCTGATTGACAGAAGGCCCGACCGCTGCCAAAAAGCAACGCAGGTTCGGGTCCCCTGCCGTTCGCGGCCATAGGCTTTGGTGAAACCCGGTTGAACAAACATCTGTTGCCCTTTCCCGGCGCGCGGATGGTAATGCGAACCCCGTCCTAAACTCGCGCCCGTTCAAGGAAACGAGGCAAAACATGACACTGTCACAAGACATCGCTCCGCTGGAGGAGCTGAAAGAACAGGCCAAACGCCTGCGACGGAAACTGCACGACACCGGCGTTCAGCTGTCGCACGGTCAGGCGCTGGAACTGGTGGCTCATCAACATGGGGTGCGCGACTGGAACACATTGCACGCGATGGCGGGCAACCGGATGCGCTTGCGCGTGGGCGACCGGGTCGAAGGTCGATACCTGGGCCAGCCGTTCACGGCGGAAATTCGTGGTCTGACAATGCTGGGGGACGGTGCACACCGCCGGGTGACCCTACAGTTCGACACGCCTGTCGATGTGGTCCGGTTCGACAGTTTCTCGGCCTATCGCCAGCGCGTGACTGGAGAGATTGGCTGGGACGGTCGTTCCCGTCGCCATACGTCCGACGGGGAACCCCAGCTAGTGGTGCGGCCTGTCTGACATAATAAGGGCGAGGCAACCGCGTTGCCCCGCCCTCTCATCTTGCATTGCGCTGGGTGGATTATTCAGCCGCCCAGCCGCCGACGGATTTGACTTCCAGAAAGTCTTCCAGCCCCCAAACGCCACCTTCGCGCCCGTTGCCGGATTGCTTCATCCCACCAAACGGAGAGCCCGCGCTGCGCGACTGGCCGTTCATCTCGACCATGCCCGACCGCAGAACCCGCGCCATGCGGTTGGCGCGCGCCTTGTCCTGCGTCTGCACATAATTGGTCAGGCCATAAGGCGTGTCATTGGCGATCTCGACAGCCTCTTCCTCGGTGTCGAACGGGATCATGGTCAGGACGGGGCCAAAGATTTCCTCGCGCGCGATGGTCATCTGGTTGTTGGCATCGGCAAAGACCGTGGGGCGGACATAATAGCCCTTGTTCAGCCCCTCAGGGCGTCCGGTGCCGCCCGCGACCAGCCGCGCCCCTTCGTCGATACCTTTCTGGATCAGGTCCTGAATCTTGGTCCATTGAACCTCATTCACGACGGGTCCGATATGGCGGCCCTCGTCCGCGGCATTGCCCACCGTGACCTTGCTGGCGACCTCGGCGGCGATCTCAACGGCCTGATCATAGATCGGGCGCTGCACCAGCATCCGGCTGGGGGCATTACAGCTTTGGCCGGTGTTGTTCATCATATGCAGCACGCCGCGTTTGACAGCCTTTTCATCGGCATCGGCAAAGACCACATTGGCGCCTTTGCCGCCCAGCTCCAGATGCACTTTCTTGAGCGTTTCCGCCGCGTTCTTCGAAATTGCCGTACCCGCACGGGTCGAGCCGGTAAAGCTGACCATATCCACGTCGGGATGACCCGACAGCTGCGAGCCAACGCCCGGGCCATCGCCGTTCACCAGATTGAAGACACCGGGCGGGAACCCTGCCTCGTCCATCATCTCGGCAAAGATCATCGCATTCAGCGGGCTTTGCTCGGATGGTTTCAGAACCATCGTGCAGCCCGCAATCGCCGCCGCACCGACCTTGAGCGTGACCTGGTTCATCGGCCAGTTCCAGGGCGTGATCAATGCGGCCACGCCAACCGCCTCATAGATGATCCGGTCATTCGGGGCGTGATCCCCCAGAGGGCGTTCAAACTGAAACGCCTTGGCCGCGCGGATGAAGTTCTGCAAATGCCATGTGCCTGCACCAACCTGCTGGCTGCGCGACATGTCAATCGGCGCACCCATTTCCAGCGACATGGCCTGCGCCAGATCTTCCGCGCGGGTCTGGTAGATGTCGATCAGCTTCTCGACCAGTGCGATGCGGGTCTCCACCGGCGTTGCCATCCAGCCCGGCAGGGCGGCCTTGGCGGCGGCAACCGCCGCATCCGTGTCGGCCTGCCCACCCAGCGAGATCACCGCGCACGGCTCCTCGGTCGAGGGGTTGATGACCTCGAAATCATTGGGTTGCGACGGCGCGACCCATTGACCATTGATATAGAAATTCCGCTTTTCGATCATCCTGAGCCCTCCTGTCGGTTCAGCTAGAATCCGGCTGTTCGCCGACACTCTGTCACCCAAGCGAAGAGGGGGCAATAGATAATTTGATCAAATTATTTTTCCAGTGAAACCGGCGAATTCCTTGGCCGCGACCACGATGAAAGGTTTAACCTTCGCACAAAGTGATTAGGTTTCAGGCAATCGACTCGGATTTTCAACAGGAAAGGAAGTAGCCATGGGTTTGCGCATCAACGATACGGTCCCGAACTTCACCGCAGAAACAGATCAGGGCACCATTCAGTTTCACGACTGGATTGGCGACAGCTGGGCCATTCTGTTCTCGCACCCCAAGGATTTCACGCCTGTCTGCACCACCGAATTCTCGGCCGTCGCGCAGCTGAACGACGAATGGGCCGCGCGCAACACCAAGGTGATCGGCGTGTCGGTTGACGGTGTTGAAGACCACAAGAAATGGAAGAAGGACATCGAGGAATACGGCAAGGCCAATCCCAGTTTCCCGATCATCGCTGATGACGGTCTGGCCGTGTCGAAAGCCTTCGACATGCTGCCTGCCGAAGCTTACCTGCCCGATGGCCGCACCCCGGCTGACAGCGCCACCGTGCGGTCGGTCTTTATTATCGGCCCGGACAAGCAGCTGAAACTGTCGATGACCTATCCGATGACCGTGGGTCGCAACTTTGCGGAAATCCTGCGCGCGCTGGATGGGTTGCAGATGTCGTCGAAAGGTGTCGCAACGCCTGCCAACTGGGTGCCGGGTGAAGACGTGATCATCCCACCCTCTGTGTCGAACGAAGACGCCAAGGCCAAATTCGGCGCGTTCGAGACGATCTTCCCCTATCTGCGCAAGACCAAAGCGCCGTCCTGAGGCGGTTCCCGGGTCAGGGGGGCTGTCTGCCCCCCCATCGCGCCTGCCGGCACGATTCCCCCCGAGGATATTTGGGGCCAGATGAAGCAGGCAGGGGCAGGATGACCTGAGAGAAACCTGCCCCTAGACCTCAGAACTTGTACCGAAGCCCGAAATTGACACTGAACGTATCCAGATCGTCTTCGACAATGCCGGTCAACGCGCCGTTCGGGGCCAGTCGCCGCGACGAGACGTCAAAGGCGCGGGCATAGCGGGCGTCGACGGTAAAGGCGGTTGACGGGTTGATCTCGTAAGCCACACCGGCGATCAGCTGCGCGGCAAAGGTGGTGTCGCTGTCATCCAGTACCACACCCGGCCCATAGGCAAAATCCAGATCCGAATAGGTGGCCCCCAGACCAAACCCGGCATAGGGCGTCAGCGCACCCGCCTGTTTGAAATCAAACAGCACATTGGCAAACAATGAGGTCTGCGTGACATCGCCCGAGATATTGCCCTCGGCCCCCGGCCCGTTGCCCGAGAAGTTCACACCATCCACGTCGCTGTCGCGGTAAGACAGCTCCAGCTCAATCCGCGTGCCGAACCTGTCATTGGACCATTGCGGGATCTCCTTGCCGATGGCCACGCCCAGACCGAAACCCGCGTCGAACTCCGTGTCGACCGATTGTGGCGTGCCGCCGATCGTGCCCGCGAAATCGCTGTCCTGCAGCTGGCTGTACCCGACAAAGCCCTGAATATAGGCGCCGTCGCCCAGGCTCTGCGCGGCAAGCGCCGTCGCGCTGACGGCGAGGGCCGTTGAGGTAAGTAAAACGTGCTTGATCATGATTGTCTCCGTTGCTCCAAAACTCTGCTTGGCTTCGATGTGGGCGGGCTTGGCGGAAAGGAAAGGCGCGGGGTTATCACTTCGTTTCACAGGGTTTTGGACGCGCGTGAATGAATAGATCCGGGGCTGGGCAGGCCCGTTCATCTGCCGTCTCATGGCCCTCAGGTTCTGGTTCGGGGCAATTTGTGATAAGATGTTCCGGGGCAAAACTCAGGCATAAGACCAATCACCTCGGGCTGTCGGACTGTACTTAGCGGGAGAAGACCATGGCTTTTACAGATTGGTATGTTGAAGGAGAGAGTTTCGGGAACTGCAATTGCGGCTATGCCTGCCCCTGCCAGTTCGAAGAGTTGCCGACCCATGGCGATTGCCGGGGGTTCGAAGTGCTTGAGGTGACCAAAGGGCATTTCGGCGACACCGACCTCAGCGGGACCAAGGCCGCGCTGATCTATGCCTGGCCGGGGCCGATCTTTGAAGGCGGCGGCGAGATGCAGGTGATCGTCGATCCCGCAGCAACCCCGGCACAGCGCGACGCGCTGGAAAAGGTCTTTCACGGCGAAGAAACCGAAGAAATGGCGACGCATTGGTACGTGTTCAGGGCAATGTGCGAGACGGTCCATGACACGCTCTACCTGCCGATCGAATTCGAGATGGACCTCGAAGAACGCACGGCCAGCGTTACCGTTGGTGATGTCCTGAAATCCACCGGACAGCCGATCCAGGCCCCACATGGCGGCGGCGCGCATCGGGTGCGCATCGATATCCCCGGCGGAATCGAGTTTTCCATTGCCGAGATCGGCAGCGCCTCGACCCGCTCTGATGCCGCGATCAAGCTGGACCTGAAGGACAGCTATGGCCAGTGGCATCTACTGAAACACGGCCCCGGCGGGGTTGCCCACTGATCGGCACCCCTGTCAGGCGGCGTGCGCAGATGTGTTCGGGACCGATGACCAGCAGGGCAGCGTCAGATCCGCCTTCAGCACCCGAACCTCAAAGGGTTTCAGCACCGGCAACGCGGTTGATCCATAGCCACCGGCACCGCAGGCCAGATCCGGGAACAGGGTAAACAGCTCGCGCCTTGTGGCCGGTGCCATCGCGCCCAATGTCGTGTCACCGGGATAGAAGGATTCGGACCAGATGCCTTCGACGTTTACCAGCTCATGCCGGTCAAAAAGGATATGGACATACTCGACCCCTTGCGCGGGCAGCTCCTGAACAATTGTCCGCCCATTGATCAGCCCCTTGGCCGGGGCCAGCATCGCGGTCTCGCAATGCATCAGCTCCATCATCGCCGAGGTGACGGCGATCCGGTGTTGTGGCGAGACGACCAGATCACGGCTTGGGCTGTTTGTCCCGAAACACCCCGCCATGATCCGTACCGGGCAGAGATGAGGGTCCTGCTGCAACTCCTGCGCTGACAAGCGACGCCTGCCGATCCAGCGCACCGGGCGGGTATGGCCCTTGGCGGTGACAACCGGGTCGCCGGGGTTCAGCGTCTCGACCCGGCGCAGCCCGACGGGCGTCCGGATCAGGGACCCGGCGGTGAAACACACGAAAGACGGCAAGGTCTGATAGGTGGTTGGCGCTGCCGTCCCGCCAAAGCTGGTCCCCGAGATGGTATCGTTCAACTGTGCCTGACCCGAGGTGACGATGATGTAGCGCGGGTTCGAGAACTGAACCAGAATGAAGGTGACAGGCGCCCCGTTCACCGTTCCCGAATAGCTTTCGAAGGTGCTGAAATTCTGGCTTGTCCCGGAAAAACCGGGCAGGGCCGACAGGTCAAGCTGCGCGCTGTCAGGGTCAGGATCCTGCAACAGGGCGTCATTGTCGGTGATATCAACGGAATATGCGGCGGTTATGTCGACGCTTTTATTGCTGTAGGGGTCTGCGCTGATTTCGAAAACGGTAATCGAGGCCACGGTCGAAAAGCATCCCTGAATGCAACATGATCATCCTTATGGTTGAGTAAATACACGCATGAAGTGTTAACATTTGATTTACCAAGCCACGGGACACCCGGTGTTCTTGACCGCACGTACAAAAAAAGCCCCGGTCGAAACCGGGGCCTTTCGCATTCAATCTAAGGGTTGGCAGATTACTCGGCGCTTTCCTCTTTCTTTTCTTTCTTCTCGGGAACGATCTCTTCACCGGTTTCCTGATCGACCACTTTCATCGACAGGCGGACCTTGCCGCGATCGTCAAAGCCCAGCAGCTTGACCTTCACTTCCTGACCTTCCTTCAGAACATCCGACGGATGGTTCAGGCGGCGGTTTTCGATTTGGGACACGTGGACCAGACCGTCCCGCTTGCCAAAGAAGTTCACGAAGGCACCGAAATCGACAATCTTGACCACCTTGCCGGTATAGACCTGACCTTCTTCCGGCTCGGCCACGATCGACCAGATCATGTCATAAGCCTTCTTGATCGATTCCCCATCGGGCGATGCGATCTTGATGACGCCATCGTCGTTGATGTCGACCTTGGCACCCGAAACCTCGACGATCTCGCGGATGACCTTGCCGCCCGAACCGATCACTTCACGGATCTTGTCGGTCGGGATGTTCATGGTTTCGATACGCGGTGCGTGGACCGAGAACTCGTTGGTCTCGGACAGGGCTTTGCCCATCTCGCCCAGAATGTGCATCCGACCGTCCTTGGCCTGTGCCAGGGCGGTTTCCATGATCTGAGGTGTGATGCCCGCGACCTTGATGTCCATCTGAAGCGAGGTGATGCCGTTTGCAGTACCCGCAACCTTGAAGTCCATATCGCCCAGGTGGTCTTCGTCACCCAGGATGTCGGTCAGAACTGCGTAAGACCCGTCATCTTCCAGGATCAGGCCCATGGCCACACCGGCAACCGGGGCTTTCAGCGGAACACCCGCATCCATCATCGACAGCGAACCGCCGCAGACTGACGCCATCGAGCTGGAGCCGTTGGATTCGGTGATCTCGGACACCACGCGGATGGTATAGGGGAAGTCGGTCGGCGCAGGCAGAACCGCCTGAAGTGCGCGCCATGCCAGCTTGCCGTGGCCGATTTCGCGACGGCCGGGCGAACCCACGCGGCCCACTTCACCAACCGAATAGGGGGGGAAGTTGTAATGCAGCAGGAAGTTCGATTTGAAGTTGCCGTGCAGCGCGTCGATGAACTGCTCATCGTCGCCGGTGCCCAGCGTGGTCACGGCCAGCGCCTGGGTTTCACCGCGGGTGAACAGGGCAGAGCCGTGGGTGCGCGGCAGCAATGAGGTTTCGGCTTCGATGGCGCGAACATCGGTGGTCGATCGACCGTCGATGCGCTTGCCGCCCTTGACGACGTCACCGCGCAGAATGCCGGCTTCCAGCTTTTTCATCGCCGAACCAAGGTTGGCGTCTTCCAGCTGTTCCTCGGTCAGCGCTTCCTTGATCGTTTCACGGGCAGCGGCAACAGCGGCGGTGCGCTCCTGCTTGTCGGTGATCGCGAACGCGGCGCGCATCTGCTCTTCACCGGCAGCCGACACGGCGGTGTAGAGCTCCGAGTAATCGGGTGCGACGAATTCGAACGGCTCTTTCGCGGCGTCTTCGGCCAGCGAAATGATCAGGTCGATGACCGGCTGGATCTGCTCATGCGCAAAGTTCACCGCACCCAGCATTTCGGCCTCGGACAGCTCATAGGCTTCCGATTCAACCATCATCACGGCGTCTTTGGTACCGGCAACAACCAGATCCAGACGCTGTTCAGGGTTCAGGCGCAGGTCCTGCATGTCGTCCACGGTCGGGTTCAGGACGTATTCGCCATCCACGAATCCAACGCGGGCACCGGCGATCGGGCCCATGAACGGCGCGCCGGAAATGGTCAGCGCAGCCGACGCGGCGATCATTGCAACGATGTCGGGATCATTGACCAGATCGTGGCTCAGCACGGTGCACATCACCAGAACTTCGTTTTTGAAACCGTCAACGAACAGCGGGCGGATCGGACGGTCGATCAGACGCGCGGTCAGCGTCTCTTTCTCGGTCGGGCGCGCCTCGCGCTTGAAGAAGCCACCCGGAACCTTACCGGCGGCATAATATTTCTCTTGGTAATGTACGGTCAGCGGGAAAAAGTCCTGACCGGGTTTTTGGCTCTTGGCAAAGGTCACGTTGGCCATGACGCTGGTTTCGCCCAGCGTGGCAATCACGGTGCCGTCGGCCTGACGGGCAACCTTGCCGGTTTCCAGTGTCAGCGTCTCCTCGCCCCACTGCATCGATTTCTTCGTTACATCAAACATATGCGTATCCTAGAACGGAGCACTCCCGCCCCTGCGGGTCTCCGGTTTTGCATGGCGGCCCCATTGCCGCCGACCCCATTTATCTTCCGTTCGAGTGCCGGGGTCAGGGCACAACGTCTCAGATACCGCGCGCATACATGAGAATGCGTTGGAAGGAAAGCGAAACCGAAAAAGCTGGCCGGATCATGCTGAGGCAGGCCCTGACCCCTCGCAGCGCGATACAAGGCACAGGGGCCGCATGATGGTGCGATGCGTGCCATTGCCCCGTCCGGGAAATGGCCTGACAGAACCGGATCACTGCGCTAACCTCACTTTCATTGGGGGTGCGAATGAAAAGACGGCTTACGACAGTGCTGGCGGCTGACGTTGTCGGGTACTCGGCGCTTATGGATCAGGACCGGCAGGGTACACTTGCAGCACTGAAATCGTTCCGTGACGACACGCTCACTGCCCTGCTGGAAACCCACAACGGCACATTGATCAAAAGCATGGGGGATGGCTGGATCGCCGAATTCCGGTCAACGTCCGACGCGTCGGATTTTGCGATTGCCCTGCAATCCTGCGACAAGCCCGAAGGGCTGCGGCTGCGCATCGGTATTCACACGGGTGAGGTCATCACGGAAGGCGAAGACATTTTCGGTGATGGCATCAATGTCGCTGCCCGGCTCGAAGCATTGGCCAAACCCGACCAGATCCTGATCTCGGACACGGCGCATCACAGCCTTGACCGGGGCGATGCGGCCCTGTTCGACGGCGGCGGGCAGGCCGAGCTGAAGAACATCACGCGCCGCGTTGGTGTCTGGTGCTGGCCAAAGGGTTCAACCGCCCATCTTGCTACACCCGCCGACACCCGTCCGGGGATCGCCGTTCTGCCCTTCGACAACATGTCCGGCGACCCCGAGCAAGAGTTCTTTGCCGACGGCATAACCGAAGACATCATCACGGAACTGTCGCGCTTTCGCTGGCTGATGGTCGTGGCCCGCAACTCGTCCTTCATTTTCAAGGGAAAAACGACGGATATCCGACAGGTCGGCCTGACGCTCGGGGTTCGGTATGTGCTGGAAGGGTCCGTCCGACGCGCCGGACAGCGTGTCCGGATCACCGGGCAGTTGATTGATGCGGAAAATGGCAGCCACCTGTGGGCCGATCGCTTTGACGGGGTGCTGGACGATATCTTCGACCTTCAGGACAAGGTCACGCAAGAGGTCGTCACGGCGATCGAGCCATCGCTGCGCCACGCCGAAACGAACCGGTCCCGCGCCAAGCCGACAGAAAATCTTGAAGCCTATGAACTCTACCTTCAGGCGCTGTCGCGTTTTCATCTGCTGACAGATGACGCCAATCGCGAAGCCATCCGGCTGACAACGCTGGCGCTGGACCGCGACCCGGATTACGCCGCTGCCGCAGGGTTGCTCGCCTGGCTGCATATTCAGCGGCTTGTGCAGGGGCTTGATCCCATCGGCGAAGGACCCAGGGCCGCCATCAGCGCCGCAGAACGCGTTCTCATGAGCGACCGCTCCGACGGCATTGCCATGGCTTATGCGGCGCATTCAATCTCGATGCTGGCCCGCGACCTGCCGCGTGCGCGTGCGGCGTTCAAACAGGCGCTGGCCGAAAACCCCAATGCTGCAAGCGTCCACATGCTCGCCTCCATCAACCTGTGCATGTTGAACCGACCGGATGAGGCATTGGACCACGCAACACATGCCATTGAACTCAGCCCGAAAGACCCGATGCGTCATGCGGCACATATCGCCCGGGCAAGTGCACTGTTTCAGCTGTGCCGGTATGACGAGGCCGCCGCCGCAGCGCGTGACGCTCTGGCCGTTCGGTCCGGATTTGTCATGAGCCACCTGATGCTTATTGCCGCCTTGGGTCAAATGTCGGATGCCGCAGCGGCGCAGGCGGCGATAAGCGACCTGCAAGCGTTGCGCCCGGATATCACCGCTTCCTCGGATCAGACCAGGCTGCCGATCTTTACCGTTCCGGCCTGTTCCGAAAGCTGGCGCGAAGGGTGGAAAAAGGCCGGTCTTCCCGAATAACGGCTGATCTACAGACACGCGTCCTGCTGCTGCCACGAAACGCCGCGCGCGCCCCGGCTGGCGGCGTCCGGGGGGGGCGACTGGCTGTTCAAGTGTGATGTTCACCACAGAGAGAATTCAAAACTCGTCTATTGTGCAGGCTTATTGTGTCAAAGTTAAAGAAAGTAGGTTTACCCATGAAGCTCCATTCCGCCTCTGGTATTTCATTCAACCCTGATGTGTTCGACGAGTCATTCATCGAGATGCTCGACAAGCTCCCCGAGGACGCGGTGGAGGACATCGACCTTGATGCAGGCCCCAAGATGCCGCTGATGACAGCTCCTGCCGCCGAACCAAGCGCGGCGGACGTGGCCGCGATCATGGAAAGCGCATGGGAAGAGCTTTATGCCTCAGACGAAGGGGCCGATATCCGCGCGCTACCGGCCGACCAGCAGGCGCAGATCAAGGCGCGTTTCCTGTCTCCCGACCCGATACCCGAGGCCGAAGCCGCCACGGTTCCCGTCGATGCCGCGCCGTTCTCGGTGCATGAAACTGCGGACAGCTTGATCCTGATGCAGGGGGACACGCCGCTTTTGGGGGCTCCGCTGGGCACCAGCAGGAAAAAGCGCAAGAAGGCCGCGCTGAACACCTTTATCGGGGCCGCCGCCAAGGCGTTTGCCGATATCATCACGATGGCCATGGCCGCGCTGGGGGTTTATCAGGCGCTCGGAACCAAGACGGTGACACGGGCCGGGGCCGGGATTGCCGTCAAATGCAGCGGCCCGATCAGCCGCCACGCCGGTGCAATCGCCAAGGCCGGAACGGCGGGCAGCGATCTGGCCATGATGAAGGCCATGCTGGGCGTCGCCAAGGCGTCCGTCGGGTTCACCAAACTTGCGGGCATCGTTCTGACCGACATGAGCGGCCTTGAAAAAGCCGCTGCGATTGCCACCTGCGTCGGCGGCATGACACTGGCCGTCGCCTCGGCAAGCGGGTCGTTCTGGCTGTCGATGCTGGCGATGGTAACCGCGGTTGCGATGTTCGTGATCGACACCGCCTTGGCGGTCGATACCTACAAAAAGTGGCAGGCAATCTGACCCGGAATCAAAGACGCCCGCCAATTGGGCGGGCGTACAAATCTTACAAACCGGGGTTCAGAACCGGTACAAAACGTAACAATTACGTTTAGCGGCGGATGCCCAGCTTTTTGATCAGGTCCTGGTAGCGCGCCTCTTCCTTGCCCTTCAGGTAGTCCAGCAGCTTACGGCGCTGAGCAACCATTTTCAGCAGACCACGACGACCGTGGTTGTCTTTCTTGTGGGTCTTGAAGTGCTCGGTCAGGGTGTTGATGCGCGAGGTCAGGATAGCAACCTGAACTTCAGGCGAACCGGTGTCGCCTTCTTTGGTTGCGAATTCTTGCATGACGCGTGTTTTTTCAGCGGCAGTGATCGACATCGGGGTCTCCTTTTAAGGTTTGAGTTGATGGCGCAGGCCGGGATGTCGTCCAGCACAGGCCCATGGAGAAGACCGCACCGATTCCGATGCGGATGGGCGCGTATAAGCGCATTTGACCCAAATGGCAAAGGGTTTCTGTGGGCTCAGATCATCTGACCGTATTGCGCCAACTGGGCTTCGGTGATCAGCTGAATGTCGGCCGCTGTCATCCCTTCGGCACCATATACCTGCGCAACTTCCTGGCCATCTATGAAAACCCTTGTCAGGTTGGCGTTTTCGGCGTCGACCTCAACCTCGATTGCCGGGTCGGTCTCATCCTCCCACGTCACCAGCAGCTTGTCTTCACCGGGTTGAAAACCCATCACGGTCACCTGATCGTCGCCGGGGTTCAGCACGATATCATCGGCCCCGGCTCCGCCCGTCACCACGTCTTTGCCGCCTGCCAGAATGGTATCGTCACCCGCACCGCCGTTCAGGAAATCCCTTTCGGCGGCACCTTCTTCGATCCCGAAAACAAAGTCGTTTCCGTCCCCGCCAAAGACAGTATCCTCACCTTCGCCACCGTTCAGAACATCATCCCCGAACCCGCCCTGCAACGCATCATCCCCTGCGCCGCCGTCCAGCCTGTCGTCGCCCTGACCGCCAAACAGTTCGTCCTCACCCGCACCGCCATCCAGAGTGTCGTCACCAAAGTGACCGTAAAGGGCGTCATCCCCGTCATCTCCGAACAAAAGGTCGCCATCCGCCTCACCGTGCAGGATGTCATTTCCCTGCCCGCCCGATATTTCATCCGCGCCGTCGCCCCCGTGCAGAACGTCGTTGCCCTTGGCACCGTTTATCGTGTCGTCCCCGCCGTAGCCGTTGATCTGATCGACACCGTTCTGCCCGGTAATCACGTCCGAACCATCGCCACCGGCAATCACGAGATCGCCTTCAAATTCCGAGATCACAGTCCCGGTGGAGGGTGCCTCGCCACTGTCCGGCGAAGGTTCGGTGTTAGCGTTTTCCGGGTCTTCGACACCTTCACCGATGACCAGAAACTCACCGGTATCAACCTCAGCCGATGGCTCACCTTCCGGGTTTTCATCCGGCGTGTCGTCCTCTTCGATCAGAAAATCGCTCATCGCGTAAGCAGCGCCGCCGATGGCGGCCAGTCCAAGCAATCCGGCCAGAAACATTGAACCCCTCCGAAAGCATGATGCTCCGAGGGTGGAGTATCCCATGTCGCCCGTCACCAGGTCAAAGGTAAACCTTTGAAATGGTTAATCTTTTGTCACCAGACCTCAGGCTGACGCGTGTATGCGATATAAAGCGGATGTTTGGGATGACCGTCTTTGGTCAGGCCCAGATGGAACAGCGATTGGCCGGTGCCTCGCAACAGGGTTTCCACCGCAGGGCCGCGTCCCAGATGCGCGCCGTGCGTACCCCAGGCCGCGATGACCTGATCGGCCCATCGCACACCGTCAAGAATGGCCGCGTCGTTCCCGGGCCCGACCGGATCGGCGGCAGCCCGCATCTTGCGCGGGTCGGTATCGCGCCAGGCAAAGATGTTCGTGACCTGAAACGCGCCGAACCCAAGCGCGCGTGCGCGCCGTTCACAGCGTTCCACCGTCGGGTCGTTCTGCACCTCGGTCGCGGTTGACGGGTTCAGCATCACAAACAGCGCCTTGCGCCCTTCAGGGTCCCAGATGCGGGTCAGGCTATAGCGGTATTTCTCGCAATCGGAATAGATGGCGGTCGAGGGCGCGTCGCCCTTGGTGTGGGAACGGGTGATCATGCCCTTCGCCTAACACGGCTCTCAGTCGACGAACACCCGGCTAGGGTGCAATTCACCGGATTTATAGATGCCTACAGCCACGGCCTTGCCGTCGAACGATGCCCAGGCCTCGTCGCCATATTCAACGTCCCCAGCCAGAACCATGCCCGGATTGCCATTGCGCAGACGGGTTGCCCCCTCGGCAGTGCATTTCAGTTCGGGCAGGTCGGACAGGCCGGTTTCCAGCGGGTGCAGATATTCGTCCAGCGCGGTTGTTTTCGCCATTTCGTCAATCTGCTCGATGCTTAACCCGTCCTCGGCCTCGAAGGGGCCGGACCAGATGCGGCGCAGTTCCTTGACGTGGGCGTGACAACCCAGCGCCTCGCCCAGATCGCGGGCAATCGAGCGTACATAGCCGCCTTTGCCGCAGGTCATTTCCAGCAGCACGTGATCTTCGTCGGGGCGGTCGACAAGGATCAGTTCCTCGACCCAGAGGGGGCGGGCGGTCAGCTCCACGTCCTCACCATCGCGGGCCAGTTTATAGGCGCGCTGGCCGTCGATCTTCACCGCCGAGAATTTGGGCGGCACCTGCATGATATCGCCCAGAAACCGGGTCAGCGCCTGCTTGATATCGTCATCCGAGGGGCGCGTATCGCTTTGCGCGATTACTTCGCCCTCGGCATCGTCCGTGTTGGTGGCCTGCCCCAGGCGCACAGTGAAGGTATAGGCTTTCAACGCATCGGTGATATAGGGAACGGTCTTGGTTGCCTCACCCAAGGCAATTGCCAGAACGCCGGTCGCCTCGGGATCCAGCGTGCCCGCATGGCCCGCCTTTTTGGCATCCATCGCCCAACGCACCTTGTTGACCACGGCGGTCGAGGTCATGCCCGCGGGCTTGTCCACCACCAGCCAGCCGGAAATGTCGCGACCCTTGCGTTTACGTCCCATCATGCACCTTGAATCTTGCTAAGGCGCGCGAGTTAACGGATCACTCTGCCGCTGTCAATTTGCGGGCATTTCTTCGACTACGCCGACAATAGGCCCCAGCGAGAATCCCAGATCCGAGCGGTTGCTGGCCCGCTCATACATCCGCGAGATATTGCCGTCGAAAAACAGCGCGTTTGGTGTGCCAAGCACATCGCGGAACAGACGCCCGAATTCGTGGAAGGTGACATAATCTTCCGAGATCGCAAACACCGCTCGCGTACCATCGGAACTGGTGCCGACCCCATTGCGAACATAAAGCGAGGTCGAATCGGGCAGGAAGCGCGGGTGCAGTTCTCCGTCGATCACCAGCATTGGACCGGATTGGGTAGCAAAGCGGCAGGTGGGGGCCTGATCCACGTAATCAAGCGTTTCAAACACATCCGCCCGACCCTTGCGGATGCAGAACACGCCATTGGGCAGCAACCCGAAATTGCCGGGGCCGGGGTTGGCGATCACACGCATCTGTTCCTGCCCGTCCTCGACATAGTGGCCAACGGGTGAACGGTCGTCGTGATACATGCCCGCGTTCATTGCAAAAGCCAGCCGTTTGCCTTCCGGGGCCAACACTTCGTTGACCGCCGAAAAATGCCCCAATACCTGACCGTCTTCGCCGTTCAGAAACAGCCGCAGATCTTCATTGGCGGCATCGACGTTGCAAACCGTATAACGTTTGTCCTCATGGGTCAGCTTTTCACAAGTGACCGCGCTTGCCTGCGCGGCCCAAAGAAGCGTCGCCAATGTGACAAACGTGCGGATCACTCGTCCAGATCGCGGCGCACCGCGTCCTGTTCGAACATGCGGCGGGTGTCGTCCAGACGGTCAAACGTGTCATCCAGCCGAAAGCGCAGATCGGGCGCGAATTTCAGGCCGACTTTCTTGCCGACCATGCGCCGCAGCTCACCCTTGTTGCGGGCCAGAAGTTCGATCACGTCCTCCTGCCCTCTGCCGCCAAGGGGCAGCACATAGGCGGTGGCGATCTTCAGATCGGGCGAGGTACGCACCTCACCCACGGTGATCGACATGCGATTCAGGTCGGGGTCGTGGACATCTCCGCGCGCCAGAACTTCGGACAGGGTGCGGCGGATCAGTTCGCCGACACGCAGCTGCCGTTGGGACGGGCCGGGGCCATCATGGAATTTGTTCTTTGCCATAATCCCCGATCTAAGCGCAAAGCGGGGCTTTGCCAAGCGGGCGCGAACCGGGTAGGAGGCTTTGAGCCGACTTAACGAAAAGGACCAGCGCAATGACCCATATTCCGGGGATCGTCATCACAGGGGCTTCGGGCCGTATGGGGCAGATGCTGATCAAGACCGTGACGGACAGCGATCAGGCGCGTCTGGTCGGCGTGGTCGAACGCAAGGACCATGACTGGATCGGTCAGGATGTGGGCACGGTCATGGGCGGGCAGGCACTGGGCGTCACCGTCACCGACGATCCGCTGGAAGCCTTTGCGCAGGCGCAGGCAGTGATCGACTTCACCGCGCCCGAGGCGACACTGGACTTCGCTGCGCTGGCGGCGCAGGCGCGCTGTGTGCATGTGATCGGCACCACCGGCATGTCTGACGAACAGATCGCAGCACTGGAACCCGCGTCGCGCCATGCGGTGATCGTACGAGCCGGAAACATGAGCCTTGGCGTCAACCTTCTGGTGCAATTGACCAAAAAGGTCGCAGCTGCGCTGGATGAGGATTTCGATATCGAGATCATCGAAGGTCACCACCATCACAAGGTAGATGCACCTTCGGGCACCGCCTTGATGCTGGGAGAGGCCGCAGCCGAAGGGCGTGGCGTTGAGTTGTCGGACGTGTCCGACCGGGGTCGGGACGGCATCACCGGCGCGCGCAAGCGTGGAGATATCGGTTTTCACGCTATTCGCGGCGGCGACATCGTGGGGGAACATGATGTCCTGTTCGCCGCCCCCGGAGAACGCATCGTCCTGCGCCATCTGGCCACCGACCGCGCCATCTTTGCCCGCGGCGCGTTGAAAGCGGCGCTGTGGGGGCAGGGCAAATCCCCCGGTCAATATGACATGGTGGATGTGCTTGGGCTGTAAGCCATAGACGGGCCGCTCGACGGCGTTACACTCGGGCGTATGCGGAACCTGACATCACGTGTGATGACCGGATTGGTGCTGGTCCTGTTCTATCTGACCCTGCTGCCCTTCGTCGCGCAGGGGTTTGACATGATCGGCGTCGGGCTGTCTGAGAGCGCGGCACAGAAAAGCTACTTGTTTGCCTATGACCAGAGTGTCGCTAATGCGGCGATGATGTTGCATATCCTTGCCGGAACGGTGTTGGTGGCTCTTGTGCCGCTGCAACTGCTGAAAGGGCTTCGGCTGAAATACAATCGGTTTCACCGCGGCTTGGGTGTGGCTCTGATTGCGTCGGCTTTGATCACCGGACTGGCAGGAATGACCTATATCCCCCTGCGGGGAACGATCGGTGGACCGATGATGTCTGCAGCGTTTTTCTTGTATGGGCTCTGCCTGTTCACTGCAGCTCTGATGGTGGCGCGCATGGCTATATTCGCGGATCGTGCTGGCCATTGGGCATGGGGTCTGCGGCTGTTCTGGCTGGCGCTGGGGTCGTGGCTCTACCGTGTGCATTATACGGTTTGGTATCTGTTGACCGGCGGGTTGGGGTCAGAGCCTGATTTCTCGGGCCCTTTCGATTTGGTTCAGAACTTCGCATTCTTCGTACCGTACCTGCTGGCTACGCAGATTTGGATCGCGCGTAGCCGATCTGCTCATCGGGGGGCTCTGATCACAAATCCCTGATTTTGTCGGCGCGCAGCGGGCAGGCGAGGTAGACGCCAAATTCCTGACCGATATCAGCGCTGACGCGGGCGTGCACCGCACCCTGCCGATCGAGGAACCGCTGGTTGTCTTCAACCGGGAATATCCCCTCGTGCCAGATACCGGGATGGATATACAGCCCGCGCGAACCGTCGCACCAGAACGCCACCACCTTTTCTGGTGTCAGGTTGTCGCCGGGCAATGCAGCAGGAATGATGAAGGGCTTGTTGTCGAGCGGCCAGAACATCTGCCCGCCATCCGGGTGGTAGTTCATGTGCCACAGCAGCACCTGATCGCGGGGCGCTGTTTGGCGACTTGTCTGTGCCTGCTGCGGATCGGTGGACCAGCCGAGGACATAGTGGCCATTGACCGCTTCGTTCTCGCCATAAAGTACGTCGCCCTTCCACTCACCACGAAAGGTGCCTTCGACCCAGCCGCCTTCGTCGCCGGTGCCTTCATCGATCGGCCGCCACCCCTGTTGTGGCCAGCGGGTGATCTCGATCTCGAACCCTTCGGGATCATCGACCAGACACCCATAGCCTTTGACCGAGGCGTCCGTCGCGCGGATCAGGGGAACCTCGTGCCAGGGCAGCGAGGGTTTGGTGCGGGCTTCAAAGATGTATTCCGGGGCGTTCATGCGGCCTCCATGTGCTTGTCGACCATACGCTGCACCATCGGCGCAAAATGTGCAAAATCCGGGGTTTCCATATCCGCGCGTTTGCCGGCCTCATCCAGATAGCGGACCTGAATGATCTCCTTCAGGTTCGGGTTGGCTTCGAACGCGGCAACTTCTTCGGCGCTCATCGGACCACCTTGCAGTTCCAACGTGTGAACCGACGCCGCGGACAGGCGATTGAAATACTCGGGTTTGGTGGCACACAGATACCGCTTGGCTGCCACGTGATAGCGGCAGCAATCGGTGATGACCGAGGGGAAGAACTGCTCCAGTACCTCGGCGCCCGCGTCCTCATGATGACGGTCTTCGGTGTCATCCGGGTGGTAGGTGCCGAACTCGGATGTGAAATGGCCGATGTCGTGCAGCAAGGCGCCCACGATGATTTCCTCGGGCATCCCGTTCTGCTCGGCAATGGTTGCGCCTTGCAGCATGTGCTGGGCCATGGTGACAGGCTCGCCCAGATACTCTTCACCGCCGCGGCGTTCGAAAATGCTCCCGATGAAAGCAACGATATTGTCCCGGTTCAGGGTCGAGAAATCAGGTTTCATTCTGCCGCCTCCGGCTGCGCCATCTCCATCGCCGCCAGTGTGGACAGCAACCCGTCCTTGTCGGCGTAACATCCCTGCAACCAGCGCGATCCGGCCCCGGAATAGCCAAGCCGCGCGTGCAGGACGCGGGTGTTGTCGACGATAAAGCTTTCCCCCGGTTCCAGTTTGAACGACACGCCCATCGCCGGATCGTCGATGATATCCCCCAATTGGCGATAGGCGGCGTAATAAGCCTCCATCTTGTCAAACGGCACATCCACAAAGGGGGCGGAAGAGCGGTTGTTGAAGCGGATGCCGATCAACTCGCCATCCGGTGACAACTCGATCATCGGGCGGCGCGACCGCAGGCAGACCCCGTCCGAGCCCTTGTACTCGAACCGCGCCGGATATCCGGCCAGCAGGGCAAAGCCTTCGGGGTTTGCGTCACGCAGTTTTTCGATGGCGCGGAAGCCGTCAACAACGATGGACTCCCCACCTTCAGCCGAGTTTTCCAGACAATAGAGGATTTGCAAGGTCGGCACCGGGTCGCGATAGGGGTTGTCGGTATGCGCCTGAAGGCCAAGCCCGGTATAGGCAAGGTTTGTCGGGTTCACCTCGGTCCGCACCTCGAAATAGGGGCCATAATTGGTTTCGCGGACATAGCCGAACAGGTCAGCGACCTTCAGCAGCGATTCAGGCTCGGTCGGGCCGCCGGTCAGCTTGGCAAAGCCGAACTCGGCCACAGCGGCCAGCCAATTGCGCTTGGCCGCCGGGCTGGCATGGACCTCGTTCCAATCGCCGCTGGGCGCGGCGATGCCACTTTCCCAGGTCGTGATGCCGGGGGCGATGCGACCCAGCGCAATGTCATGATCGCGGTCGTAGCTGTTTTCGGCCAACCAGTCCGCCGGGAAGGTAACGATTTTGCCCTCAGGCTGGAACGTGACTTGCAGGTCGCCCGCGACCACCTCGGCTGAACTGACCGAGATGTCGGCAGGAATATCGCCGATGGTTATCAGGCGCTGACCGTTGCCCGGCGCGCGGGTATCAGCGTCCAGCGCGTTGTCGCGCAGCCAGATGGCGTGGAAACGGGCCTTGGCCCCGGTGTCGAACGCGACTGTAACAATCGAGGTGTCGTGGGTGGCGGTGCGCAGCATTGGGGGTCTCCTGTTCGGCGCGAGCTTTGGTTGAGCAGATACGCCGTTCGTGGCATTACGACAATTAATCCTTATTTCGGCTGAGGCTTGGAAAAACTAATGGCTAAAAATAAGACCGGATTACCGCCGCTGGATTGGTTGCGTGTGTTCGAAGCCGCTGGGCGGCTTGGCGGGTTTTCGGCGGCTGCGAAAGAGTTCGGGTTGACGCAGGCCGCCGTCAGCCAAAGGATCGGCAATCTTGAGGCTTGGCTGGGCCGGTCCCTGTTTGTGCGCGAGGCGCGCGGCGTGTCACTGACGGTCGAAGGCGAAAGCTATCTGCCGCTGGTGCAGGACAGCCTGCTGGCGTTGGAACGCAACACTGAGGATCTGTTTGGAAAATCGCCACGCGAACTCAGGGTCGCCGGGTTGTCATCAAACATCCACGCCCTTGTTGTACCAGCCCTGCCTGTGTTCCGAAATCTGCGCCCCGAGGTGCGGGTGATGACCGACTCGGTTGCGCGCCGGTCGTCGCTGGATGAGGAACGCACCTGGCTGCAAATCCGCTATGGTCGCGGCGTGTGGACCGGGCGCGACGCGGCATTGATCGCGCGCGAGGTGCTGGTGCCGATGGCCGCGCCGGGCGTTGAATGGGGTGCCCCCCTGATCGATCTGCGCGGCGAGCGTCCGGGCTGGCGCGAGTGGAACCGGAAATACGGGCACGGGGACGTCGCGCCATCTCATGTCAGTTTCGATTCGATGGAACATGCTGTTTCGGCGGCAAGGCGCGGAATGGGGGTTGTGCTGGGCTCGGTTCCGCTGGCGTCCGGTGATCTAAAGGATGGCCGGTTGCGCAGGTTAGAGCTGCCAGAGCTGCAAACCAAGGACGGGTATTGGCTGACATGGCCCGAAGATAGGGCGCAGTCCAGGAAACAGCGCGCCCTGATCGATGATTTTCTGAAGGCGCTGCGCGGCTGAGGGCCTAGAAATCGATGGCGATGCCTTTCTTTTCCCAATCACCGTAACGGGCGGGGTCCAGCCCATCGCGCCCGCCCAGTTCCTTGGGCATTTCCCTGGCTTCGGCCTGGGCTTTTTGGCGGCGTTCTTCCGCTTCGGCCAGCGCGCGTTGGGCGGCGGGGGGCAGGTCTTTGCGGTCGTCACTCATGACATCGGGTTCCTTTCCGTGCATAGCCTTGATATACGCCCGCGTCCGCCAATGGCAATGCGGGCACAGGTCACATGAAGGCGGTACCATGACAAACAGCGCGACAGCAGCACGGCGCAGCGCAATCTATCTGTTGGATCAGGTTCTGGGTGAAGGCCGCCTGTTGTCTGAATGCCTGGCCGCGGGTGCTTTGGATCGGTTGGGGCCAGAGGATCGTGCGCGTGCCCAGCGGCTGGCCTCGGAAACCCTGCGCGGGCTGGAGCGCGCCGACCGTCTGCTGGACAATCACCTGAACCGAACACCCGCCCTGACCGTACACAACGCGCTGCGGCTGGGCGCGGTCGAGCTGTGCAACGGGGAAGCTGCGCATGGGGTGGTGAACTCCATGGTTGAAATCATCAGCCGCTCGCGCAAGCACGGGCGTCTGAAAGGCTTGGTGAATGCCGTTTTACGCAAGGTCGCGTCCGAGGGTCCCGAAGCATGGCCGAAAATGCGTGTCCCGCGCCTGCCGGAGTGGTTGCGAGATCCGCTGATCGCGGCGTGGGGTGCCGAAGCGGTGGCCGGAATGGAACAGGCGCATTTCGCGGGCGCACCGCTGGACCTTACCCTGAAGCCGGGGGCGGAAAGCCCTTCGGGCGAAAAGCTGCCTACCGGGTCTGTGCGTATTCAGGATGCCGGTCAGGTCTCGGCCTTGCCGGGATACAAGGCTGGGGATTGGTGGGTGCAGGACGCGGCAGCCGCGCTGCCGGTGCGTGTTCTGGCACCGATGGCGGGCGAAAAGGTGTTGGACCTTTGCGCGGCTCCGGGCGGCAAAACGATGCAACTTGCTGCGGCGGGGGCGGATGTGATGGCGCTGGATGTATCCGCGGCGCGCACCGAACGCGTGCGCGAAAACCTCGCCCGGACCGGGTTGCAGGCAGAGGTCATCGTGGGTGACGCGCTGGACCATCAGGGTCAGTACGACGCAATTTTGCTGGACGCACCCTGCTCGGCTACGGGTACGATCCGCAGGCATCCTGACTTGCCTTTTGCCAAGGATGGCTCGGAATTTGGCGGACTGATCGATTTGCAGGCGCAGATGCTGGCCCATGCGTGGACGCTGCTGAAACCCGGCGGGCGGCTGGTCTATTGCACCTGTTCGCTCTTGCCGGATGAGGGCGAGGTTCAGATCGAAGACGCGCTGGGCATGTATCCGGACATGCGTGTTGATCGCGCCGCTCTGAACTTACCCGGCATCGAAGACAACTGGATCACTGAGGAAGGCGGCCTGCGTCTGCGGCCCGACTACTGGCCCGATCGCGGGGGTATGGACGGGTTCTATATCGCCTGCCTGAACAAATCCGCCTGAGTGCACGCTTTTCGATGACTTGACGATCGGCGCGGTCTATCGTTGGGTCTCAAGCGCCAGCAGAGCGCAAGGGGCAGAGTAACACGCGCATGTCAAATTCGGACACCATGGCCAGTCGGTGGATGCGGTTGCAGAACCGTTTCTACGCGCGTCTCAGCCAACGGCAAAAGGCAGCTACGGGGTTTGTTGCGCAGCCCCAGCCGCGTACCGTTGGTTCGTTTGCGCGCGGGCGGCAGCTGGTTGCGGGGAATCTCTTGTTCGCCGGCTATCTGGTCGAGGCAGACGATACCGCGTTGTGGGATGTCATTGCCCCCAGCGCCGGCTTTGACGAGGAACGCCATGGTTTTGCATGGCTGGATGATCTGGCCGCTGTCGGTGATATGCGCGCACGGGAAAAAGCGCAGCGCTGGGTCTGGGGCTGGATCGAGACGCATGGCCGCGGGCAGGGCCCGGGCTGGGTGCCTGACCTAACCGGGCGGCGGGTGATGCGCTGGATCAACCATGCGCTTTTTCTGCTGCGCGGGGCAGATGAAAAGCAAAGCAAACTGTTCTTTCGGTCTTTGGCGCAGCAAACATGGTTCCTGTCCAAACGCTGGCAGGCCGCGACGCCCGGGTTGCCGCGTTTCGAGGCGCTGGCCGGTCTTGTGCAAGCCGGATTGGCGCTGGAGGGGTTGGAGCAGATGGCCGATCCGGCCCTGCGGGCTTTGGCTGGTGAGTGTGACCGGCAGGTGGATGCGAAGGGCGGTATTCCAACACGCAACCCGGAAGAGCTGCTTGAGGTGTTCATGCTGCTCAGCTGGACGTCGGCGGCGCTGAGCGATCTTGGACGCGGCACACCTGTCGCGCAGGCCAAGGCGATCAAGCGGATCGCACCGACCTTGCGCAGTCTGCGCCATGCGGATGGCGCGCTGGCGCGGTTTCACGGTGGCGGGCGCGGGGTCGAAGGGCGGCTGGAACAGGCGCTTGCGCAAAGTGGCGTCAAGCACAAGGCGGCGACCGAACTGCCAATGGGCTATGCCCGCCTGGCCGCAGCACGCACCACGGTGATCGTGGATGCCAGCGCGCCGCCCTCCGGAGCGGCCTCATTCAACGCGCACGCATCCACGCTGGCGTTCGAGCTGACCTCGGGGCGTCGCCCTTTGATCGTGAATTGTGGATCGGGGGCCAGTTTCGGGCTGGATTGGCGCCGTGCCGGGCGTGCGACCCCATCTCACTCAACCCTGTGTCTGGACGGGTTCTCGAGCGCGCGGTTGGCCAACCCGTTGCCGGGCCGCGAAAGTCAGGCGCTGGTCGACGCGCCACAGGACGTTCCAGTCGATTTTGAAGATGCGTTCGAAGGCATCCGTTTCATGGCCGGGCATGACGGATATGTCAAAGTCTTCGGGCTGACCCACGCGCGCACATTCGAATTGCGCTTTGACGGGCGTGAGCTGACGGTCGAGGATATTCTGCTGACCGCAACCGACAAGGCCAAGCGTCAGTTCGACAGGGCGTTGGACGCCTCGGGCCTCAAGGGCATTGGCTATGACATCCGTTTTCATCTGCATCCTGACGTTGACGCGGTGCTGGATCTGGGCGGGGCGGCAGTGTCGATGGCGCTCAAAAGCGGCGAGATCTGGGTTTTCCGCCATGATGGCGTGGGAAAATTATCTGTCGAACCAAGTGTTTACCTTGAAAAAGGCCGTTTAAAGCCACGCGCGACAAAACAGATCGTTCTATCTGGCCGCGCAATGGAGTATGCGACGCGCATCCGGTGGACGCTGAGCAAGGCGCAGGATACAGCCTATGCCGTGCGCGATACGCACCGGGACGAGCCCAAGTTTGACTGACGCCAAAAGGACCTTTGGACCCATGACCGACCTTCATCCCGTGCGCCGCGCGTTGCTTTCCGTTTCCGACAAGACCGGGCTGATCGAGCTGGGCAAGGAGCTGTCCGAACGCGGGATCGAACTGTTGTCGACAGGCGGCACCGCCAAGGCGCTGCGCGATGCAGGGCTTGAGGTTCGCGATGTCAGCGAAATCACCGGGTTCCCCGAGATGATGGATGGCCGGGTCAAGACGCTGCACCCGATGGTGCATGGCGGGTTGCTGGCGCTGCGCGACAATGACACCCATGTTGCGGCGATGGAGGAACATGGCATCGGCGCCATCGACCTGCTGGTCGTAAACCTCTACCCGTTCGAGGCAACAGTCGCCAAGGGCGCGGGCTATGACGAATGTATCGAGAATATCGACATCGGCGGCCCGGCGATGATCCGCGCGGCCTCAAAAAACCATGCCTTTGTGAACGTGGTCGTGGATGTCGAGGATTATTCCTCCCTGCTGGATCAGCTGGAAGAAAACTATGGCAAGACATCCTATGGCTTCCGCCAGTGGCTGGCGCAAAAGGCCTATGCCCGAACAGCGGCCTATGACGCCGCTGTTTCGAACTGGATGGCGGATGCGCTGCAACTGGACGCTCCCAAGCGCCGCGCGTTTGCCGGTGAGTTGAAGCAGACCCTGCGGTATGGCGAAAACAGCCACCAGCAGGCAGCGTTCTACACGGACGGCACCAACCGCCCCGGTGTCGCCACCGCCGTACAGCATCAGGGCAAGGAACTGAGCTATAACAACATCAACGACACGGACGCGGCCTTTGAACTGGTGGCCGAGTTTGATCCAGCGACAGGCGCGGCTTGCGCCATCATCAAACACGCCAACCCTTGCGGTGTAGCCACAGGTGCCACCCTTCTCGAGGCGTACAAGGCGGCATTTGACTGCGACCGCACCTCGGCCTTTGGTGGCATTGTTGCGCTGAACCAGCCGTTGGATGCAGAAACAGCGCAAGAGATCACGGGCATCTTCACCGAGGTTGTGATTGCCCCCGGTGCCTCGGACGAGGCCAAGGCGATCTTTGCCGCCAAGAAAAACCTGCGCCTGCTGACGACCGAGGCGCTGCCGGATGTAACCGAAGGTGGCAAAACCGTCCGTCAGGTGGCTGGCGGGCTGTTGGTGCAGGATAAGGATAACGGCTTTATCGGCATGGACGACCTCAAGGTCGTGACCAAGAAAGCCCCGACTGACGCGCAGATGCGTGACCTGTTGTTCGCGTGGAAAGTGGCCAAACACGTCAAATCCAACGCCATCGTCTACGTCAAGGATGGCGCGACCGTGGGTGTTGGCGCGGGGCAGATGAGCCGAGTGGATTCGGCCCTGATCGCGGCCAAGAAAGCCGAACGCATGGCTGAAACGCTGGGCTTGCCGCAGCCGCTGACCATCGGTTCGGCCGTGGCATCGGATGCGTTTTTCCCCTTCCCCGACGGGTTGATGGAAGCCGCCGAAGCGGGCGCGACCTGCGTCATTCAGCCGGGCGGGTCCATGCGCGACGATGAAGTGATTGCCGCAGCCGATGAGGCCGGACTGGCGATGGTCTTCACCGGTATGCGTCATTTCCGTCACTGATGCGGTCACGCCTGCTTCTCTGGGCAGCCTTGGCCGCCTTTGCGATCGACCAGATCAGCAAATATCTGGTCGTTCACGTCCTGCGCGTGGCTGAACGGCCCGACGGTATCGATGTTCTGCCACCGCTGCTGGTGTTCAAATACGGCGAGAATCGAGGCATTAATTTCGGCCTGTTTCAGGGCGACTCTGAGGCCGCACGCTGGTTTCTGATCAGTGTGTCCGTGGTGATCTGTATCGGTGTTCTTGTCTGGCTTGGTCGTTCGACGCGTTCGAAATTCATGTTGCTCTGTGGCGGCCTTCTGATCGGCGGAGCGCTTGCGAATGTGATCGACCGGCTCCTCTATGGGTTTGTACTGGATTTCCTGAACATGTCCTGCTGTGGCATCAACAACCCGTTTGTGTTCAACTTGGCGGATGTGTTCATATTCGCCGGAGCGCTGGGGCTGGTTTTGTTTGACGGCAAAAAGCCCTCGTGACGCGCGGAATGATTTGCGATAAAAGCGCCTGAAACAGGCTGGAGACACCAATGCGGATGCCGCGCGCCATATTTGTTCTGACAGTTGCCGCTGCGGTCGCGGCATGTTCGAATCCCGGACTGCGGGATCTGGCGCCTCCGGGACAGGGCCCGGATGAATTTTCGGTATTGCCAGTCAAGCCGCTGACCCAGCCTCAGGATTACGCGTTTCTGCCTGCACCCACGCCGGGTGGTGGGAATCTGACAGACCCGACCCCCAAAGCCGATTTGGTGGTCGCGCTGGGTGGTAATGCCGCCGCCCTGAACCCCAACGCTGGTGTGCCGTCGTCGGATGCGGCGCTTGTGACGGCGTCCAGCCGTTATGGCGTGTCACCCGATACGCGGCAGGTGGTCGAAGCCGAGGACGCCGCATTCCGCAAACGTCGAGGCCGCTGGACCGGTCTGCGCCTGTTCCCTGTCGACCGCTATAATCAGGTCTACGAACGCCAGTCGATCGATCCGTATTCGGAAACCGAAGCCGCCCGCCGGGCCGGGGTCGAGACTCCAACCTCGCCGCCGAATGAATAATTCTTAACTTTCCGTCATCGGGCTTGAACCCGGGCCGCACCACCGTAGTTTGAATGACAGAAACGAAACGGAGGATGCCCCATGGTTCGGGCCCTTGCCTTGTCGGCTGCCCTGATCGCCACCACACCGGCTTTTGCCGAGGGTGGGAAAGAAGCGGTCACCACATTCACTTTGGACAACGGCATGGATGTCGTCGTGGTGGAAGACCACCGCGCGCCTGTTGTGCAGCACATGGTCTGGTACCGCGCCGGATCGGCGGATGAGCCGATCGGGTCGTCGGGTGTCGCGCATTTTCTTGAACACCTGCTGTTCAAGGGCACAGATACTTTGGCACCGGGCGAATTCTCGGCCACCGTCGCGGCCAATGGCGGCAACGACAACGCGTTCACTTCGTATGATTACACTGCCTATTTCCAGCGCGTCGCTGCCGACCGGCTTGAGCTGATGATGCGCATGGAATCGGACCGGATGCGGAACATTCGCCTGAGCGAAGAAGATATCGTGACCGAGCGCGATGTGATCCTTGAAGAACGCAACCAGCGCACCGAGAACAACCCGCGCGCCCTGTTCGGCGAACAGATGAGCGCAGCACAATACCTCAATCACCGTTATGGCGTGCCGATCATCGGCTGGAAGCACGAGATGGAAGAACTGGAACTGGAAGACGCGCTGTCATTCTACCAGACCCACTACGCGCCCAATAACGCCATTCTGGTTGTCACCGGAGACGTTGATCCCGCCGAGGTCCGCACTCTGGCCGATCAGTATTACGGTGTGATTCCCGCCAATGCGGATTTGCCGGAACGGGTCCGGTCGCAGGAACCCCCGCAAACCGCCGAACGCCGTCTGACTTTTAAGGACCCTCGCGTGGCGCAGCCCTACGTCCAGCGCAGTTACCTGGCGCCGGAACGCGATCCGGGCGATCAGGAAAAGGCGGCAGCCCTGTTTCTGTTGGCGGAACTTCTGGGGGGCAGCACGACCTCTTACCTGAACGAAAAGCTGCAATTCGATCAGAAAATGGCTGTTTATACCGGGGCGTTCTATCGTGACGTCTCGCTGGACGACACAACATTCGACCTGCTGGTCGTTCCCGCCGAAGGGGTTTCCCTGCAAGAGGCCGAGGATGCCATGGACCAGGCCGTGGCCGATTTCATTGCCGAAGGTGTCGACGAGGACGATCTGAACCGCATCAAGATGCAGTTGCGGGCCGCGCAGACCTATGCACGGGACAATGTGGACGGGATCGGCAACCGCTATGGGCGCGCTCTGACCAGCGGCCTGACAATACAGGACGTGCAGGCATGGCCTGATATCCTTCAGACCGTGACCGGAGACGAAATCATCGCCGCCGCCCGCGACGTTCTGCAACCCAAGGCGTCGGTCACCGGCTGGCTGATGCGCGATGATGAGGTGACGCAATGAAACGGTTTCTCGCAACGCTGATTACCTGTCTGGTTGCTCTGCCCGCTTTGGCCGAGATCGAGATCGAGGAAGTAACCTCGCCCGGCGGGATCACCGCATGGCTTGTCGAGGATCACTCGATCCCGTTTACCGCGCTTGAGCTGCGCTTCCGTGGCGGTACGTCGCTGGACGACCCGGACAAGCGCGGCGCGGTCTATCTGATGAGCGGGCTGATCGAGGAAGGGTCCGGCGAAATGGACGCGCGGACCTATGCGCGCGAGCTTGAGGCGCTGGCCGCATCGTTCCGCTATAACGCCGGTGACGACACGGTTTCGATTTCCGCACGTTTTCTGACCGAAAACCGGGATGAGGTTTCCGACCTGCTGCGTGAGACGATTCACGAACCGCGCTTTGATCAGGACGCGGTTGACCGTGTGCGCGCGCAAATCCTGTCCGGGCTGCGATCAGATCAGACCGACCCGAACGAGATTGCAGGCCGCAACTTTGCCCAGATGGCCTATGGCGATCACCCTTACGGTTCCGAAGGCAAGGGCACGATCGAAAGTGTCTCGGCGCTGACACGGGATGATGTGGTTACGGCGTATGAAAGCGTTTTTGCCAAGGATCGCCTTTATGTGGGGGCCGTCGGCGATATAACGGCCGAAGAACTGGGCGCATTGCTTGACACGTTGCTCGCCGACCTGCCGGAAACGGGCAAGCCCATCCCGGGCAAGGCCAACGTGACCATCCCCGGCGGGATCAGTGTTGTCGAGTTTGACACCCCGCAATCCGTGGCGCTGTTTGGCCATGCCGGAATAGATCGGGACGATCCTGATTTCTTTGCCGCCTATATCCTGAACCACATCCTTGGCGGTGGCGGGTTCGAAAGCCGTCTGATGCAGGAGGTGCGCGAAAAGCGTGGCCTGACCTATGGGGTTGGAACCTATCTTGTGCCCAAGGATCTGGCCTCGGTTTACCTGGGGTCGGTGTCATCGGCCAATGACCGCATTGCCGAGGCGATAGAGGTTATTCGAAACGAATGGGCGCGCGCCGCCACCGAAGGGGTGACGCAGAAGGAACTGGACGATGCCAAAACCTATCTGACCGGCGCTTATCCGCTGCGCTTTGACGGCAACGGACAGATTGCCGGGATCATGGTGGGGATGCAGATGGAGGGATTGCCCATCGACTATATCGCCACCCGCAATGACAAGGTGAACGCGGTCACACTGGAAGACGTGAACCGCGTTGCATCCGAACTGTTGGACCCGGACGGCCTGCATTTCACTGTTGTTGGAAAGCCGGTCGGTCTGGAAACTACCAACTGAACTGCAAGGGGTGAGTTGCGGCTCACCTCTTTTTCATACTCCGCAGCATATCGCCCATCATCTGCCCGAACTTGCCCGATCCGCGCTGATAGAGTGCCCCGTCCACGGCCAGAACCGTGCCGCTGATATAACTGGCCAGATCCGAGCTGAGGAACAGGCAGGCATTGGCCACGTCCTGCGGCTGACCCCAGCGGCCCAACGGCACGTCCCGGCGAAGTTCTTCGTGGGCGTTTTGGGTGGGCGCAAGGCGTCTCGCACCTTCGGTGCCTTCGATGAACCCCGGCACAACCGAATTCACCCTTATCCCCTCGACACCCCATTCCATTGACAAGGTGCGGGTGATCTGGTCGACTCCCGCCTTGGCGGCGCAGACATGGGACTGGCCCTCATACGGCAGATAGGATTGCGGGGCCGAGATATTGATGATGCTGGCACCGGGGCGTTTGAGGAACGGATAGGCCCCCTTCATCACGTGGATCGTGCCCATCAAGTCGATATCGATCACGGTCTTGAACGCGTTGACTGACATTTCGGATGCCAGCGCCGGGAAATTGCCCGCCGCGCCCGAGATCAGCACATCGAAATCCCCGAAGGCGTCATGGAACTGCTTCAGTCCCGCCGCCACAGCGTCGGCATCGCGCACATCAAACGCAGCCCCAATCGAATCCTGTGCGCCCGCGGCCTTCAGCGCAGCGATGGTGTCATCGACCTTTTCCTGCGACCGGCTGGCCACGGCCAGTTTGGCGCCCGAGGCCGCAAAAGCCTCGGCAATGCCGCGATTGATACCGCTGGTTCCGCCAATCACGATGACGGTTTTTCCTGAGAAATCCATTTAGGCCTCCCTTGGCAGGGAGCCCTACTCGCCGTAGGGCACCCAGATGTTTTTCACTTCGGTTGCAGCCTGAAGGAAGCGGCGGGAATGGTCCATGCTCCAATCAAATGCCGTCGCGTTATTGACCCAGGTCCGTTTCAGGTTCCCGGCTGAAACGACCTCGATCTCTTTCGACAGGTCAGTGGACGAGAACGACCAGACAGCGTCGACATTCAGATGCGAGGCCAGCGGTTTCGCCAGCTCGGCATGACTACCGGTCAGGATGTTGACCACACCAGCGGGCACGTCCGAAGTCTCAAGGATCTGGTAGAAATCCGTCGCTGCAAGCGGGTAGGGCTCGCTGGCCACCAGAACCGTCCGGTTGCCCATCGCAATCGCAGGCGCCATAGCCGAGACCAGACCCAGCAGCGGTGCCTCATCCGCGCAAAGCGCGCCGATCACGCCAACGGGTTCCTTCATGGCGATGGCCACGCCCCGGATCGGAACGCCATGCACCTGACCGTCATATTTGTCGGCCCATGCCGCGGCAGTAAACAGGCGCTGGATCGAGGCCTCAACTTCTTTCGCGCCGTCTTTCCTGCCGGTCATGGCGTCGATCCGCGCCGCGAATTCATCGGCGCGGGCCGAAAGGTTTTCTCCGATGTAATACAGGATCTGGGCCCGCAGATGGCCGGTGGTCCTGGACCACCCTTTGGCACCTGCCGCAGCCTCGACCGCGTTGCGGACGTCCTTGCGGTTGGCAAGACCCACATGGCCCAGCAGGCCGGACTTGCCCCAAATCGGTTTCGAATAACCACCATCGGGCCGCGCCTGCTTGCCGCCGACATACATCTTGGCGGTGCGGTCGATGGGGTCGACCGGGCCCCCTTCGCCCATGGCTGCCTCGACCTTTGCCAGCGGCTTGGCCTTGCCCTTGGGTTTGGTATAGGCGGCCAGCCCTTCCCAGCCGCCTTCGCGGCCAAAGCCGCTTTCGCGGACCCCACCGAACCCGGCAGCAGCGTCAAACAGATTGGTGGCGTTCACCCAAACCACGCCCGCAACCAGCTTGGGCGCAATATCCAGCGCAAGGTTCACATTCTCGGTCCAGACGGTCGCCGCCAGACCATACCGGGTGTTGTTGGCCAGCTCGACCGCCTCTTCCGGTGTGCGGAAGGTCGAAGACACCAGAACCGGACCAAAGATCTCTTCCTGCATCAACGGGTCCGAGGTCTCGAGCCCCGAGATCAGTGTTGGCGGGTAGTAGCAGCCGTTTGCGGGAAGATCGCAGGCGGCTTGGTGCACACGGCCCGCAGTGTTGCTTTCGACCATTCCTTTGATGGTCTGCAACTGAACCGGGTCTACAACCGCGCCCACGTCGATGCATTTATCCAGCGGATTGCCGACGCGCAGCGTGTCCATCCGGGCGCGCAGCTTGTCGTGGAAACGGTCGGCGATGCCTTCCTGCACCAGCAGGCGCGAGCCCGCACAACAGACCTGACCCTGATTGAACCAGATCGCATCCACCAGCCCTTCGATGGCAGAGTCGATATCGGCGTCATCAAAGACGATGTAAGCGGATTTGCCACCCAGTTCCAATGTCAGTTCCTTGCCTGACCCGGCGGTGGCCTCACGGATGCGACGGCCCACAACGGTCGAGCCGGTAAAGGCAATCTTGTCCACGTCCGAGGCCACGATCATCTCACCCACGGCACCGTCTCCGGTGACGATGTTGACGACACCTTTCGGCAGACCGGCCTGTGTGCAGATATCGGCAAACAACAGCGCCGTCAGCGAGGTATATTCAGCCGGTTTCAGAACCACCGTATTCCCCATCGCCAGCGCAGGCGCGATCTTCCACGCCAACATCAGCAAGGGGAAGTTCCACGGAATGATCTGACCGCACACACCCAGCGCTTCGGCGTCGGGCAGCTCGCTTTCCATCAGCTGCGCCATGCCGGCGTGATAATAGAAATGCCGCTGCGCGAGCGGAATATCGATGTCACGCGATTCCCGGATCGGTTTGCCGTTGTCGAGGCTTTCCAGTACCGCAAACAAACGCGAATGCTTTTGCAGCAGGCGCGCAATTGCATAGAGATACCGCGCACGGCCCGCGCCGCCCAGTTTCTCCCAATTCGGCTGAGCCTTGCGCGCGGCGGCTACAGCGGCGTCCACGTCGGCCTGCTTGGCCTGCGTCAGTTTCGCCAGAACCTCCCCGGTCGCAGGGTTGCGGCTGTCAAACCCTTTGCCAGGCTTGGTGAACGCACCATCGATATAGTGTCCGAACTTGTCGCCTTGATCGACCAGCCAGGCCAGCGCCTCGGCGGCGCTTTCGGGGGCGGGGCCGTATTCCATGGTCTCAAAAATCTCTTTGACTGTCATGACTTCATCTTTTCCCAAATACTCACTGTCCAGACATATCCACGGGCTCAGCCCATCGAATGCCTGTAACCAGCCGAATAGGCTCCGGTCACATAGTGTTCCAACTGCCGCTCGATATCGCCCAGCAACGACGAGGCGCCAAAGCGGAACAGATCCGGTTCCAGCCAGCGGTCGCCCAGTTCGTCCTTGATCAGCGACAGATAAACCAGCGCGTCCTTGGCTTTCGAAATACCACCCGCAGGTTTATACCCGACCCGGTATCCGGTGCGGTCATAGTAATCGCGGATCGCGCGGATCATTACCAGCGACACGGGCAGGGTGGCGTTGACGCTTTCCTTGCCTGTCGAGGTCTTGATGAAATCCGCCCCGGCCATCATGCAGACCAGCGAGGCGCGCGCGACATTGCGCAAGCTGCCCAATTCTCCGGTCGCAAGAATGGCTTTGACATGGGCATCGCCACAAGCCACGCGGAACGCCTTCATCTCATCATACAGGGCCTGCCAGTCACCTGACAGCACATGACGGCGCGAGATCACGATGTCGATTTCCTCGGCCCCGGCTTTCACGCTTTCCTCGATCTCGGCCACGCGCAGATGGAACGGGGACAGGCCGGCGGGAAAGCCGGTGGACACAGCAGCGACCGGAATGCCAGTGCCTTTCAAGGCGTCCACAGCGGTTTCGATCATATCGTGATAGACGCAAACCGCCCCTGTCGTGATCGGCGGCATGTCCAGAGCCTGAAGAACCGAAGGCGCAACCGGCTGACGGGCCTTCGCACACAAGCGGCGCACACGGCCCACCGTATCATCGCCCGACAGCGTGGTCAGGTCGATCATCGTGATGGCTTTCAGCAGCCACGCAGCCTGATATTCCTTCTTGACCGAACGGCGGCCCGGCAATGTGGCCGCACGGCGTTCAATCGCGGAAGTATTGGCCTGAACGGCGCGCACCCAGTCCAGATCCAGTTCCATTCCGGGGTTCCGGGGTTCGGTTACTTGCGGCAGATGCGCGGTGCGCACGGGGCTTTCTGAGCTCTGCGTATCCATGGTTACGTCCTTTGGGAGGTTTGCGACAAAATCGCACGGGTGGCTCGGGAATGGAAGGCGTTCCGGCGCAATGATCGAATATTTTTGACCATTTGGACAAATAACAGAGGTTTTCTTGCGAATAATTCTCATTAGCGTTGACTTAGTTGCGAATGGTTCTCATATTTGATCCAACGCGCATCCAAATCGAGGTTGGAAATGATTCGTCGGCATTACCTTGCACTTTTGGCTCTGGCCCTTTCGGTGCCAGCCATGGCGTTTGCCGGGGCACCGCTGAAAGTGGTGGCCACAACGGGCATGATTGCAGATGCGGCGCGTCAGGTCGGTGGTGATCTGGTTGAGGTCAGAGGGCTTATGGGCCCCGGCGTTGATCCCCATGCCTATCGCCAGACGCGCAGCGATATTGTGGCGATGACCCGAGCAGACCTGGTTCTGTGGCACGGCCTGTATCTCGAAGCGCAAATGGAAGACTTCTTTCATGATCTTGAGCGGAAACGGACCGTTATTGCGGTTGCAGAAGGCGTAGACAAGTCCAGGCTGCGCGCGCACGACAATTATGCCGACAAGTATGATCCGCATCTATGGATGACGCCCGTGCTGTGGCGCGAGGTTGTTGTGGAGGTGCAGCGCGCCCTGACCGAGGCACGCCCCGAAGCAGCCGAGGTTTTTGCCGCGAATGCACAAGCCCATCTGGCCGACATAGACCGTCTGACGGCCTATGCCGAGAATATCCTGTCCACCGTACCGGATCACAACAAGGTTCTGGTCACCGCCCACGACGCCTTTGGTTATTTCGGTGAAAGTTTCGGGTTCGAGGTTCTGGGCATTCAGGGCATCTCGACCCAATCCGAGGCGGGCCTGAACCGGATCGGAGAGCTGGTTGACCTGTTGGTTGATCGCAGGATCACGGCGGTCTTCGTCGAAAGCTCGGTTTCTGACCGGTCGATCCGCGCGCTGATCGAAGGGGCCGCAGCCAAAGGGCACGAGGTGAAGGTCGGGGGCGAGTTGTTCTCGGATGCCATGGGCGAGGATGGCACCTATGAAGGCACTTATATCGGGATGCTGGACCACAATATCACCGTTATCGCAGGCGCATTGGGCGGAGAAGTTCCCGATCGCGGCATGAACGGCAAACTGTCAGCGGGGTTCTGAGAGATGCTGGGGCTGATCAGCAACGAAGGTGTGACGGTCCAGGAACAAAACCTGGATAACAGCCCTCTGGCTGTGCGGGGGCTGACGGTTTCCTACGGACAGAAACCTGCGGTCTTTTCGGTTGATATGACGGTTACGCCCGGCGCGATGACCGCCATTATCGGGCCAAACGGCGCTGGAAAATCAACGCTGCTCAAGGCGGCGCTGGGCATCGTTACGCCATTGTCGGGGCAGGTGACAGTATTTGGTCAGCCGCTGAATTCGCAACGCGCACGTGTCGCCTATGTTCCCCAACGTGCCAGTGTGGACTGGGATTTCCCGACACGGGTGATCGACGTGGTTCTGATGGGTCTGTCGCGTGAACTGGGCCTGTTGGGCCGCTTGCGCGCGCGCCACAAGGCCCGTGCGATGGATTGCCTGAACCGTGTCGGAATGCGCGATTTCGCGGATCGCCAGATTGGCCAGCTGTCCGGTGGCCAGCAACAGCGTGTGTTTCTGGCTCGTGCTCTGGCTCAGGATGCTGATCTGTATCTACTGGACGAGCCGTTTGCCGGTGTCGACGCCGCCACCGAAAAAGCCATCATCGCGGTGCTGAAATCACTGAAAGAGGCCAGTAAGACAGTCGTTGTCGTGCATCACGATCTGGCCACCGTGACCGACTATTTCGACCACGTTTTCCTGATCAACACCCGCAAGGTGGCCGAGGGTTCAGTGGCCGAGGCTTTCACTGCGGAAACGCTGCAATCGGCCTATGGTGGCAGGTTGGCAACGGCCCAGATCGATCAGATTTCACGCGCGCTGGGATAACTCATGCTTTGGGATGCTCTGACCCTTCAGCTTGGCTATAACGCCACGCTGGTAGCCATCGGTGCGACATTGCTGGGCGTGTCGGCGGGCGTAACGGGGACATTCCTGTTTCTGCGCAAGCGCGCCCTTGTCAGCGACGCAATCAGCCATGCAACCCTGCCGGGCGTCTGTATCGCATTCATGGTGCTGGTCGCTCTGGGCGGGGACGGGCGCAACCTGCCGGGCCTGCTGGTTGGGTCCGCAATTTCAGCCTGGGTTGGTCTGTTGTGCATGAACTGGCTGACACGGCGTACCCGCCTGGCTGAGGACGCCGCGATCGGTGCGATCCTGTCTGTGTTCTTCGGCTTTGGGATCGTGCTGCTGACGGTCATCCAAACCATGGGGGTTGGCCGTCAGGCCGGGCTGGAAGGTTTCCTGTTGGGTTCGACCGCCGGAATGCTGTGGGCCGATGCGGTGATCATCGCACTTGGTGGCGCCTTGACCTTGGCTCTGGTGCTGATCATCCGCCGTCCGATGACCCTTGTCGCATTCGACCCCGAATATGCAGCGGCGCGCGGGTTGCCGGTGCATCGTATCGATCTGGCCATGATGGGGCTGGTCATGGCCGTGACCGTGGTCGGCCTGAAAATCGTCGGCCTGATCCTGATCGTGGCTTTACTGATCATTCCGGCAGTGACCGCCCGGTTCTGGTCTGACCGCTCGGAACGCGTTGTTCTGTTGGCCGGGCTGGCCGGTGGTCTGGCCGGATATATCGGCGCTGCCATATCCGCATCTGCGCCCAATCTTCCAACCGGCCCGATTATCGTGCTGGTCAGCTTTGCCTTTTTCCTCGCCTCCCTCTTCTTCGCCCCGATGCGCGGCGTTCTGGCGGCAGTGCTGCGGCATCTGCGGTTTCAGCGCCGAGTGCATATTCGTCAGGGGCTTCTGGCGATGGCGCAAGGGCAGAAGATCTATGAGCCCCTGACCTTGCGTTTGCTGCGGCGTGCCGGGCTGGTCCGGGCGGATGGCGTGGCGACGGACACCGGCAAGGCCCGCGCGGCCAAAGCCCTGCGGGATGAAAAGCGATGGGAAATCGTGCGTGCCGATCAGGCGCACGAGGCGACAGCTGCGCTCTATGACGGGTTGCGCGATATCGAAACCGTTCTGACACGGGACCAGATTGATGAGATCGACCGCCAGATTGGCGGACCGCAAGGGATACCGGCATGAGTGGTGAAGAATTCGTCCCGCTGTCTCTGACGCCGCTGCTGATCGGAACATTTGCGGCCATCGCCTGTGCCTTGCCCGGCAACTTTCTTGTGTTGCGAAAACAGGCGCTGATCGGCGATGCGATCAGCCATGTAGTGCTGCCGGGTATCGTTGTCGCGTTCCTGCTGACAGGGGCCATATCCACCTGGCCGATGATGTTGGGCGCGGCCGGGGCCGCGGTTCTGGCCGTGGTCCTGATCGAGGCGATTCGCCGACTGGGGCAGATCGAACCCGGGGCCGCCATGGGCGTGGTTTTTACCACCATGTTCGCGGCAGGCGTCCTGCTGCTTGAGCAGACGGATACGTCAACCGTGCATCTGGATGTGGAACATGCGCTTTACGGCAATCTCGAAAGCCTGATCTGGCTGGACGCGACCGGGTGGTCCTCGCTGCTGGACGCTCAGGCCCTTGCCGGATTGCCCCCGGAACTGCCCCGTATTGCGCTGACACTGGTGGGTGTGATGCTGTTTACATGGCTGTTCTGGCGACCGCTGAAAATATCCACCTTTGACGAAGGTTTCGCCCGCACGATTGGTATTCGCACGGGACTTCTGGGCATGGCGCTCGTCATCACTGCCGCTATCGCGGCGGTTGCCGCTTTTGACGCGGTAGGCTCGATCATCGTGATCGCGATGTTTATCTGCCCTCCGGCAGCCGCGCGGATGCTGACCAACCGGCTTGAGGCGCAGATTGGCTGGAGCGTCGTGATCGCTATAACCTCTGCCGTGACAGGGTATGTGCTGGCAGGATACGGGCCCCTGTGGCTGGGCGCAGCGGATGCGGTCAGTGCGGCAGGGATGATCGCAACGATGTCCGGGCTGATCCTGGCGCTGGCGGCCATGTTTGGCCCATGCCGCACACGTGTTGGTGTTCAGACATCAGCCTGAGACGGCATTTTCCTGCCGCAGATGCCCGAGCGTCATCGGCCAAACTCTGCCCAGATGCCGTTAAGGTTAATCTTAAGCAGATTTTTGGGAAGTCTCATGCTAGAGGGCTGCCCATTGACTAGCTGAACACACCACTCACTTTGGTACGCCCGGATGGTACGGAATGGGATTCATTCACAGCTATCCGGGTGCCCCTTTCCGAACAGAAGACATGCTCAAACCGGTGGTAGAATCGTGCGCGGTTGTGCTAGGTCTAGGGGTATGGCGCAGACAAACCCCAATATCAGCGAAAATCGCCCCGTGATCAGACAGCTTGACGATGCTGCGATCAACCGTATTGCGGCGGGTGAAGTGGTGGAACGCCCGGCCTCGGCCGTCAAGGAACTGGTCGAGAATGCACTGGATGCCGGGGCCACGCGTGTAGCCGTCGAAATCGCCGACGGGGGAAAGACGCTGATCCGCGTGACCGACGATGGGTGCGGTATCCCGGCTGAAGATTTGCCGCTTGCCCTGTCGCGCCATGCCACATCAAAGATCGACGGATCGGATCTGCTGAATATCCACACCTTCGGGTTTCGAGGCGAAGCCTTGCCTTCGTTGGGGGCTGTCGGACGCCTGACCATAACCAGCCGTGCGCCGGGTCTGGATGCGGCGCAGATCCATGTCGCGGGTGGCAAGATGGGTTCGGTCAAGCCTGCCGCCCTGCGCGCGGGCACGGTGGTCGAGCTGCGCGATCTGTTCTTCGCCACCCCCGCCCGGCTGAAATTCATGCGCACCGATCGGGCCGAGGCGCAGGCGATCACGGACATGGTGAAGCGGCTGGCGATGGCTGAGCCATCCGTCACATTTACCCTGCGCGATGTCTCGGGCGGTGGCGTAGGCCGCGTGATCTTCCGCGCGGATCGCGAGAATGGCGACCTGTTTGACGCCTTGCACGCCCGTCTTGCCCGTGTGATCGGGCGCGAGTTTGCTGAGAATGCGCTGCGGGTCGATGCCTCGCGCGACGGCCTCAGGCTTTTTGGCTATGCGGCCCTGCCGACCTATTCCCGTGGCGCTGCGGTGGCGCAGTACCTTTTTGTCAACGGGCGTCCCGTGCGCGACAAGATGCTGACCGGCGCTTTACGGGCGGCTTATTTCGATTTCCTAAGCCGGGACCGTCACCCGGCTGCGGCATTGTTCATCGACTGCGACCCGACATTGGTTGACGTGAACGTTCACCCTGCCAAGTCCGAGGTCCGGTTCCGCGATCCCGGCGTTGCGCGCGGGCTTATCGTATCCAGCCTGCGCCACGCATTGGCAGAGGCCGGGCATCGCGCGTCCTCGACCGTGGCCAATGCGACCTTGGGTGCAATGCGACCGGAACCCGCGCAGTCTGCACCAGCGCGGGTCTATCAGATGGATCGCCCGTCGCCTGCAGCGCGCCAGGCTGCGTACCGGGCACAGGCTCCGGGTTTTGCGGAACTGGCGCATGATTACAGCGGCAGCATTGTCGATCCGATCCCGGTTGCACCCGCTTCGCAGGGTCAGGAGCCTGATGCCCAGAATCTTCCACTGGGCGCCGCGCGCGGACAGGTGCATGAAAACTACATCATCGCCCAGACTGCCGATGGAATGGTGATCGTTGATCAGCACGCCGCGCATGAACGGCTGGTCTATGAAAAGCTGAAAACACAGATGGCCAAGACGGGCGTTGCGGCGCAGGCGCTTTTGATCCCTGAGATTGTTGAGTTGTCCGAAGGTGACTGCGCCCGTCTGATGGCTGTCTGTGATGACCTGTCCCGTTTGGGGCTGACCATCGAACCCTTTGGCGGAGGCGCCATTGCCGTGCGCGAAACCCCGGCCATTCTGGGCGAGGTCGATGCGCGCGCGATGATCCTGGATATCCTCGACGAACTGGCCGAACAGGGCGAAAGCCAGATGGTGCAGGCAAGGATCGAGGCGATTCTCAGCCGGGTTGCCTGCCACGGCTCGGTTCGGTCCGGCCGCCGTATGCGGGCCGAGGAAATGAACGCGCTGCTGCGCGAGATGGAGGCGACGCCGCATTCCGGCCAGTGCAATCACGGGCGACCAACATATGTGGAACTGAAGCTAAGCGACATCGAACGCCTGTTCGGGCGCAGTTGATCCATTGGCCACTGCAGGTTAGTAAGAATAAAACAAGAACATTCGAGGCGACATGATCAAGATTGCAGGAACAGAATATGCACTGGATGACCCGGTTGTTCTTATCGTGGGCGGAACAGTTGCGCTGATCCTGCTACTGCTGTTCCTGTCGTTGCGCGCCGCTAATCGCTCGGCCCGGATGGCGGAACCGCTGGCGCGGCAGATGGCGCTTCTGGGTCAGCATGTGCAGCAGCTGGGGCAGGGGCAGGAACAGTTGCGCGGCGGCTTGCAGCATGTTTCGGACACGCAAGCCAACGCGCAGGTACAGGTGATCCAGACGGTCGAGGCACGCTTGTCCTCGGTCCAGCAGCAGATGAATGACCGGCTGGCGGATAACGCGATGAAATCGGCCCGCGCGCTGGCCGAGATGCAGGAACGGATGAAGGAAACCCTGCACGGTTCGTCAAAACAGACGGCGACATCACTGACGCAGCTGCAGGAACGTCTGGCCGCCATCGACAAGGCGCAGGACAATATCACGAAACTTTCGGGCGATGTTCTCAGCCTTCAGGATATCCTGTCGAACAAGCAGCGGCGCGGGATGTTTGGTGAGATTCAGCTGAACGATATCGTGTCCAAGGCACTGCCCGCGGACAGCTATTCGCTGCAAGCCACCTTGTCGAACGGCAGGCGCGCGGATTGCCTGGTGCATCTGCCTAACCCGCCTGGCCCGATCGTGATTGACGCGAAATTCCCGCTTGAGGATTTCGAAGCACTTGCCGCCGCGCAGACCAAGGCAGATGTTGAAAGATGCCTGCGGGCTTTTGGCGCTGCCGTGAAAGTGCATATCAAGGCCATTTCCGAGAAATACATCCTCGAAGGGGAAACCGCTGACGGTGCCCTGATGTTTGTCCCGTCCGAAGCGATCTATGCCGAGCTGCACGCCCGCCTGCCCGATGTGGTGCGCGAAGGGTTCTCCGCACGGGTCTGGATCGTCTCTCCCACCACCTGCATGGCCACGCTGAACACGATGCGGGCGATCCTTAAAGATGCGCGCATGCGTGAACAGGCCGGTGCGATCCGCAAAGAACTGGGATTGCTGCACAAGGATGTGGACCGTCTGGGTGACCGCGTTTCAAACCTCGACCGTCACTTCGGTCAGGCGGCCAAGGATATCTCGGAAATCAAGATCAGTGCCGAAAAGGCCGGCCGCCGGGCGCAGCGGTTGGATAATTTCGACTTCGAAGAAATCGCGCCCGATACTGAAACAGAGGTTGTACCTCTGGCGCGTCACGAAGGCTGAGGATCCTGTTGAAAAACTGAACCGGCACCGGGCCGGTTCTGATGGGCCAGCGCCTGCAAGCGTTCAGATACGCAGAAAGGGCTGGAACAGGCGCGGCATCAGCTTGTTGAATTTCAGCGGCGCATCCGTAACCGCCAGACAAATGCAGTCTTCCGAGATATCCGCCACAGGCGTATGTTCAAGATCCTCGTCAGCGATCTCGACATCGCCGCGGGCAAAGCGGTCAACCTCGTCCGAGAAAGCCCCTTGCAGAACCATTGTCAGCTCCATGCCGTTATGGCCATGATCCGGTACGGCGGCACCGGCTGGGATGAACAGCAATCGGGCGGTGGCGTCTTTAGTGGTCGGCAGGATCGCCTGTTTGACGCCCATGCCAATCGGCCTCCAGCGGATGTCCTTGACTGTTCCACCCACGTAATCCTGCAACGGGGCCGGCAGAACTGCACATCCCGGGCGAACGGGCTTGGGCGCCGGAGCACCCTTGGCGATCAAAGCCATCGTGGCCGCCAGAGAGGTTTCGCTCATGCTGACTGCCTCACTCTGCTTGTCAAGAACTTGCCCGCCAACGGCGTCATAGCTTTCTGCGCGCGCACGGCAGTGGTCGCATAGGGACAGATGCGTGGCGACCATCAGATCGAAGGCTTCGGGCAGGTTGCCTGCGGCATAGGCCATCAGCAGGTCATCTATCAGGTGATGTTTGATCAACTTGTTCATCTTACTCATCTCAATTCATCGCGTGGCGCAAGCGATCCAGCGCCAGCCGTATCCGTGACTTGATTGTTCCCAGTGGCAATCCGGTTTGTGACGCTATTTCCCGGTGACTCAGGTCGCCGAAATACGCCTTCTCGATCAGGTCCCGCTGCGCATCCGGTAACGCCTGCAAGGCGGTGCGCAGTTGCGCGGTTTCCTGTTGCAGCGCGATGACGTCATCCTGATCGGGCTCTGCCTCGGGACCCCAACCCAGATCCTCGGGTTCAGGACGGCGTTGCTTGCGCAGCACGTCAATGCGCTTGTTCCGTGCGATGGTGAACACCCACGTGGCCACAGTGGCACGCGTCGGATCGAACAGGTGGGCCTTGTGCCACAAGGTCGCCATCACCTCTTGCGCGCACTCTTCTGCCATGGCGGCATCAGCCCCTGACTTCATCAGAAAGGCCTTGATACGCGGCGCGAAGTGCTGGAACAGATCGGCAAATGCCGCCTGATCCTGCGCATCCCGGATGCGTCTGACGTGGTCCACCCATTCGGCCCTGGTCTCGCGCTTGCCGTTGATGTCGTTCACCCGCCTACCCTTGATGTGTTTGTTGATGCGCCAAGGTTGAGGGGCGGGTGTTTCAACCGCTGGTCCGTCCAAGGTCGCTGTATTGGTCTGGGTAAACATAACCACATTACGGCGCACGCCCCAAGCCGGATCACTTTATCGGGACATTTTGTTCGCGGCGCTGATCCGCCTGTTTGTTCAAGATCAAAGACGCAGGCCGCTGTCGGTGGTTGTGATGGCGTAACAACCGCGAACACGAGGAGTGGAAGAGATGTTGGAAATCTCGGCAAGAAAAGTCGCCCAGGTCGCCATGATGGGCCGCGAACTGAACCGGGCCGAGGGCGAATTGCGGGCGTTCATCGACCGCATGAGCGAAGACGAGCAGGCCGAACTGGTTGCCATCATGTGGATCGGGCGCGAGAGCTTTTTCGCGGAAGATCTGGCCGAGGCCATCGCCACCGCCAAGTCCGAGGCTTCGACCCCCTGTGCAGACTACCTGATCGGAACACCGCACATGTCTGACCACCTTGAGAATGGTCTGGACGCACTGGGAATATCTGCGGAAGACGTAGAAAACGATCTGATGTAGGCCCTTCGGCGGCATCACCCAAAAACAGACTTGTGCGTTGGTCGCCAGCGTCGGATACCAAGGCCAACGCGCCTTCCGCTGCGCGGGCACTCCTGTAAGTGAGGAACAGGTAGGGCAGACCGGTCGCGAATAGCTGCACGCGTCATCTCAACAAACTTTAATGATTCCGACTGGCGGCCTTAACGGTGGCCTCCCTTATTTGAAGCTATCACAACCAAGCAACTCAAATATTGGAGGAACCAGCAATGACCCATGCACAGACGATTGACACTCATAAGGGCCTCTTGGACGGCCTCTTTGCCAAATATGCCGACGCAAAAGTTTAACATTTCCGACGCCAGATTTTCTCAAAAACCGTTCGGAAGCTGGAAAAGCTCAGCGACAAGCAGCTGAACGATATCGGCATTCCCCGCGACCAGATCCGTCGGCGTGCTTATCACAGCGTGTATCACAACGCACCCTACCAGCAGTGACCCGAAAGTTTCGCAACCCTTGCGTGAGGTAATCAGTATGTTTGACTTTATCCCCTCGACCAATCAACCGACCCCGGCCGCCAGCGCCTTGTTGCTGTTTGATCGCGCCATGCGCATTCGAGCCATCAGCCCGGATATCGTTCGGGCCGCCCAGCATCTGAACGGCCTGACCGACCATCAGCTGGCAGAGCTTGGCATCAACCGCAGCGATGTCGAAGACACCATCGAGCGCTATATTTGAAGATACCTTCAGAGGAATCCAGACGAGTTTACCATGCCTGAAGAAGAACAATGAAAGCCATTCCAGAAACTCTGGAATGGCTTTTTTCGTGCGATCAGGCCGTATGATCCACGATCTGCAAGTGCTGGGCCAACCTGTCGATCTCGGCCATCCAGCCCTGTACCAGTTTTGGGTCGCTCGGGGCTGCGTGAACGCCTGCCGGGATGGCGCGGTTCAAAACGGCCTCGACGGCAAGTGAAACCGGGATCGATACCAGACGCGCCATTGCTGTGCCGCGCTCATCGCCCCAGGCGTCCATGACATAGGTCTTGTGCCAGACAGGAACGCCGTCTTTCTCGGCTTTCAGTCCAACACACAGCACAACGCGGTCGGGCTCACCTTCGTCATAGGCGTTTTCGCTCCAGAACTGGTCAGACATCTCTTTCAGACGCGCATCCCCTTCCGGGCCCGACAGGGTTTCGATTTCACGGAACACATCCGACCACGCATCCGCCCAACCGTTCAGGCGCAGGGTGCCGCGGACGAATTCTCTGACTGGCCAGTGATCCTCGAACTGGTACTGCGCCTTGAACGGGATCGAGTCGCGGTTGGGATAGACCTCGAAACTTTCCGGCGTTGGCAGCGGCGCGATATAGCTGCTGATCGCATCCCACGGACGGGCAACGTCCAGCGGGGCATAGTCGCGGATCGACTTCGACGGCGACCGCAGCGCCTTGAGCACACCCAACGGCGACCAGCTGAACTTGTAGCGGAACGGGTTCGGGATCTTGGGAATGCCACCGCAATACGAAATAAAGCTCAGGTGGTTTTGCGGATCGAACGCATCCGAGGCGCGATAGTCATCGACCAGTGCATGGGCCATCAGGTGGTCGATGCCCGGATCCAGACCAACTTCGTTGACCAGCGCCACACCGGCCTCGCGCGCCTTGTCGTCCAGTGCGCGCATTTCGGGCGCGATATACGATGACGACACGAAATTGGCCTGTTTCGCAATCGCCAGTTCTGCCAGTGGTACGTGCCAGTCGCCCGGCAGCATGGACACGATCACGTCGCCCTTCTCAAGCACACCACCCAGAGCGTCGATGTCGAAGGCGCGAATATCGTTGGTCAGGTCCCCAACCTCGGCCCTGGCTTTTTCGACCGTCCGGTTCCAGACAGTGACCTTGTGACCGCCCTCGATCAGACGGCGCAGGCCGGGGATGGCCGACAGGCCGGTGCCACACCAGTGAATCGTCATCGCTCAGATCCCTTCGATATGTGTTTTGTAAGTTGCTTCTGCCCGACCCCAGACGCCGCTGTCCAGATCGGTCAGGGTCAGAAGCGACGGCAAAAGCTGTGCCGCATAATCTTCCGAACTTTCGACCGGCAGCATCGACGGCAGGTTATCGATGGCCATCACGTCCATCACCGGATCGGTTGCCACGCGCAAAGCGGGCGCGTCCCATGTGGTTGCACGGTCATAGACCGGCACCGGGTTGTAATCACTGTCCGGGTCGCAGGCGACATCGCCGATAGCGGTCAGGGTGCGCGGGGCAGTCAACGCCTCACGCGGAACAAAGACCGGGGTTCCGGGGCGCGCGAAGATGCAGTTCAGGAACAGGTCGTGGTCCAGAATTTCCGGAAACGGTCCGCCGCTGGCGGTTTCCGCCATGTCCCATTTGGTGACGTCGACGCCCATCGCGTCGCACAGGTCTGCGGCCCCCGTACCCACGCGACCCAGTGCACCGATCACGATGGCGCGGGGGCGTGGGGCTCCGGTGGCGTCCAACTCGGCCAGCAATTCAGCGTTCAGAACGTCTTTGCCTGCATATACTCCAACCGGCGGGCATGCGTCGCCCCGTTGCTGTGCCGCCCACGTCTTGAGCGTTACCGCAGCACCGGCATACCCGGCCCAGTAACCAAAGGCGGCAACGCGGCGGCCATCTTCGCTCACCAGATATTCCAGATCATAAAGCGTACCGCCCCCGGCCTTGAACCGCTCCAGCAGCGCACGACCCGAATGCTGGCCCTTATAGGCATGGCCGAACATGATGTGGCGATGGGGCAGGGGGGTGCCATCTTCGGGCAGTTCCTTGAGGCCAAAGATGATCGCGTCCAGCGGGGCCTCGGGCCACGAATTCTCAGCCGCGATTGCACAGCCAGCGTCCTTGTAGCCATCAATCGGAATGGCGCGGACATAGCTTTCCTCAACCGTCACGCGGATACCTGCGGCGATCAGTGCTGCGGCTCCTTCGGGTGTCAGCCCCACCCGTTCCTCGTTCGGGCGCTGTTCCGCCCTGACCCAGAGATGTGTCATCTTACTTCCTTTTGTCAGAGCATCCCGGCAGCGCGCACCGCCTGAACCGAAGGCCGTGCCTCCATCGCCTCGCGGAAGGCGATGATCCTGGGAAAGGCCGAGACATCGACGCCGTCGCCTTCCAGCCAGCTGCAAACCACATAAAGATAGGCATCGGCCAGAGAGAACGCGTCCCCCAGAACAAACGGCCCGCGCAGCCCGTTTGACGAGATATAGTCGCAAGATGCAGTCATCGTCTGCGCGACCTTGTCCGTCATGTCTTTCCAGCTGGATTTCTTATCGGCCCAGCGATGCCCGCGCAGCTTGTGGGCGTGGTTCACATGCATGGTCGAGGCCAGATAGAACATCACCTCGCGCATGCGGGCGGCCATGACCGGATCAGCTGGCACCAACCCGGCCTCGGGTGCCTTGGCCGCAATATATTCCAGCAACGCGCCGGTCTCGGTCAGGATGCCGCCATCGACCACCAGCGCCGGAACGCGCCCCTTGGGATTGATCTGCTTGTAGGCCGGTTTTGTCTGTTCCCCATCGGCAAAGTCCAGCTTGATTGCTTCATAGTCCAGTCCGGCCTCTTCCAGAGCAATCGCAACAGCGACCGAGATGGTTCGGGGTGCGTAATAAAGCTGCATCGGGGATCTCCAATCTGCTTCCTACAGGTGGGTCTGCGCAAACTGCCGGTCAGGTGCTTCCAGATGCGGCACCGCATTGAACAGGACCGGGCTCAGCTGCGCGCCAATCGGGTGCAGACGATGCATCGACGTGTTCATGATGGCAAGGGCCACCCGCGCCATCGACGGGATGTCCAACCCCATCGCCTGCCGCACCACCATCGAGATCAACCCGCCCGAGGTCACGACGATGGCCGGTCCGCCCTCGGTCCCGATCTCGTGCAGCGCATCGCGGACGCGGGCTTCAAACGCCTCGAAGGTTTCCGGAGCGTTCTCGATCTTTCCGCTGGCCCAGGCCGCGAAGGTTTTGGGCAAGTGTTCGACAAATCCCTCTCGATCGGTCGGGATTTCGACGCCATGCTGTTCTTCGAATAACTGTGCAAGGGTGAAATACTCGATCTCGTTCAGCCGTGCGTCGTAGACAGAATCGGTCAATCCCATGCTGGCCACCGTCTCGGTGTGGCGGGTCAGGGTGCCACAATAGACGCGTGTATAGTGGCTGCGGGTGTCACGCAGATGCGCGCCCAGCCAGCGGGCCTGTTGATGGCCCAGATCGCTCAGCTTGTCATAGCTTGCTTCGTCGCGCGCTGTCGTGTTTGCCTGCCCGTGGCGCACCAATGTGATATGTGACATGTCGCTCCCTCTTGCGCCGAAGTCTTAGGGCAGGTTCCTTGCCGGGACCAGAGGGGTTTCTTGATCTCGCCGGAAAAACATTCGCAGCTGTCCGGTTTCTGGCTATGGTCGCCCTGACCAACTGCGCCCGGAGGGATTCATGGCCGTCGATCACACGCGTTTTCTGGATGATCTGCACAAGCTGCGTGAATTCGGTGCCTCGGGTGTGGGCAAAGGAGTCATCCGCCCGGCCTATTCAAAAGCGGATATCGCGGCGCGCCAATGGCTGGCGGACCGTATGGCCGACGCAGGTCTGACACCGCATTTCGACCCGGTCGGCAACCTGTTCGGGCTGGCGCCTGGCCGTTCTCTGCTCATGGGGTCGCATTCCGACAGCCAGCCCGAAGGCGGCTGGCTGGACGGCGCGCTCGGCGTGATTGCCGCGCTGGAGATCGCGCGGTCCAGCGACCAGCCGATCTCGGTCGTCAGTTTTCAGGACGAAGAAGGCCGGTTCGGTGTGACCACGGGCTCGGCGGTCTGGTCCGGCGGTCTGCCGCTGGACAAGGCCGATGTGTTGACCGACGGTTCTGGCGTCAGCTTTGGCGAAGCCCGATCTTCCATGGCGGACCTGTCGCAGGGTTTCGTCGATCCCGCGCGGTTCAGCGGCTTTGTCGAGATGCATATCGAACAGGGCCCCTCTCTGGACGCAGCGAACGAGCAGATCGGCGTCGTTACCGATATCGTCGGCATCCGGGACATGTCGATCACCTTCGAAGGGCAGCAGAATCACGCGGGCACCACGCCGATGCATTTGCGCCGCGATGCGTTTCAGGCGTTGTCACTGTTCAGCACGCGCCTCAACGAACGGTTTCGCAACGTGGTGACACCGCAAACCGTCTGGACCATCGGGCGGGTCGACCTTCACCCCAATGCGTCGTCCATCGTGCCGGGTCGGGCGCGGTTCTCGATGCAGTGGCGCGATGGCGATCCGGATCGGCTGTCGCGGATGGAGGAGATCATCCGTACCACAGCACAGGAAATAGCCAGCGAACAGGACATGGTGCTGACCTACGGCCCTTTGCTCGGGTTGGAACCCGTCACGATGGATCAGACCCTGCGCGTGGCGCTGGAACACGGTGCCGAACAGGTGGCCCCCGGCAGTTGGCGCAGGATGCCGTCGGGCGCGCTGCACGATGCCACAAACGTGTCGCGCCTGATGCCTGTTGCGATGCTGTTTGTGCCCTCAATCAACGGTATAAGCCACGATTTTGCCGAAGATACCGCCGAAAGCGATCTTGTGTCCGGGCTGAGGGTGCTGGATCTCGCAGTGCAGTCACTTGAAGGGCGGGTGCGATAAGGTGCGGGTAAAATACTGTTTTTACAGGCCATTGCGGTTGGTTTGTCTGGTGTTATCGTCGCGCTCGAAACTGTGATCAGCAAACCCTTGCAAAAGCCAAAAGACCAATGTTGCCTAACGGAAAAAAGTTTCCTATAGGAACGCTAAGGATGCATACGCCCGTATACAGACTTGTCCCACAGGCGGTACTCTGGTTCGCAAGTTGACCGGAATCGTTGCAAAATTGATAGCGTGGGGCAGACTGACGGGAATGCGTTCGAAACCGAAAGATACGAAAAGGTATCCAAGATGACCGAGATTAGACGCACGCCGTTGTATGGGCTTCACGTTGAGTTGGGCGGCAAGATGGTTGATTTTGCCGGGTGGGAGATGCCAGTTCAGTATCCGCTGGGGATCATGGGCGAGCATAAGCAGTGCCGCGAGAAGGCGGCGTTGTTTGATGTGTCGCATATGGGTCAGGTGATTTTGCGGGGCGAGAATGTGGGCGAGAAGCTGGAAGCTCTGTGTCCGCAGGCTTATGCGACGCTGAAGGAAGGCAAGGCGCGGTACGGGTTCTTCACCAATGCCGAAGGCGGGATCATGGATGACCTGATCGTGTCGAATGCGGGGGATCATTACTTTGTGGTCGTGAACGCGGCGCTGCGCCATCAGGACATTCCGCATATGCGCGACAATCTCGAAGGTGTCGAAGTGACCGAGATCTTCGACCGCGCGCTGGTGGCCGTGCAAGGTCCCAAGGCCGAGGATGTGGTGGGCGCGCTCTGCCCTGCGGCGCGCGACCTCAAGTTCATGGAAACCACGATTGCTGACATCCTGGGTGTCGAATGCCGCATCTCGCGGCTGGGATACACGGGTGAGGACGGGTACGAGATCTCGATCCCCGAAGACAAGGCGATCGAGATTACCCGGGCGTTCCTGGCGCATGAGGATTGCGAACCGGCGGGTCTGGGCGCGCGCGACAGCCTGCGGCTGGAGGCGGGTCTGTGCCTGTACGGCAATGACATTGACCAGAGCACCTCGCCGGTCGAGGCCAGCCTTGGCTGGGCGATGCAGAAACGCCGCAAGGAAGAAGGCGGCTTTCCGGGTGCGGAACGTGTGCAGCGCGAACTGGCCGAGGGGCCTGCGCGCAAGCTGGTGGGCATCAAGCCCGACGGCCGCGCGCCCGCGCGTCAGGGGGTCGAGGTGCAATGCCTTGAGGGCAACACCATCGGTCAGATCACCTCGGGCAGCTTTGGCCCCACGGTCGGCGGCCCGGTTGCAATGGGCTATGTGTCCGCGGGCCATGGCGAGCCGGGCGAGAAGGTCAACCTGATCATCCGGGGCAAGGCGCAACCGGCGCAGATCGTGGCGCTGCCCTTCGTCAAACAGAATTACAAGCGTTGAAGTCAGGAGAGAGACACCATGGCAACCTATTATTCCGAAGAGCATGAATGGCTGGCGGTCGAAGGCGACACGGCCACGCTGGGCATCACCAAACACGCGGCCGAGCAGCTGGGTGAGGTGGTCTTTGTCGAGCAGCAGGAAGTGGGCGACGAGTTCGACAAGGACAGCGAGATCGGCGTGATCGAATCCGTCAAGGCCGCCTCCGAGCTTTACGCGCCGGTTGATGGTGAGATTATCGAGGTGAACGAGGCGCTGGCCGACAATCCCGGCGCGCTGAACGACGACCCCGAAGGCGAGGCCTGGATCTACAAGATCAAGATCGCCGATGCCGCGCAGCTGGAAGATCTGATGGACGAAGCCGGCTACAAGGCCTTCATCGGCTAAATCCGGCCCGGAGCCCCAGAGACCGGGGCTCCCCGCTTCATCTTTTTCCAAATACTCCCGCCGGAGGCATCTGCCAGAGCGGCCGGGCGAGACATTCTTTGAGGAGCGCTGCAATGGCCTTCAAACTGACCGACTACGAAGCCTATGACTTCGCCAATCGCCGCCACATCGGGCCCAGCCCGACCGAGATGCGCGACATGCTGCAGGTGATCGGCTTCAAGACGCTGGACCAGCTGATCGACGCCACCGTCCCGCCCGCGATCCGGCAGAAGGAGCCGCTGGACTGGGGCCCGGCGATGACGGAACGCGATGCGCTCTTTCACATGAAGCAGGTGGCGGGCAAGAACAAGGTTCTGACCTCGCTGATCGGTCAGGGCTATTACGGCACCACCACCCCGGCGCCGATCCTGCGCAACATTCTGGAAAACCCGGCCTGGTACACGGCCTACACACCCTATCAGCCCGAGATCAGCCAGGGCCGGCTCGAAGCGCTGCTGAACTTCCAGACCATGGTCAGCGACCTGACCGGGCTCGATGTGGCCAACGCCTCGCTGCTGGACGAAGCCACTGCCGCAGCAGAAGCCATGGCAATGGCCAAGCGCGGCGGCCGGTCCAAGGCCAATAACGCGGCCTTCTTCGTCGACCGCAACTGCCATCCGCAGACCATCGCGGTCATCAAAACCCGCGCCGAGCCGCTGGGCATCGACGTGCAGGTGGGCGATCCCGATCAGCTGGATGCAGGTGCCGTCTTTGGTGCAATCTTCCAGTATCCGGGCACCCATGGCCATGTGCGCGACTTCACGAACGAGATCGCGGCGCTGCATGACCATAACGCCATCGCCGTTGTCGCCGCCGACATCCTGTCGCTGGCGCTGCTGAAATCCCCCGGCGAGATGGGCGCGGATATCGCCATCGGCTCGACCCAGCGCTTTGGCGTGCCGATGGGTTATGGCGGCCCGCACGCCGCGTATATGGCGACCACCGACAAGCTGAAGCGCTCGATGCCGGGCCGGATCATCGGGGTCAGCATCGACAGCCGCGGCAACAAGGCCTACCGCCTGGCGCTGCAGACCCGCGAGCAGCACATCCGCCGCGAAAAGGCGAACTCGAACGTCTGCACCGCGCAGGCGCTGCTGGCGGTCATTGCCTCGATGTATGCGGTCTATCACGGACCCGACGGCATCAAGGCGATCGCGCAATCGGTGCACCGCAAGACCTCGCGCCTGGCCGCCGGTCTGGAAGAGGCGGGCTTTGCGGTGGAACCCGAAGTGTTCTTCGACACCATCACGGTCGAGGTCGGCCACCTGCAGAACGTGGTGATGGAGGCCGCCGTGGCCCGTGGCGTCAACCTGCGCAAGGTCGGCGAGACCCGCGTGGGCATCAGCCTGGACGAACAGACCCGCCCCGAAACCATCGAGGCGGTCTGGGGTGCCTTCGGCATCGACCGCAAGGATGACAGCTCGAACAAGCAATACCGCCTGCCGGATTACGCGCTGCGCGAAAGCGAGTACCTGACCCACCCGATCTTCCACAAGAACCGGGCCGAGGCCGAGATCACCCGCTATATGCGCCGTCTGGCCGACCGCGATCTGGCGCTGGACCGGGCGATGATCCCGCTGGGCTCGTGCACCATGAAGCTGAACGCCACGATCGAGATGATCCCGGTCACCTGGCCCGAGTTCGGCAACCTGCATCCCTTCGTGCCCGAAGATCAGGCGCGGGGCTATCACGAGATGATTGCGGATCTGAACGACAAGCTGTGCCAGATCACCGGGTATGACGCGATCTCCCAGCAGCCCAACTCGGGCGCGCAGGGCGAATATGCGGGCCTTCTGACCATCCGCAACTATCACTTCGCCCGTGGCGAAGGGCAGCGCAATGTTTGCCTGATCCCGACCTCGGCCCATGGCACCAACCCGGCTTCGGCGCAGATGGTGGGCTGGCAGGTTGTGCCGGTGAAATCGGATGACAAGGGCAACATCGATCTGAATGACTTCCGCGAAAAGGCGGAAAAGCATTCGGACCATCTGGCCGCCTGCATGATCACCTACCCCTCGACCCATGGCGTGTTCGAGACCACCGTGCAGGAGGTCTGCCAGATCACCCATGATCACGGCGGTCAGGTCTATATCGACGGCGCCAACATGAACGCCATGGTCGGCCTGTCGCGCCCCGGTGACATTGGCGGCGATGTCAGCCACCTGAACCTGCACAAGACCTTCTGCATCCCGCATGGCGGTGGCGGCCCCGGCATGGGTCCGATCGGCGTCAAGGCGCATCTGGCCGAGCATCTGCCGGGCCACCCGGAATATGGCACCGCCGTGGGCCCGGTCTCGGCGGCCCCCTTCGGCTCGCCCTCGATCCTTCCCGTCTCATGGGCCTATGTGCTGCTGATGGGCGGTGCGGGGCTGACGCAGGCCACCAAGGTGGCGATCCTGAACGCCAACTACATCGCGGCGCGGCTCAAGGACGCCTATCCGATCCTCTACACATCGGAAACGGGCCGGGTGGCGCATGAATGCATCCTCGACACAAGGCCGCTGGACGAGGCGGCGCATGTCACCGTCGACGATGTGGCCAAGCGTCTGGTCGATTCAGGCTTCCACGCCCCCACGATGAGCTGGCCGGTGGCCGGAACCCTGATGGTCGAGCCCACCGAATCCGAACCCAAGGACGAGCTCGACCGTTTCTGCGACGCCATGCTCTCGATCCGCTCGGAAGCGCAGGACATCATCGACGGCAAGATCGACGCGGAAAACAACCCGCTGAAAAACGCCCCTCACACGGTGCGTGATCTGGTCGGCGACTGGGACCGCCCCTACACCCGCGAACAGGCCTGCTTCCCTCCGGGCTCCATGGGCGTCGACAAATACTGGTCCCCCGTCAACCGCGTCGACAACGCATACGGCGACCGAAACCTCGTCTGCACATGCCCACCCATGGACGCATACGAAGACGCCGCAGAGTAACACAACCCAACCCCGCCGAAACATCGGCGGGGTTTTTCGCCAATCGGAAACGCGTGTTCTGATTTGTGCCCGTTTCAGATGTCGTTTTTACCCGGGAAAGCGTCTTTTCCGCTTGCTGCAGGTGCGAGGGCCCCCTAGGTCTGTCCGTGGGACACCCCTCCCCAACGAGGGGCGTGTATCTGGAAGGGTAATACACATGACGATCGAACAACCGGCGACGCGGCCGGCAAATCCGCGTTTTTCTTCGGGCCCCTGTGCCAAACCCCCCACATTTGACCTGACAAAACTGGCTGATGCCGCATTGGGCCGGTCGCACCGCGCCGCTGTCGGCAAGGATAAGCTGAAGGCGGCCATCGAAGGCACGCGCGAGATTCTGGGCATTCCGGCGGATTACCGCATTGGCATCGTTCCCGCCTCGGACACCGGCGCGGTTGAAATGGCGCTGTGGTCTTTGCTGGGTGCGCGCAAGGTCGAGATGCTGGCCTGGGAAAGCTTTGGGTCCGGCTGGGTGACCGATGTGGTCAAGCAGCTGAAGATCGACGCCGAGGTGAAGACCGCGGATTACGGGCAGATCGTTGATCTGGCCTCGGTCGATTTCGCAAATGACGTGGTGTTCACGTGGAACGGCACAACCTCGGGTGTACGGGTACCCAATGGCGACTGGATTGCCGATGACCGCCAGGGCCTGACGATCTGCGATGCAACCTCGGCGGCCTTTGCGATGGATCTGCCCTGGGACAAGCTGGATGTAACAACCTTCAGCTGGCAGAAAGTGCTGGGCGGCGAAGCAGCCCACGGGATGCTGATCCTCAGCCCGCGTGCTGTTGAACGGCTGGAAAGCTATACCCCCGCATGGCCGCTGCCCAAGATTTTCCGCCTGACCAAGGGCGGCAAGCTGATCGAAGGCATCTTTACCGGGGCAACGATCAACACGCCGTCAATGCTGGCGGTCGAAGATTATCTGTTTGCACTGGACTGGGCCCGCTCGGTGGGCGGATTGCAGGGGCTGATCGCGCGTGCGGATGCCAATGCGGGTGCGGTACACGCGTTCTGCGACCAGAACGGCTGGATCGCAAACCTGGCAGAGGATGAGGCGACACGGTCGAACACTTCGGTCTGCCTGAAGTTCACCGACGCGCGTATTCAGGACGGTGCAGCCTTTGCCAAGGCGGTCGCCAAGCGACTTGAGGCCGAGAATATCGCACTTGATATCGGCGCTTATCGCGACGCGCCTGCGGGCCTGCGCATCTGGTGCGGCGGTACGGTTGAAACCTCGGATATTCAGGCGATGCTGCCCTGGCTGGCATGGGCCTTTGCGACCGAGATCAAAGCGCAGGCGCAGGCTGCCTGAGTTTCATGTGCCGGGCTGAAGCCCGGCCTACCCCATCACTGATGTAAGGCGGGCGTCAGCCCGCTACCCCCTGAAGAATTCAAAGGACCAACCAAAATGGCTCCCAAAGTACTCGTATCCGACAATCTCAGCGAAACCGCAGTGCAGATTTTCCGCGACCGTGGCATTGACGTGGATTTCATGCCCGAGCTGGGCAAAGACAAAGACAAGCTTGCCGAGGTGATCGGTCAATATGATGGCCTCGCCATCCGTTCGGCAACCAAGGTTACACCGACCCTTCTGGAAAAAGCCGACAGGCTGAAGGTCATCGGCCGCGCCGGGATCGGCACCGACAATGTCGACAAAGAGGCAGCCTCGAAAAAAGGGGTGATCGTGATGAACACACCCTTCGGCAACATGATCACCACCGCCGAACACGCCATCGCGATGATGTTCGCCGTGGCGCGGCAAATCCCCGAGGCCAGCACCTCGACCCATGCGGGCAAGTGGGAAAAGTCCAAGTTCATGGGGATCGAGCTGACCAACAAGACACTGGGCGTGATCGGTGCCGGTAACATTGGTGGCATCGTGTGCGAACGTGCGTTGGGCCTGAAGATGAAAGTCATCGCTTATGATCCTTATCTGGGCGAAGAGAAAGCGTCCAAGATGGGCGTCGAAAAGGTCGAGCTGGACGAACTGCTGGCGCGCGCCGATTTCATCACCCTGCATGTGCCGCTGACCGATCAGACCCGCAACATCCTGAGCCGCGAAAATCTGGCCAAAACCAAAAAGGGTGTACGGATCATCAACTGTGCCCGTGGCGGTCTGGTCGATGAAGTGGCTCTGGCCGAAATGCTGCAATCCGGTCATGTTGCCGGAGCGGCCTTTGACGTGTTCAGCGAAGAACCCGCCAAGGATAACGCGCTGTTCAACCTGCCCAACGTGGTCTGCACGCCCCATCTGGGCGCGGCGACCACCGAGGCGCAGGAGAACGTGGCCTTGCAGGTGGCTGAACAGATTTCGAACTACCTGCTGACGGGCGCGGTCGAGAACGCGCTGAACATGCCCAGCGTGACAGCGGAAGAAGCCAAGCTGATGGGGCCGTGGATCAAGCTGGCAGGTCATCTGGGCAGCTTCATCGGCCAGATGACGGATGAGCCGGTCAAGGCGATCAACATCCTCTATGACGGTGTGGCCGCTGAAATGAATCTGGCTGCGCTGAACTGTTCGGTGGTCGCGGGGATCATGAAAAAGTTCAACCCCGAGGTGAACATGGTCTCGGCCCCTGTGGTCGCGAAAGAGCGCGGGATCAAAATCTCGACCACCAATCAGGACAAGTCGGGTGTTTTTGATGGCTATATCAAGGTCACGGTCGTAACGGACAAGCGTGAACGGTCGATCGCGGGTACGGTGTTCAGCGATGGCAAGCCGCGCTTTATCCAGATCAAGGGCATCAACATCGATGCCGAGGTCGGCGCTCATATGCTGTACACCACCAACGAAGACGTGCCCGGCATCATCGGCACGCTGGGTCAGACCATGGGTGAAAACAACGTTAACATCGCCAATTTTACCCTCGGCCGCACAGAGGCTGGCGGCGAAGCGATTGCGTTGCTCTATGTCGACGAACCGGTCCCGGCCGAAGCACGGGCAAAGCTTGCCGAAACAGGCCTGTTCACGCAGATCAAACCGCTGGAATTCGACGTCGCCTGATCGCGGCTGTTGAGTTTAAGAAACAGTTCAGGACCCGGTTATACGAATACCCGGGTCCTTTCTTCTCTGATTTCGCAATCTGAGTCACAAGCGAGCTGACTCATACCGCCGGAGGATTCTATGACATTGCCAGTCTATGCCATTGGTGATCTGCACGGGCAGGTGGCCGAACTGGACCGCGCGCTGTCTCTGATCCAAAGCGATGGCGGCCCCGATGCGCAGATCGTGTTTCTTGGTGATTACGTGGATCGCGGCCCTGACAGTCGCGGGCTGATCGACCGCCTGATTGCCGGGCGTGATGCGGGTCGGAACTGGATCACTCTGCTGGGCAATCACGACCGCATGTTTGCCTGGTTCATGGAGGACACGCCGCGCCACGATCCGCATTTGTTGGTGGGATACCACTGGCTGCATGACAGGTTGGGCGGGGTCGACACCCTGCGCAGCTATGGGGTGGAATTCGAAGGTCAGATCCGCCTTGAAAACCTGCACCGTATGGCTCAGACAGCCGTGCCGAAGTCGCACCTGACCTTCCTGCGCGATCTGGTGGTGATGCATCAGACGCCCGAGATTGCCTTTGTTCATGCGGGTATCCGTCCGGGTGTGCCGCTGAATGAACAGCAGGCAAGTGATCTGATCTGGATCAGACAGGACTTCCACGACTACCACGGCCCGCATCCCAAACTGATCGTTCATGGTCACACGCCTGTGGATCAGGCGACGCATTATGGCAACCGGATCAATCTGGACACGGGGGCCGGATACGGACGCCCGACGGGCGTCGCTGTATTCGAGGGACAGAATTGCTGGGAACTGACCGAACAGGGTCGAACACTGTTGACGCCCTGACCGTCCCGCATGGGTATGACACTGGAGATTGGAATATGTACGTCGCCACTTTGCTGACCAACCCGGTTGCACCCTCGCTGGACCGTGCCCTGCCTGAATCGCTGCGCAACGCGTGGGGCGGTGGAGATGTCCTGTGGCTCAGCCCGGACGAGGCGGTCGAGTTTGAGCTGAGTGACATGCCCGCCAATCGCTGGGACGTTTGGGCTGATCTGCAAGGCATGGGCGTGGACCTGATTGTGCAGCCCGCACAGGGGAGGCGCAAAAAGATGCTGTTGGCCGATATGGACAGCACCATGATCCAGCAGGAATGCATTGACGAACTGGCGGATGAGGCTGGCGTCGGCGAAAGGGTCAAGGACATCACCGCCCGCGCCATGAACGGAGAGCTGGATTTCGAAGGTGCTCTGATCGAACGGGTTGGTCTGCTGAAGGATCTGGATGAAAGCGTCATTGGCAAAGTCCTGCGCGAACGGATCACCCTGATGCCCGGCGGACAGGCGTTGCTGGCAACAATGCGAGCCAACGGTGCCTATGCTGCACTGGTGTCCGGTGGCTTTACTGCCTTCACCGCGCGGGTGGCAGAGCTGCTGGGGTTCGATGAAAACCGCGCCAACACTCTGCTGGCCGCAGATGGCAAACTGACGGGCGATGTGGCGCGTCCCATATTGGGGCGGCAAGCCAAGATCGAGGCGCTTGAGCAGATTTCCACGCGTCTTGGGTTGTCCGAAAATGACGTGATCGCCGTGGGCGACGGGGCCAATGATCTGGGCATGCTGGAGCGGGCCGGAACCGGGGTTGCCCTTCACGCCAAGCCGTCGGTGGCCGCGAAATGTGACGTGCGGGTGAATCACGGCGATCTGACGGCACTGCTTTACCTGCAAGGGTACAGTCGCTTGGATTTTACCGAATCCTGACAGGGCTTTTCATTATTTAACATTTGTGTTAAATAGAGGTTATGAGCACGCTTCTGACCACCTTTTCCGCTTTGTCCGATGCCACCCGGTTCTCGATTGTCGAGCAGCTGATGGAGCAGGGCGAACTGCCCGCCGGTGACCTGATCGAAGGGCGCGGAATGTCCGGTGCTGCGATTTCGCGCCATCTGAAAGTGTTGCGCGAGGCAGGGTTGGTGCAGCAGCGCGTGCGGGGCACCCAACGGATGTACTCCATCCGGTCCGACGGGCTGCGGATGATTGCCGACTGGACGATCTCCAAACGGCAATTCTGGGAAAGCAGCCTCGATCGCCTCAGTGATATTATCGAAAGGGAGAAGTCATGGCCGATCTGAAACTGGAACGGGACTTCCCCGTCAGCCCAGAGGATCTGTTTGTATGGATCAGCGACGGCAGCCGGTTGTTGCAATGGTGGGGGCCCGAAGGGATGCACGTGCCTGAGCACAATCTGGATTTCTCGCGCACCGGCCCGTGGTATTCGGTCATGGAAAACGGCGAGGGTCAGCAATACAAGGTCTCGGGCCACGTCACGCATGTCGACCCGCCAAACTCGGTGGGGTTTACCTGGGGCTGGCATGACGATCAGGATCAGCGCGGGGCCGAAAGCCACGTCACCTTCACAGTCACAGCGACGGGCACAGGGTCACGCTTGGTTTTGGACCACCGCGAACTGGCCGATGCCGAAGCAGCCGCGAACCACAATCAGGGCTGGACGTCTTCGCTGCGCAAACTCGAAGCGAAGTGCAAATAAGGTTTCATCAGGGAGGAGCGATATGCCCCAGTATTTGTTTGTTTATCACGGGGGACACACCCCGACCGACCCCGCCGAGATTGAGGCGACCATGGCCGCTTGGGGCGCATGGTTTCAGGGTATGGCCGAAGCGTTAGAGATCCCCGGCAACCCGGTCGGACAGTCCTATACGGTCAGCAGCAGCGGGGTTGTCGACAATGGCGGCGCAAACCCGGCCTCGGGCTTTACCGTGATCAAGGCCGACAGTATCGAAGCCGCGACCGAGATGGCCAAGGGCTGTCCGATGGTCGTCAATGGCTCGGGCTCGGTCGAGGTGGCCGAGGTGCACGAGATCGAGATGTAGGGGCCTTAGCCGGGGAAACCCGGCGCAGGTTTGATCACGCCGCATTCCAGCCCCCGGCGGCTGTATTGCGGGGCGTTCATGAACTTGCGGGTGGCCGGGTGATCGGCCTCCAGCACACCGAGGCTCACCAGAATAGCGGCGATGGCGCATTCGCTGGCCCGCGTGGTGCCATCGGTGATCTTCAGCGCAACGCCCATGCGTTTTTCCGGGATGATGGCCACAAACACCGCCTCGGCCCCGGTCTTGATGGCAACACGCCCGTTCATGGCGCGCATCAGTTCGGTGCAGGCACGGGTCTCACCGGCTACCAGTTCCGGGTGTTTTACCATTGCCGCCACCAATTGCACCGCCGCCTCGCTGGAACGGTCGGACCGATCCGAGGCGCTGGCGAACCATGCCATCGACCGGGCCAGCCCGGCCAGCGACACGGCGAAATTCGGGGCGGAACAGCCGTCAATACCGTAACCGGGGCTGGTTTCGCCTGACGTCTCTTCGATGGCAGACAGGCAGGCCTGCTGCACCGGGTGATCGATTTCCAGATATTCCGGCCCTGCGCCCATATGCTGACCCAGTGTCAGGAAACCACAATGCTTGCCGGAACAGTTGTTGTGGATCTGGCACGGGGTGTCATCCGCCAGGATCAGCCGATCCCGCGCGGCAGTGTCCGCTGGCTCCTGTGGCCCGCAGCGCAAGTCGTGCTCGCTCAGCCCCAGATGATCAAGCCACGCTGTTACGCGGTCGGTATGGATCGCAGCCCCGTTGTGTGACGCGCAGGCCAATGCAAGATGTTCGCTGTTCAATCCGTATTTTGCAGCGGCTCCCGACGTGACCAGCGGAAGCGCCTGAATCATCTTGGCGGAAGAGCGCGGATAGATAACCGCCTGCGGGTCGCCCCAGCTGCGCACGATCTGGCCGGAGTCGTCGCAGATGACCGCGTGGCCCAGATGCAGGCTTTCCAGCAAGTTGCCACGCCACAGTTCTGTCATTGCTACGGGCTGCGTCATCTGGACCTCCGAAATTAATGCGCAAAATTCTGCCAATCGCCCTTTCGCCTGTGGCGAAACCTGCGTTAGTGTGTGTATGTCGGCAATCATCGGAATGCGCAACGGAATAGACGGGCCGGAAGGGTTCGCAGCCATGTCCGATGGATTTGAGGTATCGGTCGAGCTAGGAGGCTGGACAAATGGGATCAATGCTCGTTCGTACGATTGCGGGCCTGTGTGTGGCAGGCATCGCCGCGACTTCTGCAATCGCCCAGCAGGCGACAAGCACAAACCGGGTTGCTGCAAAAACGGACTGGAGCGTTTTTGTCGAAGATGATCCCACCGAATGCTGGAGCGTTTCGGCCCCCAAGGAAACCGTGAACACCCGGGGCGGGCGCGTCGTATCCGTGCGGCGCAGCGACATCCTGTTGTTTGTGTTCTATCGGCCCAATGCCGAGGTCAAAGGACAAGTGACCTTTACCGGCGGCTATCCGTTTGCACCGGGATCGACAGTGAACCTGAATGTCGACGGGTCCGAGTTTGAACTGTTCACCGAAGGTGAGTGGGCCTGGCCTGCGTCAGATGCAGATGACGCCAAGATCGTCACCGCGCTGAAACGCGGAACCGAGGCTGTTCTGACTGCCCGGTCCGAACGCGGCACGCAAACCAAGGACACCTTCTCGCTGCTGGGCTTTACCGCAGCAATCGAAGACGCCGAAAAGCGCTGCACCAAGTAAGCACCCCGACCTAAGCAAATGGTCGCGTCATTGGCGGCGCTTTTCTTATGTGGACTTCCGTCAAGTGGGTCAGTCCATGCTGCGATTGCTCAATCCGCCCTCAAATGGCAGGATTGAGCCCAAAACATCGGATGTTGCGTAGCGATCGAACATCCGCTTTGCGATTTCACGGCAATAGGGAAGTTGGTTCCATCGTGCATCTCCGCCGATCCCGGATACGAAAATCGTGAACTCTCGGCCAGAACGTCCGCCACAAAAGGGGATGTGGCCACCACTTGCAATAACCATTGGCTAAATGGTTTCCTATTCTAATTGTGTCCCGCAATGTGCATGGTTGGGGCCATGTCTTTCACGCTGAAACAGATCAGGTATTTCGCTGCGGCTGCCGAGATGGGCTCGATCAGCGCCGCGTCGCATTCGCTGTCGATCTCGCAGAGCGCGGTGACTGAGGCGATCAAGGATCTTGAGGCGATCTTGGGCGTGAAGCTGTTCGAGCGCCACCCCCGCGGCCTACACATCACGCCGGAGGGGCGGCGGTTTCAGCGCAGCGTCACCGCGATCCTGGCGGAGGTTGCGAATGCGACCCGCGTGCTGGCCGAGGGTTCAAAGCGCGTTGGCGGGCAGTTGAACCTTGGCGTGACCTCTCTGACGGCGGGCTATGTTTTGTCCGAGATGCTGTCGAAATTCCGGCGCCTTCATCCGGATGTCGAGGTGACCGCCATCGAAGATACCGGGGAATATCTGGAGCATCTTCTGGTCGGCGGGGAGTTGGACGTCGCTGTCATGGTGACGACCAACCTGCGCAATGTTCACGCGCTTCAGTCCGAAATTTTCGAGGTGTCGCCCTTCCGCCTCTGGCTGCCGATCGACCACCCGCTGGCCAAGCAGCAAAGCATCGCGCTGCCGGATGTGGCGGATGAACCCCTGATCGTTCTGGATGTCGACGAGATGGAGCAGGAGGCGGTCAAGCTACTCTCGGCCTTTGGTAAACGGCCCAAGCTGGCCTTCCGCACCCGCAGCGTCGAGGCTGTTCGGTCGCTTGTGGCAACCGGGGCGGGCGTCGCGATTCTGCCCGATCTGGTCTATCGGCCTTGGTCGCTGGAGGGCGATCGCATCGTCAGCCGGGATGTCTCCGGGACGTTGCCGGTAGTCCAGGTCGGGCTGGTCTGGCGCAAAGGCGCCGGAATGTCCGAAGCCACGCGCGAGTTTATCACGATGATGCAGACACTAACCGCGTCCGGGGTCCGGTGACGGTGTCAGGCATCGGAAGAAACGATACCTAACCATCTGATTTTTGAATTTGCGATATCTGGCCGCAGGGCGCATCCTTTCAAAAAACATATCGAACTTTGGGAGGAGTGATATGAAACGCTATCTGAAATCCTGCACCATGCTGACCTTTGCGGTCGGTATCGCAGCTCAGCCGGTCTATGCCGAGATGATGACCTCGCTCGGCGCGGGCGAAGGCCAAGTCAGCATCGTCGCCTGGCCCGGTTATATCGAGCGTGGCGAAACGATGGAGGCCTTCGACTGGGTGACCGGCTTCGAGGCCGCCACTGGCTGTATGGTCAATGTCAAAACCGCGAACACCTCGGACGAGATGGTCGCGCTGATGAACGAAGGCGGGTTTGACCTTGTCACCGCGTCGGGCGACGCGTCGCTGCGCATGATTGCCGGTCGTCGGGTTCAGGAAATCAACCCGGCGCTGATCCCGTCCTGGGGCACTCTGGACCCGCGTCTGGAAAGCGCACCCTGGCATACCGTCGACGGCAAGCATTACGGCACGCCCTATATGTGGGGCCCGAACGTGCTGATGTATAACACCGAGGCCTTTGGCGGCAACGCGCCGACCTCGTGGAATGTGGTCTTTGAAGAGCAGACCCTGCCGGACGGGCAGAGCAACTCGGGCCGCGTGCAGGCCTATGACGGACCGATCCACATCGCCGATGCCGCGCTCTACCTGATGCATCACCAGCCGGAGCTGGGCATTACATCGCCCTACGAGCTGAACGAAGAGCAATATGCGGTTGCGCTGGATTTGCTGCGCGGTCAGCGCAAGCTGGTCGGCCGCTACTGGCATGACGCCTTCATCCAGATCGACGACTTCAAGAACGAAGGCATGGCGGCCTCGGGCTCGTGGCCGTTCCAGGTGAACCTGCTGCAGGGTGATGGCGCACCGATCGCCTCGGTCATCCCGGTCGAGGGCGCAACGGGCTGGGCCGACACCACCATGATGCATGCCGATGCCGAGCATCCGAACTGTGCCTATATGTGGATGGAACACACGCTGAGCTCGAACCTAATGAGCGACCTGTCGGTCTGGTTCGGTGCCAACCCGGCTGTGCCCGCCGCCTGTACCGATGGCCGCGGCATGCAGAATGCCGAGGGCTGCACCAAGAACGGCTTTGACGATTTCGAGCGTATCGCGTTCTGGCAGACCCCGGTCAGTAAATGTGAAAGCCAGGGCGAATGTGTGCCCTACTATCGTTGGGTCTCGGATTATATCGGCGTCATTGGCGGCCGTTGATTTGACCTGAAACCTCTGCCGTCCCGGTCCTGCGGGGCGGCAGACTGCTATCCTAGAGAGACACCATGACTACTGCCGTCCGATTCCGCGGCGTTTCCCGCCATTTCGGAAATGTGAAAGCTGTTGACCGCGTAGACCTTGAGGTTGCGCCCGGTGAGTTCTTTGCCATGCTTGGCCCGTCGGGCTCGGGCAAGACGACCTGCCTGCGGCTGATCGCCGGGTTCGAACAGCCGACCTCTGGCGAGATCGAGATTTTTGGAGCGGAATCCTCGCGCGTGCCGCCCTATCGCCGCCCTGTGAACACCGTCTTTCAGGACTATGCGCTGTTTCCCCATCTCAGCGTGACCGATAACGTCGCCTACGGGTTGATGATCAAGGGGCTGGGCAAAGCCGAGCGCCGCCGCGCCGCCGAAGAGGCGCTGGAGCTTGTCGCACTGCCGGGTTATGGCGGCCGCAAGCCCTCGGACCTGTCCGGCGGACAGCGTCAGCGTGTCGCGCTGGCCCGTGCGCTGGTCAACAACCCCAAGGTTCTGCTGCTGGACGAGCCGCTGGGCGCGCTGGACCTCAAGCTGCGCGAGGCCATGCAGGAAGAGCTGAAAAGCCTTCAACGGCAGCTGGGCATCACCTTTGTCTTTGTCACCCATGATCAGAGCGAAGCCTTGTCGATGGCCGATCGGGTTGCCGTTTTCGATCAGGGCAAGATCCAGCAAATCGGCTCGCCCGAGGATATCTATGACCGCCCCGACACGCCGTTCGTGGCGGATTTCGTGGGCTCTTCCAACGTGCTCCACCCAGAGCTGGTCCGCAAACTGACCGGCAAATCGGCCCATGCCAGCCTGCGCCCCGAGGCGATCCGCCTGACCAGTGAAGGCCCGGCGGCCACGGTGCAGTCCTGCGCCTTTCTGGGCTCGGCGACCCGTGTTTCGCTGGACTGGGATGGCGAACAGGTCGCCGTTCTTCTGCCCAAAGGCGCAGAGATACCGGTGCCGGGTCAGACTGTTCACCTGTCCTGGGAGGCCGATGCGCTTTACCTGATGGAGGGCGCTAATGGCTGACGCACGCCCAAACGGCGCGTTCGGACGCCTGTCGGATCTGCTCTGGCGCAGGCCGCGGGTTCTGCTTCTGCTGCTGATCGGCCCGCCCGCCTTGTGGCTTGGCGTGATCTATCTGGGGTCGCTCTTTGCGCTGCTTGCGCAAAGCTTCTTCTCGATTGACGAGTTCTCGGGCCTGATCAATTACGAATTCACCCTGCGCACTTATGGCGAGCTATTCCGCCCGGCCAATCTGGATATCATCCTGCGCACCGTGGTGATGGCGACCAGCGTGACCATCGCGGCCGCGGTGATCGGCTTTCCGGTCGCCTATTACGCCGCGCGTTTCGCGCGTGGGCGCTGGAAGGCGCTGTTTTATCTGGGCGTGATGCTGCCGCTTTGGTCCAGCTATCTGGTCAAGGTCTATAGCTGGAAGCTGATCCTTGCGAAGGAGGGCATCCTGAGCTGGGTCTTTGCAGAGCTGCACCTGACCTGGCTGCTCGAGGCCTACCTCTCGATCCCGGTGCTGGGCGGTAACTCGCTTTCGGTCAGCTGGACCGGCACCTTCCTTGTGTTCCTCTATGTGTGGATCCCCTTCATGATCCTGCCAATCCAGGCGGCGCTCGAGCGCGTTCCGGCCTCGATGCTCGAGGCCAGCGGAGACCTGGGCGCCCGGCCGGGCCAGACCTTTCGCCATGTGTTGCTGCCGCTCGCGCTGCCGGGTGTCATTGCGGGGTCGATCTTTACCTTCTCGCTGACGCTGGGTGACTACATCATTCCGCAGATCGTTGGCACCTCGGCCAGGATGATCGGTCAGGCGGTCTATCAGTTCCAGGGCACGGCCGGGAATATTCCGCTTGCGGCCGCCTTTGCCATCGTTCCGATCCTGATCATGGGCGTCTATCTCTATGTCGCACAACGAAAGGGGGCTTTCGATGCACTCTGACCGCGCCTCCTTCGGCCTGAAACTCGCAGCAGGGGCGGGGCTGACTTTCATGCACCTGCCGATCCTGTTGATCTTCGTCTATGCCTTCACGACCGAGGACAAATCCTATCAATGGCCGCCCCCCGGCCTGACACTGAAATGGTTCGCCGTCACCTGGGAGCGTCCGGACGTCTGGGAGGCTCTCTCCCTGTCGGTGCGGGTTGCCAGCATCTCGACCGTGATCGCGCTTCTGTTGGGCACGCTCTGCGCGGCGGCCGTGGCACGCGCCAAGTTCTTTGGTCGCGAGACGATCTCGCTGCTTGTGATCCTGCCGATTGCACTTCCCGGCATCATCACCGGCATCTCGCTGCGGGCGGCCTTTAACCTGGGGGACATCCCGTTCAGCTTCTGGACCATCGTCCTGGGCCACGCGACTTTCTGCATCGTGGTTGTCTACAACAACGCGGTGGCGCGGTTCCGGCGGACTTCGGGCAGCCTGGTCGAGGCCTCTATGGATCTGGGCGCGAATACCTTCCAGACCTTCCGCTATGTCATCCTGCCCAATATCGCCACGGCGCTTCTGGCGGGCGGCATGCTGGCCTTCGCCCTCAGCTTTGACGAGGTGATCGTGACCACCTTTACCGCCGGGCAGCAGCAGACGCTCCCAATCTGGATGTTGGAAGAGCTGGTGCGCCCCCGTCAGCGCCCCGTGACGAATGTCGTTGCCATGGTCGTGGTGCTGGTGACCTTCCTGCCGATCCTCGGCGCATATTATCTGACCCGCGGCACGGAGAGCGTGGCCGGGCAAGGCAAATAAAGTAGAAAGGGCTCCCTGATGGAAACCAACATGCTGATTGGCAATTCTTTCGAAGCAGGCACGGATCAGGAAGAAATGGTCCTGAACCCCCGCACGGGCGAGGTGATTGTCCAGATCCCCGAGGCCGACCCGGCGCAGATCGACCGCGCCGTCACGGCGGCGCGCGCGGCCTTCACCGGCTGGGCGCTGACCACCCCCGGCGAGCGCGCGGGCTATCTGCTGCGGATCGCGGATGCGGTCGAGGCCAATCTGGAGATGCTCTCCCAGCTAGAGGCACTGAACTGCGGCAAGCCGATCGACGGTGTGCGCAATGACGAAATTCCGGCGGTCGCGGATTGTTTCCGCTTCTTCGCGGGCGCGGTGCGCAACATGCATGGGCCGATTGCCGGGAATTACCTGCCGGGCCATACCAGCATGATCCGCCGCGACCCGATCGGCGTCGTCGCCTCGATTGCGCCGTGGAACTATCCGATCATGATGATGGCCTGGAAACTGGCTCCGGCCCTTGCAGGCGGCAACACCGTTGTCATGAAACCGTCCGAGCAGACGCCCCTGACCGCACTGGCTTTCGCCAAGATCCTAGCCGATATCCTGCCGGAAGGCGTGGTGAACGTGATCGCCGGCAAGGGCGGCTCGGTCGGGAACGCGCTGATCAACCATGACGGCGTCGATATGGTCTCGATCACCGGGGATGTGGCGACGGGGAAAAAGGTGCTTCAGGCCGCCTCGCGCACCGTCAAGCGCACCCATCTGGAGCTAGGCGGCAAGGCTCCGGTCATCGTCTATGACGATGCCGACCTGTCGGCGGTGGTCGAAGGGCTCAAGGCCTTTGGCTATTACAATGCCGGGCAGGACTGCACCGCAGCCTGCCGGATCTATGCGGGCGCAGGGATCTATGAAAACCTTGTGGCCGAGCTGTCCGACGCAGCGGCCAGCATCGTCTATAACAATGCCGATGACAGCCTGAACGAGATCCCGCCGCTGATCTCGCCGCGCCAGCGCGACCGGGTCGCCAGCTTTGTCCAGCGCGCCGCTGACCTCTCGCATGTCGAGATCGCCACCGGTGGCGCAACGGTGGACGGGCCGGGCTTCTACTACAAACCCACCGTCGTCGCAGGCGCCCGCCAGGAAGACGAAATCGTCCAGCGCGAAGTGTTCGGCCCCGTGGTCTCGGTCACCCGGTTCACCGAGGACGACCCGGTCGTCGATTGGGCCAATGACAGCCAATACGGCCTGGCCTCGTCGGTCTGGACCGGAAATATCGGCCGAGCGATGGATGTCGCCGCCAGGCTGCAATACGGCTGCACCTGGGTGAACACACATTTCATGCTGACAACGGAAATGCCGCATGGCGGGCTCAAGCAATCGGGCTATGGCAAGGACATGTCCATGTATGCGCTCGAGGATTACACTGCGGTCAGACACATCATGGTGGCGCATTGACTGCGAAACTGGAGTTTCCGGTCTTGAACAACTCGGCACTTGGGAAAGCGTCGCGTCACCCCTTGCAACGGGGGTGTCCGGACGTTTGGAAAGTTGGGCGCTTCAGCAGGGGAAGCCGCCGTTCGCAATTCTGAGTCCAAGGCCCGGAAGGTCCGCAGACTGTGAGTTCGTGCACCCTGAAAATTTGCGCCTGCAGCGAACGGCCGGTTCGACGGGCCGCACCGCAGCGGCGACATGTGTCGATGAACGTCCGCTTCGGGCCGATATTGTTGAAAAACAACGTGTTGCTGGCGCAGAGAGAGGCGTACCGAACTGAGCGCGAGTGCCTTTCTTGTCAGGCTTTGCTCGTTTGCTGCGGTGCGGGAAAGATCT
>NZ_JBQFZG010000005.1:0-212977 GCF_056542125.1 Ruegeria sp. AF1
GAACCTCCGCAAACTTGCAAAGCTCAGACCAATCTCGGCGTGAAGAGCCGAGCAGGAAGACTTCAGCCGCTATTTCCGCCGCGCTTACACATCGACTTTTTCAACAGCATCCGGACAATGCAGCCGTTTGATCTATCGCTATTGGGCGGCTCGAAACATCGGAAACAGGGGTGGGGCTTGGTCGGCTTTGATTAGACCAATCTCTTGAAAACCATAGCGCTTATACAGCGATAGATTTGTAGGGTTTGTCGACTCTAAGTAAGCAGGTCTTCCATCTTCGTCACAGCGTTTGAGGCAGCATTCAAGCAAGGCGGACCCCAACCCTTTTCCTTGGCGAAATGGATCGACCGCAATAAAAGCTAAATGCCAGCAGTCCTCATCCGGATGATAATTGTCCATCTGCCCGAAGGTTTCGAACAACGCATTATGCTTTTCTGGTGAGACCGTCTGCTCAAAACAGGCGACAAGCCGTTCTTCATCGGGGTAAATGCCTGGCGGAAGCCAAAGTGCGCCAGCGGTGAAATCATCGTTTCGAAACGCGCTGCCCTGTTCAAATGCACGCCCTCCAAAGAAGTCCATTACTCGCGGGAAGTGGGTAAGGAAATCGGCAGGTTCAGGATACAGCCAACGCATGAATGGGTCCGCAGAAAATCCAAGAGCAAGTCCGCTTAACAAACTTTCTGCTTCACTTCGGGTTGATGATCTAAACATGGAATTACCTTTGGTCGTTCCACCTCGATTTTCAAGTTTTAGCATGAGGGCCGCAAACACTTGTTGTCAAATGCGCAATTTATTTTCCTGCTTAAGCAACGAAGGATGACTGCTCCGGGCTCGAACCTGACATTGAAGTGCCGGTGATCTTGGAGTCACTGGCACATGGTTGCCTTTCACTGCGCGGGATGTGTCGGCAGGTTCGGCATCGCCACCCAGCCCGGCAATTCATCCGGCGCGACCGAGACATGCAGGCGTTCCGACTGGTCCCGCCCGACCTTGCGGTGTTTGCGCAGCAGAAATATCTTGCCCCAGCCGCGCCAGGTTCCAACCGATTGCGCATGGGCATCCGTCGGGAAACGGGTGCGCCAGCCTTCGGGCATCGGCAGCCCGTGCATCTCGGCCTTGTCCAGCATCCAGATCAACGAGATATTGCTGAGCGGCCGGGCCTCTTCATAGCCGTTCAGCTGGCCGCCGATATCGCCGTGGGTGCCACGGAACCAGACCTGTTCCACATGACCTTTGAAATCGGGCTTGCATCGCCATAGAACCGGCTCGAACACCTCGCGCGTTTCGTCGAGGGCCAGCGCGTGATAGCCATGCAGAGTGGCCGGGCCCAGCTGGTGGTTGTGAAAGGCATGGCGATCCTCGGCCCAGCGCCACAGCAGCGGCAGGCGCAGGCCCAGCGCCTTGACCGTATCCCAGACTCCGACCATCTCGATCTTGACATTGTCATGGCAGAACTTGCGGCGGAAATCGCGGGCGGCGGTGCCGCTGACATTGCATTCATAATGGCGGTAGGCTTGCAGAATGTTCCGCTCGGTCGCGTGTTCGGCCTTGAGCAGGCCGATCATGTCGATCACCCCGGCAAGGCTGCGCACGCCGTAGGCCCCACGGGAATAACCGATGAAATAAATCCGGTCACCGGGCTTGTAGCGGGACGCCAGATAGCCATAAGCGCGGCGTATCTGGCGGTTGATGCCCCGGCCCATCATCACGTCCATGGTGGATTTCCAGCTTTCCCACTGCACACCCGCCTCGTAGAACACCGACACCTTGCTGCCCATTTCGCAACACAGGCGATAGGTCTGACCGGCATGGGTTTCGAACCCCGGTTCGAGGGTGGACATGGTGCCATCAAGGATAATGACGTGGCTGATCGGCTCGCGGTGCCGCGTTTCGGCGGAGTGCTCGGACCGCAAGGGCCGCCCGAGCCATCCCAGAACCTTCCTACTGAGCCGCGACAGTTCCATGCGTCAGCAATTCCCAAACTTTGTGAGGTGTGAAAGGCATATCCGCCTGCCGCACCCCGTGATCCCAGAGCGCGTCCTGAACCGCGTTCGCCACAGCGGCCAGAGCGCCCACCGTGCCGGCCTCGCCGCATCCTTTCATCCCCATCGGGTTGGAAGTTGACGGCACCGGCGCCGAGGTAAACTTTATCATGGGTACGTCCACCGCGCGGGGCAAGGCGTAATCCATAAACGATGCCGTGAGCAGCTGTCCGTGATCATCATGCACCACATGTTCCGACAGCGCCTGCCCGATGCCCTGAACCACCCCGCCATGCACCTGCCCTTCGGCCAGCATCGGGTTGATAAGATTTCCGAAATCATCAACCACGGTGTAGCGGTCCACACGGGTTTCGCCGGTGAAGGAATCGATCACGACCTCGGCAACATGCGCGCCGTTGGGATAGCTGCGGGCATCCAGTTGTGCGCGGGACTCATGCGTCAGCAAGTCCACGCGCCCGTCGGCGCGGGCCATGGCCGCGGCTTCGGTCAGGGTCGGCGTCAGGTTCGAGCCCGGCGCGCGGAATGTTTCATGGTCAAATCGCACATCACTGTCCTCGACCCCCATCTTATCGGCCAGATAAGGCGTGAATGCGGCGATCATTTTGTCAATGGTGGCAAGGGTCGCGGTACTTTGCACCGTCACTGAGCGTGAGCCACCAGTTCCGCCGCCATGGCCAAGCCGGTCGGTATCCCCCTGAATGACGGTGATCCTGTCCATCGGAACGCCGGTCTGATCGGACAGGAACTGGGCATAAACCGTCTCGTGCCCCTGCCCGTTCGATTGTGTGCCGACATAAAGGTTCACCGTGCCATCCTCGCAAAACTCGACCTTCGAGTTCTCGGAAGGGTCCCCCAAAATACTTTCGATATAGTAACAAAGACCCTGCCCCCGGATCAGACCGCGTTCGGCATCGGCGGCCTTGCGGGCCTCGAACCCGCTGGTCTGGCTGGCCGCACGGCGCAGGACCATGTCGAAATCGCCGACATCATAGGTTTCACCCGTAGCAGAGGTGTATGGGAAGTGGCCGGGTTTGATGAAGTTTCTGCGCCGCAACTCCCACGGGTTAACGCCCAGTTCGCGCGCGGCGCGGTCCATCACGCGTTCCAGCACATAGATCGCCTCGGGACGTCCGGCACCGCGATAGGCGTCAACCTGTGTTGTCGTGGTATAGAACCCCTCGACCCGGAGATAGGTGGTCTGAACGTCATAGACCCCCATCAGCACCTTGCTGAACAGGCTTGTCTGGATCGCCTGCGCGAAATGGCTGTTATAGGCACCAAGGTTGACTTTGCTGTGAACGCGGTAGGCGGTGATCCGGTGGTCGGCATCAAAGGCCAGCTCGGCCAGCGAGGTCAGATCGCGGCCGTGGTGATCGGACAGCATTGCCTCGGACCGGTCGGACATCCAGTGCACGGGCTGGCCCAGTTTCATCGCGGCCACGGCCACGCAGAAATATTCGGGATATGGCATCACCTTCATGCCAAACCCGCCCCCCACATCCGGGGTGGTGACACGGATCGCATCCGCATTGAGTTTCAGCTTTTGCGCCAGCTGTGCCTTCATCGCCCAGACACCCTGCCCGCCATAGGAAAAATGCAGACGCCCGCCAGACCAATTGGCCTGACAGCCTCGCGGCTCGAGCGAGCTGATGATGACGCGGTTGTCGTGCACGTTCAGCGAGACGGTATGGGCGGCGGCCTGAAAGGCGGCTTTGGTCGCGGCTTCATCACCCAAGCCCCAGTCAAACGCGCGATTGTCCGGCGCTTGCGGGTGCAGGGCCTCACCCCCCGCGTTCACGTCCAGCTTGGCGGGGCGTTCCCGGATGTCCATCCAGATCAGCTCGACCGCGTCCTGCGCCTGAACCAGCGTATCAGCGATGACAACGGCCACGGGTTCGCCCACAAAGCGCACGCGGTCCCTGGCCAGCATATGCCGATCCGGCGCGGCAGAGCCGGTCCCGTCGCGGTTGGTCAAGGTTGCGGCATTCATCACCGTGTCGATGCCCGAGGCGGCAAGATCGTCCAGTGTCATGACCAGCCGCACCCCGTCGGCATCCCGCGCGGATTCAAGATCCAGCGCAGTGATATCGCCGTGGGCCACAGGGCTGCGGAAGAAAGCGGCAAACAACGCATTGCCGGGCACGACATCGTCCATATAGCGCCCCTGCCCGGTCAGGAACCTCTGATCCTCGGTCCGTTTGACCGGCTGGCTTTTGCCGAATTTTTCCATGGGATGCTCCTGTCACTGCCTTGATGGCGACACTAGCCCTGCGCTCGCTTATGTCCAGCGCCTTGCATGCTTATGTCCAGCGCCTTGCATGAAAGCGTGTGGCGACACCGATGTCGTAAACAGGATTGCAGGAGCGGCAGAGGGATTCGTAGGCTGTTTGAAAATGCAGCCTGCCGGAGGTCCTCCATGCCCGAACCCATTTCCCTGTCACAGGGCCGTCTGGACGCCCCATCGATCGACGCGTATTGGCAAGACGGGTTTGCCTTTCCCATCACAGTCTTTTCGCCGGATGAGACCGCACAGTTTCGGGCCGAGCTGGAGCAGATCGAGAAGACATGGCGTGTGGCCGACCTTCCGCTGCCGCTGAACATGTACAAGCGCCTGAACGCCCATGTGGTGATGCCGCTGGTCGCCCGTATCGCACTGGACCCCAGAGTTCTGGACGTCGTCGAAGGAATACTGGGGCCGGACTTGCTGCTGTGGTCTGCGGAACTGTTCATCAAAGAGCCACGCACGACTCAGGTGGTGGGAATGCATCAGGACCTGACCTATTGGGGGATGGGCGAAACACCGGATCAGATGACCGCATGGATCGCATTGTCGCCTGCCACAATTGCAAGCGGCTGCATGGACTTTGTCAGGGGCAGCCACAAAAACCCGATCCTGCCCCATAACGACACGTTTTCAGACAACAACCTGCTGTCGCGCGGGCAGGAGGTGGCTGTCGATGTGGCAGACGAGGACAAAACGCATATCGAATTGCAGCCGGGTCAAATGTCGCTGCACCATGGCCTCACAATCCATGGCTCGGGACCCAATATGTCGGACGATCGGCGGATCGGGCTGGCGATCCGGTATCTGAACCCGAACGCGCAGCAAAAAGTGGCGGACCGCGATTACGCGGTCTTGGCGCGCGGCGAAGACCGGGTGGGCAATTTCATCCTCATCGAACCACCGACCGAATTGTTTTCGCCGCCAGCCTTGGCGCTTCATGCCCGCATTCGAGAGGATCAGGCCAAGGCGATGACACAAGGCGCGGTGCAAAGCACGCACCTGTACGGAAACGAGGCGACCGGCACGGGGTGACATCGGCAATCGTCGCCGCGCAGGGCCTTCCCCTTCCCGTCTCCATTCGCTATTGCAGGCGCTGACCCGAATTTGTTGACGCAGGACGCATCCCATGGCGATGGAAAAGACATTCAACGCGGCCGAGGCCGAGGCCCGTATCTATGAGGCCTGGGAACAGGCCGGAGCCTTCAAGGCAGGCGCGAACCGTTCGCGCGAGGAAAGCTTTTGCATCATGCTGCCACCGCCCAACGTGACCGGCGCGCTGCATGTGGGACATGCCTTTAACCATACACTGATGGATATTCTGATCCGCTGGCACCGGATGCGCGGGTTCGACACTCTGTGGCAACCTGGTCAGGACCACGCCGGCATCGCCACGCAGATGCAGGTTGAAAAGAAACTGATGGCCGAAGAGGGCAAGAAGCGCACCGACTACGCGCGTGAGGAGTTTCTGGCCAAGGTCTGGGATTGGAAGGGGCAATACGGCCGCAAGATTATCGAACAGATGACGCGGTTGGGGAATTCCTGCGACTGGTCACGCAATGCCTTTACCATGGCGGGCGCGCCAGGTGACCCACGCACCGGGCACGAAAACTCACCCAACTTCCATGATGCCGTTATCAAGGTCTTTGTCGACATGTACGAAAAGGGCCTGATCTATCGCGGCAAGCGACTGGTCAACTGGGACCCGCATTTCGAGACGGCGATTTCGGACCTTGAGGTCGAGAATATTGAAACGCCGGGCCACATGTGGCACTTCAAGTACCCCTTGGCGGGCGGCGAGACATATGAGTATTTGGAAAAAGATGAAGATGGGAATGTGATCTTCCGCGAGGAGCGGGATTATATTTCCATTGCAACCACGCGGCCCGAAACCATGCTGGGCGACGGTGCTGTGGCCGTGCATCCGTCGGATGAGCGCTACGCGCCGATCGTCGGCAAACTGTGCGAAATCCCGGTTGGCCCGAAAGAGCATCGCCGCCAGATCCCGATCATCACCGATGAGTATCCCGATCCCGATTTCGGCTCGGGCGCGGTGAAGATCACCGGCGCGCATGACTTCAACGACAACATGGTGGCCAAGCGCGGCGGCATTCCAATGTACCGCCTGATGGACACCAAGGGCGCGATGCGGGCCGATGGCGCGCCTTACGCCGAGGAGGCGGGCAAGGCGCAGGAATACGCGCGCGGCAAAGCGTTCACCGAGAATGAGATCGACGCGATCAACCTGATCCCGGATCACCTGCGCGGACTGGACCGGTTCGAGGCGCGTGTGAAGGTGGTCGAGGAAATCACTGCTGACGGTCTGGCCGTGATGACCCGCGCGGATGATCCGCGTCTGGGCACCAAACTGGGCGAGGATGACGACCCGGCGGCTCTGGTGCCTTTGGTCGAGAGCAAGCCGATCATGCAGCCCTTCGGCGACCGCTCCAAGGTCGTGATCGAACCGATGTTCACCGACCAGTGGTTCGTCGACGCCGAAAAGGTCGTCGGCCCCGCGCTGGACGCGGTCAGGGACGGCACGGTCAAGATCATCCCCGAGTCGGGCGAGAAAACCTATTACCACTGGCTGGAGAACATCGAGCCCTGGTGCATCTCGCGCCAGCTGTGGTGGGGGCATCAGATTCCCGTCTGGTATGGGCCACGTGTAGTCGATATTTCCGATGAAGATGTAAATGGTTGGGAGTACGACTACCTCAACCCAGTACATTTCTGTGCGCCGACGCTCGACGAAGCTAAGTCAAAGGCGATGGAGTATTACTACGCAAACGCTGGACCAGATGCTAAATGGGTTGGCGAAGCTGAAGACGCTGGCCATGCTCACGACATTGGCGACGAATCCGGATACATGCTTCCCGTTGCGTTGTGGCGCGATCCCGACGTCCTCGACACCTGGTTCTCCTCCGGCCTCTGGCCCATCGGCACGCTGGGCTGGCCCGAGGATACCGACGAGATGCGCCGCTATTTCCCGACCAGCGTTTTGGTCACCGGCGCGGATATCCTGTTCTTCTGGGTCGCCAGGATGATGATGATGCAGCTGGCCGTGGTGAACGAGGTTCCGTTCCACACCGTCTACCTGCACTCGCTCGTCCGCGACGAGAAGGGCAAGAAGATGTCCAAGACCACCGGCAACGTCATTGACCCGCTGGAGATCGTGGACGAGTTCGGTGCCGACGCGCTGCGGTTCACCAACGCCTCGATGGCGGCAATTGGCGGCGTGCTGAAACTGTCGCGCGAACGCATCACCGGCTATCGCAACTTCGGCACCAAGCTTTGGAACGCCGTCCGCTTTGCCGAGATGAACGAGGTCTTTACCGACGCCGTGCCGCAACTGGACGTTAGCGAGTTGAAGCCCAAAGCCGCCGTCAACCGTTGGATCATCGGCGAAACCGCCCGCGTGCGGGCCGAGGTCGACGCGGCGCTGGAAAGCTATCGCTTCAACGATGCGGCAAACGGGCTTTATGCCTTTGTCTGGGGCAAGGTCTGCGACTGGTATGTGGAACTGTCGAAACCCTTGCTACAAGGCGACGACGCCGAAGCACAGGCCGAGACCCGCGCCACCATGCGCTGGGTTCTGGATCAGTGCATGGTCCTGCTGCACCCGATCATGCCCTTCATCACCGAAGAGCTGTGGGGCCTGACCGGCAATCGCGCGAAAATGGTCGTCCACGCCGACTGGCCGACCTACGGCAAGGAACTGGTCGACGCCGATGCGGATCGTGAGATGAACTGGGTGATCTCGGTAATCGAAAACACCCGCTCGGCCCGTGCGCAGATGCGGGTACCTGCGGGTTTCTACGTGCCGATGCTGGTGACCGAGATCGACGCCAACGGCCAAGCCGCATGGGACCGAAACGAGGCGCTGATCAAGCGTCTGGCCCGGATCGACAGCCTGACCAAGGCCGATGAGCTGCCCAAAGGCACGATCTCCATCGCGGCCCCCGGTGCGAGCTTCGGCCTGCCGTTGGCGGATATCATCGACATCGGCGCGGAAAAGGAGCGGCTGGAGAAAGCCAAGGGCAAGCTGGCCAAGGAACTGGGTGGCTTGCGCGGGCGTCTGAACAACCCCAAATTCGTGGCCTCGGCCCCGGACGAGGTGGTTGAGGAAGCCAAAGCCAACCTCGCCGCCCGCGAGGAAGAAGAAGCCAAGCTGAACGAGGCACTGGCCCGTCTGGCCGAGATCGCCTGATCTTCATCTTTTCAAAACACTCATACCCCAAACCCCGCCGCTGATCCGGCGGGGTTTTCTTTTGCGTGTTCAGACCTTGCCCGCCCCTGCCGCCGCTTGTTAGCAATCACCAACCCCAACCGCCCGAGGCTGTCATGACCCAGTTTGCCCCACCGCTCCAGACAGTCTCGACCGGGCTGGTTGTCGCCATTGTCGGGTTCTTCAGTTCCTTTCCTATCGTGTTGCAGGGGCTGGCCGCGATGGACGCGTCTCCGGCGCAGGCGGCCTCGGGTCTGATGATGGCGGCCATCGCAATGGGACTGACCGCCATTGTGCTGAGCCTGTGGTACCGGCAACCGATCAGCGTCGCCTGGTCGACACCGGGGGCGGCGCTGCTGGCGGTGTCCGCGACGCCGGCGCTGGGGTTTTCCGAGGCAACAGGTGCGTTCCTGTGTGCTGGGGCGCTGACGGTGCTGGCCGGGCTCTGGCGGCCATTGGGGCGGCTGGCGGCCGCCATTCCAACGACTTTGGCACAGGCCATGCTGGGGGGCGTTCTGCTGCCGCTTTGCATTCTGCCCTTTCAGGCCGCAGTCGAATTGCCCGCGCAAGCCCTGCCGGTGATCCTGACATGGTTCATCGCAGGCCGGGTCAACCGGCTGTTCGCCGTTCCGGCGGCCGTTGCCGCCGCCGCGCTGGTTGTGGTACTGAACGCAGGCGACACCTCGGTGACCCCGGCGCGATGGCTGGCGGCACCGGTCTGGACCATGCCCGGTTTCTCGCTGGCCTCGACCATCGGAATCGCCATCCCGCTGTTCATCGTCACGATGGCGACCCAGAACATTCCCGGCATCGCGGTGATGCGCAGCTTTGGCTATACCCCGGCTCCGGGCAGGCTGTTTTCGTCGGTGGGTGGGGCGAGCCTGTTATCGGCTCCGTTTGGTGCGCCTGCCACCTGCCTTGCTGCGATCACCGCTGCGATGTGTTCCAACGAAGACAGCCACCCCGATCCCGCGCAACGGTACTGGTCGGCCATCATGGGTGGGGTGTTCTATGGTGTATTCGGCATCTTTGCCGTGGCGATTACCGGCTTTGCATCCCATGCCGATCCGCTGTTGATGGGGACATTGACCGGTGTCGCCCTGATCGGCGTGCTGGCCAATTCGATTTTCGCAGCACTTGAGGTTCCGGCCGAGCGTGAGGCCGCGATGCTGACCTTTGCGATCACCGCATCGGGTATCTCGGTCTTTGGGCTGGGCGCCGCGGTCTGGGGGTTGCTGGTCGGTGGGCTGGCCCATCTGGTGAGCAACAGAATCCGGTAGCCGCTTTCGCATCCCGCCCTTGCCGGGATTAATCGCCCCTTGGTTGGTTCGGCAGAACGTAAGGCCGTGATGACGGAAAACGCCGATTTTGAGATGCGTTACAACATGGCCCGCGATGCTCGGCGGCTTTCATGCGGTGATCACTTGAACTCGGGCTTGCGGCCCTGCATCTGCGCCATCACGACCTCCATCTGATGCGGCTTGCCGATCAGCTCAACCTGCTCGGCGGATTCCGCCTTGAGAACATCCGCGCGGGGCTGGGTTTCGGCCACTTCGATCAGCCGCTTGGCGGCACGGATGGCCGAGGGGCTTTGACCGGCGATGTTCTCGGCAATGGCCAGAGCTTCGGTCAGCGGATCATCTGAAAGCTGCGTGACCAGCCCCCAATCCATCGCCTGCTGCGCACCGATAGGCCGGGCCGTGTAGGTCAGCAGACGCAGAACGTCCGAACGCACAAGCCGGGGCAACAGAACCATGCCACCCATATCGGGGATGATACCCCATTTCATCTCCATCACCGCCAGTTTCGCCTCAGGGTGCGCAATACGGATATCCGCGCCCAGCGCAATTTGCAGGCCACCACCATAGGCGACGCCCTGAATGGCGCAGATCACCGGCACCGGTACGCGACGCCAGATCAGGGCCAGCTCCTGCATCTCGTTGGCATCCTCATGGCTGCGGGTCATCAGCCATTCGGTGGGATCCATATGGGCCATCTTTGCAAAGCTCGCCATGTCGAGCCCAGCGCAGAAGCTTTTCCCCTCGCCCGACAAAACCACGGCGCGGGCGTCCGAGGCGGCGACCTCTTGCCCGGCAGAGAGCAATGCCTTGACCATCGCGTCATCCAGCGCATTCATCTTGTCACCTCTGGTCAGGGTGACATGGGCAACATGGTCTTGATAGGTGACGGATACACGTGACATGGGGGACCTCCCGAAATTCAGTTGCGGCGACCATGCCCGGACGGGACGCCGAATTCCACTGCGACGTCAGGGCAGATCGCTAACAGGCATCCGCCCGAACCAGGGGGAATCGAGCGTCATGACATAGAACTGATCGCCCACGATCCGGCCCCCTGTCGTGATGCCAATACGGCCTTGAGGGTCTTGAAGCGTGCGCAGGATCGTGCCTTCACCATCAAACTGCACCAGCATACCCCGATGGATCGGTGCCGGGCGTACAGCCGGACCCAGCCGCCAGACCACCTTGCGCAGGAAGGGGTACGGCATCAGTGCCTCGGACGGGACACGCGGGCTGGCGAAGGCCATCCAGTAGGTGCCATCACCTTGTGCTTCGAGATTGTCGGGATAGCCGGGCAGGTTGTGCAGCAAGACCTCTTGCTGACCGGCTTTGGGCCCGCTGAGCCACAGCTTGTGTACCCGTGCGCGACCGGTCTCGGCGATCAGCAGGAAATCTGCGTCAGGTGAGAGCGCAATGCCATTGGTATAGACGAACCCAGTGGCAATCTTTTCGGTGCGGCCATCGGGTGTGTGACGGGCGACATAGCCTGTATCGGATTGTTCCCAGATGGTCAGGACCGAAGTCGGCTTGGTCCCGCCCATGGTTTCGGGATCGAACCGGTCGGAAGAGTTCGAAAAATAGATCGTGCCGTCCTGCGCCACGTCCAGTTGGTTTGCATAGACCACGGGTGCACCGTCGATATCGGCCACCACGGATTCAAGCTTGCCCGGCCCAGTCCAGCGCATCACGCCGCGAAAGCTGTCGGCAATGTAAAGCGCGCCATCCGGTCCGGCCCTGAGACCCAGAGGACGCCCACCGAGTTGGTCGGCCACAACAGGGTCGGCCCCGTCAATGCGATAGAGCGTGCCAGACCGGCTGGTCGTATAGACCGCGCCGTCGGGCAGGATGGCGATGTCTTCGGGGCCGGTTTCCCCATCGGGCAAGTGGATCAGCTGCGCGGCGTCCAGCACGGTGTTCTCGGCGAAATCCCCTGTGAAACCGGCATCTTCCGGCATCTCAACGGCGACGGGGATAACGGGAACGGGCCAGAACAGAAGATAGGCAAGGCCCAGAAGAACAATGGCAGACAGTATGCGCATTTGCGCTCCTTACTTGTGTTTCAATACGTTCTGACGCGCGGGATGATGTGCGCGCTTGCCCGAAGCTCGGGCTTGAGGTTATCTGCAGGCATGACAGGACCACGATACACCCCGCTTGCCCAATCCCTGCCCGCCACCGTGCCCTTTGTGGGCCCCGAAACGCAAGAGCGTCAGCGCGGCGCGGCGTTCATTGCCCGTCTTGGCGCCAACGAGAGCGTGTTTGGCCCCTCGCCCCACGCGATCCGGGCCATGGAGCAGGCCGCGTCTGATATCTGGATGTATGGTGATCCCGAGAACCACGATCTGCGCCATGCTTTGGCCGAGTATCATGGGGTAACCTCCGAAAATATCGTTGTGGGCGAAGGGATTGACGGGCTTCTGGGTTATCTTGTGCGTCTGATTGTAGGGCCCGGGGATGCGGTTGTGACCTCGGACGGGGCGTATCCCACCTTTAATTATCATGTCGCCGGGTTCGGTGGCGTTTTGCACAAGGTTCCCTATGCCGGGGATCACGAAGATCCGGCGGCCCTGTTTGCGAAGGCGGCCGAGGTGGGTGCAAAGCTGGTCTATCTGGCCAATCCGGACAATCCGATGGGCAGCTGGCATTCCGGCGCGGATATCGTAGCGGCGATGGACGCCCTGCCCGACGGGTGCCTGCTGATTCTGGATGAGGCTTATGTGGAATGCGCGCCAGTTGGGACAGCGGCACCCGTCAGCGCAGACGACCCCCGCGTGATCCGGATGCGGACATTTTCCAAGGTCTATGGCATGGCGGGCGCACGGGTTGGCTATGCCATGGGAGCGCCCGACCTGATTGCAGCCTTCAACAAGGTGCGCAACCATTTCGGCATGAACCGCGCGGCACAGGCCGGGGCGCTGGCCGCGTTGCAGGATGGTGCATGGCTGGAGCACATTCAGGCACAGATCGCAGAGGCGCGTGAGCGGATAGGAACGATTGCCCGCGAAAACGGGTTGGAGCCGCTGCCCTCGGCCACCAATTTCGTGACGATTGATTGCGGGCGGGATGGGGATTTTGCCCGAGCGGTTCTGGAGGCTCTGGTTGCGCGGGGCCTGTTTGTCCGGATGCCATTTGCAACGCCCCAGAACAGGTGCATCCGGGTAAGCTGTGGTGAAACAGCAGATCTGGATGCTTTCGCGGCCGCCTTGCCCAAGGCGCTAGCGGAAGTGCGGGCAAAGACGGACTAGCGCTGGTCTGTCTTGCCATCGGGTCAAAGGGGGGCTGTCTGCCCCCCATCGCGCAATGCGCGATTCCCCCCGAGGATATTTTTGGCCAGATGAAGGGGCGGATCAGCGCTGTTCGTCTGAAGTGTATCAGGCGGCCAGGACGGCAGCGGCGGCCTCGAGCGCGCCTTTGCCACGGGGGATATCAAGCGCGGCCATGGCCGTTTCCATACCGCCCAGCATCGCCATCACCATTTGCCCGTTGACATGGCCCATATGCCCGAGGCGGAAACAGCTGTCGTAATCCTCCATCCCGAGGCCAATGCCCAGTGTCAGGCCCAGCTGATGTTCAGTGAACGCGCGCAGGGCCGTGCCGCGCCCCCCGTTCAGGCGCAGGGCGGTAACGGCATGGCTGCGGTGGGCGCGGTCGGCAACGTTCAGATGCAGCGCGCCGCCTTCGGCCCATGTTTCGCAGGCCGCCCAAATGGCAGTAGCCAGACGTTCATGGCGGGCCCAGACCTGTTCGATCCCTTCCGCATGGATCAGGTCGAGCGCGGCGCGCAGACCATAGAGGTGATGCGTCGGCGCGGTACCGTCGAAATACTGGTAGAACAGGTCGGGATTGGCGCGCGGCTGCCAGTCCCAATATCGCGAAACACGCGGCATGGCGGCCCGCTTGGCCTGTGCTTTGTCGTTGAAAAAGACAAAGCCTGTGCCTGCGGGGGTCATCAGGCCTTTCTGGCAAGCGGTGACCGTGACATCGACGCCCCATTCATCCATCTCGAACCGGTCGCATCCCAGCGAGGCGATGCAATCGGCCATCAACAGCGCCGGGTGGTCCAGATCGTTGAGCAGTTTGCGCAGTGCCGGGATATCGTTGCGGATCGAGCTTGATGTGTCCACATGAACCGCGAGAACGGCCTTGATCTGGTGGCTTTTATCCGCGCGCAAAGCGTCGGCAATTCGGTCGAGATCCCAGGCGGATGAGGTGCCGAAATCGATCAGCTGCACCTTTGCCCCGATGCCTTCGGCCATCTCGGCCCAGCCATGGGTGAACCGGCCCGAGGCAGGAGCCAGAACGGTTTCGCCGGGGGCGATCACGTTTGACAGAGCGGCCTCCCACGTGCCGTGACCATTGGCAATATAGATGGCAACGTCATGGCCTGTGCGTGCAACCCGACGCAGGTCACGGGTCAGGGCGGGCATCATGTCGATGAGCGCGCCATCGTAGATATTGGGCGACGGACGATGCATCGCCTGCAGGACCGCGTCCGGCATCACCGACGGGCCCGGGATTGCCAAATAAGTTCGCCCCTGAGAGAGGGCAGATGTCTGTGTCATGGGGTCAACCTGTCTAAGTTGACGCCCACATTACTGAGGGGCTTCGCGGCGTCAATCCGCCAGCTTCGACGCCTCGCGCGCAAGTGTTTCGATCCCGGCCCAGTCACCGCTTTCGACCATCTGCTTGGGCGCGACCCAGCTGCCACCGGCGCAGACCACGTTGGACAGGGACAGGTAGTCGCGGGCGTTGGACATCGACACCCCGCCTGTCGGGCAAAAGCTGATCTGCGGCAGGGGCGCGCCGATTGCCTTGAGTGCGGGCGCGCCGCCCGAGGCCTCGGCCGGGAAGAATTTCAGCATGTCATAGCCTTTTTCCAGCAATGCCATCGCTTCGCTGGCCGTGGCCGCACCGGGCAGCAACGGCAGGCCCTCGGCCTCGCACGCCGCAAGGAGCGCGTCGGTTGCGCCCGGAGAGACGCCAAACTGCGCGCCCGCCTCTTTAGCGGCGCGGACGTCTTCGGGTGTGACCAGCGTACCTGCGCCGACCACGCCGCCGGGCACCTTGGCCATCGCGCGGATCGCGTCGAGCGCGGCGGGCGTGCGCAAGGTGACCTCGAGCGCTGGCAGACCGCCTGCGACCAATGCCTCTGCCAGCGGGCGGGCCTGCGCGACGTCATCGACGACCAGAACCGGAACGATCGGGGCCAGTGCGCAGATCTCGCGGGTACGTTGGGATTTGGACATGAGATTAAACTCCGAAAATGCTGGCACCGGTGTCGGCCGAGCCGACATTCTGGCGGAACGTACCAAAAAGATCGCGCCCTGCACCGTGTTGATTGGCGGACAGGTCGGCTGTGACGGGCGCGCGGTCCAGCACACCAGCGGTGAGGATTTCCAGATCACCCCTGACCGCATCGACGCGCAGGATGTCACCATCCTGAAGGTATGCAATGGGGCCACGGTCGAGCGCTTCGGGGACAACATGGATGGCGGCGGGCACCTTGCCGGAAGCGCCAGACATGCGGCCATCGGTAACCAGCGCCACTTTCTGGCCCCGGCCCTGCAAGATCGACAGCATGGGCGTCAGTGAGTGCAGTTCCGGCATCCCGTTGGCCTTGGGACCCTGGAAGCGCACGACGACGATGACGTCACCGGTAAACTCGCCCGCCTTGAAGGCTGCCTTGACCGCGTCCTGGTCGTGGAAAACGCGGACCGGAGCCTCGACCACCTGATGTTCGGGGGCGACGGCCGAGACCTTCATGACGGCTGTGCCCAGATTGCCGGTCAGGCGCGACAGGCCGCCAGTGGGCTGGAACGGGTCGCGGGCAGGACGGACGATCTTGTCATTCAGGCTGTGGCCAGCGCCGTCTTGCCAGGTCAGCTCACCATCGATTAGCTTGGGCTCGCGCGTGTAATTGTGCAGGCCCTGACCGGCGACGGTCAGCGTATCGGGGTGCAGCAAGCCTTCTTCGAGCAACGTGCCGATCGTGAACCCAAGCCCGCCTGCGGCGTGGAAGTGGTTCACGTCGGCCAGACCGTTGGGATAGACCCGTGCGACCAGCGGGACCACGGCGGAGATATCCGAGAAATCCTGCCAATCCAGCACGATGCCCCCGGCGCGCGCCATGGCGATCAGGTGGATCAGCAGATTGGTCGAGCCTCCGGTCGCCATCAGGCCGACGATACCGTTCACAAAGGCCCGTTCGTCGAGCACCTGATAAACCGGGGTATAGCTGTTTCCCAGCGCGCTGAGCGACAGGGCGCGGCGCGCGCCCTCTTGTGTCAGCGCGTCGCGCAAGGGCGTGTTGGGATTGACGAAGCTGGAGCCCGGAAGGTGCAGGCCCATGAACTCCATCAGCATCTGGTTGGTATTGGCGGTGCCGTAGAAAGTGCAGGTGCCGGGGCCGTGATAGGCGGCCATTTCGGCGGCCATCAGTTCGTCGCGCCCGACCTCTCCGGCAGCGAATTTCTGGCGAACCTTGGCCTTTTCGTCATTGGGCAGACCGCTGGTCATTGGCCCTGCGGGCAGGAACACGGCAGGCAGATGCCCGAACGCCTGCGCGCCGATGATCAGACCGGGGACAATCTTGTCGCAGACGCCGAGGAAGACTGCCGCGTCATAGGTGTTGTGGCTGAGCGCAATGCCAGTTGCCAGAGCAATCACGTCGCGTGAAAACAGCGACAATTCCATCCCTGCTTCACCTTGGGTGACACCGTCGCACATGGCTGGCACGCCACCTGCGACCTGAGCAGTACCTCCGGCGGCGCGGATCGCATCGCGGATCAGGGCGGGGTACCTTTCAAAGGGCTGATGGGCGGACAGCATGTCGTTATAGGCGGTGACGATGCCCAGATTGCCCGCCGTGCCGGTGGCCATGGATTGCTGGTCTTCACCCGCACCCGCATAGGCATGGGCCTGACCACTACAGGACAGGTGCGCACGGGCGGGACCTTTGGATCTGGCCTGTTCCATCCGGTCGATATGGGGGCCGCGCAGATCGGCGCTGCGGTCGATGATCCGTTTGGTGACGTCGGAAATGACAGAGTGAACCATGATTACCCTCCGATCTGACGCCAGCGACGCCCATCACGATGCATCAGCATCAGTGCTTCTTCGGGGCCTGAACTGCCCTGATCGTACTTGGCGGGTTTGTCCCCGCGCTGTTCCCAGCCGTGAATGATGGGATCGACCCAGGCCCAGGCGGCCTCGGCCTCGTCCCCGCGCATGAAAAGGGTCTGATCGCCCCGGATGACATCCATGATCAGGCGTTCATATGCGTCCGGGGATTGCGAGTCATCACCCAGCGCGTCGGCAAAGCTCATGTCCAGAGCAACATCGGACAGGCGGAACCCGCCCTGCCCCGGTTCCTTTATCGTCGTGCGCAGGGTGATGCCTTCGTCTGGTTGCAGGCGGATCACCAGCACGTTGCCGTGCAACGGGCCAACATTGGGAAAGATCGTGTGTGGCGGGTCGCGGAAGAACACCGCGATTTCAGAGGCACGTGCGCGCAGGCGTTTGCCTGTGCGCAGGTAGAACGGCACCCCGGCCCACCGCCAGTTGCCGATATGGACCTTGAGCGCAATGAAGCTTTCGGTGCGGCTGGCGGGGTTGCCAACGTGATCAAGGTATCCGTCACCGCCCTTGCCCGTGCGATATTGACCACGGGCGATATCCCTGGGTTCGACCGGTTCCAGCGCCTCGATCACCTTGACCTTCTCGTCACGCACCGCGTTGGGAGAGAACTTTGACGGAGGTTCCATCGCGGTTAGGCACAGCAACTGCACCAGATGGTTCTGGATCATGTCCCGCATCGCGCCGGATTGATCGTAATAGGCCCCGCGCCCTTCGACCCCGACGGTTTCCGCCACGGTGATCTGCACATGGTCGACATGGGTCGAATTCCAAAGCGGCTCGAACAGGGAATTCGCAAAGCGCAGCGCCATCAGGTTCTGCACGGTTTCCTTGCCCAAATAATGGTCGATCCGATAAATCTGGTGTTCCTTGAAACACGCCCGCAAGCCTTCGTTTAGCGCCCTGGCCGAGGCAAGGTCATGACCGAAAGGCTTTTCAACAACGATGCGACTGTCCGGCGTGGCCAGACCGGCGTCATGCAGGCGCTGCGCAATGCCCGAAAACAGGCTGGGACCCACCGACAGGTAAAAGGCCCGCACCACGTCGGGGCGCAGCAGCTTGGACAGATCGGACCATCCGGCATCGCCCAGTGCATCCACCGGCACGTATTCAACATGAGACAGGAACCGGTCCAGCGTGTCCTTTTTGAACTTTGGTGCGAATTCCTGCATCGATGCGCGGACCTGATCGCGAAATTCGTCGCTGTCGATATCCGAGCGCGCCGTGCCGATGATCCGCGCCCCATCGGGCATCTGGCCGACCTCGAACCGATGGTACAAGCCCGGCAAGATCTTACGTTGCGCCAGATCCCCGGTCGCGCCGAACAACACAAGATCGAACGGCTCTACCGGAATTACGCGTGAAACCATCACAGGCTCCTTCTCGAGTTTGCCGATATCAGTTCAGCACGGCATGAAACGGCTCTGCGGCACACTGTTACCGCTAACATTGCCTGCGTGATAGAAAGCCTGCGCGAAAAAATCAAGCATAGTTTCCCCAAAAAGCGAGGTTTTGAGGGCTATACCTGACTGCGCAGCCATTCCATCACGGCCGGACGTACGGATTGTTCGCCGCGATGGCGCGCGTCGGCGATGATTTTTCGCACCTCCATCAGGTCGCACCGCAGCAACAGGCTTTTGACCGGACCAATCGACGCCGGGCGCATAGACAGGGTGCGAATACCCATGGCCGCAAGGCACAGCGCCTCGACCGGACGGCCCGCATCCTCGCCACAGAAACTGAGCGGAGTGTCCGAAAGCCCGCAGCGTTCGACAATGCGTTCCATCAGGCTCAGGAAACTGACATTCAACGTGTCATAGCGGCGGCGGACCAGTTCATTTTCGCGGTCAGCGGCAAAAAAGAACTGCTTGAGGTCATTCCCACCGATCGAGATGAAATCGACCTCGTCAAAGAACTTTTGCGGCGCAAAGGCCAGTGAAGGGGTTTCCAGCATCGCGCCGACTTCAAGCGTTTCGGGCAGAACGTGGCCCAGTCGCTTTTCGCGTTCGATGGTTTTGTTCACTTCCCAGCGGGCTTCGCGATATTCCTCGGCCTGCGCGACAAAGGGGAACATGACGGTCAGCGGGCGACCATTGGCGGCGCGCAGAAGGGCCTGCAACTGCATCCGCATCACGCCGCGTTTGTCCAGACCGACACGAATGGCGCGCCAACCCAGGGCCGGGTTGGGTTCGGCCACGTGTTTCATATAGGGCAGTACCTTGTCCGACCCGATATCGAGCGTGCGGAACACCACCCTTTTGTCGCCCGCGGCATCCAGAACCCGCTGGTACTGAGTGACCAGCTCGGACCGTTTGGGCATCTTATTGCGGATCAGGAATTGCAGCTCGGTTCGGAACAGGCCAACACCCTCGGCACCTGAAGTTCCCAGCGATGGCAGGTCGGCCATCAGACCCGCGTTCATCACCAGATTGATGCGCGTTCCGTCGCGAGTGACACAGGGGGTTTCGCGGATCGAGGCATAGCGTTCCTGTGCCTTGGCCTGCATCGCGATTTTGTCGCGGAAGGCGCTGACCACGCTGTCTTCCGGACGCAGGTGAACAACGCCCTGATCGCCATCCACCAGCACGTGGTCGCCGTTCAGCGCTTCGGTCGTGATCCGGCCCACATGGACCACCAGAGGGATCGCCAGCGCACGGGCCACAATGGTAGCGTGACTGCCGACTGAACCTTCTTCGAGGATGATCCCCTTCAGCGCCCGACCGTATTCCAACAGGTCGCCGGGGCCGATATTGCGTGCGACCAAAATCGGGTCGGGTGGCAGATCGGCGCTGTCGGTTTTTCCCTGCCCGGTCAGAATGCGCAGCAAACGGTTGCTGAGATCGTCAAGATCCGCCAGCCGTTCGCGCAGATAGGGATCAGACACCTGCCCCATCCGGGCGCGCGCTTGGGATTGTTCTTTCTCGACCGCGGCTTCGGCGCTGAGCCCTAGGGCAATGTCCTCTTCCATCCGGCGCATCCAGCCTTTGGAATTGGCAAACATCCGGTAGGCTTCCAGCACCTTGAGCTGTTCGGTATCACCATCCCGGGAAATTTCGAGCATCTTGTCGACACCGACGCGCAGCTCTTCCACTGCCTCATTCAGACGTTCGCGTTCCCGGTGCGGGTCTTCGGCAATCGGATTGGTGACGACCACGCGGGGTTCATGCAGCCAGACATGGCCTTCGGCGGAACCTTCCTGCGCCGGGCCGCCGCGCAACAGGACCGATTGCTGGTGCCGTGGCGACAGGGCCGCGCCTTCGCCGACAAAGGCACCCAGTTCGGCCATTTCGGCCAGCACCATGGCCACCACTTCCAGCGCATAAATCTCGTCAGCGGAAAATTCACGCGCTTTGCGGGACTGGACAACCAGAACACCCAGCTTTTCCCCAAGGCGCTGCACCGGCACGCCGAGAAAGGACGAAAACCGCTCTTCCCCGGTTTCCGGCATATACCGGAACCCTTTTTCAGACGGCGCGTCCGGGGTGTTGACCACCTTGCCGGTCTTGGCGACCCGGCCCACCAGCCCCTCGCCCATGCGCATCCGGGTCTGGTGTACCGATTCCGGCGCAAGCCCTTGGGTCGCACAGAGTTCCAGGGTCTCTTCATCGCGGAACAGATATATCGAGCACACTTCGCTGCGCATGCTGTCGGCGATCAGATGAGTGATCTGATCAAGACGCTCCTGCCCAGCGGCTTCGCTGGCCATCGCCTCGCGCAACCGCCCCAGCAGCTTGCGGGATTCTGTTTCCGTGCCGTCTGCCATGGCCCAACCAATTCAGTGTGTCAGGCGAAACCCTTGGCCGATCAGCTCAGGCCGCCTTGTCCAGTTCAAAGGCATCATGCAGTGCCTGAACGGCAAGTTCCATGTATTTCCTGTCGATAAGAACGGAAATTTTGATCTCGGAGGTTGTGATGACCTTGATGTTGATCCCCTCATCCGAGAGTACCTTGAACATTTTGGCCGCAACACCCGATTGCGAGCGCATACCGATTCCCACCACCGAAACCTTGCAGACACCGGTATCGGCGACCAGTTCGGCATAGTTGAGCTCGCCCTTGTCCTTGATCGCCAGCAGCGCTTTTTCGGCACGGACCACCTGATCGGTGGGGCACGAGAAGGTCATGTCCGTGCGTCCCTCGTCCGAGATGTTCTGCACGATCATGTCGACATTGACGCCCTCATCGCTGAGCGCGGTGAAGATGGTCGAGGCGATACCGGGACGGTCCGCCACCGAAACGACGGTCATCTTGGCCTCGTCACGGGAATAGGCCACACCGGCCACAACATTGGATTCCATGATATCCTCCTCGTCAACGACCAGCGTACCGGCCTCGTCGGATTGTTCTTCGAAACTTGAAAGAACGCGCAGTTTCACCTTGTAGCGCATTGCCAGCTCGACCGAGCGAGTCTGCAGCACCTTGGCGCCCAGCGACGCCAGTTCGAGCATTTCCTCGAACGAGATCCTGTGCAGCTTGCGCGCCTTTTCGCAGATGCGCGGATCGGTGGTATAGACACCATCCACGTCGGTATAGATGTCGCAGCGTTCCGCACCAAACGCCGCGGCAAAAGCCACGGCAGTAGTGTCCGAGCCACCCCGGCCCAGCGTGGTGATGCGGCCTTCGGGGCTGAGCCCCTGAAACCCGGCCACAACGGCCACTTTCATGCCTTCGCCGAATTTCTGGTTGATGTTCGTGGTCGGGATGTCTTCGATCCGCGCCTGGCTATGCGCACTGGTTGTCAGCAGCGGCACTTGCCAGCCCTGCCAGCTGCGCGCCGGAACATCCATTTCCTGCAATGTCAGAGCCATCAGGCCAGCGGTGACGTTTTCGCCCGAAGATACAACAGCATCGTATTCGCGTGCATCAAACAGCGGCGAGGTCTCGTTCACCCAGCCCACCAGCTCGTTGGTCTTGCCCGACATGGCCGAGACGATGACGATCACGTCATAGCCCTTGGCAACTTCGACACCAACACGCTTGGCAGCGCGGCGGATGCGGTCCAGGTTGGCGACCGAAGTGCCGCCGAATTTCATAACGAGTACGGGCATGGGGGCAAATGTCTCCGCGCCTTGGATTAGAGGTCCCGAGCCTCATAAGCGAGGGGCACCCCAAGAGCAAGAGCGCAAACAGGACCCGCCTGTGGCACAGGGCCGCTTTACATTGCGCAGGTGCGGTGTCAGCCTGCGAGTAACAACCAAATCAAGAGGTTCCCCATGTTTCGCCTAGCCCTTGCCGTTACTTTGTTGTCGTCGCCTGTACTGGCCCAGGTTGCCAGTGTGGCCGGAACGGACGGAAAGAATGCACTGGGCAAAGTGCCCTGTGCCGCAAATGCCGGTGACCCGATGCAAAGCTGCAATGCGGAATTGCGCCGCCATGACGACGGCACGATAACGCTTGCGGTTGCTCTTGGTGGAGGAGAGGTGCGCCGCATCTATTTCAAGGAAGGCGTGCCGGACTCCAGCAGTTCCACCTCGAAGATGTCGTATGAAACGCGCGGTGATTTGATGGTTATCTATATTGAACCCGGTGAAGTCTATGAAATTCCCAAAGCGGCACTGTCCCGTCAGTAAGCGTGCGCCTGTCCATCATAGGTCTCGAAACAGCCGGTTGAACTGATCGACAGGGCCTCAAAGCGTTCCATCAGGCCCGAGACGGCCTGATCGACATCAATATCGGCGGCCGCGCCGCCCATGTCGGTTTGTACCCAGCCCGGATGATAGATGCCCACGGCGATCCCGTCGGCTTTCAGATCCGTCGCCAGGTTCCGCCCCAGATTCAACGCCGCCGCCTTGGAGGCACGGTAGATATAGCTGCCCCCCGGTGCCCGCGTATGAGACGCCATCTGCGACGAGATGATCGCGACCTTGCCGCCTGCGGCACGCAGATTGGGCAACAAGGCCTGAACGGTCAGGAAAACGCCGGTCACGTTGGTGGCAAAGCTTTGCGCCCACATTTCGGCGGGGTAGCCGTCGATCGTGTGCCCCTTGTCCAGATAGACCCCGGCATTGCAGACCAGCAGATCAACGGGCTGGCCTTTCAGCTGTTCGGCCATTGCCGCCTGTTGGGCAGGGTCCGCCACGTCCAGACGCACCTGCGCGCTGCCATCGCGCGCGGTTCCAGTGACCACGTCACCGCGGGTGTCGTAGCGCGAGGCAAGGGTGCGGCCGATACCGCGATTGGCACCGGTGATCACGACATGCATGGATCAGTTGGTCTTTCTGCTGGGCAGAAACGGCAGCGGTGCCACCGGCACGCCATCTTCGATCAGCGATTTCGCTTCATCCGGTCTGGCTTCACCATAGATCGAACGCTCTGGCGCCTCTCCCAGATGCATCTTGCGCGCTTCGCTTGCAAAATCCTTGCCAACGTAGTCCGAGTTCTTTTCCACATGGCGGCGCAACTCGGCCAGAACCTTCGCGATCTCAGGCGAAGGGGTGGCGACGTTGATCTGTTCATTGGATGCAGGCGCGTTTTCAGGTTTTCCCTGCGCACTCCGGGCCGGACGGACACGCGGTGTCATGATCGCCTTCGCAACCTGCGTACATCCGCAGATCGCGCAGGTCACCATCCTGGCAGAGGCCAGCTTGTCAAAGGCTTCTGCGGATTGAAACCAGCTGTCGAATGTGTGGCCTTCACTGCATTTCAACGCGTATTGAATCATGTTCAGTCCAAAATTGCGATTGGCGAATAGATACCGACCAGACTGACAATATCAAGCCTCTCTGGAACTATCTTAATGTGTATATGTCTTAAAGTCGCGTAACAAATCGGCTAGCTCGGGTGATCCGACCTTTTGAGCTGCCTTTTTAGGCGCAAACCACTTGCGCCTGCGCTCGTGCTGTTCAGGGAAATCCTGCGACATAACCTGTACATGCAGCGCAAAAACATCAACCAGTATCAAGGTCGGGGGCTGATTTGGGCTATGCTTGAGGTGCAGAAACTGCCCCAGCCCCGCTGTGCTGCATCGCCCCGTCACGCCCGCTTCTTCCCAAGCTTCCTGCACTGCGGTTTCTGATGGGGTCAGCCCGGGGATGAGCCACCCCTTGGGGATAATCCAGCGCTGGGCCCGGCGCGTCGTGATCAGCAAAACCTCTGGCTGACCATGCCGGATCCGATAACACAGGGCAGAAGATTGCCGCAAAACAGGGTGTTCCGCAGTCTCAGTCAATACACGCGGCACCGGTCTTGCATTCATTGCGCGACGCACCTTTTGTTCGGGCAACGGACCCGTTGGCTTTATAGGCGCGCATGACACGCCTATTTAGCGCCATTTTCTTGAAAAACTACCATATGAAGTGGTGTCCGCCAAGTCTGGCGTGACGGCGCATTTGTTGATCACATGCGGGCTGACAGCTGCTTCACCAGCTCGTCATGCGGGATATCGGCGTCAACCGCCAGTCTTCGCAGGCCGAAATGCACACGCGCGATCTGCTGGTAATAGCGCGAATAGACATAGTTCGTTCCACCACCAGCCAATGCGCCGAGCACCGGGACGGACTGTGCCGCCAGTTTTTGCCCCAGCACGATCGAAAAGCGTGGTGCCACGGCAGCAATCAGACGCTGCATGGCCGGACCGGTCAGTGTCAGGCGCACCGAGAAAAAGCCGAAATCCGCTCCGTCATCATGCGACAGCGGGCCCGATGCGGACAAAACCCGCACACAATCGAACTTTACGTTCTCGGCGGACGGGTCGAAACCTTCACGCGCGGCGGCCCCCTGAATGGCACGCAGCAGCATGGCGGTTGTTGCAGGCAGCTCCATCAGGGCTGTTGATACACCGCCCAGCCCACCGGCCGCACCCATGGCCGTGGTAAGCGCGGTATTGACCCAGGGCTGCTGATCAGGGATCGCACGCCGGGACCCCTGAGCCGCGTGCATCGCAAACCACAACGCCTGCTCGGTAGCCCCTGTCAGGCCGTTCCGAACCGGTTCGGGCAATTGCTCGAGCAGTGACTCGGCTGATCCGCCCAGCTTGTTCAGCAGTTTGACACCGGCCCCTCCGGCAGATCGGTAATAACCCGCCAAACGATCCAGTTCAGCCTCGGCATCCACGTTTTCGACAAGAACCACGTTCTGCATGTGCGTCCTCCTGCCTATCAACATCGGCGTTGAGCCGTGTCGATTCAATAGGTCAGCGGGTCCAGCGGGTGACGGCCCCATGAACTCCGGACCAGACCCCGGGCGCCAGTTCCAGCCCCAGCACTCGGTCCGGGTTGGTGGGCGGCGGCATCTCGACACCTTGCAGCCGCGCAAAACCAAATCGCCTGTAATAGGGTTCGTCACCGACCAGCATGACCCGCTGCCACCCGCGTTTTCGCCCGGCTTCAACACCGGCATGGATCAGATATCCGCCCAGACCCTCGCCCTGATGGGTAGGGTGCACGGCAACGGGCCCCAGCAACAATGCATCGTGTTCGCCTACATGGACAGGCCAGAAGCGGATCGCCCCGGCCAGAATGCCCTGACCGTCGCGCGCGACCAGAGACAGACCAGCAACCGGCGGCACATCATCGCGCAACCGGTAGGACGACAACGCCTCACGGCCCGGCGCAAAGCACAGATCGTATAGGGCCTCGACTTCCCACCAATCGTCCGGCTCTTCCGGCCTGATCCCGAATTGCTGCACGTTTGCCCTCTTTTCCTTGCTGGAAATCGCCCTAGCACTTCGTTACGCCTTGGGCAAACGCTTGGAGATATGATGTTCTACCGCCCCGAAGACGGCCACGGCCTGCCGCACAACCCGTTCAACGCCATTATCACGCCACGCCCGATCGGCTGGATCTCGACCCGTGATGCGGATGGGATCAACAATCTGGCACCCTATTCCTTTTTCAACGGGGTTGCTTACACACCGCCGCAGGTGATGTTTGCCACAACCGGCACGAAACACGATCAGATCGGCGGCAAGGACAGTATCGCCAATATCGAGGCGACAGGTATATTCTGCGTGAATGTTGTAGCGCTTGCGCATCAGGATGCGATGAACGCCAGCTCGGCCAGCCTTCCCAAGGAGGTGGACGAATTTGCCCATGCCGGATTAACCCCGGTCGAATGCGAAACCATCCCCTGTGCCCGTGTACAAGGTGCCCCGGCGGCGTTGGAATGCAAGCTCACCCAGATCGTGACCCTGCCCGGCGCGGCCAACCGCGTCGTGTTTGGCGAAGTGACAGGCGTGCATCTGCTCGACGACCACATCCGGGAGGGCAAGTTCGACGTAACCTCGTTCAAACCTCTGGCGCGGCTTGGATACCGGGACTATTCGGTCGTGTCCGAGCTGTTCTCGCTCAATCGCCCGGATGATTGAGGTTGTCGGGGGCTCTGCCCCCACCGCCCGTTCCGGGCGGCTCCCCCGGGATATTTTTTGGCCAGATGAAGCAGGGATCCTTCATTCATCTGGCTTCAAATATCCCGGAGCGCGAGGCAGAGCCTCGCAAAAGGATCAGTGGCCGCCCAGAATGCCGGTACGGACCGAATAATCGACGGCAAGTTCATAATCCGGGTCATCATCACTGTCGACCATCAGGTGGCCTGCCTTGTTCAACAGCTTGTGGCAATCCCGGCTCAGGTGGCGCAGCATGACGCGTTTACCCGCGGCCTCGTATTTGGCCGCGATGTTTTCGATGGCTTGCAATGCCGACTGGTCCACCACACGGCTTTCAGCGAAATCGACGATGACGGTTTCCGGGTCATTCGGCACATCGAAAAGTTCGATAAAGCCATCCGATGACCCAAAGAACAGCGGTCCCTGGATTTCATAGACCTTCGCCCCTTTTTCGGTCGCCGAGTCGCGGGTGACCGCGTGGATGCGCTTGGCGTTGTTCCAAGCATAGGCCAGAGCCGAGACAATGACGCCGACAACAACCGCCACCGCGAGGTCTTCCATCACCGTCACGACAGTGACCAGAACGATGACAAAGGCGTCGGTCAGTGGAACCTTGCGCAGGATCTTGAACGAGTTCCACGCAAAGGTGCCGATCACCACCATGAACATCACCCCAACCAGCGCGGCCAGCGGGATCTGTTCGATCAGCGGTGAGGCAAACAAGATGAAGGTCAGCAGAAACAGCGCCGCAGCGATCCCCGCGATGCGGGTCCGGCCACCGGATTTCACGTTGATCATCGACTGACCGATCATCGCGCAGCCACCCATGCCACCGAAAAAGCCGGTCACGATATTCGACGCACCTTGCGCGATACATTCCTGAGAAGCCCCGCCGCGCTTGCCGGTGATCTCGCCCACAAGGTTCAGGGTCAGCAGGGATTCGATCAGGCCAATCGCAGCCAGAATGACGGCGTAGGGCAGGATGATCTCAAGCGTGCCCCAGTTCAGCGGAACCATCGGGATGTGGAAGGCAGGCAGGCCACCTTCGATCGAGGCCAGATCACCGACGCGCGGGACATCCAGCCCCAGACCGATCACCAGCGCAGCGACAACCAGAATACCGGCCAAAGGTGCTGGAATGAGACGCGTGATGCGCGGCACCACCCAGATCACCGCCATTGTCAGTGCCACAAGGCCTAGCATGGTGTATAGCTGCGCACCCGAGAGCCATTCTCCACCACCCATGCCGTGACCGGTGTTTTCCATGGTACCCGGCACCTTGAACTGGCCCATCTGGGCCAGAAAGATCACAATGGCCAAGCCATTCACAAAGCCCAGCATCACCGGGTGCGGCACCAGTCGGATGAAGCGGCCCCAGTGCATCGCCCCGGCGATAACCTGGAGGATCCCCATCAGAACCACCGTCGCGAACAGGTATTCGACCCCATGTTCGGCCACCAAAGCCACCATGACGACCGCCAGCGCGCCCGTCGCTCCCGAGATCATGCCGGGTCGCCCGCCGATCAACGCGGTGATGAGCCCCACAAGGAACGCGGCATAGAGGCCCACCAGCGGATGCACGCCTGCCACAAAAGCAAAGGCCACGGCCTCGGGCACCAGCGCGAGGGCCACGGTCAGGCCGGACAGCAGCTCGATCCGCAGGCGAGAGAAGGTCAGCCCCTCATCCGGCACCCAGCGCAGATCGGGTATGGCGATACGGTTGGCAAAACTTGCCAGCAAGGCTCGGGGCATTGGACAGTCCTATAGGATATTATGTTCGCGCGAAGGGGTCGTTGTAGCGGGCGCGCCGCTGTTAAGCCACCGCAGGAGGTGGGATGCAGCCATGCGCACAGCGCATAACTTGCCTCTCGGCAACGTGATTTGCGGCACCCGGATCAAGCACCCAAATGTGAGTTCATGCGTTGGATTGCCCTCATATTTCTATCGGCCCTGCCCGCCTTTGCACAGGATTTGCAAGGGAATGACACCGCCGGAAACTGGCGTGTCACGCACCATGAAATTTTCGGCATCTGGAATTCGATTTGTGACGAGCGTGAAGAAGCCGGTGCTTTGGTGCAGCGCTGTTACATAAGGCGCGCTGAGGTGTTTTCCTTGCGTCCGAAATTTGCGGCGCAGTTCATGTTCATCACACCTGAGCCAGATGGATTCAAAATCGAGTTTGGAATTGAGCCGGGTACCTTCTTCAACCCTTCTGGATTCCGCATAGAGAAAGATCAGGATGTGATCTGGCGCACGCGGCGTCCCGGTTGCCTGACAGGGTTAAGCTGTACGTTCGAGGATCATCGCGCCGACGGCCTGCTGGATGCCATGCTGAACGGGGATGCGTATCGTTTTGAGTTTCGTGACAGGCATGGTCAATCGCAAGACCTGACGTGGCCGCTGGATGAGTTTGGAGCCGCCTGGGCGGATTTCAACACGCAATCTCAACAGCGTAACCTGCTGGCGAAACAGGAATAGACCTCTTGTCAATTTCGGGTCGAACCCGCACAAATTCAATATCAGTATCTCAGGCGGAGCAGGACAGTGACCCAAACCAGGATTGCCGTTATCGGCGGATCAGGCATCTATGACATCGATGGGCTGGAAAATGCGGAATGGGTCAGCGTCTATACCCCTTGGGGGACACCTTCGGATCAGATCCTGACCGGGTCGCTGGACGGTGTCGCGATGGCCTTTCTGCCGCGCCATGGGCGCGGGCATGTGCATTCGCCCACCGATGTGCCCTATCGCGCCAATATCGACGCGCTGAAACGGCTTGGTGTGACGGATGTGATATCGGTCTCGGCCTGCGGGTCGTTTCGCGAACACATGGCACCGGGCGATTTTGTCATCGTCGATCAGTTCATCGACCGGACATTTGCGCGCGACAAGAGCTTTTTCGGCACAGGCTGCGTCGCCCATGTCAGTGTTGCGCATCCGACCTGCCCGCGCCTGTCGGACGCCTGTGAGACCGCGGGCAAGGCTGCCGGTATCACGATCCATCGCGGCGGCACCTATCTGGCGATGGAAGGGCCGCAGTTTTCTTCTCTTGCGGAATCGAAGATGTATCGCGAGCAATGGGGCTGCGACGTGATCGGCATGACCAATATGCCCGAAGCCAAGCTCGCTCGCGAAGCCGAGCTTTGTTATGCCTCGATCGCGATGGTTACGGATTATGACAGCTGGCACCCGGATCATGGTGAAGTGGATGTGACCACCATCATTGCGACCCTGACCGGCAATGCCGACAAGGGCCGTGCACTGGTCAAGGGCCTTCCCGCCCTGTTGGGGGCTGACCGCCCGCCCTGCCCGCATGGCTGTGACCGGGCGCTGGAATATGCCATCCTCACCGCACCCGAAAAGCGCGATCCGGCGCTGCTGGCCAAGCTGGACGCGGTGGCCGGGCGAATTCTCTGAAATCAGTTCTGTGGCAGGCGGTCTTGAACGGTCTGCCACAGGCCGTATGACCACAAGTCGTTGTGGGTTCCGCCGGGAATCGAGAAAAACTCGACCCTCTCACCGCCCATCTCGGCAAGGCGCGCGCCGTGATGCACTGGAACGGTTTGATCATCTGTGCCGTGAAAGATCAACGTCGGCATCTCGATTGTCCCGATGATGTCGCGGGTGGCAAACTGGTCGCGCATCAGTGACGCTACGGGCAACCAAGGATAGCGTTCAGCCGCCACATCCACAGTCGCAGTAAATGGCGCTTCCAGCACCAGCATCTCGGCCTCGGGCCGTTGCGCCGCAACCGCCGCAGCCACTCCTGTACCAAGGCTTTGGCCGTGTAGAACAACTGGCTCTCCGGCCCTACGCAAATGGTCAAACAACTCTAATCCGTCCGAGATCAAACCTGCTTGGGACGGCGCGCCTGTACTTCCCGGAAACCCGCGAAAGCTGGGCGCCAGAAGCCCGTAGCCGCTGTTCAGTATCTCTTGAAATCGGGCCGCGCGGTCGCTCAGATTGCCGCTCTGGCCGTGAAAGAACAATACGGTCGGGGCACCTTCGACGGCTGCCGGCGCGGCCCAAACCGTCAGAACCGTACCATCGGACATAGGCAGTGAAAGCACATCGATATCCGCCAAAGAAACCGAGGCTGGATCAGGCAATTCACCATCTGGCTTGTAAAGCAGCGATTGCTGGTTGAAGTACATGTATCCAACGATGATCCCATACACGACGCCCCCGGCCAGCATTAGGCTAAGCAGCAACCTTTTGATGCGATTGATCCGCTTCAACGAATTGGCATCTGTACTTTGGATCTGCACCTTTGCCTCCTGCAATGTTGTGCCTTTTAGTCTGGGCAGGTTCAGGACCGTTTCAAGTTGAATGAGCAAAGCTTCATCCAAACTTCAAGTCCTTGTCACACTGCCTAAATCTATGAGCTTTGCGATTCAGATGCGAGAAACGCACAGGTGCTCGATCTTGTCGCCTCAAAAACGGCCAAACGATCAAGGCAGATGCTTGACGTTGGCATCATACAAGGGCTTGGTGTGACGACACCTTTACAGGAGACACCATGTCGCTTGAACTCTGGCTGGCCTTTGTCGCCGCCTCCACTGCTTTGCTTCTGATCCCCGGCCCGACCGTATTGCTGGTGCTGAGCTATGCGCTGTCAAAGGGGCGCAGTGTTGCCGTGGCCTCGGCCACAGGGGTGGCTGTGGGGGATCTTGTGGCGATGACCGCATCTTTGTTGGGACTGGGCGCGCTTGTTCTGGCCTCGGCCACCTTGTTTTCCGTCCTCAAATGGGTCGGAGCGGCTTATCTGGTCTGGCTTGGAATTAAACTGCTGCGCAGCGCCCCGGCAAGTAGTCTGGGAACGGTCGCGACCGGGCGGGATATCACCCCCCGCAGCGTGTTTGGACATGCGGCCGCTGTCACGGCACTGAACCCGAAATCCATCGCCTTTTTCATCGCCTTTGTGCCACAGTTCCTGCGCCCGGCTGAACCTCTGGGACCGCAATTTGCCATCCTGATCGCCACTTTCGTCGGACTGGCCTGGCTGAATGCCCTGGCTTATGCGTTGCTGGCCGACCGGTTGCGGCGGCTGATTGGCCGTGCCAGCGTGATCACCGGGATGACGCGGTTTGGCGGGCTGAGCCTGATCGGGATGGGTGTCGTTACGGCAGTTCTACGCCGTCCGGCCTGATCCCTTTTTCAGTTTTCGGCGTTTTCCTTCATGAACCCGCGGATAAACCGGCGGATTTCGCGGGCCGCAGACGTATCCAGCTCCCTGCACAACTCGACAAACGCGTCGCGTTCATCCTTGTCCAGGCGCAGAACCAGCTGGCTGTTTTTCTTCGTCGATCCCTTGCCGTCTTTCTTTGGCACGCGCGTTGCTCCTAGCAAATGCTTGTTACTTTAGGCGATGCATTGTGTATACATAGCATAGTGATTGTCGTTATCTGGCACTTAACAGCACCGGAACGGAAATGGCAATGAACCTTCGAACCACACGAGCCTTTCTTTTGCGAAATCAACGCAATTGGCGTAAACCGCACTTGTCTTTGCCACCTGTCACACTTCACCGGTATTACGGGCTGCCCAAGGCTGTGGTTTAGCGCCGCTGGTGATCGCGCGAATGAATTGTTCCTTGCATGGCTAACCCTCTTGGGCCAAACACGTTTTGGTATTTGAAGCGGAAAAAGGTTGGTTCATGTCAAGGAACAGGACTGTCAAAGACTACATCCGGACGATTGTCGACTTCCCGCATGAAGGAATTCTGTTTCGCGATGTGACGACTCTGTTTGCCGATCCGCGCGGATTTCGGATGGCCATTGACCAGATGCTGCACCCCTATGCCGGGGAACGCATCGACAAGGTTGTCGGCCTTGAGGCGCGGGGCTTTATCCTTGGGGGTGCGATTGCGCATCAACTGAGCCTGGGTTTCGTGCCGATCCGCAAGAAAGGCAAGCTGCCCGGCACAACGATCAGCCAGGACTACAAGCTGGAATATGGCGAAGCGATCGTCGAGATCCACGATGACGCTATCCAACCGGGCGAAAAAATCCTTGTCGTTGACGACCTGCTGGCCACAGGCGGCACTGCGGCGGCGGGCATCAAACTGATCGAGCGTTTGGGCGGTGAGATCGTCTCATGCGCGTTCATTATCGACCTGCCAGACCTCGGTGGTCGCAAGCTACTGAAAGATATGGGCATGGACGTGCATGTCCTGTGCGAATTCGAAGGGCTTTAACGCGGCAAGCTTCGGATAGCGAAACAAGGGTCGGGGTCAGGTTCACGCCTTCAGCACCGCGCCGGGGTTCATGATGCCATGGGGGTCCAGCGCCGCCTTGATGGCCCGCATCGCATCTAGCTTTACCGGATCGCCATAGCGTTCCAGATCGCTCGTTTTCATGCGGCCCACGCCATGTTCCGCGCTGACCGAACCGTCAAAAGCGTGGACCAGATCATGCACGGCCCGCTTGACCACGGCGCTCTGACCTTCAAATTCCGCGCGGCGCTGCCCCTCCGGGGGAAAGACATTGTAATGCAGATTGCCATCCCCCAGATGGCCAAAGCAATTGATCCGGAACGGCCCGAGACTGGAAATCACCTTTTCCCCTTGGCGCACAAAATCCGGAATTCCTGAGATCGGGATCGAGATATCATGGCTCGACACCGAGCCGATCAGGCGGTTGGCCTCGGGGATACGCTCGCGCACGGCCCACAACTCACCGCGCTGCGCCTCGCTTTGTGCAATCACGCCATCCTGAACCAGCCCAAGTGCTTGCGCCCGGACAAAGATATCCTCCAGCGCGTCGGACGGAGACTGCCCCGGAGCCAGCCCCAACTCGATTAGAACGCTCCACTCTGGCGGTGTCTTAAACGGTTGCCGGACGTCCGGCAGAACCTCGGACAAGAACTCTAACCCTTGCTGGTGGATCAGTTCGAAAGTGCTGACAGCCTCGCCCACGCGATCACGCGCCAGGGCCAGCAGGGAAATGGCGGCTTCGGGTGACGCCACCTGAAACATCGCCGTCCCGATCCCGGCAGGCCGGGGAAACAGCTTGAGTGCGGCTGCAGTGATGATCCCAAGCGTGCCCTCTGCCCCGATCAGCAGGTTGCGCAGGTCATAGCCTGTGTTGTCCTTTCGCAACCGGCTGAGACCGTGCCAGATTTGACCGTTGGGCAGAACGGCCTCGAGCCCAAGGCACAGGTCGCGCGCATTGCCATATCGCAAGACGTTGACGCCTCCCGCATTGGTGGACAGGTTGCCCCCGATCCGACAGGATCCCTGCGCCGCCAGCGTCAAGGGAAACAGGCGGTCTTGCGCTTCAGCCGCGGCTTGGACGTCCTGCAAAATGGCGCCGGCCTCGGCAATCAGCACATTTTCAGTGGAATAGACGGACCGGATGGCTGTCATCCGTTCCAGCGAAATCACAAGGGGCGCTGGCCCGTGCGGCATCACCTGCCCCCCGACCAGACCGGTTCCACCACCATAAGGCACCACCGGAACGCGCTCCCCGCACGCCACCTGCACCAGTACCGAGACCTCCTCGGTTGTGCGGGGCAAGGCCAGCAGGCCAGCCTGTCCGGCAAATCGCCCGCGCGGCTCTTCCAGATACCGGTCGGCCACCGGGCGCAACACCTGATCGCCCAGTTTCGAGCGGATCAGCGTGGCAATGCGGTCATCAGCGGGGTTCAAACTCATACGCTTTCAATGCCCAACCGATTCCTCCACGGCAAGCCTTATTCCAGATCAATCAGATAGCGCGGCTCCAGCACGACAACCGTTGGCCGATCCGGCAAGTCACGCAGTGAGACGGTGATCTCGGACACGCCGTCACGTTCAACCGGGAACTCATCTCGGATATCCACGAGGAAGCGATCCAGCGAAAACTCCGAGAACCAGTGCATCGGAACGATCACCGAGCTTTTCAGCCGCTTCAGAACCGAGATCATGTCAGGCAAGGGCATGGTTGTTCCGCCATCAACGGCGGCCATGACCACATCCAACCGACCCAGCGCAGCAAACTGTTCGTCTGAAGGTACATGATGCAAATGTCCCAGATGACCGATGCACAGACCTTCGACCTCGAACACGAAGATCGAGTTGCCGCGTTCCTCTACCCCGCCATAGGCCGAGCGGATATCGGTCGGGACATTGCGTATCAGCATCTCGCCCAGATCCAGATGATGTTCGATTCCTTGCCCGAACTCTCCCCATCCCGGCAGGACATGCGGGATCGCCGGGTCGGGATGCGCCGTCCAATGGGTGTCATGGGCATGGTTCATCGTCACCACATCGGGAATCAGATCGGCACCCCCGATGAACCCGGTAAAATCGGTCACCACATTCAACCCGCCACGGGTCTGGATCATAAAGGCGGCATGCGCGACATAGCTGATGCGCACCGAAAACTCCGGTACCGGGTCCTGCCACGCGGCTTTGTGCAGATATTCGATCCCCGGCGCCGCGTCGGCGATGGCGATACAATGGCTCGGCCGTCGCTCCTGCGCCACGGCCCCGCCCGAAATCACCATCAATGCTGCAACCAACCAGCGCATACCCGAAGTGTAGCGCAGATCGCCACCAAGTCATGCCCCTTGTTCATCTGGCCAAAAATATCCCGGGGGAGGTGCGGCTTGCCGCGGCGGGGGCAGAGCCCCCTAGCCCGCGTCTGTCTTGCCACGCCGGTCGGACCGCAGGCTGGCATAGAGAACATGCGTCCGCCATCGCCCGTTGATCTGTAGATATGACTGCGCCACGCCTTCATATTTGAAGCCTGAGCTTTCCAGCAAACCGCGCGACGCCCGGTTTTCCGGCAGGCACGCGGCTTCGATCCGGCTCAGATCCAGACGGGTAAAGGCGTGATGCACCATCGCGCCGATCGCTTCGCGCATGTATCCCTGACGGGCAAAGGATTCACCGGTCCAGTAACCCAGGGTTCCGGCCTGCGCAGGGCCGCGCCGAATATTGTCCAGCGTGATCGCCCCGACCAACACATTGTCTTCACGGCGAAACAGGAACAGCGGGATTGCTGTACCACTCGCGACCGAGCGCTGAGCCCAGTAGACCCGATTGGTAAAGGATTTGCGGCTCAGGTGATCCTTGGCCCAGATCGGCTCCCACGGGGTCAGGTAACCTTTTGAGGCGCGCCGCAACGCTGCCCAATCATTGAAATCGGAATGTACAGGCGGGCGCAAGCTGAGCCGCGCGGTCTCGAGTTTCAGCTTGCGTCTGCCCAACAGCATCACGCTGCACGCCTCTCCTGCAAGTCCGCCAATGTCGGTGCGTCTGCGACCGGTCCGTAAAGCGCCAGCGCCGCCGGGGCCTGAACAGCCATGGTTTCGGCAAAGGCGCGCACGTCTTCGGTGCTGACCGCATCGATCTTGGCGACCGTGTCTTCCAGCGAAGGTACCCGTCCCCAGATCTGCACCAGCCGCGCCAGACGCTCAGCCCGATTCGACGGGCTTTCCAGCCCCATCAGCATCCCGGCCTTCATCTGGGCGCGGGCACGGGCGACCTCTTCGGGGCTCATGTCCTCGGCGGCGCGCTTCATCTCATCGATCGTGATCGTCGCCAGCTCGGCCACCTGATTGGCCGAGGTTCCGGCATAGATCGTGGTTGTTCCGGTATCGGCATAGGCACCGGTCTGCGCAAAGATCGTGTAGCACAGCCCACGTGTTTCACGCACTTCCTGAAACAGGCGCGAAGACATGCCACCGCCCAATGCGGTCGAATAGATCTGCGCCGTATAGATCGCATCGTCGCGATAGCCGGGGCTTTCCAGCGCCAGAGCGAAATGCGCCTGTTCCAGCTCTTTTACCTGCCGGGCTTCGCCACCGGTAAAGCGTGCAACCTCGGGGATCAGACCCTTACGGGATTGCAGATGGCCAAACATCTCTTCGGCCAGTTTCATCAGCATATCGTGATCCACAGCACCTGCTGCAGACAGGATCATCTGTTCGGGGCCATAATGTTCCGTCACAAAGCCCGACAGATCCTCACGCGAGAAGGCACTCACCCGCTCCGTTGGGCCCAGGATCGTCCGGCCCAGGGGCTGGTCGTGATAGCTCTGCTCCTGCAGCCAGTCAAAGATCACATCGTCGGGCGTGTCATGGGCCTGACCGATTTCCTGAAGGATCACGCCCCGCTCGACCTCGATCTCGCGCGGATCGAAAACCGGGTTCAGAACGATGTCGCCGATGACATCCATCGCCAGCGCTACGTCGTCCTTCAGAACGCGTGCATAATACGCCGTCACTTCGCGCGAGGTATAGGCGTTGATATAGCCGCCCACATCCTCGATCGCCTCGGCAATCTGCAAGGCCGAACGGCGCTCGGTTCCCTTGAACGCCATATGCTCAAGGAAATGCGCGATGCCGTTCTGCTCGATCCGCTCATGCCGCCCACCGGCGGTTACCCAGATGCCGATGGCCGCTGATTGCAGCCCCGGCATGTGCTCACTGACGATACGAAACCCGTTCTTCAGTTGGTCTTGTCTGACAGTCACTCAGCGATGTGCCTTTTTATATGATCCTCAAGGGCAACCAGATCATTGGCGATGCGGGTCACCCGTTCCGGACGTTCATACAGATCAGACATGCGGGAGGGAAGAGGCGGATGTTCGCCACTCGCCTTCTCGACCGCGGCCGGGAATTTCGCCGGGTGCGCGGTGGCCAGCGTGATCATCGGAACGTCTGCCGCGCGGTGCTCTTCGGCAACCTTGATGCCCACGGCGGTGTGCGGGCAGACCAGTTCGGCACTGTGCGCCAGCGTGGATTTGATCGTGGCCAACGTTTCCTCTTCGGACACACGGCCCGAATCGAAATTCTCACGCAGCGCTTCCATCGCACCCTGGCTGATATTGAAACCACCCTTTTTCAGCTCATCCATCAATTGTGCGACGGCCCCGCCATCTTCGCCATAGGCATAATAGAGCGCGCGTTCGAAATTCGAGCTGACCTGAATATCCATCGACGGGCTGATCGAAGGGATGGTTTCACCCTTGAAATACCCCTCGCCTGTCAGGCAGCGATGCAGAATGTCGTTCTGGTTGGTCGCCACTACAAGGCGGTCAATCGGCAGCCCCATACGCTTGGCCAGATAACCCGCGAAGATGTCACCAAAGTTGCCGGTTGGCACCGTGAAGCTGACCTTGCGATGCGGCGCGCCGAGACTGACGGCGGCCGAGAAGTAATAAACGATCTGCGCCAAGACGCGGGCAAAGTTGATCGAGTTCACACCCGCCAGTTTCACTCCATCGCGGAAGTCGAAATCGTTGAACATGTCTTTCAGCGCAGCCTGACAATCGTCGAAATCGCCATCCACGGCCAGAGCATGTACATTGCTGTCCGCAGGCGTCGTCATCTGTCGACGCTGCACCTCGGACACGCGGCCATGGGGAAACAGGATGAACACATCCACCGCGTCCAGCCCGCGGAACGCCTCGATCGCGGCTGAACCGGTATCCCCACTGGTCGCGCCGACGATGGTCACACGGTCACCACGGCGTTTCAGCGCCACCTGGAACAACTGGCCGATCAGCTGCATGGCAAAGTCCTTGAAGGCCAGTGTGGGGCCGTGGAACAGTTCCAGCAGGAAGTGGTTCTCGTTCAGCTGCTTCAATGGCGCGCGGGCATCGTGGCCGAAACCTTCATAAGCGCGGGCGATGATCGCCTTGAACTCAGCCTCGGCGAATGAGCCGCTGACATAGGGCCACATCACGCGGAATGCGATTTCTTCATAGGGTAATCCGGCCAGCGCCGAGATCTCGTCCTGCGATATCACCGGGATTTCGGCGGGCAGATACAGGCCACCGTCGCGGGCAAGTCCGGTCAACATTGCCTCTTCAAACGTCAGTTCGGGCGCCTGCCCACGGGTCGAGATATATTTCATGTCGCGTCACTTTCAGAATTGGCACGGCTGCGCCACAGGAAGTACCCGGTCATCGCTGCCCAGACCAGAGCCAGACCAAACCAGGTGATTGCATATTGCAGGTGATCGTTTGGTATGCCCGCCGTGTCCACCGGCAGCGGTGTCACATTCGGGTCGGTTTGCGAACGGGCGATCAGCAGAACAGGCTCCGCGCCCAGTGCAGCCGCAAGCGCGGGCACATCGCGGGCGAACCAGATGTTGGCATCGAGATCAGGTGCGGGCGTGTAACTGTCGATTTCATCTGGCCAATGCAGATTGCCGGTAATCTCCATTTGGCCGTTGCGCCGCCCGGCCTGTTTGGCCGTGGTCGGGATGAACCCCCGGTCAATCAGAATGGTCCGGCCCTCGGTATTGAAAGGCTGAATGATACGATACCCCGCACCGACCTGTTTGAGCGACACAAGAACATGGATCTCCGCAGGCTCCATCTCGCCCGACGCAGTTACCGGCAGGTATTTGTCTTGATCCACCGAAACCTGCGGCGGCAGGGAAACCGGCGTGGCCGAGATCCGATCTTCGATCTCGGCCAGAACGTCCTGCTTCCATGCCAGGCGCTGCACCTGCCAGAAGCCCAGCGACAGCAGCACGCCCAAACCGGCGAGGCCGAAGATCAGCAGGAACAGGATACGGCGCATGTCAGGACCAAACTTCTTTGCAGGAACCGGCGTCTTGTTAAGGGGCGTGCGGGCTGAATTGCAACCACGCAATTGTATGGAGCGCAATCTTGCGCCCCGCATAGAGAAAAAGCCGCCCCTTGGGGCGGCTTTTGCAACTGATCGGTCTGATCGGCGTTACATCAGCGGAGCCTGACCCCAGATGTAGACGGCAAAGAACAGGAACAGCCAGACTACATCAACGAAGTGCCAGTACCAAGCCGCAGCTTCGAACCCGACGTGTTTTTCCGGGGTGAAGTCACCCTTCAGCGCGCGGATCAGGCAGACGGTCAGGAAGATCGTCCCGATGATCACATGTGCGCCGTGGAAACCCGTTGCCATGAAGAAGTTGGAATAGAACTGGTCACCGCCGAATTCCCAGCCTTCATGCATGAGCAGTTCGGCGTATTCATAGCCCTGCAAGAAGGTAAAGGCGATGCCCAGCACGATGCCAATGGCCAGACCATTGATCAGCGCCTTGCGGTCATTGTCATGCACCAGTGCATGGTGCGCCCAGGTGATCGCACAGCCTGACAGCAACAGGACCAGAGTGTTGATCAGCGGCAAGTGGAACGGGTCAACGGCATGAATATCCGGCTGGATGTATTCGGTGCCTGCATAGTCGTACATCGGATACATGCGATGTTTGAAGAACGACCAGAACCAGGCGAAAAAGAACATCACCTCGGACATGACGAACAGGATGAAGCCGTAACGCAGACCGATGCGGACAACAGGCGTGTGATCGCCCTGACGGCTTTCTGCGACCACATCCGACCACCAGGCGAACATCGTATAAAGCACTGCTGCCAGACCGGCCCAGAACATGAAGGGCGTGATGCCTTGCATCCAGAGAACGGCTCCGAACAGCATGACAAAGCCGCCGACGGCGCCGATTAGAGGCCAGATCGACGGGGCCAGAATGTGATAATCGTGGTTTTTAGCGTGTGCCATCAGCGTCCCTCACCTACAGGCGTTAGTTCGTGTTTGTATCTGCCTGCGCATCGAGGGCGGCATAGCCCTCGGGCAGGTCAATTTCGTAGAATGTATACGACAGCGTGATCGTATGAACATACTTGGCTTCAAGATCCTCGACCATTTCCGGGTCGACGAAGAACGTCACTGGCATCTCAACGCGTTCGCCAGGTTGCAGCACCTGCTCTTCAAAGCAGAAACAGGCAATCTTCTGGAAATACCCACCCGCAGAATAGGGGGCCACGTTGTAAGACGCCTGCCCGGCAATGGGGCGGTCTGTCGGGTTATAGGCCTCGTAAAAGGCGAGGCCGGTTTCGCCGATGCGCACATCCATCTCGCGCACGACCGGCTTGAACTCCCATTCCATATCCTTGGCCTTGGACGCGTCAAAGCGGATGGTAACGGTGCGATCCAGAATAGTATCGGGGGCAGTTTCGGCAACACCAGTGGTGCCGCCAAATCCGGTCACCCGGCAGAACCAGTTGTAAAACGGCACCGATGCCCAGGCGAGACTGCCCATCAGGACAACCACGCCGACGGTCTGGACAACCGTTTTCTGAGGACCGGACAACGCCATCAGTTCTGAACCTCTTGCGTCGCCCTGTTGAAATCAGTGCCCGAGACCTTGACGATGGTCAGGCCAAAGATAATCACGATAAAGGCAGCCAGCGTCAGGCCCACACCCAGATTGCGGCTGAACCGGCGCTGATGCAGCTCGTGGTCTTTGCGAAGGCTCATGACCATCCCCCCAGGCCATAGGGTTTTAGCAAGGCTTCGGCCAGAACGGCACCGAAATGCAGGAACAGATACAGCAGCGACAGCTTGAAGAAACCGCGTTCAACCTTGAAGTTATCGGCCTCGGAATCGTCCTCGGTCCGGCGCGAGATTTTCCACGCGCCCCGCAGGAACAGGATGTTCAGAACCAATGCAACGGTCAGATAGATCGGGCCGCCAATGCCCGAAAATGCAGTTCCGACGGCCAGCAGGGCCAGCAGTGCTGTATAGACTAGGATATGGACACGTGTCGCCCGGCGACCGTGGGTGACGGTCAGCATCGGCACGCCCGCGTCGTCATAGTCCGAGCGCATGAACAGGGCCAGCGCCCAGAAATGCGGCGGCGTCCACATGAAGGTCAGGGCAAACATCAGCCAAGGCTCGACCGACATCGATCCCGTGGCGGCCACCCAGCCAATCACCGGAGGGAACGCGCCAGCTGCGCCACCGATCACGATGTTCTGCGGCGTCGAACGCTTCAGCCACATCGTGTAGACGACAACATAGAAGAAGATGGTGAAGGCCAGAAACGCGCCTGCGAACCAATTGGTCGCAAGGCCCAGCATGATCACCGACAGACCCGACAGGGCCAGACCAACGGCCAGCGCCTCGCCTTCCTCGACCTTGCCAGAAGGGATCGGGCGGGACTTGGTGCGCTTCATGACACGGTCGATATCCGCGTCCCACCACATGTTCAGCGCGCCTGATGCTCCGCCGCCGATAGCGATGAACAGGATGGCGCAAAAACCGACGAAGGGATGGACAGGAACAGGCGCCGCCAACAAACCGACCAATGCCGTGAACACGACCAGCGACATCACGCGCGGCTTCAGCAGGGCGAAGTAATCGCCAAAGCCGGCCTCGTCCGCCCGGGCGGTCACTGTGCTGGCATTGATGCTTGCGTCGGTCATTTCCGGTCCTTTTGGGGCGAAAACTGCGCGGATCGCCCGCGCAGTCTGAGTTTTGTGTCAGACGGGGTTCAACCCGCCCCTATCGCGCTCAGTTCGAGGCGACCTGATAGCTTTGCGGCAGGCCCGCGTATTCTTCGATCGCGCCCTGCAGCCATTCGTCATAGACTTCCTGGCTTACGACCTTGACGGTAATCGGCATATAGGCGTGGTCCTTGCCACACAGTTCCGAACACTGACCAAAATAGATGCCTTCCTTGTCGGCCTGAAACCACAGCTCGGCCAGACGTCCGGGCACACCGTCCTGCTTTACGCCAAAGGCCGGGATGGTCCACGAGTGGATCACGTCGGATGCAGTCACCTGCATCACGATGACCTTGCCGACCGGAACGACTACTGCGGTGTCCGTGGCCAGCAGCCATTCATCATCGCTGTAGCCTGCATCGATCAGCTTGGCGCGCATTGCGTCATCCAGAACAAACGGCGTTACATCCGCATCTGCGGGGCGTGCGCCCTCGTCCAGGGTCGCCGGATGGCCCAGCAGATAGCTGTCGAATGCGAAATCGTGATCAACATATTCGTAGGTCCAGTACCACTGGTTGCCGACGACTTTGATGGTGATGTCACCTTCCGGGATTTCCTGCTGTTTGAAAAGAACTGGCAACGAGAACGCGCCAATAAACACCAGAATCAAGATCGGACCCAGGGTCCAGGCGATTTCAACAGGGGTATAGTGCGAGAAACGTGCCGGGGTCGGATTTGCGCGCTGATTGTAGCGCACGATGCAATAGACCAGCAAAGCTGCAACCAGCAGACAGACCGCGGTGATGATCACAAGAATCATGCTGTCCAGCTTCTGGATTCCTGTGGCAAGGCTGGTGGCCGCGGGCTGAAAGCCCATGCCGCCGTCTACCGGCTTGCCAATAATCTCAAGCTCCTGAGCCATGGCGGGTAGGCTGGAGAGGGCTGTCATAAACCCTGAAAGCATCAAAGCATTCTTCATGTTCTGTCCTGATCGTTTGATCTTTGCGTCCCTGACGGAAAGGTGTGAATCGGTCGCACCTCTCCCGTTGTCTTTGGCCGCGTTAAAAACCATATTCCAGCGGGTAGATAAAGCAAAATGCTTGCGTCAAACAGACGCTATTTTTGATCTGGATCAAACCCGAAAGGTCGCTACCCATGCCTGAAGCCCCGTTTCGCCCCTTTGAGAGCGCCCTGCCGCAAGATGAAGCACTGGCCATATTGCGTTCGGCAACGGACGGGGCCGAGGATGGAGAGCTGTTTGTCGAGCGTCGGAAATCCGAATCTCTGGTGTTTGACGACGGGCGTCTTCGCACCGCGTCTTATGACGCATCCGAGGGGTTTGGTCTGCGCGCCGTTCAGGGCGAAGTGGCGGGGTACGCGCATTCGACTGATGTATCGATAGCCGCGCTGAAACGTGCTGCCGAGACCGCGCGACTGGCGGTTGGCGATGGAGGCGGAACGCTCGCCGAAGCCCCCCGGCCCACGAATACGCGCCTGTACACGGACGAAGACCCAATCGAATCTGCCGCCTTCCCGGTGAAAATCGAAACCCTGCGGGAGATTGACGCCTTTGCCCGCGACCTGGATCCGCGGGTGGTTCAGGTTAGCGCAATGATCGCAGCCGCCGTGCAGGAGGTGGAAATTCTGCGACCCGATGGTGTGATGGTGCGTGACGTGCGCCCCATGACGCGCGTGAATGTCTCGGTCATTGTTGAACAGGACGGGCGGCGCGAAAGCGGATCGGCCGGTGGCGGCGGGCGGGTTGGCCTAAGCGGGCTGATCGACCCGGCCGACTGGCAGGCCAAGGCGCGCGAAGCCCTGCGCATCGCGTTGGTCAATCTGGACGCGGTTCCCGCGCCTGCCGGCGTGATGGAGGTTGCACTTGGCCCCGGCTGGCCCGGTATTTTGCTGCACGAAGCCATCGGTCACGGGCTAGAGGGCGATTTCAACCGCAAGGGAAGCTCGGCCTTTGCCGGGCTGATGGGGCAACAGATTGCATCCAAGGGCGTGACCGTGGTGGATGACGGCACGATTGCCGACCGTCGCGGCTCGATCACTGTGGATGATGAGGGCACGCCCAGCTCACGCACCGTGCTGATCGAGGACGGCATCCTGACCGGCTACATGCAGGATCGGCAAAACGCCCGGCTGATGGGCGTTGCGCCCACGGGCAACGGGCGGCGGCAAAGCTATGCGCACAAGCCAATGCCCCGCATGACCAATACGATCATGTTGGGGGGCGACGCTGATCCGGCAGCTTTGGTGGCAGATATTAAAGACGGCATCTGGGCGGTTGGATTCGGAGGCGGCCAGGTCGACATCACCAACGGCAAGTTCGTTTTCTCGTGTACCGAGGCGTATCGGGTCGAAAACGGCAAGATCGGAGCGCCTGTCAAAGGGGCCACGCTGATCGGCGACGGGCCTTCGGCGTTGAAACGTATCCGCGGCCTTGGCAATGATATGGCATTGGATCCGGGTATGGGCACCTGCGGCAAGGACGGTCAATGGGTGCCAGTGGGTGTGGGTCAACCGACAGTGCTGATGGACGGGCTGACTGTCGGCGGGTCGGCAGCCTGAGTCGGAAGAGAAGCGCAACGGCAGGCGCAGGGTTAACCATACGCCACTTTGATTCGACAGCTTTCCAACCGGCGCTATTAATTTGAGCGCCGGTTGGAAAGTTTTCTTTTATTTACTTTCAGACACTTAACCGGTGCATTCCCCGAGAAATACAGATAAATCGCTGCTAATTATCTGCGATTCAGAGGCTGTTAACCCCCTGTCCCGTAAACCAGTTCTGCAATCAGGCGGAGCAACGGATGACCGAAGAGCAGCTTTCTTCCAATCACCCCCCACTCCCACCCACCACGGAAGAGGAACGGTTTTCGTGGCTTCGCCTGTTGCGCTCGCGCAAGGTCGGCCCGGCGACGTTTCGTCGGCTGATGCGCGAACATGGCTCGGCGCAGAACGCGCTGGCCGCGCTGCCTGAAATGGCACGCGCCGCCGGAATAGAAGGGTATGAAACCTGCCCTCCCGGCGTGATCGAGGCGGAACTCAGGGCCGCACAAGCCGCCAAAGCGCGGCTTTTGTGCCTTGGGTCCGCGGATTTCCCCGACGCTTTGAACGACCTATCCGATGCCCCGCCCCTGCTTTGGGCCATCGGGGATGTGTCGCTGTTGCAGAAACCGGCGATTGCGATGGTGGGCGCGCGCAACTGTTCCTCGTTGGGCGCGCGGATGGCGCGTGGTCTGGCGCGCGCCTTGGGCGAAAAGGGCCATGTGATTGTTTCGGGTCTGGCGCGCGGTATTGATACGGCGGCGCATATGGCGTCGCTGGACACCGGCACAGTTGCCGTCATGGCGGGTGGTGTTGATGTCATTTACCCGGCCGAGAACACGGAACTGGCGCATAATATTGCAACCAAGGGACTGCGGCTGTCGGAACAGCCGATGGGCGTGACACCTCAGGCCAGGCATTTTCCGCGCCGCAACCGTATCATCTCGGGCCTGGCCCAAGCTGTCGTGGTGGTTGAGGCAGCCGCCAAATCCGGAAGCCTGATCACGGCGCGTGACGCCCTGGATCAGGGGCGCGAGGTTCTGGCCGTGCCCGGCCACCCGTTCGACGCCCGCGCTGCCGGGTGCAACCTTTTGATTCGGGACGGTGCAACGCTGGTCCGGTCGGTGGACGACGTTGTCGAGGCCCTGCCACGGCACGGTGATCCGATCTTTGCAAAACCCGAGCTGCCACCTGCCAAGCAGCCACGGCCTGCCGCACAGGATTTGCAGGCGCAAATCCTTGAGCGGCTGGGACCTTCCCCCATCGCCGAAGACCAGTTGCTGCGCGATATTGCGGCCTCGGCAGGGGATCTGGGGCCAGCGCTGGTCGACCTTGAACTGGACGGACGAATCCAGCGCCAGCCGGGCGGGTTGTTGTCTCTGGCAAGCTGACTTGGATGGAAGGCAAGAATGCCCAGCCGAACGCTCTGCTTGCCAGTCGGCGCGGGTATCATGCTGAAATCACGTCGCTTTTCCGCCTGCCAAAGGAACGCATTGACAATCCCCGCTTGCCCCACACATTTTGCACCACCATAAAAGGCGCCAAATTCGTCGAGCGAGGTTTCCCCTTAAATGCCCGTAGTTGTTGTAGAATCTCCGGCCAAAGCAAAAACAATCAATAAATATCTCGGCCCTGACTACACCGTTCTGGCCTCTTACGGCCATGTGCGGGACCTGCCGCCAAAGGACGGATCGGTCGATCCGGACCATGGATTTTGCATGACATGGGAAGTCGGCAATGACAGCCGCAAACATGTAAAGGCCATCGCCGACGCGCTGAAAGAAGACAACGCGCTGATCCTCGCCACCGACCCTGATCGTGAGGGCGAGGCGATCAGTTGGCACTTGCAGGAAGCGCTGACCAAGCGCCGATCGATCAAGAAAGATACACCGGTCAGCCGGGTGACCTTCAACGCCATCACCAAAGAGGCGGTGACAGAGGCGATGAAAAACCCGCGCGATGTCGATATGCCCCTGGTCGAAGCGTATCTGGCGCGCCGCGCCTTGGATTACCTTGTTGGCTTCAACCTGTCACCGGTTCTGTGGCGCAAACTGCCCGGTGCAAAATCCGCAGGTCGGGTGCAATCGGTCTGTCTGCGCCTGATCGTCGAGCGTGAGATGGAGATCGAAGCGTTCAAGCCGGTCGAGTACTGGTCGGTCCGGGCCCTGTTCGAGACACCGCGTGGTCAAACCTATGAGGCGCGGCTGGGCACGTTGGCGGGCAAGAAACTGGACAAGCACGATCTGACCAACGCAACACAGGCCGAACTGGCGGTTCAGGCCGTCACCAGCCGCGCGCTGCGTGTGACTTCGGTTGAAGCCAAGCCCGCCGCGCGCAATCCAAGCGCGCCGTTCATGACTTCGACCCTGCAACAGGAGGCCAGCCGCAAATTCGGCATGGGCGCGCGCCACGCGATGCAGGTGGCGCAGCGCCTCTATGAGGCCGGATACATTACCTATATGCGAACCGACGGGATCGACATGGCCCCCGAGGCCGTGACGGCAACGCGCGACACCATCGCGGATCGATACGGTGCAGAGTATGTGCCGGACAGCCCGCGTATGTACAAAAACAAGGCCAAAAACGCGCAGGAAGCACACGAGTGTATCCGCCCCACGGATATGACGCGTGATGCAAAGGCGCTGAAGGTCACGGATGAAGATCAGCGCAAGCTTTATGATCTGATCTGGAAACGGACAATTGCCTGCCAGATGGCAGCAGCACGGTTGGAGCGCACCACGGTCGAGATTGGCAGTGATGACGGTCAAGTCGGTCTGCGTGCCACCGGTCAGGTGGTATTGTTCGACGGATTCATGCGCGTCTATGAGGAAGGCCGCGATGATGTCGCCGATGATGACGAAAAACGCCTGCCGCAGATCATGCAGGGCGACCCCGCGCGCTTTTCCAAAACTACGTTGCGCGATCAGTTTGCCAAGGCCACCAGCGAGTCGGACAAAGCCGCAATCATGGCAGATAACGAAGCCGTTCTGGCGTTGCAGCATCACACGCAACCGCCGCCGCGCTATACCGAGGCCACTTTGGTCAAGCGGATGGAGGAGTTGGGGATCGGACGTCCGTCGACCTATGCCTCGATCGTGACCACGATTCAGGACCGCGAATATGTGCGCAAGGACAAGAACCGGCTGATCCCCGAGGAAAAGGGCCGGATCGTCACTATCTTTCTGCTGAATTTCTTCCGCCAGTATGTTGGCTACGAGTTCACCGCGAATCTGGAAGAGCAACTGGATGACGTCAGCGCCGGTGATCGTGACTACAAGGATCTGCTGGGCAAGTTCTGGCGCGATTTCTCGGCAGCGATTGGCGAAACATCCGAACTGCGCATCTCGGAAGTGCTGGACAAGCTGGACGAAGCATTGGCGCCACAGCTTTACCCCCCGCGTGAGGACGGGTCCGACCCGCGCATCTGCCCGAAATGCGGTTTGGGGCAATTGCACCTGAAAACCTCGCGCACTGGCGGGTTCGTGGGCTGCGGCAATTATCCGGAGTGCAACTATACACGGCCCATCGCCGGTGAAGGCGCGGAAGGCGACGAACAATTGCTGGGCGAAGACGCCGGGGATGAGATCTGGCTGAAATCCGGTCGCTTTGGGCCGTATGTCCAGCGAGGCGAACCCACGCCCGAGAACAAAAAGCCGCCGCGCTCCTCGCTTCCACGCGGCTGGAGCAAGGATGACATGGATCTGGACAAGGCGCTGACGCTTCTGTCCCTGCCCCGTCAGATCGGTGAACACCCCGAAGGCGGCATGATCACAGCGAACTTCGGGCGTTTTGGCCCCTATCTGATGCATCAGCTGGCCGATGAAGCCAAGCCGGTCTATGCCAATCTCAAAGACCCAAACGATGTGTTCGAAATCGGTATGAACCGCGCCGTTGAGCTTTTGGCCGAGAAACGGGCCAATCCCGGCGGACGCGGGCGCGCCGCGGCAAAAGCTTTGAAAGACCTGGGCGAGCATCCAGACGGCGGCGCGATGCAGGTTCTGGACGGACGGTACGGGCCATATGTAAAATGGGAAAAGGTCAACGCGACCATCCCGAAAGACATCAAGCCCGAAGAGCTGACGCAGGAAATGGCCATAGAACTGGTCAATGAGCGCGCATCCAAGAAAGGCACCAAAAAAAAGGCTGCACCCAAAAAGAAGGCAGCCGCGAAGAAGACAGCAAAGAAAGCGGCTGAATAATCCGGACGTTCGACCGGGACATGTCACCAAACGCGCGGGCCGGTTTCTGAATAAAGGAACCGGCCTGCGTGTTTATGGACTGACGCGATACAGGATTGCGTTGTTCAGTAAAGGAGTTGAGACATGTTCAGAACCGCCATTCTTGTTGCGGCGATAGGCGTTGCGGCTGCCACGCAGGGCCAGGCCGCGCATCACGTCAAATCTGCCACAGCCGAAATCATCAACGCGCAAGGCGACGTCATTGGTCAGGCGAAGGCGACGCAAGGGCCCAATGGTGTTCTGCTGCACGTACGCGTCACTGACCTGCCGCCGGGAAAACATGGGTTACACCTGCACAGCCATGGTGTCTGCGAGGCCGGTGAAGGGTTCAAGACGGCCCAAGGCCATGTTGGCAAAGTTGAAGGCGCACATGGGCTGCTGAACCCTGAGGGCCCCGAGCCCGGCGATCTGCCCAATCTATATGTGGGACAGGATGGTGTGGGCGAGATGGAGGCCTTTACAAACCTTGTTTCACTTGAGGGTGACGGGAGCGCATTGCTGGATGCGGACGGGTCAACTTTCATCATCCACGAAGCTGGCGACGATCACATTAGCCAACCCATTGGCGGTGCCGGGGGGCGCATCGCCTGCGGAATCCTGATCGCCGACTGACACTATTGTAAGCTGAACTACCGTAGAAATACCTGAACCTTCTGGTTTCATTGACTTCCCCATGACGTGGCGGCAAAACCTGCCCATCACCATGTCATTGGGGGAGTTTTCCATGAAGAAAGTCTATGCCAATGCCGCCGAGGCACTCGATGGGGTGCTGACGGATGGCATGCTGATTGCCGCGGGCGGGTTTGGCCTGTGCGGCATTCCCGAACTGTTGCTTGCTGCCATCAGGGATTCGGGCGTCAAAGACCTGAGCTTTGCGTCGAATAACGCCGGTGTGGACGATTTCGGCATCGGCATCCTGTTGCAGACCAAGCAGGTCAAAAAGATGATCAGCTCGTATGTGGGCGAAAACGCCGAATTCATGCGCCAGTATCTGAGCGGTGAGCTGGAACTGGAATTCAACCCGCAAGGAACACTGGCCGAACGGATGCGCGCCGGTGGGGCCGGTATTCCCGGTTTCTACACCAAGACGGGCGTCGGCACCGTGATTGCGGAAGGGAAAGAGCACAAGGATTTCAACGGCGAGACCTACATCCTTGAGGAAGGAATCTTCGCCGATCTGGCCATCGTCAAGGCCTGGAAAGCTGACGACACCGGCAATCTGGTGTTCCGCAAGACCGCCCGCAACTTTAATGTGCCCGCAGCCACCTGCGGCAAGATCTGCGTGGCCGAAGTGGAAGAGATTGTTCCGCGCGGCTCACTGGACCCGGACAAGATCCACCTGCCCGGCATCTATGTGCATCGCATCATTCAGGGCGATCATGAAAAGCGCATCGAACAGCGCACCACCCGCAAGAAGGAGGACGCATAATGCCCTGGGACCGCAATCAAATGGCCGCACGCGCGGCAGAGGAACTGGACGACGGCATGTATGTGAACCTCGGCATCGGTATTCCGACGCTGGTGGCGAACTATGTGGGCGACAAGGACATCACTCTGCAATCCGAAAACGGAATGCTGGGTATGGGTCCCTTCCCGTACGAGGGTGAAGAAGACCCGGACCTGATCAACGCGGGCAAACAGACAATCACCGAACTGTCCCGCACCGCCTATTTCGACAGCGCTACGTCCTTTGCGATGATCCGGGGCGGCAAGATCGCTGCTGCGATCCTGGGTGCCATGGAAGTGGATGAGAAAGGCGACCTGGCAAACTGGATGATTCCTGGCAAGCTGGTGAAAGGCATGGGCGGTGCCATGGATCTGGTTGCAGGCGTTGGGCGCGTGATCGTGGTTATGGACCACACCAACAAGCACGGTGAAAGCAAGGTCCTGAAGGAATGCACTCTGCCACTGACCGGCAAGGGCGTCGTGGATCGCATCATCACCAATCTTGGCGTTCTGGACGTGGTCGAGGGCGGATTGAGGATCGTTGAACTGGCAGAAGGTGTCAGTGAAGACGAAATGCGCGCTGCGACCGAAGCGACAATCGTCGGCTGAACAAAAGAAAAGGCCCGCCGGAACGAGGCGGGCCTTTTTCAGTTTGAGGTCTGGAACACGCACCCATCTGAAATCAGATCCGGCGGTGTCGCGCACAAAGCCCGCGCGATCTGGAAAGCGGCCAGAACCTTGGGCACATAGTCTCGGGTTTCGGCATAAGGCGGCACGCCGCTGTGTTTACGCACAGCCCCCTCACCAGCGTTGTAACCGGCCAGAACCAAGATCGGATCATTTCCGAACTCTTCCATCAGCCAGTTGAGGTATTTCACACCCCCGGCGATGTTCTGCGAGGGTTGCAGACTGTCCTTAACTCCAAAGCGGGCAGCTGTGGCCGGCATCAACTGCATAAGACCCTGTGCACCGGCCGAACTGACGGCATCCGCGCGACCGGCCGATTCAACCGAAATGACAGCCAGCACCAGTGCTGGCGACACATTGGTTCCCACGGTTGATCGCAAAATCTCGATCCCACGTTCTTTCGCTATGTCTTGCAGCGATTGCAGCCGGGGTGATCTTACATTCGTCGCCGCCAGCGCGTTTATGGCAGCATCAAGCCGCCCGGCCCCGCCTTCATCAATGTGCGGTGAAATGCGGTCCCAGAATGCCTTGTACGACCCTTTAGGGTCAGGCGCGGCACCGATTCCCGGCACTGTGGGCTGAACCACTTTGGTTCTTGCTATGATTTCTGGAACCACCAGCTCCACCCCTGTGCTGGGGGCTGAGGGCTTGGCCGCGTGTTCCTCGGGTGTGATCTGAATGGTCACGCGAGGACGCTCACCCGGCTTGGGCGCTTTGATCCGCTTGTAAACTCCGCGCGGCTCAACCTCGGTCGCATACCCGGGTGCGACACCAGATAGTAGAAACGCCAGTACACCGGCGCATTGAAGTGCGTTCCGGAGAGTCATGTGCCTGCCTCATGTATTCTTTTTACGCGATTTGAACCGCGAATCTTCGCCCAAAGCCAGAAAAACAAAGCGAATTGGGGCAATTTCGCCTCATTTGGCGTAAATTTGCACCGCTGTGGAGCTCTTGGTGCGGATCAAAGAATTTTTTTTTATTTTATTTACAATGCTTTGCCCATTTAGTGACCAAAAAGTTAAGCCGCACGAAAAAAAATCTGTGTTTGGCCCAATTCCTGCCACGCACAACAGGCAAACATTAATCCATACCGAGACGGACATGAGCGGACTGAGAGAGAAAGCTCTGAAGAACGCCGAGGTTTGTTAAACTCTTTTTGATCCTTTAGGAGGGACGTAACATGATCAAGTTCATCAAGAACTTCCGCAAAGACGAAGACGGCGCAGTAACAGTTGACTGGGTTGTTCTGACCGCAGCAGTCATCGGCCTGGCAGCCGTTGCATACCAGCAGATCTCGGCTGGCGCGACCGGCCTGGCAACAGACGTGAACACCGCTCTGCAAGCATCGTCGATCAGCACCGGCAGCAACACCGCAACAGGTGGTATCACAGCTGCAGGCACCAACTAAGCCTTTGGTTTAGCAAGATTTCGAGACCGCGCCTTCAGGCGCGGTTTTTTTTGTTTCAGAAGTACCGGTACCTTCTGAGGCAAAGATTCAGGCTAATAGACATGACTCCGCGCGCCACACCACGAGCGCCACCGAATTAGTCACGCCCTTTTTCAGGTCTCACCGCAACAAGTAACACGTGAAAAAGTGCAGAATCTTAGATATTTCCACCAAAATCAACTTTTGGCCTGATTTCCGCCATCCGAACGAACCACTGTTGGGCGACGTTATGGGAAACACTGAATTGTCGTATTGGAGATAAGTAGATGCTAAAGTTCCTTACTCGCTTCAAATCGGACGAAGCAGGAGCGGTGACCGTTGACTGGGTGGTTTTGACCGCAGTGCTCATCGGTCTGTCAAGCGCGACCTACCTCGTCATCAGCTCAAGTGTTGATGGTATCGGCGGTAACATCAACCAAGCCATGAGTTCCTCTGTTGTCAGCACCGGCTCGAACACCGGGCCTGGCGGTCTCGTCACAGCGGGAACCAACTGAACCACAGCGAGTTTTCACATTCACGCGCCTTCCTGAGCTTGTTGGCGAACGTGTAGGGCAAATAAACGCGGCGACCTTTTGGGGCGCGGCGTTTGTTTCGTTGTTCTTCGTCTGGCCTGCCGCAAGGAAATGACAGCAGTCGTTTTGCGGAATTGTGCGAAAGCTGACGCAGAATCTAACAAGCAGACATTTTTGTCCCACATTTCGACACAATTTACATTTAACACTTGGGCTGTTTCAAAGTGGCCCTTTGGCCGCTTAGTATCCGGCTAAATAAGAAAGAGGTGCATGTATGCGAGCGGTATTCGGACTTGTCCTGATTGTCGGCGTTGCTCTGGCTGGGGGCGCCGTTTACATGGCGCGCAACTATATTGCGGCTTATCAAAGCGAATTGGCGCGGCAGAAACAAGCGGCAGAAGAAGCGCTGGCCAATGCCAAAGTCGATGTCATTCCAACGGTAACCGTTTACGTTTCAAATCGTGCGCTGAAATACGGTGAACGCCTGACGCAGGAGGACATTCGCGCCGTAGACTGGCCGGAAAACGCGATTCCCGCAGGTACATTCTCTGATCTCGCTGTGCTCTTTCCCGAAAGAGGCGCCAATGAGCGTTATGTTCTGAGGACCATGGAAAAGGATGAGGCGATCATGGAGGTCAAGATCACACAGCCTGGCGAATCGGCCGGTTTGACCTCTCGTCTTGAAAGAGGTATGCGCGCCTTTGCGATCAGCGTCGACGTGGCCTCTGGTGTTTCAGGCTTCCTGCGCCCCGGCGACAATGTCGACATCTACTGGACCGGGTCAAGCGGGACGGTAGAAGGGAATTCTGGCGGCATCACCAAACTGATCGAAACCAACGTTCAGCTGATCGCCGTCGACCAGACCGCTGGTTCGGACGTCGCAAGCGCAACGATTGCACGCACAGTCACGGTCGCAGCCACGCCGGAACAGGTCGCAGCACTCGCGCAGGCCCAGAACACCGGGCGGCTGTCACTGGCCCTTGTTGGGGTACAGGATGACTCTGTTGCGTCGGCAATCGAGGTGGATCAGCGCAAACTGCTTGGAATAACGGCAGCCGCTCCGGAACCGAAGGAAGAGGTTGAACAGGTCTGCACGACGCGCATCCGACGCGGTGGCGAGATTGTCAACGTGCCTATCCCCTGTACAAATTGACGCCAATTCAGAGTGTTACAAGATCGGAGCCGCATCTCAGATGCGGCTCTTTTCTTGTTGTTGTTGCCAATTCTCCACATAAGGAAAATTCCAGAAACCATTGATTATTGCAATAAATTCGGATTTCGCGCAGTCTCTCTGCACATAGGGCATAAGACCCAAAAAACGAGGCGTGATCGGAGAGGCAGGTCACATGACAATACGTTCCTGGATCAGCGCAACCCTGCTGGGGTTGTCGCTTGTTATGGGCCCGGTCGGCGATGCCGCCTGGGCTGAATCCCTTCGCGTGGTAAAAAAGGGCACAGTGGAAACGCTGGAAGTTCCGATGAACCGCGCGATTGTTGTGGAAAGCGAACAACCGTTTGCAGAGCTCAGCATTGCCAACGCAGGCATTGCGGATATCTCTTCGCTTTCGGATCGCACAATCTATGTTTTGGGTAAGGCCCCTGGCCTGACCACGCTAACACTGTTTGATGGCGCAGGAAATCTGCTTGCCAACGTACGTGTCCGGGTCTCGCCCGATGTAACCGAATTTAAAGAGCGTCTGCGTCAGATCCTGCCAAGCGAGCAAATCGAAGTACGCACCGCCAATGACGGCATCGTACTGTCTGGCACGGTTTCAAGCGCGGCCAAACTGGCCCGCGCACTTGAATTGGCTGAACGGTACGCGCCGGAACGTGTTTCGAATCTGATGTCCGTGGGTGGCGTGCAGCAAGTTATGCTGAAAGTACGCTTCGCCGAGATGAATCGCTCAGTCGCAAAAGAGCTTTCTTCAACGCTTTCAATTGCGGGCACTGATTTTGTCGGTGGTTTCAACCCGCAGAACCTTGTTCCCCCTGTCACCGTGGAAAATGGTGTCTTGTTGTTTGGCTTCGGGGTCGGATCAGCTCAGGTCAACTTGCTGCTGCAAGCCCTCGAGTCGAAGGGCCTTGTACGCAACCTTGCCGAACCGAACCTTTCGGCTCTGTCCGGGCAGGAAGCAACGTTCCTGGCTGGTGGTGAGGTTCCGATTCCGGTGCCGCAAGACGACGGTGTCGTGGCAATCGAGTACAAACCCTTCGGTGTCAATATGAACTTCATTCCGCGGGTTGTTGACGGCGACCTGATCAATCTTGAAATGGGCACATCAGTTTCGAGCATCGACACCAGCACGAACTTCACAATTAATGGAGACACCGTTCCCAGCTTTATCGTGCGGCAAGCCGAGACCACAATAGAGTTGCGCGACGGGGAAAGCTTTGCCATCGCTGGACTGCTTCAGGACAACTTTGTGGACCAGGTCAACCAAGTGCCGTGGCTGGGAGATGTGCCGGTTCTGGGGGCCTTGTTCCGCAGCGCTGATTATCAGCGTGAACAAAGTGAACTTGTCATCATCATCACGGCGCATCTGGTGACGCCGACGCGTGGCGAGGCGCTAGCCCTTCCCACCGATCGTGTCAAACCGCCCAGCGAATTTGACCTGTTCGCGAATGGTCGGGTTGCTCGTACACAGCGTCCCGGAGCCGGCGGAGCGTCCGAAGTAGCCAAACAGAATTTTGGCAGCTCGTACGGCTACGTCCTAGATTGATCAGGAGGATAGGACCAATGCAGAAGTGGATCATCACACTGGGTCTTACGGTCGCCGTTGCCGCATGTACGCGCGAGGTCGGATACGAGATCGATGCCGGAACCTTCGGAAACGCGACATTGAACAATATACAGGTTCAAAACGGCGAATTGACCTATGCTCAGATTCTCGGCCGCAGATTTGCCGCAGATGTACCCAGCCAAGTGAACTTTGCCTTCAACAGTTCGCAACTGGACGCATCAGCGCAAAGCATACTGTTGCAGCAGGCTGACTGGATCAAACAGTTCCCCGAAGCCAGATTCCGGGTTTACGGACATACAGATGCCGTAGGTTCAACCAGCTACAACAAAAGCCTTGGGCTACGCCGCGCACAGGCCGTCGTCGCGTTCCTTGAACGACAAGGCATCTCACGTTCACGTCTTGAAGCCGTTGTATCCTTTGGAAAAACGCAACCGTTGATCGCTACACCGAATCGAGATCGCCGCAACCGTCGGACGGTAACGGAAGTTTCTGGCTTTGTTGACCGTCACCCGCAACTGCTCGACGGAAAATACGCGAACATCATCTATCGCGAATACGTTGAAAGTGCGACGTGGAAGAGCGTGATCGAGAACGTATCAACAACAGATACGGCCAACTAGTGCCGCAGGCATTGGTGGATAATACAAGCAGAATGGGCGACATCGTCGCCCATTTCCCTACAATTGGTTCTTTTGCGCCCAATTCTTGCCCAACTTCAAAGCAACATTGTGAAAAATAGGGTGACCTGCGGCCAAATTTGACCGTATTGGGGCGACAGCACATCAATCTGGCGGAATTCGTTCATATGACATGCTGAGCCCTCACGACGAGGATAGTGTTTATGACCAGCGCAACGCCGCAAGACGAAACTTCTGCAATCCTGGCCTGCACCATAAGCCGGGATGTCCAGAATTTCGATCTTCTGATTGAAGACATGGAAACCATTCTGGGCGAGCGCTGGGGCGACTTGGGTTTTGCCGAAGCGCTGGCCTTTTTCAGCCAGCCAGAAGCCGAAGCGCTTGAATTCGTTGCATTGGCAATCGACGGGGAAGATGAAGACAACCTGTCATTGATGGGTGAAATCATCACGCGGGCCAAGGAAAAGAAAATCAAGGTCGTCCTGATCGCCGAGGACGTCACACCTGCTTCGCTCCACCAACTGCTGCGCAAGGGCGCGGACGAGTTTGTCCCCTACCCGCTTCCGGAAGGTGAATTGCAGGAAGCGGTAGAACGCATGAAGCAGCCCGATCCGGTTGTCATGGCACAAGCCGCAGCTGTTCCATTGGCAAATGGCGAATCAAAGGAAGGCGCTTTGTTCGTCGTTCAGGGACTTGCCGGTGGCGTGGGCTCCACGACTTTGGCGGTGAACCTGGCCTGGGAGCTGGCCTGTGCATCGGACAAGGATGCCCCGTCCGTCTGTCTGATCGATCTGGATCTGCAATACGGCACGGTTTCAACCTATCTGGACCTGGCGCGTCGCGAGACGGTGTTTGAAATGCTGTCCGACACGGATTCGATGGACAGCGAGGTTTTCTCGCAAGCCCTTCAAACATATGAAGAAAAACTGCAAGTTCTGACCGCGCCATCCGACATGGTGCCATTGGACCTGATTACGCCCGAAGACATCCAGCGCGTGATTGACATGGCCCGCACGCATTTCGACTATGTGGTTGTGGATATGCCCAAGACGCTGGTCTTGTGGTCGGAAACGGTCTTGCAGGCGGCACATGTGTATTTTGCAATGATCGAACTCGACATGCGGTCCGCTCAGAATGCCCTGCGCCTCAAGCGCGCGTTGCAGGCCGAAGAACTGCCCTTCAACAAGCTGCGCTTTGCGCTGAACCGAGCCCCAAAATTCACCGACCTGAACGGAAAAAGCCGCGTGAAACGCATGGGGGAAAGCCTTGGCATCTCAATTGACCTGCTGCTGCCTGATGGGGGCAAGCCTGTCATGCAAAGTGGCGACCATGGTTTGCCGCTGGCCAATTCAGCCGCCAAGAACCCGCTTCGCCGGGAAATCGCGAAGCTGGCCAAATCACTTCACAGCCTTGGCAGCAGCAGCGCTGAAGCTGCGTAACATCATCCCAAGGGGGGATCGCCGTGTTCTCAAGATATAAAAAACAGCCAGCAGCGCAGCCCGTCAAAGCGGCAGCGCAGCCGGTCGAAACGGCGGCACCCGCCGCACAAGCTGCCCCCAGCCCCGCAGCAACGGCCGTCGTACGTAAACCTCAGAAAAAAACGGCTGAGGTTGCCGGGGCCGATCGTGATCGAAAACGCAAGGAACGGCTGAGTGAGATCAAGATCGAACTGCATCGCGAGTTGCTGGAGAACCTGAACCTAGCGGCTCTGGAGACCGCAGCCGAAGCGGAGCTACGAGCCGAAATCAGCGCAATCGCCAGCGAAGTTCTGGAAACCAGGAACATCGTTCTGAATCGCGATGACCGATCGCAGTTGAACAAAGAACTGTACGACGAAGTAACGGGTCTTGGTCCGCTTGAGACGCTGCTGCAGGACGATACGGTCAACGATATTCTGGTCAACGGACCGCATCAGATATTCGTGGAACGTGCCGGTAAGCTGGAAATCAGCGACATCACGTTCAAGGATGAAAAGCACCTGATGCGGATCATCGACAAGATCGTGTCTGCGGTGGGCCGTCGTGTTGATGAATCCAACCCTTATGTTGACGCCCGACTGGCCGATGGATCGCGATTCAACGCCATGGTGCCCCCTATCGCGGTAGATGGGTCTCTGGTTTCGATTCGTAAGTTCAAAAAAGACAAGCTGGGTATTGATGATCTAGTCAGTTTCGGTGCGTTCACCGAGGAAATGGCTGCCTATTTGCAGGCTGCCGTATCAACCCGTCTTAATATCATCGTGTCGGGCGGTACCGGTTCCGGTAAAACGACCACACTCAACGCTCTGTCCAGCTTTATCGACGATGCCGAACGCATCCTGACCATCGAGGATACGGCGGAACTTCAGCTGCAACAAACCCATGTGGGCCGGATGGAAAGCCGACCGCCTAACGTGGAAGGCAAAGGTGAGGTCAGCCCGCGCGACTGTCTGAAAAACGCCCTGCGTATGCGACCTGACCGCATCATCGTCGGCGAGACACGCGGCGCCGAGGTGATCGACATGTTGCAGGCCATGAACACTGGCCACGACGGTTCGATGACCACGATCCACGCGAACTCGGCCCGTGACGGGATTTCACGTTTGGAAAACATGATCGCGATGGCCGGCATCGAAATGCCCATTAAGGCCGTCCGCAGCCAGATCGCAAGCGCTGTGAACCTAATCGTTCAGGCCAGCCGATTGCAGGATGGTTCGCGCCGGATGACCTCGATCACCGAGATTACCGGTATGGAAGGTGACGTGATTTCGATGCAGGAAATCTTTCGTTTTCAACGTGTTGGCCTGACACCTGACAACAAGATCATCGGTCACTTTACGGCAACTGGGGTGCGCAGCCACTATTCGGAACGCTTCCGTCTGTGGGGTTTTGATCTGCCCGCATCCATCTACGACCCAACCACAATGTAGGAGAACCGGGTATGCAATTGCCTATGGAGGCGATCATCTATGTCGCCATCTTTGTGGGGGTTCTTGCCCTGGTCGAGGGCATCTATCTGGTTGCGTTCGGCAAATCCATCAGTCTGAACAGCCGGGTCAACCGGCGTCTGGACATGCTGGAAAAGGGTGCCGGGCGCGAACAGGTTCTGGAGCAGCTGCGCAAGGAAATGCAGCAGCACATGAAATCACAGAGCATCCCTCTGTATTCGCTGCTTGCTGACAAGGCTCAAAAAGCCGCCATTGCGTTTTCTCCCCGTCAACTGATCATGATCATGGCGCTGGTCTCGGCCATGGCGTTTGTGGGTCTGAGCATCGGTACCGCGACAGACACAGCGCTGCGCGCCGCGATTTCAATCGCCATCGGTATTGGCGGCGTTTACGCGTGGGTGAACCACAAGGCCAAGAAACGTATGGGAATGATCGAAGAGCAGCTGCCTGACGCGGTTGAGCTGATGGTGCGTTCGCTGCGTGTGGGTAATCCTTTCGTTTCGACAATTCAGGTTGTTTCGAACGAAGTTCAGGATCCGCTGGGAACCGAGTTTGGTGTTATCGCGGATGAATGCGCCTATGGTCGCGATGTGGGCGAGGCGCTGAAGGATATGGCTGAACGTCTGGATATGCAGGATTTGCGGTTCCTCGCGGTTGCTGTGGGTATTCAGCAGCAGTCCGGTGGTAACCTGGCCGAAATTCTGGCTGGATTGGCACAGGTGATCCGTGCGCGGTTCCGCCTGTTCCGGCGTGTCAAGGCAATCACGGCCGAAGCACAATGGTCAGGCAAGTTCCTGTCTGGCTTCCCAATTGCGTGTCTGATTTTCATCCTGGTCAAGGACCCAGGGTATTATGACGAAGTGTTGGACCACCCCTGGTTCATCCCTGCGTGTTTCGTTGTCGGCATTTTGCTGACACTGAACCTGATCGTCATGAAGATCATCACCAACATCAAGGTCTGAGGGCAGCACAATGGAATTTCTGACCAACATCAATGATCTGCTGACTCAACACCTGGGTGAGTTCGGCCCCCTTATCGTGGTGGGTGTACTTGGCCTGATCATGGTTCTTGTCGCTGTCTCACTGATCATGAGCCAGCCGGAAGATCCTCTGAAAAAACTTCAGCGGTCGAATGCGGCCCCGCGGGCAACGAAAAAAAACAAGAAAGAGCAACTGCGAAACTCCAGTCGAAATGAGCAGCTTGAGAAATTCGCGACTTTTCTGGAGCCGAAAAACGAAGAAGAGTATTCGGCGGTTGAGCTGAAGCTGCGTCAGGCGGGATATCGGTCAAAAGATGCGGTCCGGTTCTTTCACTTTGCGCAGTTTTCGCTAGGTATCATTGGTATCGTTGTCGGTGTTCTGCTGATTACGGTCCTTTCAAACGGTCAGGAATTCACCGGTCAGCAAATGATGATCCGGGTGTTCGTGCCAGCCGCAATTGGTTATTTCGCCCCGAAATACTGGATCACACGCCGGGTCGAAGCACGCAAAGAGGCAATTACAGCAGGCTTTCCCGATACGCTTGACCTGATGCTGGTCTGCGTTGAGGCCGGACAGTCACTGGACCAGGCCATCGTTCGTGTGTCCGGTGAAATGAAATCCTCCTACCCCGATATCGCTCAGGAATTCGAAACCGTCGCACACGAGATGAAAGCCGGTAAGGACAAAGACACTGTATTGCGCGACTTCGGAGTGCGCTGCGGCGTACAGGACGTAAACTCATTCGTCACCGTGATGATCCAGTCGGCAACTTTCGGTACATCCATTGCCGAAGCATTGCGGGTTTACGCCTCTGAGATGCGTGACAAACGCGTGATGCGCGCCGAGGAGGCTGCGAACAAGTTGCCTACGAAGATGACTCTTGTCACAATGATGCTGACAGTTCCGCCACTGCTGATCATTCTGGTCGGCCCGTCGGCGAATGTCATTTCAACTTTCGGGCGCGCAGGATGATAAAACCCTATGAAAGCTGAATTCTGGTGCTTCCCGTCCGGGTTTCGCCGAATACTTAAGGCCACCGTGGTTTGCACCATGGTGGCTTCTTGCACAGAAGGCCTGTCGCCGAACGGCCTGGATGCGCCGGGAGTTGATCCCAGGGGACAAGCAGAAGACAATATCGAGGTCGGAAACCGGCTGATGGCTGCCGGTGAATACGAACTGGCGCTTGATACTTTTACCCGCGCCGCGCTGGACCAGGGTATGACGACACAGGTCTTGACCTCTCTGGGTACGGCCAATCTTGGGTTGCGGCGTTTAGGGCAGGCCGAGAAATTGCTGCGCCGTGCCGTGGAAGGCGATCCGGATTGGCCTGTTGCATGGAATAATCTGGGCGTTCTGCTGATGGAGAAACAGGAGTACCCCGAAGCGGCGCAGGTCTTTCAACGGGCTTACGCGCTGGACAATGGCGAAAGTGACGCAATCCGCGACAATCTGCGCTTAGCACTCGCAAAAATGGAAAATCCTGTTAATAATATCCCGCAAGAACAACAAGAATATACACTGGAGCAGCTTGGCGACGGGCAATTCGCGCTACGCAAAATCCAGTAATCGAGGCAAGAGCAGTAAAGGACGCAAAAAATGCGCCAGCAATTCTTGATTCCGGCTGTTGTTTTCAGCAGTCTGATCCTTTCGGCCTGTGCAAAGGAATCCGAAGAGGAAAAAGTGGAACGGACGTTTCAGGAAGTGAACGTTATTGACGAAACCAACCTGAACGATGTGTTGTTGAGTGCCGCCGACCCGAATGAGGCAGTGACCTATTTTCACGGTGCCACACTCAAGAACCCTGATCGCATCGATCTTCAGCGCGGGTTGGCAATATCCCTGGGACGCGCAAAACGCACCACCGAAGCGGCAGCAGCGTGGAAGCGCGTGACGACAATGAAGGGTACGAACGCCGCAGACAAGGTCGAGTACGCCGATGCGCTGGTGCGAAATGGCGACTGGTCTCAGGCCAAAACCGTTCTGGATACGGTTCCCCCAACGTTCGAAACCTTTAAACGCTATCGCCTTGAGGCGGTGGTCGCGGATTCCCGGAAAGAGTGGAAGCGGGCTGATCATTTCTATGAAACGGCCGTTGGGCTGACCACCCGCCCGGGCAGCGTAATGAACAATTGGGGGTATTCGAAACTGACCCGTGGCCAGTATGCCGAGGCCGAACGCCTGTTCACCGACGCAGTCCGCCAGGACAGCTCTTTGTTCACTGCCAAGAATAATCTGGTGCTGGCCCGGTCAGCGCAGGGCAACTATAGCCTTCCAGTGGTGCCGATGACCCAGGTTGAACGGGCGCTACTGCTGAATACGATGGGTATTTCCGCGGTCAAGCAGGGCGATGTAGAAACCGCGAAAAACCTGTTCCGCGAGGCCATTGCCACCCATCCGCAGCATTTCGATGAAGCGGTCCGCTCGCTTCGTGCGCTTGAAGAGGCCTGACACATGCAAATCCCCGCTGCGGCGGCGGCATGGTTCCTGCCCTTCGTGCTGCCGATCTGCTTTTACGTGGCCTTCACGGATATGCGTGAGATGCGGATCAAAAACCATGCAGTTGTTGCGCTGGCGTTGATTTTTGTCGTGGTCGGGCTGGTTGCCATCCCGCCCTGGTCCACCGGCACGGTCAGCGGTCATCTGTTGCTGATCAATGTGTCGATGCCGATCTATTTCTGGCACCTTCTGCATATCCCCGTGGTGTTGATTTTCGGCATTCTTCTGAACGCGTCAGGGGCAATGGGCGCGGGCGACGCTAAGTTTCTTGCCGCGTCCGCGCCATTTGTCTGGCTTGGCGATCTAAAGCTGGTGCTGCTTATTCTGACCGCCTGTATTCTGGCCGCCGTGGTCACGCATCGTTTGGCTAAAATCACAAGGTTGCGCACCATTGCGCCACATTGGGAAAGTTGGGATCGGGGCAAGCAGTTCCCCATGGGGTTCGCACTGGGTGGCTCGCTGGCCATGTATCTGATTCTGGGTACTGTTCTCGGTTCGTAAACTATCATCAGCGCGCCTTGCCGCTGCCTTTGTCCCGCCACAAAGCTGGGTCATTTTTCCTTCAAGTCGCCCTTATTCGGGCAGTTGGCGTTACAATTTGACGAACGAGCACCGCGCATGAATATGCAGACTTCCTCTGTTATGGCCCCCCCTACCCCGAAGGGGTTAAGCGAAATGAAGCTTCCGCTGGTGATGATGCGGGATATCTTGCTGAAGACCATATTCCGCAAGAACACCAGCACCGTGTCAGAAGTTTCTGCGGCCATATGTCTGCCTGGCGCTGTGACCCAGGAACTGATCGACATCGCACGCGAGCAGAAGCTGCTTGAGGCAATGGGGACGCTGAACGCCAACAGCGGCAACGAGATGGGATATCAGCTGACTGATGCCGGCAAGGCCCGCGCTCTGGATGCCCTCAGCCAGTCCGAGTATTTCGGTGCGATGCCCGTCCCGCTGGATGTCTATCGCGAGCAAGTCAAACGTCAATCGATCCGCAACATTCAGGTCACGCGCGACCAGTTGACCAACGCCATGGGCCATCTGGTTCTGCCCGACAGCCTGCTGGATCATCTAGGCCCGGCAGTCAGCGCAGGCCGGTCGATCCTGATGTATGGTCCGCCGGGCAACGGTAAATCGTCCATCTCGAACGGCATTCGCGATGCGCTGGGGGACAATGTCTATGTGCCCTACGCCATCGAATATGCGGGGCAGGTGATCACGGTCTACGACCCGATCGTGCACACCGCGATCGAGCAGGAGGCCGACGACCCGAACAGCCTGCGCCGCCGCAAACGTTTCGACTCACGCTATGTACAGTGTGAACGCCCGACCGTGGTCACCGGCGGTGAACTGTCGCTTAGTATGCTGGACCTGGTTTACAACCCTACCGCGCGAACCTATCAGGCACCGCTGCAGCTGAAATCCACGGGCGGCATCTTTATCGTGGACGACCTTGGCCGTCAGGCCGAACCACCGCAGGCGCTGGTCAACCGCTGGATTGTTCCACTGGAAGAGAACAAGGATATCCTGGGCCTGCAATCGGGTGAGAAATTCGAAGTTCCGTTTGATACGCTGGTCATCTTCTCGACCAACTTCCACCCGAACGAGATATTTGACCAGGCGGCCCTGCGCCGGATCTTCTTCAAGATCAAGATCGACGGCCCGAATCAGGAAAACTTCCTGAAGATTTTCGCCATGGTTGCGCGCAAACGCGGGATGCCGCTGGATGAGGCGGCGCTGGTGCACCTGCTGAAGGTCAAATACCCGACCATCAACAACATCTACGCCAACTATCAACCGATCTTTCTGATCGACCAGATGATCTCGATCTGCGAGTTCGAAGGCATCCCCTATCAGATGAGCCCCGAACTGATCGACCGGGCCTGGGCCAACATGTTCGTCAAAGACGAGAAAATCGTCAAATAACGCCGTGCCATTACCACTCTGGGGCGGGTAGTCTGCGTTCATGACGCAGATTCCCGCACGGATTGCCGCGTGGTTTTCCACCAAAGGCTGGTCCATCCACCCGCATCAGCAAGAGATGTTCGACCGCGCATTCAGCCCGGCGACACTGCTGATTGCGCCCACCGGTGGCGGCAAAACCATGGCCGGGTTTCTGCCGTCGCTGGCTGAACTTGCGGATGCTGGCCACAATGGATTGCACACGATCTATGTCTCGCCGCTCAAGGCGCTGGCCGCCGACATCAAACGCAATCTGCGCACCCCGGTGGATGAGATCGGCCTGCCTGTCAGGATCGAGGATCGAACCGGTGACACCTCAGCCACGCAGAAGAAACGCCAAAGGGCTGATCCACCGCATATCCTGTTGACCACGCCGGAAAGTCTGGCGTTGCTGACCTCGTACGAGGATGCCCCGCGTATGTTTGAAGGTGTGCAGCGGATCATCGTCGATGAAATCCACGCACTGGCTGAAAGCAAGCGCGGGGATCAGCTGATGCTGGCGCTGGCACGCCTGCAACGCCTCAATCCCGATCTGCGCCGCGTCGGGTTGTCGGCGACGGTGGAAGATCCTGTTGCGATTGCCCGCTTTCTGGCCCGCCACCCTGATCCCTGCCAGATTGTACAGGCCGACCCCGGTCCGGACCCGGATATCCGAATGCTGGAAACGTCGCAGATGCCGCCCTGGTCTGGCGGTGGCGCGGCTTATGCTATTCCAGCCGTGCTGGAGCAGATCAAGCAGCACAAGACCACATTGATCTTTCACAATACGCGCGCCCAGGCCGAGATATTCTTTCACAACCTGTGGCTGGCCAATGATGACGGTCTGCCCATCGGCATCCATCACGGCAGTCTGGACCGGCAGCAGCGCGAGCGGGTCGAGGCGGCGATGGTCCGGGGTGACTTGCGCGCCATCGTCTGCACCGGTTCGCTGGATCTGGGCATCGACTGGGGGGATGTCGATCTGGTGATCCAGATCGGCGCGCCCAAGAATGTCAAACGGCTGGTGCAAAGGATAGGACGGGCCAACCACCGCTATAACGCACCTTCCAAAGCCCTTTTGGTACCTGCCAATCGCTTCGAAGTGGTCGAATGCGTCGCCGCGCTAGAGGCCGCCAAAGCCCATGAGCTGGATGGGGAACCCCGCGGCCGTGGCCCGCGCGATGTTTTGTGCCAGCATATCCTGATTGCCGCTTGCGCCGGACCGTTCAACGCCGATGATCTTTATGCCGAGATGACATCCGCCGGGCCTTACGCTCAATTGACGCGGGCCGAGTTTGACGCCTGCCTGAATTTCTGTGCTACCGGCGGCTATGCTCTGCAAGCCTATGATCGCTGGCAAAGGCTGCAACACGGCGCCGACGGGCAATGGCAACTGCGCGACCCGCGCGCCGCATCGCGAATTCGTATGAATCTGGGCACGATTCAGGACACGGATACGCTCAAGGTTCGTCTGAAACGCAACCGGGGCGGCAAGCCACTGGGAGAAGTAGAAGAAGCATTCGCTGCCTCGCTAACGCCCGGCGACACCTTCCTGATCGGTGGGCAAATCGTGCGGTATGAGGGGCTGCGCGAGATGGTGGTCGAAGTCACGCGGCACGCTGACCGAAAGCCAAAGATTGCGACCTTCTCGGGCACGAAATTCGCAACCTCCACTCAGCTTAGCGACCGCATCCTGAACATGTTTGCCCAAACTGACTGGCCACAGCTTCCCCCTCATACGTCTGAATGGCTGGATTTGCAGCGCCAGATGTCCCGCCTGCCCCAGCGTGACCGGCTGCTCATCGAGAGCTTTCCCAGCGACGGGCGTGAACATCTTTGCGTCTACGGCTTTGCCGGACGAAATGCACAACAGACTTTGGGCCTGTTGCTGACAAAACGGATGGAGGAGACCGGACTGGCCCCGCTGGGTTTTGTCGCCACGGACTATGCCACACTGATCTGGGGTCTGGACGCGGTTACCGATCCCCGTCCGTTGCTTCAACCCGATGCACTGCGCGACAGGCTTGACACCTGGCTGGCAGGTAACGCCGTTATGAAGCGCACGTTTCGTGCATCGGCCACCATTGCCGGTCTGATCGAACGCAACATGGCAGGGCAGCGCAAAAGCGGGCGGCAGGCTACGTTTTCGTCCGATATCCTGTATGACACCTTGCTGAAATACGATCCCGATCACCTATTGATGCAGATCACCCGCGAGGAAGCCATGCGTGGGCTTGTCGATTTCGGTCGGATCGAAACAATGCTGGCCCGAATTGGCGACAGGATTGATCTGGTGCGGCTGGAGCGTGTTTCACCCCTGTCAGCGCCACTGTTTCTGGAGGTTGGCAAAGTGCCGGTGAAAGGCAGTGCCGAAGAAAGGCTTCTGGCGGAAGAAAGCGCGCGGCTGCTGCAAGCGGCGGGGTTGGAACAGCTTTGATCTGCTTGCGCCGGGCCCTGAAACAGGCCAAGAACGTATCATGAACGAACTTGAGTTTCCCTTTGCGGGTCAGCGCCTGTGTGCTTTGCCGTCCGGTGCGCTTTGGTGGCCAGACGAAAGCTTGCTGTGCGTGTCGGACTTGCATCTGGGTAAATCCGAGCGCGTCGCGCGGCGTGGTGGGCCTTCACTTCCGCCTTATGACAGCCGTGAAACGCTGGACCGCCTGAAAGATGACTTGGGACAAACGAACGCCAAAACCATTGTATGTCTGGGCGACAGCTTCGATGATCTTGAGGCTGCCCGGGCGCTGCCAAAATCAGAAATGCTAAGGATCGCGACCTTACAGTCCGGACGTCAGTGGATCTGGATTGAGGGGAACCACGATCCCGGTCCTATTGAGCTGGGGGGGACCCATCTGTTCGAATGGCACCGTGGCCCGCTTGTTTTCCGTCATATCGCGCAGGATCCCGCGCGAGGAGAAGTTTCCGGCCATTACCATCCAAAAGTCCGGATCAGGGTCAAGGGACGTCATATTTCACGCCCCGCTTTTCTGCTGAATGATCATCGCATTATACTTCCGGCCTATGGCGCTTTTACCGGGGGGCTTCGCAGCTCTGATCAAGTGCTGTCGGCACTGATGGGATCGCAGGCGATGGCGATCCTCACAGGTCCGCGTCCATACATGTTGCCAATGCCGCAATAGGTTCAGATCAGGCCATCCATTTCCAGCATCGGTTTGTATTTCCGGCTGACCGGAACCAGATCACCATTGATCAATTTCAGATAGGTTTTACTGCCTTCCCTTTCGACACTTACAATGTATGCGTCGGTGACCCAATGCGAACGGTGCGAGCAATGACCCGGGACAGGCTCCATTTCGGCAATCGCATCTGTGAAACGCGACCGGAGCGTGAAGGTGCCTTCTGAGGTGACAACATCCACGTTGTGATCCCGAACGGTCAAGCGATAGATCTGCCCGTTGAATCTGGGTGGCAAGCGTTTGACAAGTCGTGGTTTTTCAAGATCAGATTCAGTAATTGCCGCGGCATTCAGATCGTTGCGCTGTACAAGCATCAAGCCTGTCGCGAACAAAGCGCCATAAACCACAATCCTCTCGGCGTCCGGCGCCATATATCCACCACAGGTGAAAAGAACCCAGGCCAACATCCAAAGTGAAGGCGTGAACAATGCCAAGGTCAAAGAAACAAATGCCAGATCCCTCGCCGGAACATTCAGGAAAACGGGGTTCTTCCGCATCAGCTTTCTGGCAAGCCCGGTAACCGTCAAAGCAAGGACCATCACTCCCGCCCAGAATACAAGCCGCAGTCCAAATGACATGTCAGAATCAAGGAAGGGTGGAAACGCATATGCAAGTAAAGGAAGAAAGACCAAACCCGCTACCACACGTTGCGGTGAAAATGCCTTCAGGATTATACTTATTTTAGACGTCATACCGCTTTTGTGCATGAATTAGCATAGCTCACCCCGAATGTGTCAAACACAATAGTGCCTTCACCTGTAACCAGCTGGGATTACAGGGATATCACGATTTGTTCGGCTGTCAAACCCATTCAGGGCGCTTTGCCCATGCAGTCAGGGGGCGATTTGGCTGGAGCTTTGCCTGCCAAAAAAGGGGGCCGGTCCGAAGGGTCCGATCCGGCCCCGCGTGTATCAGGCGGTCAGGCCTTCTGGTTCGGGGAGTTTGTTTGCGCGGCAGCAGGCGGTGAGGGTGTTAGCCAGCAGGCAGGCGATGGTCATGGGGCCGACGCCGCCGGGGACGGGGGTGATGGCGCCGGCGCGCTCGGCGGCGCTGGTATAGTCGACATCGCCGACCAGCTTGGTCTTGCCATCGCGTTCGATGCGGTTGATGCCCACGTCGATCACGGTGGCGCCTTCCTTGATCCAGTCGCCGGGCACCATCTCGGGGCGGCCGACAGCGGCCACGACGATATCGGCGCGGCGCACCACATCCGGCAGGTCCCTGGTGCGCGAATGCGCGATGGTCACAGTGCAGCTGTCCCCCAGCAGCAGCTGAGCCATCGGCTTGCCCACGATGTTCGAGCGACCGATGACAACCGCATCCATGCCCGACAGCGACCCGTGGTGATCGCGCAGCATCATCAGGCAGCCCAGCGGGGTGCAGGGCACCATCGATTTCTGACCAGTGCCCAGCAGGCCCACATTCGAGATGTGGAAGCCGTCCACATCCTTGGCCGGATCGATCGAGTTGATCACCAGATCCTCGTTCAGGTGTTTTGGCAGCGGCAGCTGTACCAGAATGCCATGCACCGCCGGATCAGTGTTAAGTTTGTCGATCAGCGCCAGCAGGTCCGCCTCGGAGGTCTCCACATCGAGCTTGTGCTCATACGAGTTCATGCCAACCTCGACGGTCATCTTGCCTTTCGAGCGGACGTAGACCTGGCTGGCCGGATCCTCTCCCACCAGAACCACGGCTAGGCCGGGGGTGATGCCGTTTTCCTCTTTCAGCTTTGCAACCTGATCGGCCACCTGCGCGCGCACTTTGGCGGCAAAGGCCTTCCCGTCGATAACCTGCGCTACCATCCTTTGGTCCCTTCTTTCAAAACCCAAACGGGCGCAGAACGCGCCCGGTCTTTACTCGGGGCCGAGCACACGTTCCTCACGTGCAATCGACCAGTCAATCAGAATGCGCCAGAGCGTTTCGGACAAATCGGGGTCCATCCCCGCGGCCTGCGAACTGGCGCGCACCTTTTGCACCACATCCTCGACCCGGTCCGGGATGCGGGCGGGCAGGCCCTCGCCCGGCTTCAGCTCAGACGCGCGGTCGATATAGCTTGCGCGCCTCACCAGCATCCCGATCAGCTGGCGGTCCAGCCTGTCGATCTGAACCCGCAGATCCCGCATCGAATGGCAGTCCTGCGGCGGTGTCAGAGTGGGCATCATCGTCTCCTCATGGCCCGGGGTCCCGGACCATGAAATGTCTTATTCAGCGACTTAGAACAAGCCCTCGATCTCACCTGCGTCATTGAGGCAGATGGTTTCCGCGGCCGGTTTGCGGGGCAGGCCCGGCATGGTCATGATCTCACCGCAGACAACCACGATAAAGCCCGCACCCGCGCTCAGGCGGACCTCACGCACCGGGACCGAATGGCCGGTGGGCGCGCCCCGCAGGCTCGGGTCGGTCGAGAAGCTGTACTGGGTTTTCGCCATGCAGACCGGCAGGTTGCCATACCCCGCAGCTTCCCATTCTTTCAGCTGCGTGCGGATCTTGTTGTCGGCCAGAACCTCGTCGGCGCGGTAGATGCGCTTGGCGATGGTTTCGATCTTCTCAAACAGCGGCATCTCGTCGGGGTAGATCGGCGCGAAGTTCGCAGAGCCCCCTTCGACGATTTCCACAACTTTGCGGGCCAGATCAGCAGACCCTTCCGAGCCCAGTTCCCAGTGGCGCGACAGAATCGCCTCGACCCCGTGAGAGGCGCAATAATCCTTCACCGCCTGAACCTCGGCATCGGTGTCGGTGACAAAGTGGTTGATGGCGACAACAACCGGCACACCGAACGACTTCACGTTCTCGATGTGACGGCCCAGGTTGGCGCAGCCTGCCTTGACCGCGGCGACGTTTTCCGCGCCCAGATCAGCTTTGGCGACGCCGCCATTCATCTTCATCGCGCGCACGGTGGCAACCAGAACCACGGCAGAGGGCGCAATGCCCGCCTTGCGGCACTTGATGTTCATGAACTTCTCGGCACCCAGATCGGCGCCAAAGCCCGCCTCGGTCACCACATAGTCAGCCACTTTCAGCGCGGTCTTTGTGGCAATGACCGAGTTGCAGCCATGCGCAATGTTGGCAAACGGGCCACCGTGGACAAAGGCCGGGTTGTTTTCCAGCGTCTGCACCAGGTTCGGCTGCATTGCGTCTTTCAGCAGAACGGTCATCGCGCCTTCGGCCTTGATGTCGCGGCAATAGACCGGCGTCTTGTCGCGGCGATAGGCCACGATGATATCACCCAGACGCTTTTCCAGATCCTTCAGGTCGTTTGACAGGCACAGGATCGCCATGACCTCGGACGCCACGGTGATGTCAAAACCTGTTTCGCGCGGGAACCCGTTCGACACGCCGCCCAGGCTGGCAGTGATCTGGCGCAGGGCGCGGTCGTTCATGTCGACCACACGACGCCATGCGACCCGGCGGGTGTCGATCTCGCATTCATTGCCCCAGTAGATGTGGTTGTCGATCATCGCCGACAGCAGCGAATGGGCCGAGGTGATCGCGTGGAAATCGCCGGTGAAGTGCAGGTTCATCTCTTCCATCGGAACAACCTGCGCATAGCCGCCCCCTGCAGCGCCGCCCTTCATCCCAAAGTTCGGACCCAGCGAGGCCTCGCGGATACAGATCATCGCATTCTTGCCGATCCGGTTCAGACCGTCACCCAGACCAACCGTCGTGGTCGTCTTGCCCTCACCCGCAGGCGTCGGGTTGATCGCCGTCACCAGCACCAGCTTGCCGTCTTCACGACCCTGCACCGAGTTGATGAACTCCTGGCTCACCTTCGCCTTGTCATGCCCATACGGCAACAGATCATCACTGGATATTCCAAGCTTCGCGCCGATCTCCTGGATCGGCTTCTTATTCGCTTCACGCGCAATTTCGATGTCGGATTTATAGCTCATTGGCCGGGGTCCTTGATTGAATACCGTGCAAAACCGACGTCTAACGTCGGCGCTACGCATTCCATACCCTTGTGTACAATCTGATTAGCCATGGATTCCGACATTCTGGCGTCGCGAAGCGTCGTCAGGTCACTTCATCGGTAACTAATCGGAAACCTGCATATTTTCAGGGCTCCAGGCAGGCTGGTCCGGAACAAAGAGCTTGAGGTGATCGCCCAGTTGAATGCGCCCGGGACGTTCGACCCAGCCCGTGACACCCCGGCGCCCGACGGCAGCGGGTTTGAACCCTGCACCATACCCCTGATGATCCGCTTCGATTTCGCGACCGGGCAACACGCAGGGTGCGTTTTCCATATCTACAGTGATCGTCAGCCCGTTGACCGCCTGAAGGCGCGAGGACGGCGGAATGTGCGAGAAATCCGGAACACCTTTCAGCACTATGGATGCGCCCAGATAAGACGGGTCAAGCTGGTCCAGCCCCATGTTCTGCGCGATCTGCTGCAACTCTTCCAAGGACAGCACCGAAAGTTGACGAACATTGCGGATTTCAGTGCCCTTGGGATAGAGGTTCGAGACCCGAACACAGGACGCACGGTTCAGACCTTCGTGCCGTTCGCCTTTCGCGCCCTCAAACCCAAGATCCAGCAACTCCACGGGCTTGGCACGAAGCGATCCGCCGGCAGGAACAAGGCCCAGCCAAACGACTTCGGCTGCAAATTCGGTTTCCCGCAAAAACGGCATACGCGCTTCCCTACCCATTGGTGTCTGCCAGCGCATAATGCCCAGTAACGCTCTGATGGAAAGAGAAAAAACCCGGGTCAGAGCCCGGGTTCTTGCTGGTTATGCTGTCGGTTCAGGTTCCATCCCGCCCTCAGGCGGTGATTTCTTGGCCTTGGTCTTGGGGATGGCTGTCACGCTGGGCGCACTGCCCTCGTCCGACTTGTCGTTCCGGTCATCGCTGTCGCCGGGCGATTCCCCGTTCATGACGCGTTTGATTTCGTCACCGGTCAGCGTTTCGTATTCCAGCAAACCTTGGGCCAGACGTTCCCATTTTTCGTTATGATCGGTCAGAATCTTGTGCGCCTGTTCATAGCCTTGCTGGATCAGGCGCTTTACCTCTTCTTCAATCAGTTCCTTGGTATGAGCCGATACCGAGAACCCGGCAGTATTGCCCTGGTATCCCTCATGGGCCTCGGCATAGTCGATATTGCCGACCTTGTCCGACATTCCCCAGCGCATCACCATGGCACGTGCCAATTGGCTGGCCTGCATGATGTCCCCGGCAGGCCCGTTCGACACGTGATCTTCGCCATACTTGATGACCTCGGCCGCCTTACCTGCCATGGTCATCGCCAGCTTTTGTTCGCACTCATCCCGGTGATAGTTCAGGCGATCCATTTCCGGCAGCGAAACGACCATACCCAGCGCGCCGCCGCGCGGTATGATGGTCGCCTTGTAGACCGGATCGCACATGGGCAGAGACAGACCAACAACAGCATGACCCGCTTCGTGATAGGCTGTTTTTTCCTTCTGATCCTGAGTCAGCACCATCGAGCGGCGCTCGGCCCCCATCATCACCTTGTCCTTGGCGTTTTCAAAATCTTCCATGGTGACAAAGCGACGGCCCACGCGCGCCGCCATCAACGCGGCCTCGTTCACGAGGTTGGCCAGATCCGCACCCGAGAAGCCCGGCGTACCGCGCGCGATGATGCGCAGATCAACATCGGGACCCAGCGGTGTCTTGCGTGCGTGAACGCCCAGAATTTTCTCGCGGCCCTTGATGTCCGGGTTGCCGACTGTGACCTGACGGTCGAACCGGCCCGGTCGCAGCAGCGCAGGGTCCAGAACGTCCTTGCGGTTGGTGGCTGCCAGAATGATCACACCTTCGTTGGCCTCAAACCCGTCCATTTCGACCAGCAACTGGTTGAGCGTTTGTTCACGCTCGTCATTGCCGCCGCCATACCCGGCGCCGCGATGACGACCCACAGCGTCAATCTCATCGATAAACACGATACAGGGCGCATTCTTTTTCGCTTGCTCGAACATGTCGCGCACGCGAGACGCACCCACACCAACGAACATTTCGACAAAATCCGAACCCGAGATGGTGAAGAACGGCACGCCCGCCTCACCCGCAATGGCACGGGCCAGCAGCGTCTTACCGGTACCCGGAGGGCCAACCAGCAGCGCGCCCTTGGGGATCTTGCCACCAAGGCGGCTGAACTTCTGCGGGTTTCGCAGGAACTCGACAATCTCTTCCAGCTCTTCCTTGGCTTCGTCGATACCGGCAACATCATCAAAGGTCACGCGGCCATGCTTTTCAGTCAGCATCTTGGCCTTGGATTTGCCAAAGCCCATCGCGCCACCTTTGCCGCCGCCCTGCATCCGGTTCATGAAATAGACCCAGACACCAATCAGCAGCAGGAAAGGCAGCAGCGTGATCAGGAACGATTGAAACCCTGATTGCTGCTGTTTTACGGCCTGGACTGGTATGTTTTCCTCGATCAGAAGCTTGGTCACTTCGGCGTCGCCGGGTTTGATCGTGACATAGCTGGCACCGCTTTGCAGGGTATAGCGAATCTGCTCACCATCCAGGGTCACATTCTTGACTTCACCGCTTTGGACGGCACCGACAAAGTCGGAATAGGTTTTCTCGTTGCTCTGAAGCGTTCCGCCCGGTCCACTGAACAGATTGAACAGTGCAAGGATGAGCAGGAACAAAACGACCCAAAACGCGATATTGCGAGCGTTGCCCAAGGAAATTCTCCTAAAAGTTCCGGCAGGTGAGACGCTGCCAAGTTACCTCTTAAAATAGAGAGGATTGTCGTATGTTCAATGCGATAAAAAAGATGTGTGGAACTCGGGCCAATCTGACGCAAGACTGGCATGCCAACCATTCGCGAGACCCGCAAGCGGGGCGGCCAGCACCCTATCCGCATTCCAAACCGCAGGCGTCGCTGTCAAAGCTATCCTGGGACGCCCGGTTGCCCGCCACTCGGGCACCTGTTGCAACCCCTCACCCCCCAAAGCACGGATTTCTGCGCCCATTGTTGCCGGTCCGCTCAGCCGCCATTTGCCATCCCACACAGCACCGGGTGCGGCCAACTGAGATTTCACGGCATTAAATTCCCTGCAAATCCAAACACTCCCGCCGTGTGGAACAATAAGACAACCGCCCACTGACGCCGATTGCCCATTCGCAACTGCATCCATCGCCCGATCCACTGCCGCCTGACGCGGGGGATAACCCGACCCGACAACCCACGAGAGGATTCCCAGCAGGACACGGCGCCGAATCTCAAGGGGCAACGCGGCAAATCCGGCCCGGTTCACCCTCACGTCACTTTGATCCACTTGCGCCACGGACCGTGCGGATTCTTGCGCACAGATGCCAAGTGCCGTGTGTGCCTGCGCCAGATTGTCAGCCACGCGGGACAATGAAAGCGCATCAATTCCCAAAGGTTCTAGACCACCCAAAGCTTCGCGCGCCTTGATCCGATCGAAACGGGCATCCTGATTCGAAGGGTCGTCCACCCATGCCACGCCAGCCCCAGTCAGATAGGTGCGCAGCTGTTCACGGGCAATCCCCAGCATCGGGCGCAGTATCGTCAGCCCCCGCTGTTTCCGAATAGCCGCCATTCCGGACAGGCCCGTGACCCCGGATGATCGGCCCAACCGCATCAACAGTGTTTCCGCCTGATCATCTGCGGTGTGGCCCAGCGCAATGGCATCGATTCCGCGGCCCTTTGCCCATTCGGATAACAAATCATACCGCGCCTGACGTGCGCGGTCCTGCAAGTTGCCGGTACCGTCCCATCCCGACCAACGCAGCGTGTCATGAGGCATCCCCAACGCAGCCGCCTGCCGGGATACCGTTTCGGCCTCGCGCGCGGATTCGGGGCGCAACCCGTGGTCGACCGTGGCAACGAAAAGGGTGATAGCCTCATCCTGCGCCACATGATGCAAAAGGTGCATTAAGGCGACAGAATCGCCGCCTCCCGAAACTGCAATACCCAACTTGCGCGGAAGTGTTTCGGGTAGCCGGGCGCGAAGGTCTGCAAGTAGTTTGCTGGAGTGATGGTTCAAGTACATCCCAACGCGGTCATCTCCTGCGTGGCGTTCGAAAACTCTGGCGCAGAAGGAAAGCGTACTCCGACCTCATTAAGAGTGATGCAGGCCTGATCAGTCTGTCCCAAACGGCCAAGCGCCGCACCCAGTTCGTACAACGCCTCGGGTGCAAATGCGCCCTCGGAATCACCCGTGAAGCTGGCCAGGAATGCTCGGGCTGCTTCGCGCGTGTCGCCAATCCCTTCAAGGGCATGACCGCGTTTCAGGTTGGCTTCGGGCGCCAGCGGACTGCCGGGATAGCTTGTTTCAAACTGCGCAAACAACGTGGCAGCAGTCTGGAAATCGCCATCGGCCAACGCTTGCGAGGCTGCATCAAAATCAGCACGTTCACCTATGGCCAGTTCACCATGATCGGTCGCCGTTGGCGTTTCGATACTTGTTGGCCCGGTGATCACAGCGGCCGTGTCACCACCCAATGTCGAGGTCTCACCCAATGTCGTCAAATCGCCGCCTTCCAGTTCGACCAGCCGGAACTCAAGGTCACCGATTCGGTTGGTGCCGTCAGTGACAATGTTCTGCACCCGCTGGTTCAACTGCTCGGTTTGGCGGGTCAGGCGCTGCAATTCCGCTTCGATCGCGACAACGCGTTCTTGGACCGAACTGCCGGACAGGTTCGGTGCAGGTGAACCCGTGGTAGAAAACTCGCGTTTCAAACGCTGAATTTCCACATGTAGCACCGTTAGTTCCTGACGGATATCTGCAAGAGTTTGCTGATCCTGTGCCTGTGCAACACCAGCCGTCGCCATAACCGCCGCCAAAACCCATCCTGCAATGCGCATCATCTTACCCCAGAGTTGACCCGGTCAGAACCGTTACCGCACGGCGGTTCTTGGAATAACATTCCTCGGTGCTGCAAATCTCGATCGGGCGTTCCTTGCCATAGCTCACGGTATTCAGGCGGCTGCCCGCAACTCCGCGTGAAATCAAGTATTCTCGTGCCTCATTAGCGCGTTTGGCACCCAAACCAAGGTTGTATTCCCGTGTGCCCTGCTCATCCGCGTGGCCTTCAATCGTTGCGACAAAATCCGGATTGGCCAGCAACCAGTCTGCCTGCCCTTGCAGCACTGTTTGCGCCTCGGGCGACAAGGTCGACTGGTCAACGGCAAACAGGACACGGTCCCCGACCGTTTGCTGGAAATACGCGGGCGAGCGCGGATCACTCGGTGATCCGGGGACAATAGATCCAATGCCCCCGCTACCACCGCCGCCCAAGGCCGAGGGGTCATTACTTGTGCAGGCGGCGATCACACTCAGCGCGCCCAGCGCCAGAACTTTGCTCAATACGTTCATTTCAGGTGCCTCGTGTTATGTTTATTGCCGCCTGTCTACCACAGGGACGATTTGTTGTGAACTTTGCTGCGATCAATTCTGCAATGGGCCCCAGGAAGGATCGCTCCCCCCGTCCGGTGTACGTACCGGCCGCAGGTTCCTGCCCGAGATATCCACCGAGTAAAGCGATGCCCTACCGCTGGCCCCCTGCGTTTCGCGGGTGAACATGATGACCCGGCCATTGGGCGACCAGGTGGGGCCTTCATCCAGGAAAGACGCTGTCAGCAAACGTTCTTCTGATCCGTCGATGCGCATCACGCCGATATGGAACCGGCCCTGGTTCTGCTTGGTAAAGGCGATCAGGTCGCCTCGCGGCGACCAGACCGGCGTACCATAGCGACCCGCGCCAAAGCTGATCCGCGTGGCTTCGCCCCCGTTTGCTGCCATTACGTACAATTGCGGCGTGCCGGAGCGGTCGCTTTCAAAGACAATCCGGCCACCATCCGGCGAATAGCTGGGAGCTGTTTCAATTGCGGGCGTGTTGGTCAGGCGCGTACTTTGCCCCGAGGTGATATCCATTTTCCACAGGTCGGTATTGCCGCCCTGAATAAGCGAATAGACAATCGACCGGCCATCCGGCGAGAACCGTGGCGAAAAGCTCATGGTCCCGTCCTGCGTCTTCAGTTCCCGTGGTTTCGGGCGCCCGACTTCAGTCACGTAAATGCGCGGGCTGCCGCTTTCATAACTGGTATAAAGCAGCCGGTCACCGGTGGGTGAGAACCGGGGCGCCAGAACGATGGCGGCGCTGTCAGTCATGTACTGCACATTCGCGCCATCGTAATCCATGATCGCCAAACGCTTCAGGCGCTGGTCCTTCGGACCGCTTTCCGAAACAAAGGCAACGCGGCTGTCAAAATAACCGCCTTCACCTGTGATCCGGCTATAGACCTGATCGGCCACCTTATGCGCCATGCGCCGCCACCCGTCGGTGGTACCTCCCAGTTGAAGGCCATTGCCCAGTTCCTGGCCCGAAAACACATCCCACACCCGGAACCGGACCGTCAGTTTCTGACCGGACACATTGACAGCGCCCGTGATCAGGGCGTCAGCGTTGATCGCCTTCCAATCCGCAAACTGAACCGGAGCTTCGAAGCTGCTGACCCGGCTGATGAACGCATCCGAGGATATCTCGCGGAACAACCCGGTCCCGGTCAGGTCAGCCGCCACCACGCGCGAGATATCTTGCGCGAACTGAGCTGCGGCCGGGCCGTCCGGCACAAAATTCGGAACGGCAAAGGGCAAGGGTTCGATAATCCCCTCATCCAGTTCCAGACGCAAAGGCCCGCTCTGTGCATAAACCGGCGCAGACATCAATGTCAGGCCGACAAAGAGGCTGGTCAGAAGCTTCATCATTTGATCCGCATCCTCTCGGGGTTAAATGTAATCTCAACATCCTGCCAATGTTCGTATTTGTCAGCAGGCAAATCATATCCTTTGGCCCCGCAGCGCAAAATAGCACGTCGCGCAGCCTCGTAGGCCTGTTTAACGGCTCCCGCCGAGCCGCCAGAGCTGTCCAGCATCCGAACGCTGCCGTCGACGACCGTACCATCACGGTTCAACGAAAACGCGACAACAACCACAGTGTTCAGCGCATCTGTGGACAAGGAACCCACATTCCAACATCCAGAGACGGCCAGTCGCATCGCGTCTTTCTCTCCGCTGGTCAGCGGTGGACCAGAAGGTTCGGACCCGCTGCCCAAGGCTTCGGCCAGGGCGTCGTTAATTGCCGTTTCATCGGTTTGTTTTTCAGGTTGCGGGGTCGCTTCAGGCGTTTTGGCCACAGCGGGTTCGGATGGCGGCCTTGGCCGGTTTGGGCGCACGCGCGGCCGCGGAGATGTCAGGGGCGACTGTTCCTTGGTTTCCTCGGCCTCGGTCACAATCTCCGGGGCTGCCTCTTGCGGCGCGGTCTGATCCTGCTGTTCCTGCTGAACTTCTGCGCCTTCATCCAGGGATACAGGCGGCGTTTCAAAATCATCAGGTTTTGCCTCGGGTGGTGGCGGAGCTATTGCCTCGGGCGCGACGCGATCCGAGGGGCGCGGCTGTGCCTCCGGACCAGGCGGCGCAGGCTGTGCAACAGGCTCGACCTGAGGTTCCGTCAGAACCGGAGGCTCGTCAGGAACCTCGGGTTCTGGCGGCGCTTCCACGATGACAGGCTCTGGCTCTGGTTCTGGTTCAGCCGGTGCAACAGGTTCAGGGCGCGGCTGTTCGTCAATCACGGATTCCGGCGGTTTGGTCACAGCCTCCGGTTGGGGCGGTTGTTGCAACGCGGTCGGCACTTCGGGGACTTCCGGCGCATCCCGCTGGGCAGTCATCGCCGCGAATTGTTCAGCCGTGATCACTGAGACGTCCTGCACAGCCATCGGCAACGGTTCGGACCTGAAGGTGCCGCCGAACATCGCCCATCCGATCAGGCTGACATGCGCAATCGCTGAAATCTTGGTGCCGGTATCCACCGTGCGACCTCACTCTCCACCTTCATCCAGCGTCGGCCCACCGGTATCGGTCACAAGGCCAACGTTGGAAAAACCGCCCGCGTTCAGTGCACCCATGACCTGCATCACCTGTGCATAAGGGATTGCGCCATCGGCCCGCAGGAAAACCCGGTCGCTGCTCCGCTCTGCCGCAATGGCACGCAGCTTGCCAATCAACTCTTCGCGCAACACATCGGTGGTCTGGATCTGCACGCGGCCGTCTGCGGTCAGAGTCACGGTCAAAGGCTCTTCGTTGTCGCCGGGCAGCGCACTGGCCGCGGTCTTGGGCAGATCGACCGGAACACCAACCGTCAGCAATGGCGCGGCCACCATGAAGATGATCAGCAATACCAGCATGACATCCACGAAAGGGGTCACATTGATCTCGGCCATCGGCTGCGCGCGACCGCGACGCCGACCACGTCTGCGCCCATTGCCGCCCGAAGATTGCTGGATCGCAGCGCCCATCTTCAGCTGTCCAACTGGCGCGACAGGATGGTTGCGAATTCATCCGCAAAGGCTTCATAGCCGCCAACGATCCGGTCACTATCTGCGCTGAGTTTGTTGTAGAAAATCACCGCCGGGATCGCCGCCAAAAGGCCCAACCCTGTCGCCATCAACGCCTCGGCGATGCCGGGAGCCACCACAGCAAGGTTAGTGTTTTGCTGCTCGGCAATCTCGATGAACGCATTCATGATGCCCCAAACGGTGCCAAACAGCCCGATAAACGGAGCTGTGGAGCCAACAGTCGCCAGAATGGGAAGCCCTTTTTGCAAGGTTTCCGCCTCTTTCGCGATGGCGACATCCATCGACCGGTCGATACGCGCGGTTGCCCCGGCAATCAGCCCGCCATCATTGCGATGCGACCTGCGCCATTCGATCATGCCTGATGCAAAGATCTTTTCCGAGCTGCCATCCGGCTGGGTTCCGATCTGCTCGAACAACTCATCCAACGGGTTGCCCGACCAGAAGCTTTCATCAAAAACCTGCGCCTCGCGTCGGGCCGCGCGATAGTTGATCAGCTTCTGAATGATGATCCCCCAGGACCATATGGATGCGCCGGTAAGTACCAGCATCACCAGTTTGACGATAAAGGTCGCGCGGGCAAACAGCCCCCACATGGAGAAGTCGATCTCCTGCGCCAGCGCCAGCGTTTCAGCTTCCATGAACCTGCTCTTTGTTTTGCCTGATGGCCGTTCGTTTGGCCTTGTTTTGCCAAACGCTATCTCAGTTGGTCATGAAAAGCCAACAGAACCACCCACGGTCCGCAAATTGTTACATCAATGCGCGAATCTCTGCCGGCAAACGGATCGGCTTGCCTGCTTTATTGATGCAAACGGCCGTGACTGTTGCACGAAATATTTCGGTCTCACCGCGTCGGACAAGCTGTGCCATGGTCAGACGCACGCCCGAGATTTCGGTAACTTCGGTTTCGACAATCAATTCATCATCGAACCTTGCAGGCGCCAGATACTCGGCCTCGAGCCGCCGCACGACCCAAACAATGCCTTCTTCTCGCATGGCGTTTTGGTCATTGCCCAGATTACGCACCCAGTCCGAGCGCGCGCGCTCGATATAGCGCAGGTAGTTCGCATGATAGACAACCCCACCCATGTCGGTGTCTTCATAATACACGCGGATGGGGTAGGTATGTTTCATTGCAACGTCTCCAGACGGGCAAACAGCCTTAACGCGTGCGAGGCATCCTGTGCCGCCCGTGGCAAAACCGGATCATAGGCCGCCCGGATCAAGGACGCGATGTCGGGACGCAGGATCGTGGCCTCACCTGCGATTGCCAGTGGAGATTGATTGCGAAATGCAGTGTCCGACCAGAGCAAGATTGTCTGCACGACCTGATTGAGCGCAAGGGTTTCAGCCGGAACCTTCGACAATTCCTTGTCCATGCGCAGAAACACGAACGCCGCGCGGATCGCGCCATCTTCTTCGAACCGGAAAATGCGGTACTGGTTTGCATCTGCCGCGACCAGCCGTGCAACCAAAGGTTCCAGATCCGGGACCAGACGATCAAGGTCCGGTACTTCCAGCAGTTCCTGCCAGTCCCGGAAAAAGAAAACCATGCAATTCGCGCCAAGTTCAGGGTCCGTCTCGGCCATTTGGTGACCGGCCAGCGTGACAACAGCTTCAAAAGCCCCCTTTACGGTGGCTAGCGTCTCGTCTTCAACGCCGAAAACGATCGGAACAACAGGCCGTCCCCAGCGCGCATACAGAAACTCGCCGCTTTCGCGTGTGAACAGCGCCTCAATTTCTTCCGGTGTCACCGCCAGCCCTTCATCTTTTTAAAAATACTCTCGCCGAAAGGCATAAAATCTAAGTGCGCGGGCTTCAACCGAACAGATCGCTTTGCCGCTTGGGCACGGCCATCCCAAGATGCGTCCACGCCTTCTGCGCCAACAAGCGCCCGCGCGGAGTACGCTGGATTAGCCCCTGTTGCAGCAAATAGGGCTCGATCACCTCCTCAAGCGAGTCGCGGCTTTCGGACAGCGCGGCAGACAGGGTTTCAATCCCAACCGGGCCGCCTGCGTAGTTTTCGGCAATCAGCTTCAGATACCGCCGGTCCGCACCATCAAGACCCAGATTATCAACGCCCAGACGGGTCAAGGCACCATCGGCCAGGTCACGTGTGATCCGCCCGTCCCCTTCGACAATCGCGAAATCCACAACGCGCCTCAGCAATCGCCCGGCGATACGCGGGGTTCCACGCGACCGGCGCGCGATTTCGCGCGCACCATCGTTATCCGCGGGCGCGCCCAGTTTCCGCGCGTTCCGGGTGACGATTTCGTGCAACTCATCCACCGTGTAGAACTGAAGCCGGGTCGGGATACCAAACCGGTCACGCAAGGGCGTTGTCAGCAGGCCCATCCGCGTGGTGGCCCCCACCAGTGTGAATGGCTGCAATTCGATCCGAACGGTGCGCGCAGCAGGACCTTCGCCGATAACAAGATCCAGCTCGAAATCTTCCATGGCCGGGTACAGCACTTCCTCCACAACCGGGTTGAGCCTGTGAATCTCGTCGATGAACAGCACGTCACGCGATTCAAGATTGGTCAGGATCGCTGCCAGATCCCCCGCCTTGGCCAGAACCGGGCCTGAGGTCATGCGGAAGTTCACTCCCAATTCACGCGCCATGATCTGCGCGAGGGTCGTTTTGCCCAACCCCGGAGGTCCGTGAAACAAGGTGTGGTCCATCGCCTCGCCGCGTTGCCGGGCTGACTGGATAAAGATGCGCAAGTTGGCGCGCGCCTCAGCCTGACCAATGAATTCATCAAGCCCCTGAGGACGCAAGGCGCGGTCATTGTCTTCCGGCAGGGGCTCCGGGCGCAGGGTGGGATCAGCGTCAACCATTCACTTACCCTTTCGGAGCCAGCAGCCTGAGGGCCGCGCGGATCAGATCAGCCTCGTCCGCATCCGGCTGGCTTGCAGCCGCTTCAGCCACAGCGCCCGCCGCGTCGGACGGCCCATATCCAAGATTGGCCAGCGCCGACAACGCCCCGGCAGACGCGGCCGCAGCACCTGATGGCGGTTTCGATACACGTCTAGGTGCGGGCGTAGAATCATTCGGCTCAACAACCTCAAGTTCCGGGCCGTCCAGCGCCTGAGTAATCGTGCCACCCATGGCCATCACACCCGGCGCCTTGTCCTTGAGGTCCAACACGATCCGCTGGGCTGTTTTTGGCCCGACCCCCTTGGCCGCCTTTACCGCACCCCAGTCCCCCAGGGCAATTGCGCGGCTGACACCGTCGGGTCCCAATGCACTCAGGATCGCCAGCGACACCTTCGCGCCGACCCCCTGGACCGAGCACAGCAGGCGATGCCACTCTTTCTCGACAAGCGACAGAAACCCGTAAAGCTGCATCAGGTCTTCGCGGACAACCATGTCAGTGTAGATCGAGACCGCCTCGCCCACCCCCGGCAATGCCGCCAAGGTCCGGTCGGAACAATAGACAAGATAGCCGACGCCCCGGACATCGATCAGCACATGATCTGCCGCACGATAATCCAGCCGCCCTGTCAGTTTTCCGATCATGCCCGCACCTCTTTCATACGCGCCTGTTGCGTCTTTCCGTAATAGGCGTGGCAGATTGCAATCGCCAGTGCATCCGCCGCGTCGGCCCCTTTTGGCAAACAGCCCGGCAATTGCAGTTTGACCATGTGCATAACCTGCTCTTTCTCGGCATGACCCACGCCCACCACGGTCTTTTTGACCCGATTGGGTGCATATTCCCCCACCGGCAGACCGGCCTGTGCCAGCGTCAGCAACGCCACGCCACGCGCCTGCCCAAGCTTGAGGGTTCCGGCCCCGTCCTTGTTCACGAATGTCTGTTCGATAGCAGCCTGATCGGGCCTGTGATCCGCAATCACTTCGACAATCTGATTGTGCAGCGACAGCAACCGCTCGCCCAGATCGTCGCCATCCGATTTGCATAATCCATTGGCCACATGGCTCAGGCGGCTGCCATTTGATTCGATGACGCCCCATCCCAGGGTTCTAAGCCCCGGATCGATGCCCAGAATTCGCATGTTTTGCCTCGGCCTGCTCGGGTTGTGTGATCTTTTTTCAACGCCTAGCACGAAGCGTGAACATTTTCCAAGCGAATTGACCCCAGGGCTGAAAACGACACGCGTGTTTCAGGCGCGACTTCGGGCGCGTTTTGCGACCCAGTGAAGTCTGAATTCGACACTTTCTCAAAGGCTTTTTCACCAATTGTTTAAGGGGATTACAACTTCGTGAAGCCTTGCAGAAAACGCATAGGACACATGCAAAAACTGAACTTGTGCGAACGAAATGGCGGCACTAGATGCCCCGCAGATCGCAGAAATGCAATGTGAACACTAACCAGAAGGAAACAGGATATGGCTGCACTGGACACAACCCGCGTCGCTACCACTGGCTCGTTCGGCCTTGTTGGCCGTATCGGCGCATTTTTTGTATCGGCCGTTAACGCCGTAGTTGAATGGAATGACGCCCGCGTAACCCGCAACGCGCTGACCGGTCTGACCGACCGCGAACTGGATGATATCGGCCTGTGCCGTGGTGACATCGACATCATTGCCGAAGGTCGCCGCTAAGAACCGACCCCAACACTTATATGCCCCTTCCTCCTCCCTTGAGGGGCACACAAAAACACCGCGCACCGTAAGGGTACGCGGTGTTTTTTAATCCGAGGGAGCGGATTAGTAGAAAACTTTGTTCAGCTGAGTGGCGAGGGCTTGCGACACAGGATCGATTTGCATCACCCAGGCACCGGCTTTTTCGACTGGTGTGCCTTCGTTCAGGCTGTCGATCCGATATTGATAGCCGGTGGGACTAAGGTGGGACAAAAGAAATGCTTTGAAAGCGAAGAAACCCACAAGCGTAAGCAACAGCACCTTTGCTGGCACCGCCGAGCTCACCCGCTGCGGCCTCATCACAACCAGGCCATCCTTGCGCATCGTCGCACGATAGCCACGGCTCATCTTTTGGTGTTTCTTGTTCAGGCGATTTACGCGCTGATTGAACTCCAGTTGTTTACCCGTCATGGCAGCCTCCAAAAACCGCCCCCCTCGACTTCATTCAGAAAACGGTAAAAAGAGATTGCGACAAAAACGTGGCAAAAACCTATAAAACTCCTGCAAATGGCCTAATTCGCGCCCTGTTTGGTTAAAATTAGGGTCGTCCACTCACCAATCTCGGCCCTATAGGTCTGATCGAACCCGTTTTGTGAATAAACGGAAACCAAGTCATCGGCCTGTTCGTTAAGGATTCCCGACAGGATCGCATGCCCACCTGGGCGGAGATTCGCTGCCATTTCGGGTGACAAGGCCACCAGAGGCCCTTTGAGGATATTGGCAAAGATTAGATCGTATGGCGCGTGCGCCTTGAGGTCGGGATGATCGAAACCTGCGGCTTCAACACACCGAACCGCGCCGGACATACCGTTTGCCTTCAGGTTGGCTTCGGCCACTTCAACGGCCACTTCGTCGATATCGCTGGCAATGAAATCACCATCCCATACCCGGGCTGCCGCCATGGCCAGTACGGCCGTGCCGCAACCGATATCCGCTACTTTCGAGGCACTGAACCCTTCATCCAACAACCGGTCCAGAGCTTTCAGACATCCCAGCGTGGTACCGTGATGCCCGGTGCCAAAGGCCATTGCCGCCTCGATCAGCAGTGGAATGCGACCGTCGGGCAGATTGTCGGCATCGTGGCTGCCATAGACAAAAAAGCGGCCCGCCTCAACCGGGGCAAGCTCTCGCCGCACATGGGCCACCCAATCGGTTTCAGGCAATTCCGACACAACAAAAGGTTTGGCTTCAAAGGCAACTGCCAGAACGGCCAGTGCGGCCTCGTCAGGGGCTTCGGTGAAATATCCACCCACTTCCCACAGGCCCGAGCCATCTTCGACCTCGAACACACCGACGCCGGTTGGTTCGGGCACCAGCCGCTCCATCGCTTCGCCCAGACCTTCGGCGGCTTTCTTACCTGTCAGCGTGGTCAGCGCAGTGAATGTGGGCATGGGGAACTCCTGTTTCAGTTGGCACTGCGCGTAGGACGGTGCGCCGCCAACGTCAAGCTTGCGACCTATTCCGCCGGGGCTGGCGCATATTTGCTCAGGACGGTCTCATTGCCCGGTTCCGGGTGGCGTGGAACCAGCAGGGACAGCAGCAGAGAAACGACCGCCATCGCCGCCGCTAGGCCAAATACGGCGCCTGGCGACATGACCCAGAGCAAACCCAGCAACGCGGGCAAGAAAACCGCGGCGATATGGTTGATCGTGAACGCGACTGCGGCAGTTGGCGCAATATCCGCCGGATCGGCGATTTTCTGGAAATAGGTTTTCAGCGCCAGCGCCAGCGCAAACAGCACATGGTCGATGACATAGAGCGTCGCCGCCAACAGCACGCCCCAGCCAAACCAGTAGATGCCACCATAGGCTGCGAACACGATCGCCAGACCGGTGTATTCAAAGATCAACGTGCGCCGTTCGCCAAACTTGGCCACCGCTTTACCCAGCAACGGAGCAACCATCATGTTGATCATCAGGTTGATCAGATACAGGCTGGTCAGCTCATGCACTTCAAAGCCGAACTTCTCGACCATCATGAACCCGGCAAAGACGACAAAGATCTGTCGCCGCGCACCGGCCATGAATTGCAGCGCGTAATATAGCCAGTATCGACGGCGCAGGATCAGTTTCTTGGTTTGCGGTGTGGGGGCATCGAATTGCGGGAAGGCGAACAGGCAAAACAGGGCTAGCAAAGCTGTTGCACCGCCAGCAGCCATGAAGACAAAGTTATAGGACAGATCGAACCGCTCCCAGGTCAGAACGATCAGCCCGTAAACCACCATCGTTGCAGCCGAGCCCATTGCGACCAGCCATCCCAATATCTGCGGCGCGCGATCCTTGGGAAGCCATTGCAACTGAAGCGACTGGTTTACAGTCTCATAGTAATGAAACCCGATTGAACTGAACAAGGTCACGAACAGCAATCCGCCAAGGCTTGGGAACCAGGCCGTAAAAGCCGTTGCGACCCCAAGCATCATCAGCGAGATCATGGCCAGCACCTGCTCGCGAATGAAAATGATGACGGCAATCACGCCGACCGCCAGAAAGCCCGGAATCTCGCGCACCGTGTGTAGCAGGCCGATATCGGCCCCGTCGAAATTCGCTGCCTCAATGACGAAGTTGTTCAACAGCGCGCTCCACGCATTAAACGCGATGGGCATGGTCAAGGCCATCACGAACAGAAGCGTGACAGGACGACGCCAGAACGGAAGGCTCTGCGCCTCGGCAAGGGGCATAGGTTTCAGCATGAGAATCCTCTACGCCCATTTCCCAACTTTGGCGAGGGGGAAGCGACCGGCGCACAATGGCCCTGCGTTAATGCAGACGTCACCGTCAGTAAAAGCTTTGTGGATCGATATCGACGGTCAGGCGGATATCGCCTTTCAGGCGTAACGGGGCAATCCAACGGGCGATAGCATCCTGGATTGGTGCGCCCTTGGGTGCCTTGACCAACAGGCGGACACGGTGACGTCCGCGAATACGGGCAATCGGCGCCGGGGCGGGGCCAAACACCTGTGCACCGATCTGGCGCAATGGACCGTCGTTGCGCGCCATGGCATTGCCGATGTCAAAGACCGGGCCGACCTCTGGCCCTGACAGAACAATCCCTGCCATACGTCCATAGGGTGGCACACCGGCCGCTTGCCGACCGGCGGCCTCGGCCTTCCAAAAGCCCTCTTCGTCCCCCGACAGAATCGCCCGGATCACCGGATGTTCCGGCTGAAAAGTCTGTAACAGCGCCTGCCCCGGTTTTTCAGCCCGACCGGCACGCCCCGCAACCTGCCGCATCAACTGAAATGTTCGCTCGGCAGCCCTCAGGTCTGCGCCATGCAGACTTAGATCCGCGTCGATCACCCCCACCAATGTCAGCTTGGGAAAGTTGTGCCCCTTGGCCACCAGCTGCGTTCCGACAACGATATCGGCATCCCCGGCCGCAATCTCTTCGATCTTGGCCTTTAGTGCGCGGGCTGAGCCGAAAAGATCAGAACTTAGCATGGCAATTTTGGCCTCGGGGAAGGTCACCTCGGCCTCTTCGGCCAAACGCTCAATGCCCGGCCCCACCGGAGCCAGCTTGCCCTCGACCCCGCAGGAAGGACAGATCTCGGGCATCGGCTTGGTCTCGCCGCATTGGTGGCACATCAGGCGCTTCAGGAATCTGTGTTCGACCATGCGCGCGTCGCAATGGTCACAAGCGATCTGTTCCCCGCAGGCGCGGCACAGGGTTACAGGAGCATATCCCCGACGATTGATGAACAAAAGCGACTGCTCGCCTTTCTCGATCCGCTGCTGCACCGCTTGCCGCAAAGTCGGAGATATCCACGTTCCGGCCTGCATCTGTTCGGCCCGCATGTCGATGGGCTTCATCTCGGGCAACACTGCCGCCCCGAAACGCGAAGTCAGGTCGATCCGATCATATTTACCTGTCTCAGCATTTGCCCAGCTTTCCAGCGATGGGGTTGCGCTGGCCAGAATCACCCGCGCGCCGCAGATGGCCGACCGCAAGACCGCCATGTCACGCGCGCTGTAATGCACCCCGTCTTCCTGCTTGTACGAGGTGTCGTGTTCCTCATCCACCACGACCAGCCCCAGATCGCGAAATGGCAGAAACAGGGCTGACCGCGCGCCAACAACCAGTTGAGCTTCCCCCTGCCCGACCATCCGCCAGACCCGCCTGCGTTCAGTCATGGTCGCGCCCGAATGCCACTCGGCAGGGCGCGCGCCAAACCGCGCTTCAACCCGTGTCAGGAATTCTGCGGTCAGCGCAATTTCAGGCAAAAGGACAAGCGCCTGCCGCCCCATGCGCAGCGCTTCGGCCACGGCCTCCAGATAGACTTCGGTCTTGCCGGAACCCGTCACGCCTTTCAGCAGCGTCGTGCCGTAATTCCCCGCCCGTTGCCCGGCGCGAAGCTGCGCAACCGCACTTGCCTGATCTTCGGTCAGGTCCTTTCCCGGTAAATCGGGATCAAGATGCGGATACGGCAGGTCGCGCGGGCTGTCTTCTTCACGAACCGCGCCTTGCTTGACCAAGCCTTTGACAACGGACGAAGTTACCCCTGCCTGTTCCGCCAGTTCCTTTAACGTGAATGCCAACCCGCCATAGTCGCGCAACACGTCAAGTACACGGGTTCTGGCGTCGGTCATCCGGTCTGGCAGGGTGGCTCCCAAACGATAGATCTTGCGCATGGACGGCGGGTCGCCCAGCCCCGGCGCGCGGGTCGCCAGCCGCAGCATCGCGGGCATCGGTGTCAGAGTATAGTCGGCAACCTTGCCGAGGAATGCCCGCATTTCCTCGCGCATCGGTGCAACTTCCAGCACACGGATCACCGATCGCGCCTTGTTCAGATCGAAACCGCCCTGCCCCGGCCCCCAGACCACGCCCAACACCTTGCGCGGACCAAGTGGCACCTCGACAAACGCACCCAGAAAGCACCCTCCTTCGGGCGCTTTGTAATCCAACGTCCGGTCAAGCGGTTGCGTTGTCAGCACCGCAATCAGCTCTCCCTCGTCGAAAAATCCGTTAGCGCTCACAGCATATCCTTTGCAGGGGGTTCCAGCATGGCTCTCTTTGAGGTAAAGCCATCCGCGACCAAGGCCAACCCATCAAAGGACTGCCCTCATGAAATTCTTCGTAGACACTGCAGAGATTGACGCCATCGCTGAACTGAACGATCTGGGCATGGTGGACGGCGTGACCACCAACCCCTCGCTGATCCTGAAATCGGGCCGCGACATTCTGGAAGTGACCAAAGAGATCTGCGATCTGGTCGACGGTCCCGTTTCCGCCGAGGTTGTCGCGACCGAAGCTGACGACATGATCGCCGAAGGCCGCAAGCTGGCCAAGATTGCCCCGAATATCGCAGTGAAGGTTCCGCTGACATGGGCCGGTCTGAAAACCTGCAAGACGCTCAGCGATGAAGGACAGATGGTCAACGTCACCCTGTGCTTTTCGACCAATCAGGCGATTCTGGCTGCAAAAGCGGGTGCGACCTTCATCTCGCCCTTCATCGGTCGTCTGGACGATATCAACCTGGATGGCATGGATCTGATCGCCGACATCCGTCAGGTCTATGACAATTACGGATTCGAAACCGAAATTCTGGCCGCTTCAATCCGCACCGTGAACCACGTTACTGAAAGTGCCCGCATTGGTGCCGACGTCATCACCGCGCCGCCAGCCGTGATCAAGAAACTGGCCGATCACCCGCTGACTGACAAAGGTCTGGAAACATTTCTGGCAGACTGGGCCAAAACCGGTCAGAAAATCCTCTGATCTGGTGTGCAACCGCGCGGCGCTATCAGGCGCCGTGCCCGGCCCAACGGCCCAAAGCCTGATCTGCGATCAGGCGTGGCAGGCGGGAGCCTATCCGCCACAGCATCCGGGGAAATCCACTCTTGCGTGCATTTTTCCCAAGGCAAATCCGGTTCGGCATGCTATAAGCCGCCCAACAAAAAAAGACCGGACAGGACATGAGCAGCAATCCCAAACTCGAGGATAATCTCCGCGCGGCAATTCTGGCCGAGCCCGACGTCGTTCTGGACGACAAGGACCTGATGCAAGCCCTTGTGGCCGCGAACGAACGCGCCCGGGGTGATAATGTGATCGATCTGCGCGGCATTGCCATGCAGCGGCTCGAGGCGCGGCTGGACCGGTTGGAAGATACCCACCGCTCGGTCATCGCTGCGGCCTATGAAAACCTTGCAGGCACCAATCAGGTACACCGCGCGATTTTGCGCTTGCTGGAACCCGTCGAATTCGAGGATTTCCTGCGTGCCCTTGGCGCCGATGTCGCAAATATCCTGCGGGTTGACCATATCACGCTGGTTCTGGAAACCACCGTGGTTCAGAACGATCCTGCCGTCGACAGGCTTGGAGGCGTTCTGACGATCGCAGAGCCCGGCTTCATCAACCAATACCTGACCAATGGTCGCGGCGGCCCTGTCCGCGACGTGACCTTGCGCGAAACTCATCAGCCGAACCGACGTGTTTTCGGCGCACTGGCGGATCAGTTGCGCTCGGAAGCCTGCCTGAAGCTGGACCTCGGTCCGGGTCGCCTGCCGGGCATGATCGTCATGGGGGCCCGTGATTCGCGGCATTTCACACCGCAACTCGGCACCGATCTTCTCACCTTCTTTTCCGGCGTATTCGAACGCTCGATGCGCCACTGGCTGTCGTGAACCTGATCTCACCCGCTTGCCGCGACGCGCTCCAGCACTGGCTGGACACTCTGGGCGCGCTGTCGGGGCGGTCGCAAAACACGCAAACCGCCTATCGCGGCGATGTCACCGAGTTTCTGTCTTTCATGTCCCTTCATCACGGGGAACGGCAGGGGCTGAAGGCGCTGGAACGGATCACCGTCTCGGACATGCGCGCCTGGATGGCAGATCAGCGCAGCGGGGATATCGGCGCGCGATCCCTTGCGCGCAAACTGTCCGCCGTCAAAAGCTTCTATCGTTGGCTGGCCGAGCGAGAGGGATTTGAACCCACCGCCGTTCTGTCGACCCGCGCGCCCAAATTCACCAAGAAACTGCCCCGCCCTCTGGCCGAAGACGCCGCGCGCGCCATGATTGACACGGTCGAGCTGCAATCTGTGTCCGACTGGGTCGCGGCCCGTGATGTTGCGGTTGTCACGCTGCTCTATGGATGCGGCCTGCGGATATCCGAGGCCTTGTCTCTGACCGGTGCAGACGCGCCCTTGCCCGAGACATTGCGCATTGTCGGGAAGGGCGACAAGGAACGGATCGTTCCGGTTCTTCCAGCCGCCCGAGATGCGGTTGACCGGTATCTTCAGCTTTGCCCCCACCAGCAAGCGAAGGACGCAGCCCTGTTCCGGGGCGTCCGTGGCGGCCCTCTGAACCCGCGCGCAATTCAGGGCGTCATGGCTAAGGCACGGATGCAATTGGGGCTGCCATCAACCGCCACACCTCATGCCATGCGGCACAGCTTTGCCACCCATCTGCTGTCCGCCGGAGGAGATCTGCGGGCCATACAGGAACTGTTGGGGCACGCCTCATTGTCAACCACACAGACCTATACCGCAGTGGATACCGCTCGGTTGATGGAGGTCTACAACCGCGCGCACCCCAAGGCGTGACCGATACATCGAACAGAAACCTCGGGCTTTTGGTTTGCATCTCTGGCGTGCATCGGTCATGACCCTAACATGACACTCAGATTCAAAGCTCTTGCCGTACATCTCTTCACTGCCACAGGTGCTGTTTTCGCAATGCTGGCCATGCTGGCCGCCGTGGAAGAGAAATGGAGCCTAATGTACCTTTGGCTGGTTGTATCTTTCGTTGTTGATGGCATCGACGGTCCGCTGGCGCGGCACTATCACGTCAAAAAGAACGCGCCCGAGTTTGACGGCGTCTTGCTGGATCTGATCATCGATTATCTGACCTATGTGTTCATTCCAGCCTTTGCGCTGTTCAAATCCGGATTGATGGATGGGTGGACCGGCTGGTTCGCAATCATTGTCATCACCTTCGCCAGCGCGATGTATTTCGCGGACACTCGCATGAAAACCAAGGACAATTCCTTTTCCGGCTTTCCCGGATGCTGGAACATGTTCGTTGTCGTGATCTTCGCGCTTGAACCCAATTTCTGGATCATCCTGCTGCTGGTCACACTGCTGTCGCTTGCGATGTTTCTACCTTTGAAGTTCGTTCACCCCGTGCGCACCGAACGCTGGCGCAGTGTGACCTTGCCGGTCGCCCTTGCGTGGACGTTCTTTGCGGGCTGGGCCGCATGGGTCGATTTTCATCCCGAAAGCTGGGCACACTGGGGTCTGGTCATCGCCAGCCTGTACCTGACATTTGCGGGTATCGCACAACAGGTCATTCCGCAGCGCCGTACCTGACACGAGCGCTGCCGGACCGCGTTTAAAGAACGTCCTGAACCTCAAATTCAGTACCGTTATGGGTAAAGACGTCACCCGCTCGCAGACCGGCCATGGCCAGATAGATCGGGCTTTGCGTCGAAATCCCCATATATGTATCTCCACCCACCTCAAACCGGGTCGTCGAAACACAGACGACAAAGCTGCGGTTGTTGAACCTGATCACCGATCCCGGCCTGACTGTATCGGTCACACCAAAATCGGTATTCTCGATCACATCGATCTTGGCATGATGCGCATGGACAGGCGCGTCAAACGCAGCCGCCAGATCGGCATTTTCGCGCGATGCGGCTATGTCATCCTTGTCGTGGCCTTCCCGGTCGTCCAGTTGGGCATCCTTCAGAAACGCATCGTAATGGGCCTGCGCCGTTGCAAGCTCCTCCGCCTCAAGCGACATCAACCGGTCGATAATGGCCTTCTTCTGGACTGCGCGATCATTTTCAGTGCTCATTCAATGCGATCCTTCAAATTCAGCAACAGACATAAGTTGTGCTTCCCCGGACCGGATTGCAACCGAATTTCGAGGCTTAGATCAAAAGACCCGCCGCCCGTTCATGCCGCAGCAGTGCAACCTTTGTCTCGATCCCGCCGCACCCGGAAAACCCGCCCAGCCCATTGGCGGCCAGCACTCGGTGGCAGGGAATAATAACGGGGATCGGGTTTGCCCCGCAGGCCTGACCGACCGGTTGCGCCGGTTGCCCCAACGCCTTGGCGATATCCCCGTAGGTGCGCGTTTCCCCAAGGGGAATGGCATATATGAGATCACAGACCTGCCTTTGAAACTGCGATCCATAAATACGGTAGGGCAGATCGAAGCGGTCAAACCGACCAGCGTCATAGGCCATCAACTGCGCCGCCGCCTCGCGCAGCAGAGCTGTTGGTTCGCCCTCGTCCTCGCCGTCCCAGACCAGCCGCGTGAGGGCACCATCGGTTTCCTCGATCCCGAGTCTTCCGAACTGAGTTTCAACTGCAATCATCGCCATGGGATGACGGTTTCAGATCAATCCTCCAAGTTCAAGTGGCGAAGCCATGGGGGCTGCGCGACGCGCGGATTTTGTGAATTGCGGTAATCATGTTAGCCTACTTGCATTGTAAAAAAGAGTTTTGGAGCATGAGATGGGTCGTCATTTGATCCTGACGGTTCATGGAATTGGCGAACAAATACCCGGTGAGACCGTCGATCAGGTCGTCGGGGCCGCGACAACCTGGCTGGATGGCTATCCCGAACCGCCGATTGAGGTTCAGCGCGGGATGATCGAGCTGGCCGAGACAACCTTCGACGGCACCCCCCGAAGCGCGACATTGTTCCCGGTCAACCTGCGCAAGGTGACGAAACCGTCAGCACCGCAGGACGAGGCCATGTTTGCCGAAGTTTTCTGGGCAGATCGCTCACCCGCCCCGAAAGGTGTCATTAAGACAGCGTTGGACCTGATCTGGGTTGTTCTCGCACTGGGTTATCTGGCGATGGACAATGCCGAACAAACGCATAGCCGCACGGATGTGGCCTCGGACCAAGCCAACGGCAGGAACACTTTGGCCGCGCGGCTGGTTCACCTTTTTACCTGGGTTTTCTTCGGTGCAGTCGCGACCCTGAATGCCTACCTTCTGATCGGAGCGCTCGCCGTGATGGTCGATCGCGTTCCCGGGATCTTCTTTCAAAGCACGATCCTGCTGTTCTGGCTCTTGTTCACGCTTTACGCCGGAGGGGCCGCATACGGACTAAGGCGCAGCTTTAAAGCCCCGACCTATCTGAGGCGCGTATTCTGGCGCGGCATTTTCGGGATGGGGTTCTTGCTGCTGATCTGCTTGATCATAGGTCCGCTTGGTCTGGAAATCCGGGCCTGCACACCCTTGCCGGGCAGCCCAGCCTGCCCTTCGGCGCTGGAGCAGTTTGTGGCTTTTCAGGTCTACCTGCTGGCGTTTTTTTGGGCTTCACTGATCTTCATGACAATCATTTTGTACGTGCTTTCTGCGACCAGGCTTGATGAAAAGGTTCAGGCAGACAATCTGAAAGAACACAGACGGCTGTATCCCAGCGTATGTGCTGGGATGTTGGTGTTCTGGATGTTCTTTATATCCGGGTTGTGGCTTATGCTGCGGGAAATGCTCGACACGGTTCCGGGGCTTTCGGATGGAAAACTGACCGGTCTGTTTGACAATTTCCTCAGTGACTCCATCGAAACGCTCAGCGTTGCCTTTGCGGCAATTGTCCTTCTTGTGTTTGTCGGTGTTGGCCTGTTTGCCGGTCGCAGAAGGCTGAAGGCAAACCTGCATGTCCGCGACGGGCTGATCAGCCGCGCCATCCTCAATCGTTTTGCACAATGGGTCTTTTTGTTCGGTGCAATCACGCTGGCCCTGGTCGCAATCCGAGAGATCGCGATGAGCCAGCACGTCGATCCCCTGTGCCAGATCGGAACGGACAATTGCAACGTGATTGGCCTGGTTTTGAACAAGCTGGCAAGCAAACAGGGCGAGATTGGCCTGATCGTCCTGGGTGCAACAGCATTGATGTACCGCTTTTCCGATTTTGTCGCGGCAGGGCTGGGCGTGGCAAGAGACATCGTCACCTATGCCATTCGCGAAAAGTGCTTTCTGAAAGCGGACCTTAAAACCAGGCTGCGCAATTATCCGGATCGCAAGGCGATTGATGAACGGTTTTACCGTGCGCTGCATTACGTGGTGGATATCTTTGCCGCGGACCACATCACGGTGATCTCACATTCACAAGGCACCGTGATTGCTACACAGATGCTGGCTGATCCACGCGTGCAAAAGCTGATTGACGGGCGCACCCTGACGCTGATCACGATGGGCTGTCCTGTGACCCATATCTATCAGCGCTATTTGCCGGAGATGTTCACAGTTGTTCCCAAAAACCTGAACGCCGCATGGTTCAACATCTTCCGGCAGGATGACTTTGTAGGGACCGAGATTGAAGGCGGGCTGATATCCGTAAATCGCAACATCCCGGTCGATCCTGGTGGGCACACTGGATATTTCACGGATTATCAGGTCTGGAAGGCCCTGAAGGACCCAGCCATTGGCTTTGACCTGTTTAATCCGACACCGCAGTCCGTGCAGACGTGAAACGAAAAACGCCCCCTCGGAAGATCGAGAGGGCGGTTTCCATCAGCTTAGCGCTTCATCGCAGCGTCGGCAAACTCCGGCGTGGGCGTGGCGGCCCACGTCAGGAAGGATTTTCCAACAGCGCTGACACTTCTCGCCTTCGGCCTTCTCGAACACGACGGCAACGCCTTCGATTTCGGGTACGCGGAACGCTTCGGCCGGGGCCGGGTCGCCGGTCACAGTCAGGCCTGACGTGATGCACAGATCGTCCACGTCAAAGGTCACCAGCAGATCAAGGGTTTCACTGTCCTCAACATGCACAATCGGAGCTGCTTCGAGGCTGGAGCCGATCACCTTGTCCTGACGCTGGATCTCAAGCGCGGCCGTCACTGCACGGCGTACACGGCGCACTTTGGCAACAGCCTCTTCCAGTTCGGCAAAACGCCAATCCGCAGGCGTTTCCGGGAAGTCGACCAAATGGACCGAGCTATCTTCGCCCGGAAAGCGCTCCAACCAGACCTCTTCCATGGTGAAAACCAGAACCGGTGCAAGCCACGTGGTCAGGCGATGGAACAGGATATCCAAGACCGTCCGCGCGGCACGACGGCGCGGCGTGTCGCCGTCACAATAAAGTGCATCCTTGCGAACGTCGAAGTAGAAGGACGACAGGTCAACCGTGGCAAAGGTAAAGACCGCGCTGAATACGCCCTGGAAATCGAAAGACGCATAGCCCTTGCGAACCTGCTCATCCAGATCGGCCAGCCGGCTGAGCACCCAGCGTTCCAGACGCGGCATGTCTTCAATCGCAACGCGGTCGGCCTCGGTGAAATCCGCCAGCGAGCCCAGCATAAACCGCATAGTGTTGCGCAGACGGCGATAGCTGTCGGCGGTGCCTTTCAGGATCTCTGGCCCGATCCGCTGGTCGGCCGTGTAGTCGGTCTGTGCCACCCAAAGGCGCAGGATATCGGCGCCGTACTGCTTGACGACCTCTTCCGGTACGATGGTGTTTCCCAGCGACTTGGACATCTTGTTGCCCTTGGCATCCAGCGTGAAACCATGGGTCACGACGTTGCGATAAGGCGCGCGGCCTTTGGTGCCGCAGGCCTGCAACATGGATGAATGGAACCAACCACGGTGCTGGTCGGTGCCTTCCATGTAGACGTCGGCGATACCGTCCTCGGTCCCATCTTCGCGGTCGCGCAGAACAAAGGCGTGGGTCGAGCCCGAGTCGAACCACACATCCAGCACGTCAAACACCTGATCGTAGTCATCGGGGTTGGCGATGCCGTCTAGGATTTTCTCTTTGAACCCGTCGGTGTACCAGATATCCGCGCCGTCTTTCTCGAACGCCGCCTTGATACGCGCGTTGAGGTCTGCGTTGCGCAGCAGGTAATCCGCATCGGTGGGCAAGGCACCTTTCTTGGTGAAGCAGGTCAGCGGTACGCCCCACGCGCGTTGGCGCGAGAGAACCCAGTCCGGGCGCGCTTCGATCATCGAATAGAGGCGGTTACGGCCGGTCTGCGGCGTCCACTTGACCAGTTCGTCGATTGAGCGCAGCGCACGTTCGCGGATGGTGTCCCCCATCTCACCCATGCCGTCATCCAGCTTGCGGTCAACGGATGCAAACCACTGCGGCGTGTTGCGATAGATGATCGGCGCTTTCGAGCGCCACGAATGCGGATAGCTGTGCTTGATCTTGCCACGCGCCAGCAACCCGCCGACCTCGGCCAGCTTGTCGATGACGGCTTTGTTCGCGTCACCCTCACCGCCCTTGCGCGACAGGATGAACTTGCCACCAAAGAACGGCAGATCGGCACGGAACGAACCATCATCCATCACATTGTAGGTGATAACCTGCTCCAACATGCCCAGATCGCGATAGAGTTCGAATTCCTCCATCCCGTGCGAGGGCGCGCAGTGAACGAAGCCTGTTCCTTCGGTGTCGGTTACAAAGTCGGCAGCGCGGAAGTCGCGGATATCGTCCCATTCGCCATTGCCACCTTCGGCACCGGCCAGCGGGTGGGTCAGTTGCAGACCTTCAAGCTCGTCAGTGGCGACATCACGTACGCGGGTCCACTGATCGTCGTTCAAACGGGCACGACCCAACACATCTGCGGCCAGATTGTCAGCCAGCAGGAACCTGTCACCCACATTAGCCCAGCATTCCTCAGGCGCGCCGGTGACTTCGTACAGACCGTAAGAGATGTCTTTGCCATACACGACTGCCTTGTTCGACGGCATGGTCCAAGGTGTCGTCGTCCAGATCACGACGAATGCATCATCCAGATTACCCGCGTTCACGACCTTGAACTTCACCCAGATGGTAAAGCTTTCCTTGTCATGATACTCGACCTCGGCTTCGGCCAGCGCTGTCTTCTCGATGGGCGACCACATCACGGGTTTCGAGCCCTGATACAGCGTGCCGTTCATCAGGAATTTCATGAATTCGTCAGCAATCACGGCCTCGGCATGGAAGTCCATGGTGATGTAGGGATCAGGCCAGTTGCCGGTGACGCCCAGACGTTTGAACTCTTCCCGCTGGATGTCGATCCAGCCTTCGGCGAACTTGCGGCATTCCTGACGGAAGTCGATGATGTTCACCTCGTCCTTGTTCTTGCCCTTCTTGCGGTACTGTTCTTCGATCTTCCATTCGATCGGCAGGCCGTGGCAGTCCCAACCGGGCACGTAACGCGCGTCGAAGCCCATCATCTGATGGGAGCGCACGATCATGTCCTTGATCGTCTTGTTCAGTGCGTGGCCGATATGCAGGTGGCCGTTCGCATAGGGGGGGCCGTCGTGCAGAGTAAAGGGTTTGCGGCCCGTTTTCTCGCGCAAGCGGTCATAGACACCGATGGTCTCCCACCGCTCCAACCATGCGGGTTCGCGTGCAGGCAGGCCCGCGCGCATGGGAAAATCGGTTTTTGGTAGGTTCAGCGTTTCTTTATAGTCAGGCGTTTGAATCGTGTCGGCGCACATTTTGAGCGTCCTTTGGATGATCAGGTCGTACTTGGATCGAAGCGGTCGGTGCGAGTTCTCAAACACCTTTGCCCGGCGTCTCAGAGGGTCAGAGCGCCGGGGATATAATTCGAATAATGATGGCCGTCCGGTCATACATGGCCGCGCTTATAAGACGCCTGCCTTCAATGGTCCAGAGGTTCCGGCCCATGCGGCGAATGGCGCAGCTTGGCCCAGCGATTCAGCCATGCCAGACCAGCGAGCCCAAGCCCCAGCGCCAGCAGTGAAAACACCCGGATCAGCCCACCCAGACCGGCAATATCGATCAGGAAGACCTTGGCCACCGCCAGCCCAATCACCACCAGCCCCGCCTTGCGCATCGCATCCGAACCACGTGTCAGAGATTGGTAGAACAGCACCGCCCCGACCAGCAGCAGAACAAGGGTATATGTATAAAGCTCGGGCTGCGTGACGCCGTTGCCTTCAAACATGCCTGCTGCTCCCTGCCAGACATGGCGGATGGTCAACCCAAACCACACGGCAATCAACGCGCCCGCAATGGCGTAGCTTGCCAGCCTGATCTGCTTTGGCATGTCCCTGATCCGCCAGGCCGAGAATCCAATGGTCAGTGCAGGCACCAGATAAGCAAGGACAAGGGTGTTCAGAAACGGTGGGCCAAGCACCGGGTCGGCGTTGGGGTTCAACAACGGGTTTTGTTCGGTCAACGCCAAGGTCAGACGGAACAAGCCATGACCGGCAAAGAACGCCGCCAACGCGTACCGGGCATAATTCAGCTTGCCGCCCAGCCCAAACCTCTGAACCTGAGCAAAGGCCAGCAGCAGCCAGATGACCGCCAGCAGGCCCAGACCCCAATGGCTGTTGTCGGCCCCGCCTTCACCGAAACCTTCAAGCCACCGCAGTAGCAACAGGGACAGCAGAATGCCGCCCGTCGCCCATGCCGCGCTTTCCAGCAGCAGTGCTGCAACCGGCCGCAGCAAGGGACGCAACAGCCACCAGCCAGCCACGAAACCCAATGTGGCCGTGCCATAAACCATCACCATTTCGGACACCGGGGCCGCGTTGGCCCAGTCCAGACCCGGGTCAAGCACCAAGCGCACGGTGACGGCGAAGACACCGGCCCAGATAAACCAACTCATCTGCGGCAAGGTGAATCTGCGATCCAACGCTGCTGCTGCGACGACGCTGGCCACCAGCGCAATCGTCAGCGCGGCCGAGCTGAGCACGATGACGCAGGCAAAGACCAGACAGGACAGCGCCGACAACGTGGCCAGAGCAGCCCGCATCCTGACCTGGCCGTCGGCGCGACCAAAACGCCCGGCCAGAAACACCATCAGAACTGCCAGGACAATCGCGTGTAGGGCCCAGACGTACGCACCGATAACCGTGGCTGGATGCCAGCCCAATTCCAAAGCGATGGCCAGCGCCGGTGCAAAAATCACAGCCCCCCCGGCCCAGATTGCGCGAAACTGGTTTGCCCGGAATGACCGCCACGCCATCAAAATTGACATGAGTGCGCCCAAAGCAACCAGCACGGTGGCCACCATCGGAAAGTCGGCCTCGGGCGTCTCGGCATAGGTGTCGGCGAAGCTGCGCAGAACCGCGCCGTATTCCAGCCCGTGAGAGGCAACAAAAACCACAAGGCCCGTCGCAGGTAGCACGGTCAGATCCTGAAGGGCTGGCGCATCCTTGGCCCACAAAAGCAGCGCCAGAAGCAGGGCGGACAGCAGGCAGACACCCAGCCAGAATTCAGCTGCTGAGTCTGCCCAATGCCAGGACAGGATTGCAGTGCTGGCCGCAATCGCTCCGGCTGCGAGCCGAGTTGGAAACTCGGGCCACGGGCGGGTTCCGGGGGTGCTGATCACCTGAGACATCATGCGCCCTGCATGATTCGGCCAAACGCGCCGCACCGGAATGGCCGTTGCCAGAAGCGCCAGCACTGTTGTCGCAACCAGATACCCCGGTTCCGTATTCGGTGCGCCACTTATCAAAAGCAGGTTTGCCGCATAAACGCCGACCAACGTCAGAACAGAAATCCATGCCCAGCGCCGCACCGTGTCGATACCCAGCCCCAAAACGGCTACCAAAAGAAAATAGGCATAGAGCCACGAAGGATCGTCAGATGCGCCCCCAACCAAAAAGGGTGCGGCATAGGCTCCGATCAGTCCAACCGCAGCCAGCAGCGGGCCGTGGAACCACCCCAGAACAAGACCAACAAGCGCGATGACAATCATACCTGCCAAAGCTGTCTCGGCCCCGATCAGGCCATAGAGCTGCCGCGCAGACAGGATAGCCCCGAACAAGGTGACAAGACCGGCCCCGGAAAAGACCGATGGCAAATAGGCAGTGGCCACCGCTTCGTCATCCCCGAACCTGCGGCGCAGAACCTCGCCCCCGACAATCAAAGCCGAACCAAAACCAAGCGCGGCGAAAACGCGGGCCACCGGAGGTAACAATCCGTTCTCAACGCCATATTGCACGAGGAAAATACCGGCCAATGCCAGCGACAGGGCCGAGACAGCGTAAAACCAGTTCTCACGCAGCCACGCGCCCAGCGCGGCAAACCGGTCATGGCGAAATACAATTGCAGGCGTAGCGGCGTCGGTGTCTACATCTTCGGCGCTTTCGTCTTCCTGTCGCTTTGGCGCGGCCCACGGCCCTGGGCTTTGAACCTGTTCCTCTGCCACAGGTTGCGGTGAAGGTGCATCTTGTTCCGGTTGCAGCGATGCCGGTGCATCACGCGACACCAACGCATTGATCTGCGCTTCCAGTTGTTCGACCCGGCGACGCAATCGGGAATGCCCGACCAGAAGGGCAATCAATGTCACCGGGATGGCCAGAACAACCAGGCCAATAAGAACAAGCAGCGTTTCCAACCGAGTCGCTCCGATCCGTAATTTCGGCCAAGCTATCTTGTGCTGTCGGTCAGCAACAGTCAGGAAAGCCGTGAGAAAGTCTAAAGCACAGAAATCGCCGGGCGGGCGATCATCAGCCAAAGGATGGTCAAAACCGCCAGAAACGCCGGAACCCCGCAGGCGAACCAGAACCGAAACAAGCGGTAATACTCCGGTGGCAGTTGCGTTCCCTGCTCTGCCGCCGTTCGCGCGTGGTCCCGCAACCGGATTTGGACCCAAACCACCGGCAACCAGAACAGGCCCGTCAAAACATAAAGTACCAGAGACAACACAATCCATCCTTCACCCAAAGACCACCCGATCTGCCAGGCAAGCAGCGCTCCGGTCACCGGTTGCAGGATGACAGCGGTCGTGGTGAACAGAAGGTCACCCAGAACCACCGTACCCGCCGTATGGGCGATGACGCGCGGGTCGTTTGTCCGGTGCGCGATCAGCATGAAAAAGGCGATCCCTGCCCCAGTTCCCAGCAGCACACATGCACCGATGACGTGCAGCCATCGCAAAATCAGTTCAGGGTCCATCATCGGCTCTCAAACAAGGGCAGCGCCACAAGCGACAGGATCATCGCGGGCAGGATTTTCACCAGCGGCCCCAGCGGGTCCAACCACAAGTCCGGCATCGTGATCGAAGCGGCGATCAGGTAGAACACGGCCACGGTTAACTGCGCCACGCAGGCCCGCGCCGCCCATCGGCGCCACAGGATGGCCAGACCCAGCGCTATGTCGATCAGGGACCAGAACACAACGCTGGTCACCGCCATGGCGGATGACCACCCTGCTTCGACCAGCATGCCAGAAGCCGTGGATAAACCCGCCAAACCAAACAGGCCCGACAGCAACCAGAACAGGCTGAGTGTTGCAACGATCAGCGGCATCAACAGCGTCATCCGAGCGGTCAACCGATGCTCGCGCGCGCAAGGCAGCTTGGCGTAGACATCAGGCAAGGCGGCAATCCCGCGCCCGGCCGCTGCACGATAGTGGCCGGGGTCGCCAACCACGCCATCCGCCATGACCGTCATCGCCGTGCTGCGCAGCGGAGACCGCCAACCCAACCGGGCCAGACAGTCCGCCATGGACGCAACGGCTTTTGTCAGGACAGGCCGCAGGACCAAATGAAAGCGCGCGGCAGGAAACCCGAGCCACTGCCGCGTGCAGCGCACCACGTCCGACAAACTATGCGGGATATCCTCGACCAGATCGTAATTACCCTGCGGTAGGCGACCGGCAACGGCGGCAATCACGACGTCACACAGGTCGGGCATCCCGATGCATTGAACGGGTGTATCGGGGTAAGCCAGCGGTTGAACAAAAGGCACGGCAGCCAGCATTCTCAGCAACGCCGTTCCCCCATAATCCGTTTGCCCGATAACTAGCCCCGGCTTCAGGATCCAAAGTGTTACGCCCGATGAACGTAAAGCGGCATCTCCGCGCGCCTTGCTGCGCAGGAAATGCGTGCTCGCGTCCGGCTCTGCCCCGATTGCCGAGATCTGAACAACGCTGATGCCACCTTTAGCGCAGGCCTCTGCAAGGGCTGTGATTGCTGAATGGTGCACCGCTTCAAGGTTGTCCTGCGCGTTATCCTGCAAAACCCCCGCGCAATTCACCACGACATCGACGTTGGCCAGCAGGTCCTGCCAGTCTTCCTTGTGCAACAGATCTCGCAAATCGCCCTGTTTCAGCGACACCCCCGGCAGGACCTTTGCCCCTTGCTCAGGATTGCGCCCCATGCCCTGAACCGTGGCACCTGCGGCTGACACTGCCCGCGTGACGGCGGCGCCGATGAAGCCATAAGCACCCAGAACCAAAACGTTCTTTCCAGAAAGCTCGTGATCTGCCATTAGCCTTTGCACCCGTTTTGCGCCACTCTACCTATCCGGGAAGCTTTGACCAGTCGCGACTACCGAGCTGCGACATTTATGGATGGAACAGAGACCCGACGAGATACGCGATCAGTGCCGCCGAACCACCGATCAACAGCGTTTCGATACCTGATCGCCACCAAGCCGCCAACGACCACCGGCTTTTGAATGCTCCAATCGCAAAGAAAACCCCCAACGTCATCCAGATCGACATCTCAAAAGCGTTCTCCACCGACGCTAAAAACGGCAGCAGCGGGATCATCCCGGCCACAAGGAACGCGAAAAACGTGGCCAACGCGGCTTTCATCGGATGCGGGTCTACACTGCCCAGCCCATATTCACCCTCGATCATCAGGTTGACCCAATGTTCGTGGCTCGACGTGATCGCGGCGGTGGCTTCGTTCAGAATTTCCCCTGACAACCCTTTTTGTGACAGAATTTCACGGACCTCCTCGCGCTCGCCGTCGGGGTAGAGTGCGATGTGGCGTTCCTCGATCGCCCGAATGCGCCGTATGTTGTCCAGTTCGGCCTTCGTGCCCGAATAGTTACCTGCGGCCATGGAAAACCCGTCCGCCAGAACGTTTGCCAGACCAAGCGCCACGATGACAAACGGGGAAAGACCCGCCCCCGCGACACCGGCGACAATGGCAAACGTAGTGACGGAACCGTCAATGCCGCCATACACAACGTCGCGCAACACGCCACGCCCGGGCGGAGCATTGATCCGGTCGGCGATTTCCTGCGGACTGTGACCGTGATCCGTCATGGCTAGCTCCTTTTTCACAGGCAGAGTGCCGAAGGGAGTGTTCTGACGCTTTGCTCTGGATCAACCCTTGGAGAATAGACCCTGCAAGGCTCGCTTGATGATGCCCCGCGTGGAGGGTTTGTGGCGTTTTGAGAATGGTAACGGGCGGCAGACTTCCATCGCGGCCACGCCCACTCGGGCGCTGAGCGCACCGTTGACCAGACCTTCTCCGAACCGTCGGGACAATTTGCTGAGAACGGATCCGCCAAGAACAGGTTCCAGCAGATCGTCACCAACGGCCACCGCCCCAGTTGCGACCAGATGCACAAAGACGGCACGCGTCAGACGCCAGCTTCCCAACGTGCCAGCCCGCCCCCCGTAGATTTCCGCAATGCGACGGATCATCCGCAGGGACGCAGCCAGTGCCGTTACAACATCCGCCAGTGCCAGAGGGACCAGAGCGGTCACGGTGGCAACCTGCCGTGCCGCGGCCTCAACCTCACGGCTGGCGGCGGCGTCGAGCGGGGCCAACAACTCATCCTCGGCAAGGACTATAAGCGCCTCGGCATCGAACTGTTCTCCCATACGCTCGGACAATCGCTCACGACCCCAGCGGGTATCCTCGCGCCCTTTGTAGAATGCTATGATGCGATGTGTGACGGCACGCGCCTGAGCCAGGTCTTCATCAGCCAATGCAATATCCGCTGCACGGCGCATCCCATCAACACGGGACAACCGCCCCAAAGCCGCGAGCTCGCGCAGCGCGATGATCACCGCCACCAGAACCAATGCAGCCAACAGTCCGGCAACGATCCAACCCAATACGGGCGTCCGCTCCACCAGAGAGGTTGCAAAATCCCAGGCAGCCACCGATATGGCCGCCCCGACCACCGAAAGCGCAAGCCCCCAGAACCAGCGCGCAAGGGCCGAGGGTTTGCGGGCCGCCAGTCGGGCCGCGCTTTGCATCGCCTGCCCTTCAGGCGGCACAATATCCGGCACCGGTTTTGCCTGCGCGACATCAGCAGCGAGTTCATCATCGTCAAGATCGATCAGAACCGGACCTTTAGCCATTTGTCGCATCCCTGCTGTGCCAGACAAACCTTATGTCCGGCAGGTTTTCATCGTTTTCTGCCCCATCGCTGCGCGCCACCTCGGCAAAGCCGTTTCGCTCATAGAACCGACAGGCACGGGAATTATCCTGAAACGCGTATAAGCCCAGCCGCCGCTGGCTTGATTTCGCGTGACCCAACAATTGCTGACCAATCCCCTGCCCCCGAGCTTGCGCATCCAGATAAAGTGAATGGATTTCACCACCATTCAGCGCCAGAAACCCGACCACACCTGTCTCTGCCTCGGCCACAGTGACCCAATCCTGATCAATCATCCGACCGCAGAAGGCAATGGATTCAGCACAGCTGTGCAGTTTGGGCATCCAGTCGTTTTCCAAGGCGAAGCCGTGCAGGATCGTACCGATTGTACCGGCATCTGTGGTGCGTGCGGGGCGCAGTGTCGCGATCACAATCTGTCTCCGATCAGAAACTGCGCCGCACGATCCAGTCGGATATGAGGGGGGCCGTCACCGGGTTTAAGGGTTAGTTTTGCCGGGGCAAAGGCCATGAACCCATAGTCTTCGTTCAACCAGCTCTCCGCTCCATTTCGCGCCGGACCCAACAGATGCGCCGGATCCTCGGGCAAGTCTCCGGGATAGAAAGCGGCCTGTTTGCCGCTGTCCAACAAAGTACCACGCACGCATGGCAGATCGGTTCCGTCGTGGCTGCGAATCTCTTCGGTCGTTGCACGCAGCGATGCCAGAGACAGGGCCGCGGTCCGGGCCCCGGCGAAATTCGCACGATTGCGCGCCTCGCGCGTCAAAGCCTCGATAATCGCGGTCAGGCGGGGATGTTGCGTGTGGTGCAGGTGGTCCGCTTTTGTCGCTGCAAACAGGATGCGTTCGACCTTTTTGCCCAGCAAAAGCTGGCTCAGCCATGCGTTCCGGCCCGGACGAAAAGCCGACAGGATATCGGCCATCGCGCGGCGCATATCTTCAACGGCCTGAGGACCCTTGTGAATTGCGCCCAGTGCGTCAACCAGAACCACCTGCCGATCAATCCGCGAGAAGTGATCCCGAAAAAACGGTTTCACGACCTGAGATTTATAAGCTTCAAACCGCCGTTCCATCTCGCGCTGAAGGGTCCTGCGCCGCGACGAGCCAGTGATTGCCAGCGGTGCAAAGGTCAGCACCGGAGATCCCGCCAGATCGCCCGGCAGAAGGAAACGTCCCGGCGTACAGTCGTAAAACCCGGCATCGCGCGCTGCGTTGAGATAGGCGGTGAACGACGCGGCCAGAGCTTGTGCGGCAGGTTCGTCGTGCCCTACCGACGGGTCTGTATTTTGGACCAACGCCAGATACGCGGCAGCCTCCGCACGGGTCTCGATCCGTGCCAGAGTTTCCTGAGACCAGTCTGCGTAAGATTTGTCCAGCAAGGCCAGATCCAGCAGCCATTCGCCGGGGTAATCGACGATATCCAAATGGACCGTGCGCGGCCCTTGCAACCCGGCAAGCAGCCCGGCGGGACGGGCCTTGAAGGACAAACGCAATTCAGACACCGCACGCGTGCTGTCTGGCCAGTGCGGTATCGGTCCCGTCAGGGCAGACAGGTGCGATTCATAATCGAACCGGGGCACAGTGTCATCCGGCTGGGGTTGCAGAAAGGCGGCATTGATCCGCCCCTCCTGCTGCGCAACAAGCCCGGTCATACGGCCCCGATCCAACAGATTGGCAACCAACGAAGTGATGAATACTGTTTTGCCGGATCGTGCCAGCCCGGTGACACCCAAACGGATGACCGGCTCGAAAAATGTCTCGGACACGCTGTCGCCGATACTTTCGACGCCACGCGCAAGACTGTCTGCCAGTGAAGAGATGACCAATCCGCCGCCCCGCAATTTTCCTTTTACCCAAGATAGGTAGCGGTCGCGGCACATACCAGCGCTTTCGCCCCCTTGCCCGATCCTGCGCTGCGCTGTACCAGCGGCACATGCCCAGATATGCGTTGAAAGTTGAATACCAGGGGGAGCCGTTTGCCGGATGGCAGCGGCAAAAGGATCAACCATCCGTGCAAGGTGCCATCGAACAGGCGCTTTCCCGAATTCAGCCGGGCGGCCACACAATTGCCGCAGCAGGGCGCACAGACGCCGGTGTTCACGCTCTGGGGCAGGTTGCCCATTGCGACATGGCAATGGAATGGGACCCGTTTCGCCTGTCTGAGGCGCTGAACTATCATCTCAAGCCTCTCCCAGTGGCTATCGTTAAGGCCGCCCCAGTGGCCGAGGATTGGCACGCGCGGTTTTCAGCGGTTGAACGGCAATATCTGTTCCGCATCCTGATGCGCCGTGCGCCTGCAACCCACGACCGGGGACAGGTCTGGCAGATTAGCCACCAGTTGGATGTCGACGCCATGCAGGAAGGGGCAAACATGCTGCTGGGCCGGCATGATTTCACCACCTTTCGGTCCTCCATCTGTCAGGCGGCCAGCCCGGTCAAAACCCTTGATGAACTGCGCGTTGAACGGGTCGAGGGCTTTTCCGGCCCCGAGGTTCATTTCCACGTGCGCGCCCGGTCGTTCCTGCACAATCAGGTGCGCAGTTTCGTTGGCACTCTGGAACGTGTCGGGGCGGGAGCGTGGACCCCGGACAACGTGCGTGAGGCTTTGGAAGCCACCGACCGCGCTGCCTGCGGGCCGGTATGTCCGCCGCAGGGGCTTTATCTGGCGCGGGTCGGATACCCGGAACCGGTGTTCGACTGATCTAAACCGCGCGCAGAAGCAACCCGCCTGCAATCACCGCAATTGTAAGTCCTGCCACCAGTTCGATGCTGGGTGCCAAAATCGACGCAAAGCGCGTGGCCGAAGCCGAAGCCAGCAGCCCGCCGCGCAGACCAAAAGACGTCCACCCGACCAGCGTAGTCACAGTCGCCGTGCCAAGCGCCATGGCAAAAGCACCCGCGATCCCCACCATGGCGATGCCCATTTGCCACGTCAGGATCAGTACAAACAAGGCACCGGTACAAGGCCGTGCAGCTATGCCTGCGATCAGGATCAGGGCTTCGCGCAATGTGCCGACATTCGCAACCTCGTCCGCGGTTGGACCATGACGATGACCGCACTCCGCGCAGTCTCCGTCATCATGATGGTGCTGATGGGTGTGATCGTTAGGGACATGCTTTTTTCGTTGTCGTGCGAAATTGCGCACAGCCCGTACAACCAACCAAAGCCCAATCAACGCAATGGCTCCGTAGCTGATCGGAGCCATCACCTGTTCGGTCGTCCCAACAAGGCTTTCGCGGGACATCTGAAAGACCAGCACCCCCGCGTAGACCAGCACAACCGCCATCACCGCCTGTCCAAAACTGGACAATACGCTAATCGCCGACAACCGCCAGAAGGCAACACGCCGACCCAAACCGTAGCCCCCGATCAAAACCTTCCCGTGGCCCGGACCCACGGCATGAAAGAACCCGTAGGCGAAACAGACAGTCAGAAGCGTGGCCACCGCCTGAGGCTGTTCCGCACGCGCGGCACGCAAGGACCGCGCGATCTGGTTCTGAAAGTCCCGCTGCTCTCCGGCTGCCCAACTTGCCAGGCTGTCAAACCCACCACTGCCCCAGAACCAAAGCAGCAAACCGAAGGCCAGAGCGACCGAAACAATCAGGAAACGGGACATGAAACGAGGATCTCAGTCGCAAAGTTCTCACCAACCAATGGAATATCGTTTTCCTCCAGGTCGTAATCCGCGTCCAGTGTCAACAGAAACGCCTGCATCTGTGCAAGCTGCCCGTCTATGTCGGGATCGTTACGATCCACCCGGCATAAAGCCGGGCCCGTCACGGTTACAGGGCGCGTAATCTCGTAGGCCGTATAGAAGGACTCATCAAATGCCTTGGCGGAAAGCCCTGTGGCAAGTATCGCGTCGCCTTCGACCGCGCGCATGTGGGTGGTCACGACCCGCCCATCTTCCGTTGTCGCACTGGGCTCTAATGGACCGGACAGTGCAACCAGCGCTCCGTCTTTAGTGAGCACGAGGTCGCCGTTATACCCCTCGACCCATTGCATATCGAACCCGCTCAGACGTTCTTCTTCGCTTTTCGTCAAAATGCCGTCAGCATCCTGATCCAAATTCATGTCTTCCAGAACAAGCAGAGAGTGGAATTCGTCATATGCCCAAGTCACCCGGATATGGGTCAGGTGACCGGCCTCATCCACGATGAATTCCAGCCCGGTGTCGATAAAGACATGCGGGTGCGACAGGGCCGGGATCGGCAGGCAACAGGTCATGACAGTGAACAGCCAGCGCATATGCGCAAGATAGGTCTGAAGGGACACTGCGACAACGGCCTTTACACACGCCTGCGAAAACCAGCCGACCTTCAGACCGGCGGGAACAGCACCAGTGTTTGCAGGGCGGTTCCTACAGGACCTTGCGTGTCGAAAAGCACGGACTGAGACATGCCGATGCCCGTAGGTTGCCAATGTGAAACCGAACTGGACGCCAGCCAATCTGACACTGGTTCGCGGTGGATATTCACGGTCAGATCGGTGTTCATGAACCCCATTTCCGACGTCGGAGCATTCCACGAGATACCATTGCCGCAATCCGCCAACGGGCACAGTGCCTGAATGGGCGACTGATCTTCGCCGCTCAACAGCTTTGGGGTGCGCATCCAGACCGTTTTGGGTCCGGCCCCCTGTTTGCCGTCTTTGGGATAAAGGATGTCACTGTAGTGGGCAAACCCCTTCAAATCATGACGAATCTCGCCGATTGGAAAAGGACCTTCTACCGCGTCTTCCAACTGTGGCGCGCTGGTTTCGACGTTTGCCACCACGCCTAGATCGCGCCGCACCAGATGCATGGTGGTGGCCGTGGCGCAGAGTGTGTCATCCAGATCATGCACCGTAACACGTGTGGTCGCCAGCGTCTTTGTATGGCGCGTGGTTTCTGCGGCAACCCGCAACCCGGCCAAGGGCAGAGGGCGCAACAGGTCAACTGTCAGGCGGGTCAGCATCTTTTCGGGGCCAACCTCAGTTTCCGCTGCCCGCACTATCAACCCGCTGACCGGCCCTGCGTGGCAATGATCGGCAGACCACGGACCGCGTGCAGGATCATGTCCTACAAACGCCCCATCCTCGCGCTGATGAAAATAGGTCTGATCCGTGAAGTCGAGCCCTGCCATCAGTCCCCTCTGGTCATTCGCTGCGTTGTGTGCCTCGGCTCACTCATACCGGTAACCGATTGCGATGTAACGTGGTTTCCCCGGTGCGCGGTGAGTGGTATCTTCACGAAACTGTCCTCTTCGGGTTTTGAAACCGGGCTGTACTTTTAGGCACGAGGATGGCTTAACAGACCTGATCCTGTCCACCGCTGTGACGGGACGTCACCACATCAATTCCAAGTGGGGTTCGCATATGGCGTTGTTGATTGAAACCGGGCTGTCGGACTGGATTGGGGATGAGGAAATCGCCGCCACTTTACAGGCCCTGGCGCCTGGTGCCGACATCCGCACACCCGAAACGCTGGGCGACCCCAACGACATTACGATGCTGGCGGTAGTCAGCATGCAAAGCAATCACCCGACGAAGCTGCCCAACCTGAAACTGGTTCAGAAGCTGGGGGCCGGGGTTGAGACCATAGTTGGCCATCCGGACCTGCCTCCGCATATCCGTGTGGCGCGATTGAAGCCAGACGCGCCTGCGCAGGGCATTGCCGAATGGTTTCTCGCCTATATTCTGCGCGCTCAGCGCCACATGGTCTTTCACGAGGCATCCCAGAGTCGCGCCGAGTGGTTGCCGCGCGCGCCCGTTTTCACACCTGATACGGTTGTGGGCGTTCTGGGTCTGGGCCATATCGGGGCCCGCACTGCCCGCATGTTACGTGCCGTCGGGTTTCAGGTCATGGGCTGGAGCCGCTCACCAAAGTCCATCGATGGTGTCACCTGCCAGCATGGGCAAGACGCGCTGCCTCGGCTATTGGGGCAATGTGATCACGTCTGTGCCATCCTGCCTTCGACGCCGCAAACCGTGGGTCTGTTTGACGCACAGACGCTGGCCGCGATGAAGCCGGGCAGTCAGTTGTTGAACGCCGGACGCGGAAACCTGATTGACGAGGCGGCACTGATCGCGGCGCTGGATAACGGTTCTCCGGGCCATGCGGTGTTGGACGTCACATCACAGGAACCGCTGCCGAAGGACAGCCCCTTGTGGCGGCACCCCGCTGTGACGATCACACCGCACGTCTCGGGCTGGTATCTGGGCGATGCACTGTCGGATGTGGCCGAGAACTACCACAGGCTCAAATCCGGCGATCCCCTGCTGCACGAAGTCAGCCGGGACCTCGGGTACTGATAGCCAAGTCAGAGATCAGGGTGTCAGGATCCAGTTTCCGTTACCGTCATTACACCGGCGGGTTCTGATTTCTCGGCTTTGATCGCTGCCTTCCGGCTGGATGACATGCTGAAGGCCGACGCAGTTGCCCTGAACGTTTTGCACCCTGATCGTTCCTTTTGAGCCGGTCTCGTCGTTTTGCCAGGACCGTTCCTGCCCTACAGAGGGCGTGCCATTGTTCAAAAGCGCATTCGAGGTTTCACTAACCACTTCAAAGTCTGCCGGGGACAGCCCCATCTCAGCTATGATTCGGGAGAGTGACTTGGCGTCGGCGGAACCGGTCATCAAAAGGGCGCCACACGCGGCAATGATGGGTAACAACTGGGCTTTCATAGGGGCCTCACAGAACTGAAATCATTTGTGACCAAGGATATACCTCTGTTTCAGCAGGGCCAAGCCCCGGGGTGCCGACCTTCAAAATATCCCGAACAAACCTATCGCGCGTCAGGACCTAATAGCGCCGCGCCTTTGTGCCCATAGTGCCATTCAAACGATCCCGAGGCAGACAAATGACCCATCCGACCTACTTCGCCCCGACCGGCGGCCATCCCGGCCAGAACCAGTTGCTGACCGACCGCGCCATGTTCACCGACGCGTATGCGGTCATTCCCAAAGGTACGATGCGCGACATCGTCACCAGCTATCTGCCGTTCTGGGAAGGAACACGCCTGTGGGTTCTTTCACGCCCACTCAGCGGATTCGCCGAAACGTTCTCGCAATACATCATGGAAGTGCAGCCCGGCGGCGGCAGCGATCAGCCAGAGACAGACGCGCAAGCTCAGGCGGTGCTTTTTGTCGTCGAAGGAACAGTGACTTTGACACTGAACTCGGAAAACCATGTGTTGGAGACAGGCGGTTATGCCTACATCCCCGTCGGCAGCGACTGGACATTGCGGAACACTGGCCAGACGGCAGCCCGGTTCCACTGGGTCCGCAAAGCCTATGATGCTGTTCCCGGGTTGCCCGCGCCAGACCCGATCATCACCAATGAACGCGATGTGACGCCAGTCGAAATGCCGGGGACCGAAGGCCGATGGTCCACCACGCGGTTCGCAGACCCACAGGACCTGCGCCATGACATGCATGTGAACATTGTCAATTTCGAACCGGGCGGGGTCATTCCCTTCGCCGAAACTCATGTGATGGAACACGGGCTTTATGTTCTGGAAGGGAAAGCGGTCTATCGTCTCAATCAGGACTGGGTCGAAGTTGAGGCCGGAGATTACATGTGGCTGCGCGCCTTTTGCCCGCAAGCCTGTTACGCAGGGGGGCCGGGTCGATTCAGGTATCTGCTTTACAAGGACGTCAACCGGCATATGCCCCTGTCCCTGTCGCACCGCTAAACGCTGGTCTGGCTGGAAATCGCAGTGATTTTTTATCCCAGGGCTTCACACAAGGGTCGGAATTTGCTGAACTCCAGGTAAATTCTTGTTTAGTGCATTGGAGATTTGTCCATGAAACTGCGCCTTGCCCTGATACCCGTTGCCGTACTCTCTACCTCTGCAATCTTACACACAGCACCCGCCATTGCGGGGGAAGAGACCAAATCCGTCTTCGTCATGAGCCGCAACTGGGCTGTGACACAGGTCGCTGACGCACCGGTCATTTATCGCGCCACACGCGACAACAACAACCTGAACCCGTTCGGCCCGCCCCCACGCCTTCGCACGACGCAAGCTATTGTTGCCATTCAACAAGCGACGGGCTGCAAGGTGATCTTCAACAGCATGTACCAGAATATCTCGGGTCAGTTCTTTTCTCAGGTCAGTTGCAAGTAAGCTGTTGCTGATCAGGCATTGAGGTCGCCCCGACGCCCTGCCATAGCTTGCGCATGAAACTCGCGATAAACGGATTCGGCCGCATTGGCCGCACGATCCTGCGGCAGGTTCTGGCCCTGCCCGAAGGGTCGGATATCGAGCTGGTGTTGATCAATGACATCGCGCCGCTGGAGACCTGCGCTTACCTGTTCAAATACGACAGCACCTTCGGCCCTTATCCCGGCGATGTGTCACAGGGGGATGAAACGCTGATCGTGGACGGGCGCTCTGTTCCTATGACCCACAGTGTCGATCTGACACGCGTTGACCTGTCCGGCGTTGACGTGATGCTGGACTGTACCGGGGTCGCGCGCACATCCGACGTGGCGCGTCGCGGGTTATCTGCGGGCGCTAGCAAGGTCCTGATCTCGGGCCCTTCGCCCGCGGCCGACATAACCGTCGTTCTGGGGGCGAACGAGGATCAGTTGGGCAGCGCCCGGATCGTATCGAACGCCTCTTGCACAACCAATGGGCTTGCACCGCTGGTCAAAGTGCTGGACCACATTGGTGGTGTTTTGTCAGGCCATATGACAACCATCCATTGCTATACAAACAGCCAGCCCATGGTTGACGCCCCGCGCGGCGACCTTGCCCGGTCGCGGGCTGGTGCGTTGTCCATGGTTCCGACAACGTCCAGCGCCACACACCTGATCGACGTGGTCCTTCCACATCTGGCCGGGCGCATCTCGGGGGCCGCAGTTCGCGTCCCGACAGCCAGCGTTTCGGCGGTCGACCTCGTGGTCACATTGGAACGCGGCATGAGGGCCGAGGATTTCGATCATGCTTTGCGTCAGGCCATTGACGCGTCGCCGGTTTTGGGTTGGACGGATATGCCGCTGGTGTCCTCCGATTTGCGGGCGCGCCCGGAATCGCTGGTCATCGCCGGGCCAGAAACCCGCATGGTCGGTGAAAATCAGGCGCGCGTTTTTGGCTGGTACGACAACGAATGGGGCTTTTCGGCCCGCATGCTGGACGTGGCCTGCCTGATGGCCGCGCCGTGACCGGACTTACCTTCGTGCACAGCGTCGGGTCAGTGCCTATGGTTTAGGCCCCGCGATAGGGTATTCTGTAACGCGGACTACCTTACTGATCCGTTCAATCATGAAATCCATGAACAGGCGTGCCTTTGGGTCCTGATGGCGCCGATGCGTGTATAGGCAGGCCATCTGAACTGGAACAGGCGGAGTTTCCGTCGCAACCGGTACGAGGCGACCGGATTTCAGATGCTCGGCCACCTCGAAAACCGGCTTCATTGCAATGCCTTGACCGGACAACGCCCAGTCCGTCAAAACATCCCCATCATCACATTCGAAGCGCCCGGACACGGCAAAACGTTTCGGACCATCGGTCGTTTTCAGCATCCACTGAAACTCGGTCGCACCCGGAAAGCGCAGATTCAGGCATTCATGCTTGTCGGCAATCAGGTCAGCTCCGGTTTTAGGCATACCGCGCCGCGCCACATAATCCGGCGCAGTACACAATACACGCTGGCAGTCGGCAATCTTGCGAATACGCAACGTGCTGTCCTCGGGCTGGCCAATGAAAAACGCCAGATCAAGACCTTCCGTCGTCAGGTCAACCGAGCGATCCGTCAGGCGCAAGCGGACATCAATCTCGGGGTATTCTGCAAGAAATTCAGGCACATGCGGTGCCAGCAATCGCCGCCCCACCCCCAGTGGAGACGCCACGAACAACGACCCGCGCGGTGCCTCGGTCAGATGCGTGACCTGAGCCTCGGCCTCGTCCACCGCATCCAGAACCGCCACCGCACCGGGGTAGAATGCTTTTCCCTGCTCTGTCGGGGACAGGTTACGTGTGGTGCGCTGGAACAGACGTACACCCAGATGGTCCTCAAGCTGCGATATTCGCGCCGATGTCACCGCTGGCGAAATCCTCAGATCTCGCCCGGCCGCAGACATGCTGCCCAGATCGTAAACCCTGACAAAGGTTCGGATGTTGTCGAGATAGGACATTTTTTCGGTTTTTTTGATACCAGTTGACAATATATTGGGAATACCGAAGAACCGCCCGTTTGCCTAGTGAATTACACAGGGCCGAAGCCAAGGACTGGCCAGGACATTGGTTGTATACGGTTGGCTTTGGCCCGGACTGCGGCAATTCCGGTCTGCCAATCGAGGTGCGGCAAAGCGATTGTGTCAGCAAAGGCCGGGACAATTCGACCAAAATTTCCCGATCCCGCGTTTATCCCTTTTCCCAACGGCATTCAGATGTTCTAACCTGACACTATAAGACCGTGCATCACACGGTAGCTGAGATCTGGAACTGGGACAGTTGGGGCTATTCATGCAAGGGCGCATGCCGCAAGGCCGTTTGAAGTGCTGGCTGAGTGCCATTGTCATGGCACTGACCCCGACCGCTCTGATGGCGCTGGAAACCTCTCTGACGGCGCCGGGCGCTTCAAAGGAACTTGTTGAACGTCTGAAAAAGACATCATCGGTGACAACAGCGGAAGAGCGGGGTCTGGATACGCCACTTGAGATCCTGTCTGCCGCCTTGTCGGATTACCGCACGCTTGTGCAGATCTTGTATGACGAAGGGTATTTCAGCCCGGTTGTCAGCATTAAGCTTGACGGGCAGGAAGCCGCTGAGTTGAGCTCTTTGACTGTGCCAGCCCAGATCAACAGGGCCGCAATTACCGTTGAAACCGGGCCAAGCTTCAAATTCGGCACGGCCATTGTTCAGCCCCTGGCGTCTGGCACCGTGCTGCCCGAAGGTTTCGCCCCCGGCAAACTAGCAACAACAGGGGTCATTCAAAAAGCAGGCTCGGACGGTGTGCAGGGTTGGCGGAATGCAGGCCACGCAAAAGCAAAAATTGAGGATCAGACCATTATCGCCCGTCACGCACAGGCCCGTCTGGATGCGCAGATTGATCTGGACCCGGGGCGCAGGCTGACGTTTGGCAGAATGTTCATTAAGGGCGACACGGATGTGCGCCACCGGTCCATCGAAAAAATCGCCGGTTTCCCAAGCGGGGAAGTTTACTCACCAGAAAAAATCCAGAAGGTTGGAACGCGTTTGCGCCGAACCGGCACGTTCAACGTCGTCTCATTGCAGGAACATGAGACAGCAAACCCCGACGGGACACTGGATTTCGACGCCACATTCGAAGACCTACCAAAGCGTCAGCTGACCTTTGGGCTCGAGCTGGCCTCGCGCGACGGTCTCGACGTGACCGCGACCTGGACACATCGAAACATGTTCAAACGCGCGGAGCGTCTGCGTTTTGAGGCCGCGATACGAAATATCGGTGGTTCCGAAGATCTTGATGGGCGGATCGGATTGCGTCTGGATCAGCCCGATCGTCTGGGTCCGGACGACAATACATTCTGGAACGTGTTGCTGGAGCGCCGCAACACTGAAAACTACAATGTATCGGTTGCGTCTGTGGCATATGGTGCGCGCCGCACATTCTCGGACACGCTCTATGCCGAAGCCTCGGCTGGGTTACAGTGGTCAGATGCTGACGACGCCTATGGAAGTGGCCGCAAGTTCAGATACTTTATCCTGCCCTTCCGCTCGGAAAGGGATGAACGCGACAATAAAGTCAGCGCCACGCGCGGCTATTATCTGGATTCCGAAGTCATGCCTTTCATTGGCTTTTCCGGCACCGATACGGGCATTCGCCTGTTTGTCGACGGCCGGATCTATACCAGCCTTGGAACCGGCGGCAGGGTTGTGCTGGCAGCGCGGGCGCAACTTGGATCAGTCATTGGCCCGCCAGCAGATGGCGTTACACCCGACTTTCTGTTTTTTTCCGGTGGTGCAGGAACCGTGCGCGGGCAACCCTATGAAAGCCTTGGCATCCCGGTCGGGACCGGTGTCGCAGGCGGCAAATCGTTCCTTGGACTTTCAGGCGAGATCCGGGGCAAGGTGACAGAGTCTCTGTCGTTGGTTGGGTTTTACGACTACGGTGTCGTCGATACCTCTTCCTTTATAGGAAGTGGCGCGGAAGATCATGCAGGTGCCGGTATCGGCGTAAGATATGATTTGGGCGGCTTCGGACCCCTGCGGTTTGACCTGGCCTTCCCGGTAAGCGGCTCCAGCGGCAACGGTCTGCAATTCTATATCGGGATCGGGCAAGCGTTTTGAGGCGGCACCTTTCATACCTTCTGCTGATTGGCACGCTGATGCTTGTGCCAGTGGCCGGCCCCGCGCAGGAGGACGAAGGCGGCAGCATGATCGAGCGGTTCCTACAGGACACGCTGTCGGGCGACGATCAGAATGTTACCGTCAAAGGTCTGCAAGGCGCGCTGAGTTCACGCGCCACCATTACCGAGATCACGGTGGCCGATGATGAAGGGGTCTGGCTGACCATCCGGGGAGCGGAACTGGATTGGAACCGGTTGGCGCTGATTCGTGGGCGGTTCTCGGTCAACGCGCTGACCGCACAGGAAATCGACGTCGCCCGTGCGCCGGGCACCACGACCAAGGACACACCGTCCGCTTCTGCCGAGACCCAAGCTTTTCAACTGCCTGAACTGCCCGTGGCCATCGAAATCGGCGAAATCCACATTGGCGAGCTGGCCTTGGGCAAACCTTTGATCGGCATTGCGGCGGAACTGGCCGTCAATGGCAACCTGTCGCTGGCCGACGGGACGCTGGACACCAAACTGGACATCACCCGACTGGATCGGGCCGGTGATCAAATCTCCATAGCTGCGGGTTTTCGGAACACTGACAGCCAGATTGATCTTGACCTTCAGGTCACCGAAGCCGCGGGGGGTCTGATCTCGACCGCTTTGAAAATGCCGGACAGGCCCCCGATCGGATTGTCCGCGAAAGGGTCCGGGCCGGTGACGGATTTTACGGCCGATATCGGCCTGAGCAGTGATGGGCAGCCACGAGTGACCGGACAGGTTCGGTTGCGTTCGGCCCCAACAGCCGCGGCTAGCGCGGAGGAGGGCATCGCCTTTACCGCAGATCTGGGCGGTGACCTGACGCCCTTTGTCGCTGAGAATATGGATACGTTCTTCGGCCCCAAAACGCAGTTGATCGTGGATGGACGGACCCTACCTGAAGGCGCGTTGGATATCAGTGATCTGGAACTCAGTTCTCAGGCACTGAACCTGAAAGGGGCGCTGCAACTGGCGCCGGGAGGTCGGCTGCAACTGGCGGCCCTGCAAGGACGCATTACACCGCCCGAGGGGCAAAGCGTCGTCCTTCCGTTGTCAGGTGGCGACACATCGATCGAAGCTGCGCAGGTCTCTGCGTTGTTTGATGAGAAAAACGGCAATCTCTGGGATCTAAGTCTGACCGCTAACGCCGTAAAATCCGATACCCTGAACCTGCAACGCGCGCAGATTACGGCGCAGGGAACTTTGGAACAGGGTGACGTTTTGCGGATCGACGGTGATTTGCAAGCTGCTTTGGACGGTATCGACCTGACTGACGATGCCCTGAACGCAGCCATTGGAGACCGCATTACGCTGGACGGTACGTTCCAGTATGGCAGGGATCAGGCCCTGAACCTGTCCGAGGTCGAGATGGTCGGCTCGGACTATGAACTGGGCGTTGATGCCGAGATCAGCGGCTTGTCCAGTGGTTTGGCCGTCGATGGAACCGCGACATTGCAGGCGACCGATCTGTCACGGTTTTCGGGTCTGGCGCAGCTGGAACTGGGCGGTCAGGCCTCTGCCCGGCTCACGGGCCAGGGTTCGCCTCTTGAAGGCAGTTTCGATGGCAAGCTTGAGGTCGAGGGGCGCGGTCTTTCCACAGGGCGCGATGACATTGACCCGGTGATCCGGGGCAACACAACAGTCACGCTGGACGCAAAACGCGGTCCAGATGGCGTAACGATCCGGGATTTTACGCTGATCGGCGATACTCTGCGCGCGCAGGCTGATGGTACGGTTACCACCCCTGAGGGCAGCGTGACGATTGACGGGCAAGCAACAGTCAACGCGCGGGATCTTTCCGTGTTCTCGGGCCTCGCCAAACGTGAGCTTGGCGGTGCGGTACAGGCGAAACTGGACGGCAAAGGCACTGTTCAGACGCTCGAGTTTGATGGCACAGCCAGCGTGATGAGCCGGGATGTCAAAACGGGCCTACCCGAGATTGACCCGCTGCTGGTCGGTCGGACCGAGATAAATTTCGACGGCGCGCTGAGTCAGAAGCAGATTAAAATCCGCGACGCGGTGATCAAAGGTTCAGCCATTGTGGCAAGCGCCGCGGCAACAATTGATGATCCGACGGATGCATTGGCCGTGGACGGGCAGGTCAGTCTGAACATCCCGGACCTGTCACCCTTTTCAACTCTTGCCGGGCGAGATCTTGCAGGTTCGATCATCGCGGACGTCGCAGGCAAAGGTACGGTTGGCAGCAAGGCATTTGACGTCAAAGGCAACTTGGCTGCTGATGACATCAAGTCCGGCATCAACGCGGTTGACAACCTGATCCAGGGGCGAACGAACCTGACGGTGGATGCGGTGAATGACGAGGCCGGTCTGAATATTCGCACATTCCAGCTGATCGGCACCGCCCTTTCTGCGGATGCATCCGGCAAACTGAACCGCGATGCCGGCGGATTGACCTTTTCCGCAGCGCTGGATGATCTGGGGCGGCTGTCGAAAACACTCTCTGGGCCTCTGAAACTGGACGGCAACGTCGCTCCGACACGGTCCGGGCTCGAAGGAACAGCACACTTGCTTGGGCCAGAGAGTTCCTATGCCAAAGTGTCCGGTACGGTGGACACAAATGGATCCGCTGATCTGGACTTCGATGCCAAGTTCAACCGCATCGAAAGGTTTGTGCCAGAGTTTCCCGGCACCCTTACCGCTGCGGGCAATGCCAAGCGGGACAGTGGCGTTTGGACCATCGACGCCAAGGCGCAAGGTCCCGCAGACATCGTCAGCACGGTTGCAGGCACCTTTGATGAAACCAGCAGCAATGCAGATATTTCAGCAAAGGGTGGCGTAAACCTGGGGATAGCAAACGTCTTCATCACGCCTAACAAGATTGAGGGGTCCGCGCGTTTTGATCTAGCCCTCAAAGGCCCGGCTGATCTGGCGTCCCTAAGCGGATCGATTACCACTTCGGGAACATCCCTTGCACTTCCCGGCGCAGGCCAGACCATCACCGGGATCAACGGACAGGTGGATCTGGCGCAAAGCCGTGCAACCATCACGCTGAACGGCGGGGTGCGGGCCGGTGGTGGCTTTACCGTCAATGGACCTGTCGATCTGACGCCCCCGTTCAATGCGCAGATCACGACAACAATCAACAGCCTCGTCCTGACCGATCGGCTTTTATACGAGACGACTTTGAACGGTCAGATTGCGATGACCGGCGCTCTAGCCGGGAACAGTTCGCTGGCTGGGCAGATCACCTTTGGTGAGACCAATATCAACCTCGCTGCGGCTTCGGGGGCTGTAGGTGCCGCACCGATCCCCGAAATACAGCATGTCAACGAAAGCGGTGCCAGTTTCATCACGCGCGAGCGTGCAGGTCTTGTAACCACCAAAGACAAGGGCCAAAGCACATCCCGAATAGCACTGGACATCAACTTGCTGGCACCCAAAGCCGTGTTCGTACGGGGGCGCGGTGTAAATGCCGAACTGGGTGGCCGGATTTCCATTGGTGGCACCACGACCTCGGTGGTCCCATCAGGTCAGATTGAATTGATCCGCGGTAATTTCGATATTCTGGGCCGCAGGCTGGCCCTGACCAAAGGCATCGTGACCCTACAGGGTGACTTGACGCCTTATATCGAGTTTGAATCCTCTGCCAGCACCTCGGACGGCACCGCGACCATCGAAATCGCAGGGCCGCTGGATTCACCCGAGGTCAGCGTGTTTTCCGATCCCGAACGCCCGGCGGAAGAGGCACTGGCGATGCTGCTCTTTGGGAACAGGTTCTCGGAAATCTCACCCTTCCTGATTGCGCAGATGGCCGCGTCGCTGGCGCAACTCAGCGGTGCTGTAGGGGACGCGACCAAGGGATTACGCGACTCTACCGGTGTTGATACGATTGATGTTGGTGCGTCAGACGGTGGCGCGGGCCGATTGGGTGCCGGGGCCTATCTGGGTGAAAACCTCTATACCGACTTTACCGTCAATACCGAAGGCGATACCGAGGTGAACCTGAACCTTGATGTCACCGACAATTTCTCGGTCAAGGGCACGGTTGACGGTCGCGGCGAAACGGGCATCGGAGTGTTCTTTTCAAAGGACTATTAGGATCGCTTCTGACCCTGGAAACTATTTCCGGCGAATTCCTATCGGTTGGCCGATCTGCGAAGCCGGTCCCAGAGACTTATGGTCAACCACCATTTGCGCAAGACGCGTCGCTGCCCAATCCGGATAGGGTACGGATCGCCCGGTGCTGTGGCTGACATTCATGAAAAGCGCCTCTTGCGTCGCGCAAATCTCGTCAGTTTCTGCCAAAAGCATCTGCGCGAAATAATGTCCTCTCTTGCTGTCAGCATCCAGCATACGGAACCTGAAATAAAACGATGAACCGTCTTTGACCTCCTGCACGAAATGCAGATGAGACTGCAGGATGTAAGGCCCCTGCCCCAACGCCTTGACCTGCACCTCGCCCAACCCGAGATGATCAACCATCAGCTTTTCCAACGCCATGTCAAAGGCGACACCGTAAAACCCGACATTCATATGGCCGTTATAGTCGATCCATTCGGGCCGTACTTCAAAGCCGCGAATTTCCACCGGCGCGGCATACGGGCCATCATGCCCGCCAGGAGGTATGGTACTCGGCTGCATTTGACCCCCTTTACTGCGCGTCTTCATCGTCAAGTATTGCCACGGCCCGGACAAATCCGGCAGAGGCCCCTTTTATCTTGAAGGGGAAACAGGAAATCTCGAACCCTGAGGGCGGCAAATCTTCCAGATTGGTCAGCTTTTCCAAGTGGCAATACCCGATGTCCATCGACGCGCGATGGCCTTCCCAGATTATAGATGGATCTCGGGTCTCAGCGTATTCCTGGGCGGTGAGCGGAAACGGGGCATCCCAGCTCCAGGCGTCGGTGCCGGTGACACGCACGCCACGTTCAGTCAGAAAAAGCGTCGCCTCGCGCCCCATTCCACATCCTTTGACCAGATAGTCCGGCGCACCATAACGTGTCCCTGCAGCAGTGTTGACCACGACGATATCCAGCGGGCAAAGTTCGTGGCCGATGCGCTTCAATTCAGCTTCGACATCTGCCGCGGTAACGACATACCCATCCTCGAAGTGTCAAAAGTCCAGCTTGACGCCGGGGTTCATGCACCATTCCAGCGGCACTTCGTCGATAGTTATTGCCCGTTCACCTTTGTTCATCGTGGAATGATGGTGATACGGCGCATCCAGATGCGTGCCGTTGTGGGTCGCGATCTGCAACCGTTCGATTGCCCATCCTTCACCGTTCGGCAGGTCTTGCCGTTCCAGACCCGGAAAGAAAGACATGACCTGTTCTGCCGTCTGATCATGGGTCAGATATTCAATTTGCGGCAACATGATTGGCGGGTCAGACACGATCCCGGTTTCCAACGGAACGGACAGATCGACGAAACGGCGTGCCATAAGAAATTCCTCCACCAACATCTACGACAGGGTTGGTCGAGCGCAAGCGCCTGTCAAGAAAAGAAAAAGGCGACCCATCTGGCCGCCTTCTTTGCTTGATATGTGTTGGTTTTACTCAGCCGCAACTGCGCTTTCGATCTTTTCGACGCGAATGGCCGAGAACTTGAACTCGGGGATCTTGCCATAAGGGTCGATGGCCGAGTTGGTCAGAATGTTCGCCGCCGCCTCAACATAGGCAAACGGGATGAACACCATATCCTCGGCAATCGCCCGGTCCGCGCGAACCATGATCTCAATCGAACCACGACGTGTGGTCAGGCGGATCATATCGCCCGGCTTGATTCCCATAAGCTTGAGCGTACGTGGATTCATCGAACAGTTCGCCTCCGGCTCCACCGCGTCCAGAACATTGGACCGGCGGGTCATCGAGCCGGTGTGCCAATGTTCCAGTTGACGGCCAGTGGTGGCGATCATCGGGTATTCCTCGTCCGGGGCCTCATCCGGCGGAATGACGCTGGCGGGAGTGAACTTCGCCTTGCCGCCCGAACGGGGGAAACCATCCCCGAACACGATGGCCTGACCCGGATCGGTTTCGCTGAGCGACGGGTAGGTAATCGTCTCGGTCTCCAGACGCTCCCACGTGATGTTGTCAAGCGACGCCATGGTCAGTTTCATCTCGGCAAAGACCTGCGACACATCGGTGTAGTCCCAATTCAGCCCGATGCGCTGTGCCAGCTCAACCGTGATCTTCCAATCTTCGCGCGCCTCACCCGGAGGGGTAACGGCAGGCCGTACACGCTGTACCTGACGGTTGGTGTTCGACACCGTGCCGTTCTTTTCATAGAGCGCCGAGGCAGGCAGGATGATATCGGCATAGTTCGCCGTCTCGGTCAGGAAGATGTCCTGCACGATCATCAGATCCAGTTTGGCCAGTGCCGCGCGGGCGTGGTTCACATCCGGATCGGACATGGCCGGGTTTTCACCCTGAATATACATGCCCTTGATGTTGCCCGCATATGCCTGATCGATGATCTCGGTCACCGTCAGACCCTTCTCGTTCGAAAAGTCATCCGAATGCCAGACATCATTGAACTTGGCGCGAACACCGTCGTCAGTCACCGACTGATAGTCCGGCAGGAACATCGGGATCAGGCCCGCATCCGATGCGCCCTGCACGTTGTTTTGCCCTCGCAACGGGTGCAGGCCTGCGCCGGGTTTACCGACATTGCCGGTCATCAGAGCCAGCGAAATCAGACAGCGCGAGTTGTCGGTGCCGTGAATATGTTGGCTGACGCCCATGCCCCAGAAGATCAGGCCCGCTTTGGCCTGCGCAAAGGTGCGGGCGACCCGGCGCAGTTGATCCGGTTCAATACCACAGATCGGTGCCATCGCTTCGGGCGTGAAGGCGCGCAGGTGCTCTTTCTCGGCCTCCCAGTTCTCGGTCCAGCGATGGATGTACTGGCTGTCATACAGCTCTTCCTCGACGATCACGTTCATGATCGCGTTCAGCATCGAGACATCCGCGCCGGGGCGGAACTGCAGCATTTCGTCGGCGAACTTGCGCATACCAACGCCGCGGGGGTCCATCACGATCAGCTTGCCGCCACGCTTGGCGAACTGCTTGAAATAGGTCGCCGCGACAGGGTGGTTCTCGATCGGATTTGAACCGATGATGATCGCCACATCGGCGTTCTCGATCTCGTTGAAGGTCGCCGTCACCGCGCCCGAACCCACATTCTCGATCAGCGCCGCAACGGATGAGGCGTGGCACAAACGGGTGCAGTGATCGACATTGTTGTGCTTGAAGCCCTGACGGATGAACTTCTGGAACAGATACGCCTCTTCGTTGGTACACTTGGCCGAACCGAAGCCTGCAACCGAGCGTGGGTCTTTGGCACGCAGGGCCATCAGCTTGGTCGCGGCCAGATCCATCGCCTCTTCCCAGGTCGCTTCACGGAAATGGGTCGACAGATCGCCCGGATCGACGTTCAGCCCCTTGGCGGGCGCATCCTCGCGCCGGATCAGCGGTTTGGTCAGGCGGTGTGGGTGGTGGATGTAGTCAAAGCCAAAGCGACCTTTAACGCACAAACGACCTTCGTTTGCGGGGCCGTTGATGCCCTCGACATACTTCACCTTGCCGTCCTTGACCTTCAGCGACACCTTGCAGCCCACACCGCAGAACGGGCATACGCTTTCGGTCTCGCTATCGTAATCCTTGCTGTCCCCCTGCTGCTGGTCGTCCAGCACGGTCGCAGGCATCAGTGCACCGGTGGGGCAGGCCTGAACACATTCACCGCAAGCAACACAGGAGGAGGTACCCATCGGATCATTCTGGTCAAACACCACCTGCGCCGTATGACCACGACCGGCCATGCCAATCACGTCATTCACCTGCACTTCGCGGCAGGCCCGAACACAAAGATTGCAGTTGATACACGCATCCAGATTGACACGCATCGCCACATGGCTGTCATCCAGCAGCGGGATTTTCTCGGCCTCTTTCGCAGGAAAGCGGCTGTTGCTGACATCGTTCAACTTGGCCATATCCCAGAAATGGCTGGATACGTCATGCGGCTGCTCGGGCTGGTCAGCCACGAGCAATTCCATCACCATGGCACGCGATTTTTCGGCGCGGTCGGTGTCGGTCTTGACCACCATCCCATCGGCCGCCGGGCGGATGCACGAGGCGACCAAAGTACGCTCGCCCTCCACCTCGACCATGCAGGCGCGGCAGTTGCCATCGGGGCGGTATCCCGGTGCAGGCTTGTGGCACAGATGCGGAATCACCAGGCCCCGGCCATTGGCCGCTTCCCAGATCGTGGTGCCCTCGGGCACGGTGACGTCATCGCCGTTCAGGTTGAAGGTGACGGTCTTGGTTGGGCTTGCGTCAAGCATGGCTCTGTCTCCCTCAGATTTCGTCAGCGAAATGTTTCATGACCAGACGGATGGGGTTCGGGGCCGCCTGCCCCAGACCGCAGATCGAGGCATCGCCCATGACCTGGCACAAATCTTCCAACAGATCGGTATCCCACTTGTCGGCCTGCATCAGCTTGACCGCCTTTTCGCAGCCTGCCCGGCAGGGGGTGCACTGGCCACAGCTTTCATCCTCGAAGAACCGCAGCATGTTCAGCGCAGCATCGCGGGCGGTGTCCTGATCGGACAGAACCACAACGGCGGCAGACCCGATGAAAGTGCCAAGCGGCTGAAGCGTGTCGAAATCGAGCGGGACGTCGTCAATGCCCGAGGGGAGAAGACCTGACGACGGCCCGCCCGGTTGATACGCCTTGAACACATGGCCATCAGCCATGCCGCCGGCGGCATCAATCACATCAAGAATGGTCGAGCCTGCGGGCAGCAGGTAAACGCCCGGCTTCGCCACACGCCCCGAGACCGAATAACTGCGCAGGCCCTTGCGGCCGTTCTTTTCAACAGAGTTCAGAATCTGCGGCCCTTCGCGGCAGATTTTTGAGACCCAAAAAAGCGTCTCGACATTGTGCACCAAGGTCGGACGGTTAAAGACCCCAACCTGCGCGACGAACGGCGGACGATGGCGCGGCAGGCCTTTCTTTCCCTCAATCGATTCGATCATCGCGGATTCTTCGCCGCAGATATAGGCACCGGCACCCCGTCGCAGGTCGATGTAACCCTTTGCGACGATACCGGCATCTTCCAATGCCGCAATCTCACGACGCAGAATTTCCAGTACTGCCGGGTATTCGTCGCGCATGTAGATGAAGCAGGTCTCGGCCTCGACCGCCCATGCCGCGATCAGCATACCTTCCAAGAAGACATGCGGTGTGCGCTCCAGGTAATAGCGGTCTTTGAATGTGCCGGGTTCACCCTCATCGCCGTTCACGGCCAGATAGCGCGGGCCGTCGTTCATGCGAACAAAGCCCCATTTCTTGCCCGACGGGAAGCCAGCACCGCCCAGACCACGCAGGCCCGAGGCCAGAACAGTTTCCTGGACTTCTTCCCAGTTCCCGCCGTCGCGCAGATCTTTCAGCTTGGTGTAGCCGCCGTTGGCCTCATAGGCCTCGAAGGTCTCATAGTCGGGCAGATGCGCATGGGTGTCCCCTGCCGCAATCGCCGACTGCACCTTTTCGGGGGTCGCATGGTCGATGTGGTTGTGGCCGATCTCCAATACCGGAGCGGTATCGCAACGCCCCATGCAGGGCGCGCGAACAACGCGAACTTCGGCAGGGTCCAAACCGTCTTCCAGCGCCTTCTGCAACTGCTGGGCACCGGCCATTTCGCAGGAGAGGGAATCACAAACCCGGATGGTCAATGCCGGAGGAGGCGTCTCACCTTCTTTCACCACATCGAAATGGGCATAGAAAGTCGCGGTCTCATAGACCTCGGCCTGACCGATCCGCATTTCCACAGCAAGCGCCGCAATATGGTCGGCGCTGATATGACCGTGTTCGTCCTGAATCAAATGCAAAAACTCGATAAGCAGGTCACGGCGACGCGGGCGATCACCCAGCAGGCGTGTGATTTCAGCCTGTGCCTCATCCGTGAACTGACGGCCCTTGGGTGTGTGCCGCCCCTTGCCTTTACCTGACTTCCAGACGCCCTTGGGTGTGCCTGATGGCTTGGTATCTAATGGTGCCATGATGCCCTCCGATTGAGGTTCCGTCTCTCATCAGGCAAACATATCGTCAAATCGCTTTTCGCAATCGCACGATAACGACGCCTTATCACCGCAAAGAGGTCACCACATCCCGCAAAGCCTTGACGGTTGGCAGCTCGGGATCCCGGCTGAGGGTTGCCAGACAAATCGGTTTGCTGACAACAGGTTCAATCAGCGGCAACACTTTCGTTCCCTTCAAATCGCCCAGCGCGCGCACCAGAACCCGAGGGACAACCGTCGCCGCCAGCCCCTCCCGCACCATGACCATCGATGCCGTGAAACCGCTGGTTTCGGCAACGATATCTGGGTGCAACCCCTGTTCGGCAAACACCCGGTCCAGAATTCGCCGGTTCTGCATCTGCGGCTCCAATAGGCTGAGCGGAAATTCTGCGACCTGCGCCCACGGAATCGGGCCGGTCTGGTCCGTCAAATGCGTGGGCACCAACAACACATAGGTTTCCTCGTAAAGGGGTTGAACCTGTCGGAAATCGGTACCGATGCTGTCACCATAGGTTACCCCGGCATCAAGGCTGCCTTCGTCCAGCCGGTGTTGAATTGCGGTGGCGGACATGGTTTCAATGCGTGTGACGATACGAGGATGCGCGTCACGCAGCCTTTTGACCAACCGCCCCGTGAAGGCGATTGCGGTCGGGATCACGCCAAGGATCAGTGTGCCCGTAATCTCGCCCTTGGCAGCAAGCACCTGCTGTTCCAGCGCCTTGGTGTCGTCCAGAATGCGCCGCGCCCGCTGGACGATCATCTCGCCCTCTTCGGTCAGCCCTTGAAAGCGGTTGGCGCGGCGGACGATGGAGACACCCAACCGATCCTCAAGATTGCGGATGCGCATAGAAAACGCAGGCTGTGAAATCCCGCACTCCTCGGCCGCCTTGGCAAAATGCCGATGCCGCGCCAAAGCGCTGAGCAGTTGCAGGTCGCGGATTTCGATCAAGGAAAGCTCCAATGCTGCGGATAGGGCAGGATACCCCGCTCACCCGACAGGAACAGCCCAATTGATCAGGTATTAAACAAAAAGTGCATCACATCGCCGTCCTTGACGATATAGCCTTTACCCTCTGCCCGCATCTTACCCGCCTCTTTCGCGCCGTGTTCGCCATTGGCAGCGACATAGTCGTCATAGGCGATGGTCTCGGCGCGGATGAAGCCCTTTTCGAAATCGCCATGGATCACACCTGCTGCTTGCGGTGCAGCGGTGCCGGTGCGGATGGTCCAGGCGCGGGCCTCTTTCGGGCCGACGGTGAAATAGGTTTCCAGCTTTAGCAGATCGTAACCGGCGCGGATCAGACGGTCCAGGCCGGGCTCTTCCAGTCCCATTTCCTCAAGGAACATCTGGGCTTCGTCCTCATCCAGCAGGCTGATTTCTTCTTCGATCTTGGCGCTGATAATCACATGGGCATTGCCCTGAGCAGCAGCCATATCGGCCACGCGGGCAGAGAATTCGTTGCCTTTTGCGGCGTCTTCCTCGGACACGTTGCAGACGTACAGAACCGGTTTGGTGGTCAGAAGTTGCAACATCGTCCACGCCTTGGCGTCTTCGTCGCTGACGTCGACCAGACGTGCGGGCTTGCCGCTTTCCAGCATGGCCTGCGCCTGGGCCAGCAGGCGATCCTGCTGCTGCGCTTCTTTGTCGTTGCCCTTCAGCTTGCGCACCAGATTGGCCCGACGCTTTTCGATGCTTTCCAAATCGGCCAGCATCAACTCGGTTTCGATCGTGTCAGCGTCCGCAACCGGATCAACGCGCCCGTCTACATGTGTCACGTCGCCGTCTTCGAAACAGCGCAGCACATGGGCAATCGCATCCGTTTCGCGAATGTTCGCCAGAAACTGGTTGCCCAGCCCTTCGCCCTTTGACGCGCCTTTTACCAGACCCGCGATATCCACAAAAGTCATCCGCGTTGGGATGATCTGTTTTGAGGATGCAATCGCCGCCAACTTGTCGAGGCGGGCGTCGGGAACCGCAACATCCCCGACATTTGGCTCGATGGTGCAGAACGGGAAGTTCGCGGCCTGCGCAGCTGCGGTTTTGGTCAGCGCATTGAACAGGGTCGACTTGCCGACATTCGGCAGACCCACGATTCCCATTTTAAAGCCCATCACGGCCTCCTGCATAGAATACGATCGCAGCTTCTATGCAGGTCCGCCTGATTGCGCAAGGGATTGCTGGCGGCTCTTTGGCAGAGTCCATTTCGCCACATCACAAAATTGTTTGGAAAACGTGTTCTTGCCGAAATTGAAAAACGACGGCTACGAATACCAGTTAATAGCGCACGATCACTTTTTGTTGGCGGACACAGATGAAACACTTTTTTCTTGCAACCGTACTGGCGGCAACGGCCTGCGCGTCAGCCCAAGCCCAGACCGTTGTTTTTGGTGCCGGATACGCGGACTATTCTGAAGACACATCTGAAGATCAGGGTCTGATCTCGATCGAATACCACCACACGCCATTTCATCAGGCCACGCGGTTTCGCGCCGGTTTGGGCGCGGCCCTAACCGTAGATGAGGATGGGGACACGCATATCGGCGCGGGCCTGATCGGGCAGTATGCGCTAAGCGATCGCTGGTTCGTGGAAGGCAGCGTGATGCCTGGGTATTATAACGCCAGCAACGACCTGAATGATTTGGGGGGCGATTTCCAGATTCGCAGCCTTTTGGGACTTGGCTATAACCTGAACAATGGCAATAGCGTGTCTGTCGCACTTACCCATAAATCCAACGCCAGCACAAATGACGAGAACCCGGGCGTGAATGCCCTGCTGGTACGCTATCATCTGGGCTTCTGATCCATTCCTGTCCGGGCGGGATTGATTTTCGGTCAAAGTTTCTGCACATCAGGTCGAAACCCGAGTGCAAGGACATCCGATGACCCGTATCGACGCCAAGTTCGCCGCCCTGAAAGCTGAAGGCAAGAAGGCCTTTGTCGCCTATGTCATGGCCGGGGATCCCGACTATGACACTTCGCTTGAAGTGGTCAAAGGCCTGCCTGGTGCTGGCGTGGATGTTATCGAGCTGGGCCTGCCCTTTACCGACCCGATGGCCGACGGCCCTACTATTCAGGCCGCAGGCCAACGTGCGCTTGAGCGGGGCATGACCTTGCAACGCACATTGGATCTGGCACGAACGTTTCGGGAAACGGACGATACAACCCCCATTGTCCTGATGGGGTATTACAACCCAATCTACAGCCGGGGTGTTGACGCGTTTCTGGCCGATGCAAAAGCGGCAGGGATTGACGGTTTGATCGTGGTGGACCTTCCCCCCGAGGAGGACGCAGAACTCTGCCTGCCCGCGCAAGCGGCAGGTCTGAATTTTATTCGCCTGGCGACCCCGACTACGGATGACAAACGCCTGCCACGTGTTCTGCAAAACACTTCTGGCTTTGTTTATTATGTCTCGATCACCGGGATCACTGGCGCAGCCGAGGCAGAAGCAACCGATGTTGGCCCCGAGGTTGCCCGCATCAAGGCCGCGACCGATCTGCCGGTGATCGTGGGGTTCGGGATCAACACGCCTGAGAAATCGCGCAATATTGCCTCGGTGTCGGATGGCGCGGTGGTCGGGTCAGCGATCGTCAGCCAGATCGGCGCAGGTAAACCTGTGGCCGACGTGCTGACCTTTGTGAAATCTCTTTCGGATGGCGCGCACAGCGCCTGATTTCGCAGCCAACATGCTAGAATGATGACCCGTCGCGGATACCGCGGCGGGTTTTTTGTGACCCTTCACTGTGACGTCAAGACATTGCAGCCTTGGGAATGAATTGGTAAGGAAAACTAACCAAAGTGAGCGGAGCCCTGTTTTCATGCCTGTGATCACCAATATCGAAGACCTCAAACGCATATATGAACGCCGCGTGCCTCGTATGTTCTATGACTACGCCGAAAGCGGCAGCTGGACAGAACAGACCTTTCGCGACAACAGCACCGACTTCGAAAAAATTCGCCTGCGCCAAAGGGTTGCGGTCGACATGTCCGGTCGGTCGACAACTTCGCAAATGATTGGCGAAGACGTTTCAATGCCCGTGGCGCTTGCCCCGGTCGGGTTGACGGGGATGCAACATGCAGACGGAGAGATGAAGGCCGCCAAAGCCGCCGAGGAATTTGGTGTACCCTTTACGCTGTCCACCATGTCCATCAACTCGATCGAAGATGTGGCCGGGTATACCGACAAGCCATTCTGGTTCCAGCTTTATACAATGAAAGACACGGACTACATCAACCGCCTGATCCAGCGGGCAAAAGATGCCAGATGTTCCGCACTGGTGATCACGCTCGACCTGCAAATTCTGGGCCAACGGCACAAGGACCTGAAAAACGGTCTGTCGGCCCCGCCCAAACTGACGGCAAAAACCATCGCCAACCTGATGACCAAATGGGTATGGGGCATTGAAATGCTGCGGGCCCAGCGGCGCGAGTTCGGCAACATCGTGGGGCATGTGCATGGTATTTCGGACGCATCGTCATTGGGGGCCTGGACCGCAGAACAGTTCGACCCCAGCCTTGACTGGTCCAAGGTTGAAAAACTGATGGAGCAATGGGGCGGGAAAGTGATCCTCAAGGGCATCCTTGATGCGGAGGACGCAAGGATGGCCGCCAAGCTGGGTGCCGATGCGATTGTCGTGTCAAACCATGGTGGGCGTCAACTTGACGGCGCGCTAAGCTCAATTCGTGTCCTGCCCGAGATCATGGATGCGGTCGGTGGCGATATCGAGGTGCATCTGGACAGCGGCATCCGGTCCGGGCAAGACGTGCTCAAAGCCTTGGCGCTTGGGGCAAAAGGGACCTATGTTGGCCGCGCGTTTGTGTATGGTCTGGGTGCCATGGGTCAGAAAGGTGTCACCACGGCGCTTGAGCTGATCCAGAGGGAGCTTGACACCACAATGGCGCTTTGTGGTGAGAAAAACGTGGCCGCGTTGGGGCGCCACAATCTGCTGATACCCGAAAACTTTGGGGGCCGCTGGCAAGCGTAACCGGTTAAACAGGGGGGCTCTGCCCCCGACGCCCGTTCCGGGCGCCTCCCCCGGGATATTTTTGACCAGATGAAGCTGGGGATCCTTCATCCGTCCGCCAGATAGACACTCGGGGATAGGCGGTGGAACCCAGCCGAACGGCATGGCAAGAAATACCTCTTTCCAAATCGTGTGAATCAAGCTAAGGACGCGGCTTCACGCGGGTATACAGCCTTGGAGGATGCCCGCCCTAACATTGGAGAATATATCATGGCTGGTGAGATTCCTGATCTCGTAGCTCTGGAACGGACGGGGACAGGCAAGGGCGCCGCTCGTCAGGCACGCCGCGACGGCATGGTTCCGGGCATCGTATTTGGTGGTGACAAAGATCCGTTGCCAATCCAGATCCCGTTCAACGTCCTGTTCAAGCGCCTGAAAGCGGGCCGGTTCAAGTCGACCTTGTGGAACCTGAAAGTTGAAGGCCACGATGACGTGCGCGTCATCTGCCGCGACGTTCAGCGTGATGTCGTCAAAGACCTGCCGACCCATCTGGACCTGATGCGCCTGCGCCGGACCACCAAGATCGCGTTGTTCATCCCCGTTGAGTTCATCAATGAAGGGGTGGCCCCTGGCATCAAAAAGGGTGGCGTTCTGACCGTTGTCCGCCCGGAAGTCGAACTGATCTGCACCGCCGGTGACATTCCTGAAAAGATCACTGTTGATCTGACCGGTCTGAACATCAATGACGTCGTGACCATTTCGTCGGTTGAACTGCCTGAGGGCACCAAACCGACCATCGATCGTGACTTTGTGATTGCCAACATCTCGGCGCCGACTGGTCTGTCCACCAGCGACGACGATGAAGATGGTGAAGTTGCAGCCGATGAAGTCGAAGTTGTCAGAAAAGAAGAAGAATAAGTCTGGAACAATGTTTCAGACTTTGAAGCGGGGCTCGGGTGAGCCCCGTTTTTTTTGCGGGTTCAGTCATCAGGCCTGACTGGATTTCCTGACGATTTCCGGGCATGAAATGGCTTTGGAGCTACAGAGGCAAAACGGAAACATGAAGCTGTTTGTTGGATTGGGAAACCCGGGCCAGAAATATGCCCGGAACCGGCACAATATCGGGTTCATGGCCCTGGACCGGATCGCAGAGGATCACGGGTTTGGCCCCTGGAAATCGAAGTTTCAGGGCGAGATTTCGGAAGGTCGACTTGGCACCGAGAAAGTCCTGCTGTTGAAACCGCAAACCTACATGAACCGTTCGGGTCAATCCGTCGGCGATGCGATGCGGTTTTACAAGCTCGACTCCACCGACGTTGTTGTGTTCCATGACGAGCTGGACCTTGCTCCGGGCAAGCTGCGTGTCAAGGCAGGGGGCGGGCACGCCGGGCACAACGGTCTGCGCTCGATCCATGAGCATATCGGGGCGGCTTATGATCGCGTGCGCCTTGGGATCGGGCATCCGGGCCGCAAGGAAATGGTGTCGGGATATGTCCTGAACGACTTTGCAAAATCCGAAGCCGAATGGCTGGACGACGTTCTTCGGGGTGTTTCGGACGGAGCACCCTACCTGGCACAGGACGAGGGCGGCAAGTTCATGAATGCGGTTGCATTGCGAACTGCCCCGCCGCGATCATCAAAAACCGCTGCCCCAAAAATCGACACACCTTCAATAGCCGCACCCGACGCCGCGGACGACGACCGATCGGCGATGCAGAAGCTTTTGGACAAATTCAGGTAGCACGTCGGCCTCTTTCCGTTACGTAGAGGTTGCGGAATGTGATCTCCCGCGTTCCAATACCGCTCAACTAGGGAGGCAATGCGATGAAATCCATCTTGAAGTGGGTGCTGCGCATCGTGCTGGCGCTGGTTCTGGCCGCCACTGCCGTCGGGCTGTGGAAACGCGAAGAGTTGCAGCGCCTTTTAGCCGTAAACTCTTTATTTTCTGAAGAGAAGATCGTTCACAATTTCTCGCACATGGACGAAGCTTTTCTAACCGTGAACCTGCCGCGTGGCGACGCACCTACCTGGGACCTGCCTTATGGCGAAGGGTTCGAGCTGCCGGAGGGAACCGACAGCTGGATCGATGAACGCGCGGTCACGTCGTTGCTGGTTATGCAGGACGGCAAAATCAGGTTCGAGGAATATTATCTTGGAACCGGGTCTGATGACCGGAGGATTTCCTGGTCGGTCGCCAAAAGCTATCTTTCGGCGCTTTTCGGTATCCTGCTGCAAGAGGGTGCAATCGGGTCGTTGGATGACCCGGTTGTCAAATATGCGCCCAAACTGAAGGGCAGCGCGTATGAGGCTGCATCGATCCGCAACGTGCTGAACATGGCAAGCGGCGTGACGTTTGATGAAGATTATCTCGACCCAAATTCCGACATCAATCGGATGGGGCGTGTGGTTGCGCTGGGTGGTGAGTTGGACGATTTCGCAGCCTCGCTGCGGGACAGCTTTGCGACGCCGGGTGAAACCTGGCAATACGTGTCGATCGACACCCATGTTCTGGGCATGGTGATACGCGGTGCGACCGGGCGGAACGTGGCAGACCTTCTGACGGAAAAGATACTTCAACCGTTGGGGCTGGAGCGGGACGGATACTACATCACTGATGGTGCAGGGGTCGCTTTTGTTTTGGGTGGCCTCAACTTCACCACGCGTGATTTCGCCCGGTTCGGACAAATGATCCTTCAGGACGGCATCGCGAACGGAAAGCAACTGGTTCCTGCCGAATGGATTTTCGAAGCCACCCAACCCAGCGCACCGACCGCACAAGGAGAGATCGGGTACGGGTATCAATGGTGGATTCCCCGCGGCGCACATGAAGGAGAGTTTCTGGCCCGCGGTGTCTATGGTCAGTACATCTATTTCAACCAGCCCAGGGGCGTTCTAATTGTGACAACTGGTGCAGACAGGCTGTTCCGTGAACCCAGCGTAAATGATCTTAACATCGAAATGTTCCGCAAGATTGCGGAAAGTCTGTAAGATGCCATTATGCAGAAACAAGACAGTGTAAATGTACTGGGTGGCTTTTTGGCCCCTTGCTCACGCGACCCTTTGACAGGGTTTTTCCGGGATGGCGCGTGCAATACCTGCGCCGAGGATCAGGGTAGTCACACAGTCTGCGCCGTGATGACAGCCGAATTTCTGGCGTTCTCAAAATATGTGGGTAATGATCTGAGCACGGCACGGCCCGAATTCGGCTTTCCCGGCCTTCGCCCAGGTGACAGCTGGTGTTTATGTGCAAGCCGGTTTTTGCAAGCTCATGACGAAGGATGTGCGCCACAGGTTCATCTGGAGGCGACACATCAACGCGCGCTTGAGATCGTACCGCTCGACATTCTGCTCCAAAACAAGGCGAAGACCTGACGGACTCCCAAAATAGCACACGGCGGATTCAGAATGCCATTTGCCAGATCAGGCTGACACTGTAGTTTTCAAATCCGCTTTCACCGATACCATCATAGAACAGATTTGCGGCCAGAAGGCTGTCGTTTTCCAGTCGGTAGTCAAAACCCAGATCAGCGCGTGCACGGGCCGTATCCCCTATCGGTGTCACGCCAGGAACAGTGCCTGTGCCGGATGTTGTGCTCCAAATACCAGATAGACCACCGGTCAGCATCATCTGACCGCGCGACACTTGGATTGGATGGCTGAAATCCATGCCCAACCGTGCGGTGGTCAGGCTGAAATCCTGCTGCGGAATCAGGTTGCCCAGACTATCAGTATAAGTCTCCTGATTGTCGCTGGCATAGCTGATGTCCAGCAACGGCATAAGCGTCAGGTTCCCGCGCTTCATCTCTCCGGTTACGCGCGACTGGATCAGCCAGCGCTCGCTATCGAAACTGTCGGTATAGGTGCCCAGCGGGGAAATATCGTTATCGGCCTGACCGTACAGAACGCGCCCCTCGAAAAACACCGGCTGGCTAGGTAGTTTTGCGACGACATAAGGCCCGACCAGCCACCCTGTGCCATCCACGCTGGCCGGGCCGTTTTCGGTTTCGGCATAGTCGATCTGCAACATGGCACCGATCAGAAGGTTCGAGTTCACCCAGCCATGCGCCCCCACCACGGCCAAGGCATAAGAACTGTCGTAATCGTTTTGCGAGCTCCAGTTACCGGACAGATTGAACCAGACCGGTTGAGTTGGATCACTTGCAAATTTCAGATACCCCGATCCCTGCGTCACTGATGAGTCCAACGCACCTGATCCCGATTGCTGAAGAAACTGCGTCAGCTCTGGCTGATTGGTCACAAGGCTGTTGGCCCGGGCGTTCTGAAAGGCCTGCACCAGTCGCTGTGTATCCGTTACGCCCTGTTGTGTGCTGACCCTGTTGGATGCAAGATTCAGGTTCCCGGCGGCATCAGAAAAAACGCCAGCGGGAATAAACAGCTCAATTGTACCGTTATTTTGCGCAGTCAACGTTGCGACATAATTGGTTCCGGACCCTGTCAGGGTGGCTGAAGCATTGGTAACCGACAAGTCGCCCACTGTGAAATCTGTGCTGGGTTCACTAAGTGTGATCACCGCTTGGAACGTACCGTTGCCGATTGTTGTCAGTGCACCGATTGAGGCCGTCGGCTGCGTCGTGTCGGCCAAAGTCCGCGTGTTGATAATCTGGGTATTCGTGACGCCGGACAGCGCGATTTCATAAAGGTAAAGCGGCCCTCCGACGGTTTCGCGCGCGGTGAACATGACTCCAAGATAGCCATCAGTGGCGTAAGTGGAGTCCGCTCCGTTCTGGCTGAGTATCGTCGCGCCAATATACCCCAGATTGGCCAATCCTGCCGGCGTTATAGCAGGTTGAGTCAAAACACCATTGTTGAAATAGAACGATCCTCCGGGGCCTTCTCCCGAAACGCCCAAAGACATAAACGCTGTTGCAGTGCCTTGGAGATTGGAAAAGAAAATCTGCCCGCCGTTAGGTGTTGCGACTGTCTGGGACGGAAAGGACGGGTTGCCAAATGCCAGACCCTCTTTGACGCTTCCCATCAAAAGCGCGGAAACCAGAAGACAGAGACATGACAGCCTCGTGATTGCGGACCAAACCATATTACCTCCTACAGCACCGCGTGGGTGCCAAACACCAGAGTGCCCGGGGTCAAAATCACATCCCAAGCAGCGTCATCCTTGCCCCGTCTTCGCAGAGACATCCCCAGAACCGGCGGCAAATCGCCGATTAATGAGAAGTTAATTCAATTGGAAGACGCTGTATAGAACGCTGCGGGATTCAACTAGGGCGTGCGGACCACACAGTGTTGTTGGAACAACCGGGTTTTGACCTGAACCAACTCTCAGACAGCTTGAAACACCCAATTTTTACTGTGTCGTCGCGTGGAGAAAGAACCGTGAGACAGGCAGCGCTTGAAATTCGTCTGCAAAGACAGAAGGGACATAATCGCTGTCAGTTCAGCATTTTTGCAACAGTGTGGCTCCAGTTGCTACACTGACCACCATTTGGAAACCTTCTGGCACAAGTTGAACAGGGCGATATCGCTTGTGGACGATTCTTTGCACGGGCTCCATCGGGTCCAAAAGGATCGCTTGCGAGGGCGAGCACGCGTGACAAAACCGGATGCCGCGCCAGGGCAGGAACAACATCCGGCTGCGCCCGGAAAAACAGCAATCAGATTCGAAAGCCATTTCAAAGGGGCATTACAATCACGGGTGGACCGACGGGTTTTCCCCGCTACTTGTTCGATCAAGATTGTCAACCGGGGCATGTGGCCCCGGTGCGGTCCTGGTTGAAATCACCCTGCAGTGCGGCCTTCGGTGTCTGACATATCGAAGTTCAGATATTTTGCGACGGTCTGAACATCCTTGTCACCGCGTCCGCACATATTCATGCAGATCAGGTGGTCCTTGGGCAACTCGGGCGCGATCTTCATGACATGCGCCAGGGCGTGGCTGGGTTCCAGAGCTGGAATTATTCCCTCGGTGGCACAGCACAGCTGGAATGCCTCAAGCGCTTCAGTGTCGGTAATCGAGACGTAAGTCGCGCGACCGACCTCATGCAACCAGGAATGCTCGGGGCCGATACCCGGATAGTCCAGACCGGCCGAGATCGAATAGCCTTCCAGAATCTGCCCGTCATCATCCTGCAACAGATAGGTCCGGTTGCCATGCAGCACACCCGGGCGACCGCCTGTCAGCGAGGCACAATGCTCCATCTTTTCGTTCACACCTTTACCGCCGGCCTCAACACCGATGATGTTGACGTCCTTGTCATCAAGGAAAGGATAGAACAGGCCCATCGCGTTCGAGCCGCCACCGATAGCCGCAATGATCGTATCCGGCAGGCGGCCTTCGGCCTTCATCATCTGCTCTTTCGCTTCCTTGCCAATGATCGACTGGAAATCACGCACCATCGCCGGGTATGGGTGCGGACCGGCCACTGTTCCGATGCAGTAGAACGTATCGCGCACATTGGTCACCCAGTCGCGCAGCGCGTCATTCATCGCGTCCTTCAGCGTACCACGACCCGAAGTGACCGGAATCACCTCGGCCCCCAGCAAGCGCATACGAAACACGTTCGGGGCCTGACGTTGCACGTCATGGGCACCCATATAAACGATGCATTTCAGACCAAATTTCGCACAGACCGTGGCTGTCGCGACACCGTGCTGCCCTGCCCCGGTCTCGGCAATGATCCGGGTCTTGCCCATGCGTCGCGCCAGAATGATCTGGCCCAGCACGTTGTTGATCTTGTGTGCGCCGGTGTGGTTCAGCTCATCACGTTTCAGATAGATCTTCGCCCCGCCCAGATGCTCGGTCAGGCGTTCCGCGTAATACAGGGGCGAGGGACGGCCCACATAGTTGGCCCACAGATCATCCATCTCGGCCCAGAAGGTCGGATCATCCTTGGCTTTGTTGTATTCCTCTTCCAGTGACAGGATCAGCGGCATCAGCGTTTCGCTGACAAAACGCCCGCCGAATATGCCAAAGCGCCCTTGCTCGTCAGGGCCGGACATGAAGGAATTGAAAAGATCGTTGGCCATGGGTGTCTCCCTCGTCGTACCTGACTGTCATAGGTGGTCGTCGCGGGATTTGCCATGGCAAAACGCACCATATTGCCCCCTTGCGGAGGCAAACAAAATCAGCGTGTCGCGTCAATAAATGCCTGTATCAGTCCCGCGTCCTTTACGCCCGGCGCGCTTTCAACACCCGACGCCACATCGACTTGCCGCGCACCAGTCATGCGGATCGCCTCAGCGACATTGTCCGGGTTGAGACCACCGGACAACATCCACGGCCTGCGCCAGTATTTGCGACCTGCCAGCAGCCGCCAGTCAAAAGGAAGACCGTTGCCTCCGGGAAGTTCCGAATTCTTCGGCGGCTTTGCATCGATCAGAAGCTGGTCTGCAACTTCGGAATACAGATCAATCGCTGCCAAGTCCTCGGCCTCCGCCACACCGATCGCCTTGATGACGGGCAAGCCATAGCGCTGCTTGACCTCTGCCACACGCTCGGGGCACTCTCCGCCGTGAAGCTGCAACATATCCAGCGGAACCCCAGCGACAATCTCATCAAGCTGCGCGTCCGAGAAATTCACGGCCAGAGCGACCTTGGCAACGCCGACTGGTACTTCGGCGGCCAAGGCCGCGGCTTGCGGTATTGGTGCGTAACGGGGCGATTTGGGAAAAAAGTTGAACCCGACATAGCGCGCGCCGGCTTCAACCGCAGCACGCACATGTTCTGATGCGGTCAAACCGCAGATTTTAACGGATACATCGGTAGACATAAGCCTCAGCTGGCCTCGTCGAGTAGGGCCAGAATATCATCCTTACCCTCGTTCTGCTTTTTCTTGAGCTTCTTGACTTCGCGTTCAAGCTTGCGGACCTCGCCTTTTTTCACGGTCGCATCGCGGCGGTGTTTATGTTCCCGCAGCCATTCCCACATGAAACCGATGATCAAACCGGCGACAACGCCACCGAGAACGACCAGAAAAAGCGGTAAAGAGGTACTGACGTTAAAGCCCAGAAGCTCGGCCAGAGCATCGGGCATCAGTTTCAGTTCAACAGACTGAACATTCGCCAAGGACACGGAAATCAGAACGATCCCGAGAGTCCCAAGAAAAGCATATCGAAGGTAACGCATCATGAGGTCAGGCTTTACCGTTCAAACGATCCCTGAGCAACTTGCCAGTTTTGAAAAATGGTACACATTTTTCCTCGACCTGAACGGTTTCACCGGTACGGGGGTTGCGCCCTACGCGGGCATCCCGCTTTTTCACCGAAAACGCGCCAAAGCCACGCAGTTCGACCCGGTCGCCGCGCGCCATGGCATCGGTGACTTCTTCGAACACGGTGTTCACAATCCGCTCGACATCACGCTGATAGAGATGCGGGTTTTCGTCAGCGATTTTCTGAATCAGTTCTGAACGGATCATTCGAGATACCCTCCCAGGCAGCCGGTGTGACAGGTCTACTGTTTTGACAGTATAGGAAAAAACCCAGAACGGGGGAACGGATACTCTGCGTGTTGATGCCTTATTTTGCCATATTCTCACGCGAAATTTTGCCCGACAGGCCGATTTACACACTTCAAGCGCGAACAATATCGAGTTTTAGCAGTGTGTTTGGAACATGTTGATTCGCAACAAAAACGGCCCCGCACTTCCATGCGAGGCCGTAAATCATACTTGGGATGCGCCCCGGGCTTAGTCGCCCGACTTCAGCGCTGCACCCAGAATGTCGCCCAGCGACGCGCCCGAGTCGGAAGAACCGTACTGTTCCACGGCTTCTTTCTCTTCGGCGATCTCGCGTGCCTTGATCGACAGGCCCAGACGGCGGGTCTTGCTGTCAACGTTGGTTACGCGGACATCAACCTTGTCACCGACCGAGAAACGCTCGGGGCGCTGTTCGGAACGGTCACGCGACAGGTCGGAACGGCGGATGAACGACTTCATGCCTTCGTACTCGACCTCGATGCCGCCATCTTCGATTGCGGTCACTTCGACAGTGATGACCGAGCCACGCTTCACGCCGCCAACGGCTTCTGCGAACTTGTCACCACCCAGAGCTTTGATCGACAGCGAGATACGTTCTTTTTCGACATCCACTTCCGAGACAACGGCCGAAACCATGTCGCCTTTGCGGTAGTTCTGGATTGCATCCTCGCCACGTTCGTCCCAGGACAGGTCCGACAGGTGAACCATGCCGTCGATTTCGCCCTCGAGGCCAATGAACAAACCAAATTCGGTGATGTTCTTGACTTCGCCTTCGACCTCGGTGCCCTCGGGGTGTGTTTCTGCAAACACTTCCCATGGGTTGCGCTGAGTCTGTTTCAGGCCCAGAGACACGCGGCGTTTGGCGCCGTCGATTTCCAGAACCATGACGTCGACTTCCTGGCTGGTCGAGACGATCTTGCCGGGGTGAACGTTTTTCTTGGTCCAGGACATCTCGGACACGTGCACCAGACCTTCGACACCGGCTTCCAGTTCGACGAATGCGCCGTAGTCGGTGATGTTGGTGACGCGACCCTGATGGACCGAGCCCAGCGGGTACTTGGCGGCAACCAGATCCCACGGATCTTCCTGAAGCTGCTTCATGCCCAGGCTGATGCGGTGAGTGTCTTTGTTGATCTTGATGACCTGAACCTTGATGGTTTCGCCAATCGTCAGGATCTCAGACGGGTGGTTTACACGGCGCCATGCCATGTCAGTGACGTGCAGCAGGCCATCAACGCCGCCCAGGTCAACAAATGCACCATATTCGGTGATGTTCTTGACCACGCCCTCGACGTTCTGACCTTCGGTCAGGTTGCCGATGACTTCGGCGCGCTGTTCGGCACGCGATTCTTCCAGGATTGCGCGACGCGACACAACGATGTTGCCACGGCGGCGGTCCATTTTCAGAATCTGGAACGGCTGCTTCAGACCCATCAGCGGGCCTGCGTCGCGTACGGGGCGTACGTCAACCTGCGAACCAGGCAGGAATGCAACTGCGCCACCCAGATCGACGGTGAAGCCACCTTTGACGCGGCCAAAGATTGCACCATCGACACGCTGGTCGTCGGCATATGCTTTTTCCAGACGATCCCATGCCTCTTCGCGGCGGGCCATCTCGCGCGAGATGACGGCTTCGCCACGGGCGTTTTCTGCGGCACGCAGGTAAACTTCGACCTCGTCGCCGACAGCGATTTCAGGGGCTTCGCCGGGATTTGCGAATTCTTTCAGATCAACGCGGCCTTCCATTTTATAGCCGACGTCGATGATGGCTTGACCGGCTTCAATCGCCAGGATCTTGCCTTTGACAACAGAACCCTCTTCGGGCGTGTCCATTTCGAAGCTTTCGTTCAGGAGGGCTTCGAATTCCTCCATGGATGTGTTAGCCATGTGGCGTTCATTTCCTTTACAGTACGTTTTTGCTGGCCGAGCGGTTGTCTCCGCCGGTCTTGTTTCATGACGTCTTCAGGCGTGATCCGGTGCGCCCCGAGCAAACAAACACAAAGGGCCGAGTTAACCCGGCCCTGCTCAGAAACGTCATCCGGACGTTGACCGCCCTTGTATCGACAGCGCGCGTATAGGCTGAATCTTGAACCGGTGCAAGTGCAAAGCCTATGGTGCGCGGCAGCGCGCGCAGGAACTCCTGCCTAGCGCTGATCCCCAATGCAAGATGGCAACCTGAATGATAGCAGGTTCTGACTGAAAAAGTCTGCATGGTCCGCGGCAGGTTCTTGCCCGAAGGAATCTTGGTACCGGGAACCGAACCACGCGGCTAAGCCTCAGCATGCAACGCAAAGGTGATATGTCTCAACTTTTCGCGCGTCACGCGGCGCCCGGCTTCCTGCGTCACAGGATGGATGGTGGAGAATTGGAGAGTGAACGCCAACCATTCGACTGTTTGTACGATCTGCAAGATTTGGTGACGTATCTGAGATTAAACGTTCCGTATCCTTTCCCTAATTTAGCTTTATCGGTCGACAAAGAGGTCGACCCGAAACCAGAACCAAAAGGAAAATATTATGAAATCTCTCATCTTTGCCGCCATGGCGACTGCAATTGCCCTGTCCACCCCGGCCTTTGCCGCTGACGAAATCAACGTGTCCAACGGCATTTCAGCCGCTGGTGCGCCACTGGCCGCACATGGCGTTGATCTGGTTGCATTGGTCAATGATGGCAACCCGGTCGAAGGCTTCGCCACTCACTCGTCAACTTATGACGGAGCCTCCTATTATTTCACGTCCGCCGCGAACCGTGAAGCGTTCGAGGCAAACCCTGCTGCATACCTGCCGCAGCATGGTGGCTTCTGTTCATTCGGCGTATCGGTCGGCAAGAAGTTTGACGGTGACCCGGATCAATACCTTGTCGCAGACGGAAAACTGTTTCTGTTCCTGAACGCGGAAACCCGGGCAGCCTTTTTGAAGGACGTTGTCGCCACCGCAAAGACGGCGGATGACCAATGGGCGAATATCAAAACCGTCGCCGTGGGCGAGCTGTAAGACCTGCCCCGTTTGCCTGCGGCGTTAACGCGTCGCGGGCAGTTTTGCGTTGATCACCTCAAGGGCTTTGGCCAACGCCGCCTCGATACTCAAATCGGTGGTGTCCAACCGCACGGCATCCTCAGCTGGTTTCATCGGAGCGGTGCTGCGCTCAGCATCTCGCGCATCCCGTTCTCTGACATCTGCCAGAACCTGTTCACGGGTTACGTCAGCGCCTTTTGCACTTAGCTCCAGGAAGCGTCGCTCGGCGCGCACTTCAGCACTGGCTGTTACAAACAGCTTCACTTCGGCATTCGGACAAATCACCGTGCCGATATCACGACCGTCCAGAACGGCCCCACCTGCCCTGCGGGAAAAAGCGCGCTGAAAATTGACCAAGGCCGCACGAACTTCCGGAAGAACCGCCACTTTGGAAGCTGCCTGCGCAATCTCGGCGGTGCGCAGGTCGCCTTGTTCAAGTTCTTCCGCTGTCAGGGCCTGTGCGGCCTCAAGCGCGTCAACCCCTTCCAGGGTCCGCCTTCCGACAGCGCGATACAGCAAGCCCGTGTCCAGATGGGCAAAGCCGAAATGCGCCGCCACAGCCTTGGATATCGTGCCCTTGCCCGCAGCCGCTGGTCCGTCAATGGCAACCGTGAAACTCACGTGCGCTGTACCTTTGCGCCCAGCGACGCCATCAGTGGTTCAAAGATCGGGAACGACGTTGCAATCGGGCCACCATCATCCACGCTTACGGGATTCTGCGCCCCCATACCCATCACCATGAACGACATGGCAATGCGGTGATCCAGAAAGCTTTCGCAGGTGCCGCCGCCCGGAACGTTGCCGATGCCCAGCCCTTCAACCGACCACCAGTCGTCGCCTTCAGCGACTGTCACCCCGTTGGCGCGCAGGCCACGGGCCATGGCGTCAATCCGGTCGCTTTCCTTCACGCGCAGCTCTTTCACGCCGCCCATCATCGTTGTGCCTGTGGCATTTGCAGCCACCACAGACAGAACCGGGTATTCATCAATCATCGAGGCGGCACGCTCGGAAGGAACGTCGATGCCTTTCATGTTGGGCGAGTACTTGGCGCGCAAATCGGCAACCGGCTCGCCCCCTTCTTCGCGTTCGTTTTCATAGGTCAGATCAGCGCCCATCTCGCGCAAGGTTGTAAAAAGGCCCGCGCGTGTGGGGTTCAAACCGATCCCCGGCACCAAAACATCCGATCCCGGTGTGATCAATGCCGCGCAAACCGGAAAAGCCGCGCTGGACGGATCGCGCGGTACAGCGATGACCTGTGGCTTCAGCTCCGGGCGACCGGTCAGAGTGATAACACGGCCCTCGTCGGTATCCTCGACCGTGATTTCGGCACCAAATCCAGCCAGCATCCGTTCGGAATGGTCACGCGTAGCCTCTTTCTCGATCACAACGGTCTTTCCGGGGGCATTCAGACCCGCCAAAAGTACGGCGGATTTCACCTGCGCCGACGGCACAGGAACTTCGTATCGCACAGGGGTCGGGTCCGCAGCGCCGACGATGGTCATCGGCAAGCGCCCGCCGGATCGCCCAACCGATTGTGCCCCAAACAAGGCCAGAGGGTCAGTCACCCGCGCCATGGGGCGTTTGTTCAGACTGGCATCACCGGTAAAGGTCGCCGTGATCGGAGAGGTCGCCATCGCCCCCATGATCAGCCGCACACCGGTTCCCGAGTTGCCACAGTCGATCACCTGACCCGGTTCGGCGAAGCCACCGACACCCACGCCGTGCACTGTCCATTCCCCGTTTCCGTGCTCTGTGACCTCAGCGCCGAAGGCACGCATCGCCTTTGCGGTATCCAGTACGTCTTCGCCTTCCAGCAAACCCGAAATCCTGGTTTCACCCACGGCCATCGCACCAAGGATCAGCGACCGGTGCGAAATCGACTTGTCGCCGGGCACCTCGGCCGTGCCGGTCAGCGGGCCGCAGGGATGCGAGGTCATCGGGATGGGCGTGCCGTGTCCGGACATGAGGGCTCCTTTTGCGCTATCAGTGCTCAAGCCGATTAGCGAATTGACGCCCGTTGGTCCAGCGGCAATCAGCCTTTGCGTCGGAAGGTCAGGTAGTGAGGTGTCCGACCCTCGCGCAGCGCCTTCTGTTCGTATCGCGTGGAGATCCAGTCGCCCCACGGCTCGCGCCAGTCAGAAGGGCGTTCGGCCAGCCATTCAAACCCGGCGCGCGGAACCTCTTCCAAGGTCTGACGCACATAATCGGGAATGTCAGTTGCAACCCGGAAGATCGCCCCGGGTTTCAGCACTTTCGCCAGCGGTTCAAGATGTTCCTGGGTTACAAATCGACGGCGATGATGCCGCGTTTTGGGCCATGGGTCGGGATAGAGAAGGAACGCGCGCGAAATGCTGGCCTCTGGCAGCACGTCGAACAGATCGCGCACATCGCCGGGGTGCACGGCAAGGTTTTCAACACCTGCCTGACGGATTCTGCCCAGCAGCATGGCAACACCGTTGATGTATGGCTCGGCCCCGATGATGCCAATGTCAGGATTGTTTTGCGCCTGGTGCACCAGATGCTCACCACCTCCGAAGCCAATTTCCAACCAGACCGGCTTGCCGCCGAACAGATCGTTCAGGTCCAGTGGCTTGCGTTCGGGATTCGAGGCCCAGTCCACGGCGCCGGGCGACAAGGCGGCCAGATCTTCGTTCAGATAGGTCTTTTGACTGGGCTTCAGGGTCTTGCCCTTGAAGCGGCCATAAAAGTTTCTGCGCGGGCGTTGTGGGGTCTCTGTGCTCATGGCGGTGGCCATACTGCGCAGTGGAGTACGTTGCAAGGGCGTGCACCGCCCCAAAAAAAGCGCGCCCCTGAAGGCGCGCTTTGGATTTTTCAGATCAAACTGCGGATTTCAGCGCGTCGACCAGATCAGTGCGTTCCCAGCTAAAACCGCCATCCGCATCCGGTTCGCGGCCAAAGTGACCGTAAGCCGCTGTACGCTGGTAGATCGGCTTGTTCAGCTGAAGGTGCTGACGAATGCCGCGGGGTGTTAGATCCATGACCTCACCAACTGCTTTTTCGATAGCAGCATCGTCGATCTGGCCCGTGCCATGCGTGTCTGCATAGATCGACAGCGGCTTCGATACGCCAATGGCATAGCTCAACTGAATGGTGCAGCGCTCGGCCATACCGGCGGCTACGACGTTTTTCGCCAGATAGCGCGCGGCATAGGCCGCCGAACGGTCAACCTTGGTCGGGTCTTTGCCCGAGAATGCGCCGCCACCATGCGGGGCTGCGCCACCATAGGTATCCACGATGATCTTACGACCGGTCAGACCAGCGTCGCCATCCGGCCCGCCAATAACGAATTTTCCGGTCGGGTTGACGTGCCATTCGGTATCAGCCGACAACCAGCCTTCGGGCAGAGTTTCACGGATATAAGGTTCAACGATGGCGCGGATGTCATCCGACGTCAGCGCCTCGTCCAGATGCTGCGTCGACAGAACGATCGAACTGACGCCGACCGGTTTGCCGTTTTGATAAACGACCGACAATTGAGATTTCGCATCCGGCCCCAGTGCAGGCTCGGTGCCGTTCTTGCGCACTTCGGCCAGACGCCGCAGGATTGCGTGCGAATACTGGATCGGTGCCGGCATAAGCGCAGGCGTCTCGGTTGTCGCGAAGCCGAACATGATGCCCTGGTCGCCAGCGCCTTCGTCCTTGTTGTCCGCGGCATCCACGCCCTGCGCGATATGGGCGGATTGTTCGTGCAGAAGGTTTGTAACCTCGACGGTTTCGTGGTGGAATTTGTCCTGCTCATATCCGATATCTTTCACGCACTCGCGCGCGATCTCTTCGATGCGGCCCATGTAGTCGTGCAGTTTGTCCTTGTCCGACAGACCAACTTCGCCACCGATAACGATGCGGTTGGTCGTGGCAAAGGTTTCGCAGGCCACGCGCGCTTCAGGCTCTTCATTCAGAAATGCATCAAGGACAGCATCTGAGATACGGTCACAGACCTTATCCGGATGCCCTTCAGAAACGGATTCCGAAGTAAAAGTATAGTTCTGTCGGGACATAAATGTGCTCCATTAAGGTTTCTCCGCCACGCCAGGAAGCCGTTGTGGCAGACCACAGACGCATACGCTTGCCCAAAGTTGGGGTCAATCTCTAATTGCCCGGTTGCCGCGGGTACCAAACAGCGCCATTGCCAGAATAAACAGTAAGACAACAACGATCGGACTGTCCCCGATACGTGCATAAGTCGTGCGACGGTGTGGTTGCGGCAGCACGGCGTCCACATATCCAGCCTCACCCAGAGCCAACGACGCAGTCAAACGACCCAATGGGTCAATCATGGCCGATATACCGGTATTGGCCGAACGGATCATCGGCAAGCCCTGCTCAATTGCCCTCATCCGGGCTTGCACCAGGTGTTGAAACGGTCCCGACCGAGTTCCAAACCAGGCGTCATTTGTGATTTGCAGCAAGAAATCAGCCCGACCCGGCGCACCGTTCACATCTTGCGGGAAGACGGCTTCGTAGCAAATCAGTGGCAACGCCTTTCCCAGCTTGCCGAGGTCCAACAGGGCAGGGCCCGGCCCCGCGCTGAACCCGTGCCCGGTTGTAGTTGCCAGACCACTGATCCCGAAACGCCCCATCAGATCACCCAAGGGGACATATTCGCCGAATGGCGCCAGATGGTGTTTGTCATACACCCCTGCCAGACGCCCGGTTTCATCCAGATAGATCAGCGAGTTGAAAATCCTCGGACCTTCTGCGCGCTGAATCCCCAGTATCACCGGCGCACCCTGCGCGGCATCCGCAATAGTCGACAGAAACGGTTGTGCGCTGCCCAACCATGCGGGAACCGCGGTCTCGGGCCAAACAATCAGGTCAGGTCTAGGAGAGGCTGCAGTATACTCAACCTGACGCGCAAAAAACAAAGGCGCATATGCCGGATCCCATTTTTGATGCTGAGGGGCATTCGGCTGGATCACGCGAACCAGATGCGAACTACCCTGAACGACGGGTCGCGTCGACCCGTAGGCAATCGCCATCGCTGCCATAACGCCGGTAAAACTCAGAGTCCGCACCAAACCGTCCAAGGGTTTGTCCTGCACCAATGCCGCGCCAATTAGGAATGTTGCGGCAAAGGTCAGCACATTCAACCCATACGGCCCGACCAGAGACAGCATCTGCGCCACTGGCGTGTCCACCCAGATTTGCGCGACCCCAGCCCATGGAAAGCCGGTCAACACATATCCCCGCGCCACTTCGGCCAGGGACAAAACTGCAACCAGTAATATGCCTTGACGAACTGGCGTGGCACCAATTCTGCGCGACAGGCCGAATGCAGAGGCCCAGAACAAGGCCAGCCCGCCCGCCATGAACACCAACGCAAACGGGGCCATCCAGGCATGGCGTTCAGCATCTACCTGAAACGGCTCAATGATCCAGCCGAGGGCATGGGCAAAATAGCCGGTCGCGAAGGCCCAGCCGACCCATGCCGCCCGGCCTCGGGTTTCGCTGGCAAGGAAGATCGGGACAATCAGGACAAGAACCAAAACGGTTGCGCCCCAATACAGATGAGGTGCCTGACCAAACGCGCCTACCCCGCCAAGGGCGGCACCGGCCAACAATCTCAACGATAATGGCCAGCCCCGTACTGGGGTCATGCAGCAACGTCCGGCAGCATGACGCGCAGCCGTTTGATACGGCGTGGATCGGCTTCGATCACTTCGAATTCCGGACCCTCTGGATGAATGACAACTTCACCCCGCGCCGGAACGCGGCCGGAGAGCATAAACACAAGCCCGCCCAGAGTATCGATTTCCTCTTCGTCGACGTCTTCATGACTGGTCAGAGACCGGCCAATCTCGGCCTCGAAATCTTCGAGCGGCACACGCGCCTGCACCACATAACATCCGGGCTTTTCCTGCACCCAAAGCTGGTCTTCATCCGCATCGTGCTCGTCAGCGATTTCGCCGACGACCTGCTCGATCAGGTCTTCGATCGTGAGCAGTCCATCAACGCCGCCATATTCATCAATCACCAATGCCATGTGACGCCGCTCGGTTTGCATCTTGGTCAACAAGACGCCGATTGGCATGGATGGCGGCACGAACAATAGCGTCCGCAGCATCGAGGTCAGATCAAACTCTTTGCCGCCACCGTTGAAACCGTGGGTCAGGGCAAAATCCTTGAGATGAACAAAACCAAGCGGTGTATCCAAGGTTCCCTCATAGACAGGAATCCTTGACATACCACTGCTCCGGAAAACATCCGCCAGTTCATCTTTTGTGATCGTTGAAGGTACCGAGACGATTTCAGCGGTAGGGATGGCAACATCCTCAACGCGCATCCGGCGCAGGTTAATCATCCCGCGTGGCTGCGCCACAGCCGCGTTTTGTCCGTTCACCGTCTGGTCCGGTTGAGTATCATCGCTCGAAAACACTTCGAGGATTCGAGAAAACAGACCGGTTTTCTCTTCCGTTTCAGTACTGCTGTCCTGAGGTTGCGCGCTTTGCGCCGCCCTAGAACTGCCTTCTATATCGCCCATTACCTTGTTCCAACTGATCGGGTCTTGAACCCACATTATACCTTATATGGGTCATCAATACCCAATTTGCCAAGTATCTTGACCTCAATCCCTTCCATCAAGGTGGCATCGGGGTCACGAATGTGATCATAACCCAGCAAATGCAACGTTCCGTGAACAAGCAAATGGGTCACATGGTCACTCATTGCCTTGTTGGCCTCGGCCGCCTCGCGGGCACAGGTGTCATAGGAAATCGCAATATCGCCCAGAACAATCTCGCCGGTAAAATCCGGCTCTGGCAGGCGTGGTGATTGCCCTGGCTCATCCGGAGCTAGGTCTTCCGCAGGCCAGCTCAGCACATTGGTGGGCGTCGGTTTACCGCGAAATTCAGCGTTCAGTTCTGAAATCCGCGCATCGTTGCATCCCAATATACTGACTTCGCACTGCTCCGGGGCCAATCCGCAATGGGTCAGAACGGCGTTAATCGCCTTTTGTGACAAGACCTCAAGATCTTGCCACCTTTCGTCTTCGAAAATGAGTTCCAGGGTCATCTTACCGCGCAACAGCCTCGTTAGCGGGCTATGTGTTCACGTGGTTTCACGGCCCGCATCGGCCTCATACGCCTCGATGATCGCAGCGACAAGCGGGTGACGCACCACGTCTTTCGAGGTGAAGTAGTTGAAGCTGATATTCGGGATTGTTTTCAACAACCTCTCAGCATCCGCCAAGCCCGATTGAACGCCACGCGGCAAATCGACCTGTGACCGGTCACCAGTTATGACCATGCGGCTTCCTTCGCCCAGACGGGTCAGGAACATCTTCATCTGCATCGTGGTGGCGTTTTGCGCTTCATCCAGAACCACAAATGCGTTGGCCAGCGTACGACCGCGCATAAAGGCCAGCGGAGCGATTTCGATTCGTTTTTCTTCGATCAGCTTGGCCAACTGTTTTCCGGGCAGAAAATCGTTCAGCGCGTCATAAAGCGGCTGCATGTAAGGGTCGACCTTGTCCTTCATGTCACCCGGCAGATAGCCCAGTTTTTCGCCCGCCTCGACCGCCGGACGGCTCAGGATGATTCGGTCCACATGCCCGCCGATGAACATCGAAACCCCGACCGCCACCGCCAGATAGGTCTTACCCGTCCCCGCCGGACCAATTCCAAAGGCCAGCTCATTCTTGAACAGTGACTGGACATAGGCTTTCTGGGCGTCGGTGCGCGGTTCAACCAACTTCTTGCGGGTTTTGATCTCGACCGAACCGCCCTTGAACATCTCAAGCTGATCGCCATCGCGGCTACCGGTTCCCTGTTCCGAAACACCCATCCGCAACTCGCGATCGACGTCTGCGGCCTCAACCTCGCGCCCACCTTCAAGCCGAGTGTAAAGCGATTGAAGCACCTCAACCGCCTGTTTCTGAGCATCTTCATCGCCCATCACAACAAGCTGATTGCCGCGGCGTACAATCTGGACCGAAAGCTTGGTTTCGATCTCAGCCAGATTGCGGTCATATTCACCGCACAGGTCAATCAGCAATCGGTTGTCGGGAAATTCTACGAACGCCTCGTGTTGGGGCATTTCATCTTGCGGTGGGGTCAGGGCACCGATGGCCAATCCGCTCTCCTGTCTTGGCTGTTCACCCCGAGCGTAGACAACAAATCTTGGTAGGCGCAAGCCACAGTTTAAAAAATAAATGCTGAGATGTCATAACAGCCGATTTAACGGTGATTGGTTGCCGATTGGATGAACATCAGAAGGTGTAATTCAGCCCGAATCTTAATCCGCTGTATTTTGGTGTGGACTTTGTGGAGAAGCCAGAACTGAACTGGATGTCTTTTGATTGGAACTGGACATATTCATATTCGCCCGTAATCGACCAATTGTCGGACAACCTATGCTCGGCCCCTATGCTTGCCGAATAGCCGTTCCGCCGATCTGACACCGGGAAATTCTGAACCGAGGTGGCCGATGCAATACTGTTGGTTGTTTCCACATCGCCCCACAGATATCCGACGCTAAAAAAATACAGAATTCGTCCGCTGCGGTTCGTCAGACCATTGCGAAATCGGACTGCCAGAACATCCGATATCTTTGTTCCGCCCTGCACATTGACGCTGCCGATCCGCCTGCTGACAGTGTCGTCAAGAGATCCGAATTCATACCCGATTTCGAAGCCGTAGACATAGTCGCGCCCTTCCCTTGCAGGTAAAATGCCACGCCAGCCGCCCCGGACCCCCCCGTATGCTCCCGACAAATCCTGATCACCGATATCAAACTGTCCGCCGGGTGTTGTCAGGCCAAATCGATCGTCCCCACCAGCGCCATAACCACCAGTAAGCCCCAGATAAAAAGCACTGACATCGCTGCTGAATCTTTTCGGGCTGACCACTTCCGGATCGCTTATCTCACCTTTCAAATCACCGGCAATGGATGCGCTGGCAATCAGTGTAACAGCGGCAGTTAGTGTCAGCGTTTTCAACCTGCTCAGGCTCGTAAAGCTATTGAAAGTCGTCACTCGTACCTCCCTCATCCCGTTTTCCGGGACCGGCATATTGCCGATTTGCAGGCGCAAATCCTTGCGCCCCGAAAACCATGGCTCCTCTCGGAGCATAGTTCCAAGCAATAAATCAAGGGTAAATTTTGGAAACAAACACCAACTATGGTGTCCGGGAGGTGTAAACACCGATCTACAGCAACTCACCGGCCAGAGAATTCGCCCCCGACGCAGTGATCCGGACCTCTCTCAAGTCACCCGTGGCGATCTCTGGTCCTTTTACGTGCACCGAATGCAGGTATTCGGACTTTCCAACCATCTGTTCGGGCAGGCGCCCCGGTTTCTCGAAAAGAACGCGGACTGTGCGTCCAACCATACCGTCCTGAATTTCCCGCTGATGACGCGTGATCAAGGCCTGAAGCCGCTGCAACCGTTCATCTGACACTGCCGGATCAACCTGGGCTCGTTCAGCCGCTGGGGTTCCCGGACGTGTGGAGTATTTGAAGGAATAGGCGTAGCCGTATTTGACCTCTTCGACCAAATCCATCGTGGCCTGAAAATCATCTTCGGTTTCTTCGGGGAAACCAACTATGAAGTCTCCCGACATCACGATATCAGGCCGCGCCGCGCGAATGCGTTCGACCAGCCGCAGATAGCTTTCCGCCGTATGGCTGCGGTTCATCCGCTTGAGGATACGGTCCGAACCCGACTGAACCGGCAAGTGTAGATAGGGCATCAGCTTGTCACAGGTGCCATGCGCCTCGATCAGGTCGTCGGCCATGTCGTTCGGGTGCGAGGTCGTAAAGCGGATGCGTTCCAGCCCGTCGACCTTGTTCAATTCCCAGATCAAGCCGGCAAGTGTAATGTCACCATTTGCCCCGGCACCGTGATAGGCGTTGACGTTTTGGCCCAGCAACGTGATCTCGCGCACCCCGCGCTCGACCAGATCATTGGCTTCGCGGATGATGCGATCCGCTGGACGGCTGACTTCAGCACCGCGCGTATAAGGAACCACGCAGAAGGCGCAGAATTTATCACAGCCCTCCTGAACAGTCAGAAACGCCGTCGGGCCGCGCTTGGCCTTGGGGCGGTTTTTCAGTTTTTCGAACTTGTCCTCTTCGGGGAAATCCGTGTCCAGCGCCTTTTCGCCCGCTCGGGTCTTTGCCTCCATCTCGGGCAGGCGGTGATAGCTTTGCGGACCGACCACCAGATCAACCAGCGGCTGGCGGCGCATGATCTCTTCGCCTTCAGCCTGAGCGACACAGCCCGCCACGCCGATTTTCAAATCAGGCTTCTCGGCCTTCAGACCCTTGAAGCGCCCCAGTTCGGAATACACTTTCTCTGCCGCTTTCTCGCGGATGTGGCAGGTGTTCAGCAGGATCATATCCGCATCTTCGGGGGTCTGGGTTTCAACATAACCCTGCCCGCCCAGCGCCTCGGACATGCGTTCGCTGTCATAGACATTCATCTGACAGCCATAGGTCTTGATAAACAGCTTCTTCGGTTCGGACATGAGACGGGCCTTTGCATTCGCTGGACCGGCGTCGTCTATCTGCTTCGAACGCCGCTTGCAATGCGGGCGCAATTACCCGAATTTGGCGGAACTTTCCAGCAAGACAAAACCGAAAACAGCCGATGCAATACGATTCCCTCGACCATTTCCTGAAAGCCGGGCAGCCCGCAATGGCGCAAGGCCCCGTTGCGATGGTCTTTGCCGAGGACGAGGTCGAGTTGGAAAGCACTCTGCATCACCATCTGAAGCTAGGGTTCAAATCCGTTATCGCCTTCATGCCTCAGGAGTTCCGACTAGAGCCCGCGTTGACCGACCGAGTGCATCGGGTCACCTTGAAATGCGTTCCCCGAACGGTGGTTTTCGATACCCTGAACAGAATAATTCAGGCCGCACCCGGCATCTGGATGTATTACTGCTATAACGCCGAATACCTGTTCTTTCCGTTTTGCGAAACGCGCAGCATTAGCGAAATGCTGGCCTTTCACAGCGAAGAACGCCGCAATGCGATGCTGAGCTACGTCATCGACCTTTATGCCGAGGACCTGACCGCTTTTCCCAACGGTGTCGCCCCCGAACAGGCTTTGTTCGACAAAACGGGTTACTATGCCCAATCACGCCACGACCCTGATGGCCAACCACTGGACCGTCAGGTGGACCTGTCAGGTGGCTTGCGCTGGCGGTTCGAGGATCACATTCCCTATGAACGCCGTCGCATCGACCGCATCGCCCTGTTCAAGGCGCAAAAGGGCCTGATCCTGAAATCCGACCACACGTTCAATGAGCCGGAATACAATACCTATTCCTGCCCATGGCATCACAACGTGACAGCGGCTATCTGTTCCTTCCGCGCCGCGAAGGCGCTCAAAACAAATGCCGGGTCGACTTTTGACATTCCAAGTTTTAGCTGGCGCAACTCCGTGCCTTTTGAATGGCACTCGCGGCAGCTGCTGGATCTGGGCCTGATCGAATCAGGCCAATGGTTCTGAAGCGCCTCAGCGCTGAAACAGGACCGGAAACCAGTCTTCTCGCAGACGCTGCCCCGGCGTCATGTCATGGCCGGGAAACGGTGGAGAGGTTCTGCCTGGACGCTCTACATAACTTGCGTCATCGCCGACCAGCCGCAGAGAAAAGGCGCGGCGACGGCTGTCCGAGTGGTTTCCTCGCGCACCGTGAAGGGTGCGATAATTGAAGGCAACGGCGTCACCGGGGTCCATTTCGAATTCGACGACCTTCATGCCCTCGGCATCCGGGTCCGGCACGGGGATGTACTGGCCTTCATCCGGGAAAAAACCTTCCTCAGAAACCCAGCGGGTTGGCAGCACCTCTTTCTCCCACCGGTGAGAGCCCGCGACACAGCGCAACGTCGCCTGCCTGACCGGATCCAGCGGAGACCAGAAGCTGATGGTTTGCTGACCCTCAACGAAGTAATATGGGCCATCCTGATGCCAGGGCGTGGCCATGGATGTCCCGGGCTCTTTTACCAATACGTGGTCGTGAAACACCTGAACACTTTTCGACTGCATCAGGTCCGCTGCGACCTCGGCCGCGGGCGAGTTTTCGATCACCTCGCGGAACTGCGGGATGCGGGTCCAGTTGCAATAATCGTCAAAGAACAGACCCGTTTGACCCTCTTTCTTGTTTTCTGATGCATACGGGCCAGGCTCTGCCATATTCGCGGCAATGCCGTCGCGCAGTTGATCCACATAATCTGCAAACAGCCCTTTGATCAGAACGACGCCATCATCCTGATACGTTGTGATCATCTCTTGAGTTACAAGCGGGTGAGGCATCCGGGTCTCCATTCGTTTTCCAATCTTTTGCGTTGAAGGAGTGTTCTGTTCAAATCATATCTTTCGAAGTTATAATTAACTTTATGTTATACATTTCACTGCGTCAGTACGAATATGTTTGCGCGGTCGGGCGCCACGGCAGCCTGTCCGCAGCCGCACAATACCTGAATGTATCGCAACCGGCCCTGTCCACAGCCCTGACGCGTGTCGAAGCACATTTGGGACACCCGCTGTTTATCCGCCGCCGAGGCTCGGCCATGGCGCTGACGCCTCAGGGGCGAAAATTCATCGATCAGGCCGAGACCCTTCTGAAAGACGCAGCCCAAATCGAGTCATCAGAAACTCCATCGCCGGGCACGACACGTCTAAGACTGGGGTGTTTTACGGACCTCGCCCCATTCCTGCTGGCACCCGCCCTGCACCATTTGCGCAATGCTTTTCCAAACATCGCTATCACTTACTTTGCCGCCTCCTTCGAAGGGCTGCTGAACAGATTGATTGATGGCCAGATCGATATTGCCATCACTTACGAGCTGACAATGGATGCGGGGTTCACACGAGCAAAACTGTTCGACAGTCGGCCAAAGGCCCTTATCCCCCCAGATCATCTATTGGCGACAGCGGGCACGGTCTCACTGGCTGACTTGGCTGCTCACCCGTTGATCCTGTCAACAGAAGGCTGGTCGGCACAACACATCCTCAGTCTCTTTCGGCGCAACGGTCTGCACCCGACTGTCGCACATAGGGCAGCATCGATCGAGATTCAGCGCAGTCTTGCCGCCCATGGCGAAGGGATCGGGATCAGCTATACCAGCCCGCTCAACGCGGTCAGTTATGACAACAGACGTCTTGTCAGTGTTCCGATCAGCAATCAGGACGCAACTGAATCCGTTGTTCTTGCGCGCCACGGAACAGGGCCCGCTGACGCGACCATTGATCAGGTTGAACGTTTGTTGTTGGCGAGTTTGAACGGCGGTGTTGGCGCTACTTTTTGCGCAGGCGAATGACAACGTCAACCGAGGCAATCTCGACCCCTTCGGGCGCTTCGGGCAGGCGCTGGATCACCAATTGGTCCGATGGCGCATCACTCAGGCGTGCCTCGTCTTCCCAATAAAAATGAGGGTGATCATGCGTGTTCGTGTCGAAATAGCTTTTTGACCCGTCCACAGTGATTTCCTGCAGAACGCCAGCGTCGCAAAACGCGCGCAGGGTATTGTAAACCGTCGCCAGTGATACAGCGTCACCATTCGCCTTGGCCGATTCAAACAGGCTCTCGGCGGTAACGTGACGATGGCGGCCATCGCCCACTAAAAGCTCGGCCAACGCCACACGCTGACGCGTCGGACGCAGGCCAGCGTTCACCAGCCAACCTGTAGCTATATCGCCGCTCTGCGGTGTCATTGATCCAATACCCATAGTGACTTCCATTATATATAGGAGCGCATGGTTGGCAATTTCAAATGAAATTCATTCGCAAAGAACGCGGTATACACAACATGATGTGGCCGCTGCTCTTGCAGGACCTTGCAAACGGGTGCTAGACGAGGCCAGATATTACGAACGGACCCACGGCAGGAGAGGCGGCAAGAATGGCCCAGTTCCCGAGCAGTTTTGACAAAGACGATCTGCTGAAATGCGCCCGCGGCGAATTATTTGGCCCCGGCAATGCACAATTGCCCGCCCCGCCAATGCTGATGATGGACCGGATCACCGACATCTCGGATGATGGTGGCCTGCACGGCAAAGGCCATGTGCTGGCCGAGTTCGATATCACCCCTGACCTTTGGTTCTTTGACTGCCATTTTCCAGGCAACCCGATTATGCCGGGTTGCCTTGGCCTTGACGGTCTATGGCAGCTGACCGGTTTCAACCTGGGTTGGCGTGGATGGCAAGGGCGCGGCATGGCCGTTGGCGTGGGCGAAGTGAAACTGACCGGTATGGTTCGTCCGGACCGCAAGATGCTAACGTATAAAATCGATTTCAAAAAAGCGATTCAGACACGTCGCCTGACCATGGGTGTGGCAGATGGAATCGTCGAAGCCGATGGCGAGATGATCTATGATGTCAAAGATATGAAGGTCGTTCTGTCCGAGGCCTGAGCCTGTACGACCCGAAATAAGGAGTGCGCACATGCGTCGAGTAGTCGTCACCGGTCTGGGGGTAGTGTCTTCGATCGGGAATAATGCCCAAGAGGTTCTGGCCTCGCTCAAAGCAGGTAAATCCGGGATCGAAGCCAGCGAACAGATGGCAGAACACGGGTTTCGCAGTCAGATCGCGGGAACGCTCAAGATTGACGTGGCTGAACACGTAGACAAACGCACCCTGCGCTTCATGGGTCCGGGCGCGGCTTACGCTCATATCGCCATGTCTCAGGCCATTGCAGATTCCGGTCTGACCGAGGACCAGGTAGTCAACCCGCGTACAGGTTTGGTGGCCGGATCCGGCGGCCCGTCGACAAGCGCGATGCTGACCGCGCATCAGACGGTTCTGAGCACCGGTGCAACCAAACGGATAGGGCCGTTCGCCGTGCCAAAATGTATGTGCTCGACAATTTCGGCAAACCTGGCGACCGCGTTCAAGATCAAGGGTATCAACTATTCGATCACCTCGGCCTGCTCGACCTCGCTGCATTGCATCGGCAACGCGGCCGAACAGATCATGCTGGGCAAACAGGACGTCATGTTTGCTGGCGGCGGCGAAGAACTGGACTGGACGCTTTCGTGTCTGTTCGATGCGATGGGCGCGATGTCGTCGAAATACAATGACACGCCCGAGAAAGCCTCGCGCGCGTTTGACGAAAACCGTGACGGGTTTGTGATTTCCGGTGGCGGCGGCATCCTCGTTCTGGAAGAGTTGGAGCACGCTCTGGCCCGCGGCGCAAAGATTTATGCCGAAGTCACCGGCTATGCTGCCACTTCGGATGGCCATGATATGGTGGCCCCTTCAGGTGAAGGCGGCGAGCGCGCGATGCGGCTGGCGCTGGACACACTGCCCGAAGGTCGCAAGGTCGGCTATATCAATGCACATGGGACCTCGACCCCTGTCGGTGACGTGGGCGAAGTAGAGGCTGTGCGCCGCATCTTCGGTGAAGGCAATGTACCGCCGATTTCCTCGACCAAATCAATGACTGGCCACGCGCAAGGCGCGGCAGGAGCGCTTGAGGCGATCTTCTGCTTACTCATGCTGGACAATGATTTCATTACGCCGTCGATCAATGTCGACACACTCGCCCAAGGCATCTTGCCCGGTGAAATTGCAACTGAAGTGGTTGAAAACGCAGGACTGGACAGTGTCATGACCAACAGCTTCGGCTTTGGCGGCACTAACGGGTCCATGATTCTGTCTAAGTATAACGGGTGAAAGTGATGTCGGATCTTCTCAAAGGTAAACGCGGCCTGATCATGGGCGTGGCCAATGACCGCTCAATCGCGTGGGGCATTGCCAAGGCCATGCACGAGGCAGGCGCAGAACTGGCCTTCACCTATCAGGGCGAAGCGTTCGGCAAGCGGTTGGAACCTCTCGCTCAAAGCTTGGGCAGTGATTTCATGGTGGATGCCGATGTGACCGACGACGAGTCACTGGATCGCGCCTTTGGTGAGCTGGCTCAGCGTTGGCCCACCATCGACTTTGTTGTTCATGCCATTGCGTATTCGGATAAGTCCGAGCTGACAGGCCGGTTTCTGAATACCACGCGGGCGAACTTCAAACACTCGATGGACGTGTCGGCCTATTCTTTCATCGAGGTGGCGCGCCGCGCCTATCCGATGATGAAGGACAATGGGGGCTCGCTGCTGACGCTGACTTATCAGGGATCAAACCGGGTCGTACCGAACTACAACGTCATGGGTGTTGCCAAGGCTGCGCTGGAATCGGCGACCCGTTATCTGGCCAATGACCTTGGCCCGGATGGTATCCGCGTGAACGCAATCTCACCTGGGCCGATGAAAACCCTTGCCGGTGCGGCCATTGGCGGAGCGCGCAGGACATACAAGTTCTGTGATCAGAATGCGCCGATGCGTTCGAATGCCACACTGGAAGCTGTTGGCGGGACCGCAGTTTACCTGACATCTGATGCGGGTGCCTGCACGTCTGGTGAAATCATCCGAGTTGACGGTGGTTTCCACGTTCTGGGCATGCCGCAACCCGATTTCATGTGACCATATCTTTCCCTGCCGCCGCCAAGATTTCACCATCTTTGGGCGGCAGGACTTCGATATGAGCAAGCTAGATCAAATCATTGCAAACAACGCACGATCAGTGCAAAGCCGGAAAAAGTCCGGTTTCCTCAGCCAGCGGGCCAGAGTGCTGCTGCTCGCGCTGACTTCATTGCTGCTGGTGTTTGTCTTTTTCACCCAGCCACAGGTACGTGCAGCTGTTGAAGCTTTGATCGGCTGAAGTCCGTGCAGGATTTCCAACCCGAACTAAGTCTCAATTGATCGAGATGACTTCAATCTCAAACACCAGATCCTGTCCGGCCAACGGATGATTCCCATCCAGAGTTACAGTCGCTTCGTTGGCGTCCACAACTGTCACTGGTACGGCCTGACCGTCAGGTGTCTGCATCTGCAGTTGAGTGCCCGGATCTAGCGGAATATCCTCGGGAATACCCTCACGGGGGATTTCCTGACGCATCGCAGGATTGATCGGGCCGTAGGCGTCGGTACAGGCAATCTCGACCCGTTTCTTGTCACCTGCGGACAAACCGGGCATGGCACTGTCCAGACCGGGAATAATCTGACCCGATCCAACCACGAACTCCAACGGATCGCGCCCATCCGAGCTGTCAAAGACTTTGCCATCCAGCAATGTCCCTGTGTAATGGATGCGAACCGTGTCGCCTTGCTTGATTTCGGTCATAGTGGCCTCCGGCCGTTTTAGGGGTTAAGCGGCCAACCCTAGAGATTGACACAAAGTTGTAAACCCTTGGCCCTTCCCCCCCATTCCGTGTTGTGCCAACCTGCGCGCAATCAAAGGAGGGTCATATGGCAGTCACGACCTGCGTGTTCGACGCCTACGGAACACTGTTTGATGTTGCGGCCGCCGCCCGGCAGGCGGCAAGCGAACCTGGATTCGAAGCACTGAAAGACAAATGGCCCGAGGTCGCGGGACATTGGCGCCTGAAGCAATTGCAATACACGTGGCTGCGTGCAGTGGCTGATGCGCATGCGGACTTCTGGGATGTCACGCAGGACGGGCTGGACTGGGCGCTGGAAGCTGCAGGCCTGCAGGGCAACCCTGAACTGCGCCAACGCTTGCTGGATCTTTATTGGGAGTTGCAGGCCTATCCCGAAGTTCCTGCCATGTTGAAAACCCTCAAGGATGGCGGGATGCAGACTGCCATCCTGTCCAACGGATCACCGCCCATGCTGGACGGTGCTGTTCAGTCCGCCGGGATCGGCGATGTGCTGGATGACGTGCTGTCGGTCGAAAGCGTTGGGGTCTTCAAGCCCCATTCCCGTGTCTATGATCTGGTTCAGAACAGGTTTGACTGCGCCCGCGACGAAGTCTTGTTCGTCAGTTCAAACGGCTGGGATGCCGCGGGGGCCAGCGGTTATGGTTTTGTCACCGTCTGGGTCAATCGGATCGGGGAACCAATGGACCGGCTGCCGTGGACGCCAGCGCATGTTCTGTCTGATTTGACCACCATTCCCAAGCTGGCTGGTCTTTGATGTCAGACTTTACGACTTCGGACGGCAAGCGCATCTATTTCGAAGACCATGGATCGGGCACGCCGCTTTTGTGTCTGGCCGGATTGACTAGGAACAGCCGGGATTTTTCGTATTTCGCACCACATGCCACTGAACTGCGCATGATTGCGATGGATTACAGGGGGCGCGGCCGCTCGGACTACGATCCCGATTTCATGAACTACAACATCTTTCGTGAATCCCATGACGCGATTGAACTGCTGGATATTCTGGGCATCGAAAAAGCGGTCATTCTGGGCACCTCGCGGGGCGGGCTGATTGCCATGGCACTGGCAGCAAGCCACCCCGAACGTTTGGTCGGTGTGATCCTAAACGATGTGGGGCCCGTCATCGAGACGTCAGGCATCGCCAAGATCATGGCCTATGTGGGCGCGCAACCCACCGCGAGAACCCATGACGAAGCTGCTGCCGCCCTGAAACATATGATGGAGCCGCAATTTCCCAGGGTTCCGCTGGAGATCTGGCGCAAACAGGCCGAAATTCAATACGAACAACAAAGGGACGGGCTGGCGCTGCGCTATGATCCGGCCCTGCGCAAGGCGCTTCTGGAACAGGCCGCGAGCGGTGCTATACCCGACTATTGGTTGTTTTTTGAAGCGCTGCGCAATATTCCATGCGGCGCGATCAGGGGCGCAAACTCGGACGTTCTGAGCGCAGAAACACTGGCTAAGATGCACCGGCGGCATCCCGGTCTGATCTCGGCCGAAGTACCGGATCGCGGGCATGTTCCGTTCTTGAATGAGCCGCAATCTCTGGATGTCATCAAAAAGGTATTGAAGAACGCTGCATGAGCACATTTGAAATGATCGAAGCCGCGGCCATACGGCTTAAAGGACATGTCCGCGAGACACCAATTCTGTCGTCGCCATTTCTTGACGCGATCGCCGGGCGCCGGATTTGGGTCAAGCCGGAATGCCTGCAACATACGGGCAGTTTCAAGTTTCGGGGAGCTTGGTCTGCCATATCCGCGCTGGACGAAGACACACGCCAGCGCGGTGTGATTGCATATTCTTCGGGCAATCACGCACAAGGCGTTGCGATGGCGGCGGCGAAACACGGTATTGCTTCTGTCATTGTCATGCCGTCGGACGCGCCACACCTGAAAATCGAAAACACCCGCGCGCTTGGAGGTGAGGTCGTTCTTTACGACCGCGCAAACGAAAGCCGTGAAGAGATCGGGGAGACCATCGCCGCCGAACGCGGGCTGACTCTGATCCGGCCATATGACGAACCTCAGGTGATTGCCGGGCAAGGTACCACCGGCTTGGAAATCGCCAGACAGGCCGCGAAACTTGGGTTATCTCAGGCGGATGTTCTGGTCTGTTGCGGCGGTGGCGGCCTCACCTCTGGCATTGCACTGGCATTGGAAAAACACGCCCCCGACCTAAGGGCACGCCCGTGCGAACCGGAAGGGTTCGATGACGTCAAACGATCACTGGCGACGGGACGGATTCAGAACAACAACGCGGCATCAGGCAATATTTGCGATGCTATCCTGACACCGCAACCCGGCGACATCACCTTTCCCATCCTAAACCGTCTTTGCGGGCCCGGTATTTCGGTGACCGAAGAAGAGGCCCTGCGGGCCATGGCACTTGCTTTCCTGCGCCTCAAGATCGTGCTGGAGCCCGGCGGCGCAGTCGCATTGGCCTCGGCCCTGTTCCGGGGCGACGAGATTGAGGGCGACGACGTGATCGTAGTCACATCGGGTGGTAACGTCGATCCGGATGTTTTTTCCAGGGCGTTGGAATTCCTGACCTGACAGGCACCCCAAACCTGTGCAAGTTGCACCTGGAACGCCGGGGCTGCAAGGACCTGAGTCATGATGATCGCTGATCTGGGCGACGTGAAACTGAATTACCGTGTCGATGGTGCGGCGGACGGCGCGCCACTGGTTTTTGCCAACTCATTGGGAACAAACCTGCACATATGGGACGCCGTGTTACTGCACCTGCCCAAAGGGTTGCGTATCATCCGGTATGACAAACGCGGGCATGGGCAATCCTCGGTTCCACCGGCGCCTTATTCTATGGGCGCCCTGATCCGCGATGCCGAGTCGCTGCTGGATCACCTGAAGGTTCGCGACTGCGTTTTTGTCGGCCTGTCCATTGGCGGGATGATCGCACAGGGGCTGGCCGTCAAACGTATGGATCAGATACGTGCGCAGGTTCTGTCGAACACCGCTGCCAAAATCGCCACACCCGCAGTCTGGCAGGATCGGATCGACGCTGTGCGTCGCGGCAGGATTGAAGCGGTGGCAGACGCCACGATGGAACGCTGGTTTTCCCGTGATTTCCGCGCAGCGCAAAACCACCTGCCATGGCGCGACATGATGATCAGCCAACCGCTTGACGGATATCTGGGCTGTTGCGCTGCTGTCGCCGGGACCGACTTCTATACACCCACAAGCGGCCTGCGCCTTCCCACGCTCGGCATCGCCGGAAGCGAGGACGGCTCGACCCCGCCCGATCTGGTGCGCGAAACTGTCGACCTGATCCCCGGATCGCGGTTCGAACTGATCCGCAGAGCTGGCCATTTGCCCTGCGTCGAGAAACCCGCAGAATACGCAGCAATCCTGACCCGGTTTCTGACCGATATCGGGCATATCTGAAGGAGAACAGCGATGGCGTCTTTCCTGTTGGTCCACGGCTCCTGCCACGGAGCCTGGTGCTGGCGCGACCTGATCCCCGCGCTGGAAGCTTTGGGACATTCGGCCCGGGCCATCGACTTGCCCAGCCATGGTGCAGATCCAACGCCGGTGTCCGAGGTGACGCTGGAAAATTGCCGCGATGCCGTTCTGAACGCCTGTACGCCCGATACGATTGTCGTGGGTCACTCGTGGGGCGGGTATCCGATCAGCGCCGCCGCCGAAGCTCGACCGGACGCCATCCGCGCCCTGATCTTTCTGTGCGCCTACGTGCCTCACGATGGCCTTTCGCTGGCAGAAATGCGCAGACGCGGCCCGCAGCAGACAATTGCCCACGCGATTGACAAATCGTCTGACGGGCTGTCTTACACCGTGTCGGTAGATGCCATCCCAAAGCTGTTCTACCACGATTGCCCTGACGATATCCTGCCTTACGCCTATGCGCGCCTGTGCCCACAGGCCATTCGCCCCCAGGAAACACCACTGCCGGTCGGCACGAATTTCAACGAAGTGCCCAAGGCCTATATCCGCACCACAGATGACCGAACGATCCCCGCGGAATATCAGACGGACATGTGCGCGTTTATCCCGAAGGACCTGCGGCGAACCATCGACAGTTCGCATTCTCCGTTTTTCTCGCATCCACAGGAACTGGCCGGATTGCTGAGCGAATTGGCAAGCAAATTTGAGTGATGCGGCGGACTGCACGCAAAACTCTGTCTTCCCACATTCGGTGACTGTGCCTAGGGTGCCACGAACAGATCACCAGCCCGAGTTCCATGCGCCTGCCATCACTCTTCATCCTCAGCATCGTCATGATCGACGCAATGGGCATTGGTCTGGTTATGCCGATCATGCCGCAACTGATTGTTGATGTGCAGGGCAGTTCGCTTGCCAATGCGGCGATCTGGGGTGGAGTGCTGAGTACCGCTTTTGCGGCGATGCAATTCATCTTTGGTCCAATCCTTGGAAACCTGTCCGACGCCTATGGCCGCAGAACTGTGCTGCTGCTGTCGCTGTTCGTCATGGCGCTTGATTATATGGTTATGGCAGTGGCGGGCAGTATCTGGCTGTTGCTGGCCGGTCGTATTGTCGGCGGTATTACTGCAGCCACGCATTCCACCGCCGCCGCGTTCATGGCGGATATTTCCGATCCCAAGGACAAGGCCGCAAACTTTGGCCTGTTAGGGGCGGCCTTTGGCGTCGGATTTGTGCTCGGACCAGTGATCGGCGGGTTGCTCAGCGAATATGGAACCCGTGCCCCGTTTTGGGCTGCGGCAGGTCTGGTGGCACTGATCTTTGCCATCGGCTGCTTCGTGATGCCTGAAACCGTGACCGACAAGACCCGGCGCGCCTTCAACCTGCGCCGCGCCAACCCGGTGAATTCGCTGCGCGCCATTGCTGCACTGCCCGGTATCCGACCTATGCTGTGGGTCTACTTTCTGTATTCGGTCTCAATCTACGTCTACCCCGCTATCTGGTCCTTTTTCACCACCGAGCGGTTCGGATGGTCCCCTCAGATGATCGGCCTGTCACTGGGCGTCTATGGGATCGGCATGGCCGTTGTGCAGGGCGGTCTGATCCGCCCCGCAATCCGATTGTGCGGCGAACGGGGTGCCATCATCTACGGGATGGGTTTTGAAATTCTTAGTTTCGCAATTCTGGCCTTTCTGACCAACGGGTTCATTGCGCTTTTGTTCATCCCAATCACCGCAATCGGGGCAATCACCACACCGGCACTTCAGGCAATGATGTCCAAAGCGACACCAGATTCGCAGCAAGGGGAGTTGCAGGGCGTCCTCGCCGCGCTCCACGCGCTTTCGATGGTAATCTCGCCCCTGGTCATGACCAGCGTATTTGCGCAATTCATTCGCCCCGACACACCGCTGTACCTGCCGGGTGCTCCTTTCCTGCTGGCACTGGCGCTGATGCTGGCCGGGTTCGTTTTGTTTCGCCGGTCCCCGCCTGTCGTGGCTTAACAACGACACTTACATGGCGGTTTTCGCCTTGCGATCAACGCTTTCCCACGCCACCGTGGGGCCAACGGGAATGAGGGAAAACATGCAAACAATCAAAGCCGCAGTCTGCCGGGCATTCGGCGAACCCCTGGTTATCGAAGAGGTTCAGCTGGCGCCCCCCGGCACGGGCGAAGTCGAAGTGACGCTGGATGCAGTGGCCATCTGCCATTCAGATATATCCTATGCCGAAGGTGCCTGGGGAGGGTTCCTGCCCGCCGTTTACGGACACGAAGCCGCAGGTGTGATCTCCGCAGTTGGAGAGGCCGCCGGGGACTTCAGGATTGGCGAACCTGTAGTTGTGACGCTGATCCGCGCGTGCGGGTCCTGCCCCACCTGTGCCGGAGGGCACCCGACAAATTGCGAAACACCTTACGACACCGTCAAAGGCCCGCTAAAAACGGCTGACGGCGATCCGCTGGAACAGGCCATGGCCTGCGGCGCGTTTGCCGAAAAAGTTGTGGTGAGCCATCGGCAGATCGTCAGGATACCCGAAAGCCTGCCCAAAGACCTGGCCAGCCTTCTGTCTTGCGGGGTGATCACCGGGGTCGGCGCTGCTGTAAACGCCGCCAATTTGCGTCCGGGTCAGGATGTCGTTGTCATCGGTGCGGGTGGTGTTGGCCTGAACGCCATTCAGGGCGCACGGATCGCAGGAGCACGACGGATCGTGGCCGTCGACATGACTGAAGAAAAGCTGGAAATCGCGAAGGAGTTCGGCGCGACCCATGGCGTGCTGGCCAGCCTGAAAGAACCCTGGAAGGCAGCGTTCAAAGCCCTTGGCGGACGCGGTGCCGATGCGGTTCTGATTACGGTCGGCGCAATCGCCGCCTATGATCAGGCCCCGCGTTATCTTGGCCGCGGCGGTAAGGCCATCATGATCGGAATGCCGCATTCGGGCGGCATGGCCAGCTATGAACCGGTTGTTCTGGCAGCCCTCGGCCAGGGTGTTGTCGGCTCGAAAATGGGTGATGTGGTTATTCAGCGGGACATCCCCTGGATGATCGACCTTTACGAGCAGGGTCGGTTGAAACTGGACGAGCTGATCTCGGGCCGCTGGTCGCTGGATCAGATCAACGAGGCCATTGCCGATACCAAAACCGGATCTGCCAAGCGCAACGTGATCCTGTTCGACAGAACCTGATCTCCCGGCTCGGAGGAACTGAGATGAAACTGCAGGATCTCGACATCATCGTCACCGCCCCACCCGCTCCGGGTTGGGGGGGGCGATACTGGATATTGGTCAAACTGACGACAGACACCGGCATAACCGGTTGGGGCGAATGCTATGCCTCGTCCGTCGGACCCGAGGCGATGCGCCACGTCATCCGGGATGTGTTCGAACGGCACATGCTGGGCGAGAACCCCGAAAACATCGAGCTTATGTTCCGCCGTGCCTATTCCAGCGGCTTCACGCAGCGCCCCGACCTGACGGTGATGGGCGCATTCTCGGGGTTGGAGATCGCCTGTTGGGATATTCTGGGCAAGGATCGCGACCGCCCGGTTTACGCCCTGTTGGGCGGCAAGGTGAACGAGCGAATTCGCTCCTACACTTACCTCTACCCTTTGCCGCATCACAATCTGACCGACTTCTGGACCTCTCCCGAACAAGCGGGTGAAACAGCCGCTGAAATGGTGCGACGCGGCTATACCGCTGTAAAATTCGACCCGGCGGGCCCTTATACAATCCATGGCGGCCACATGCCCGCGATGAGTGACATTTCCATGTCCGTCGCCTTTTGTAAGGCAATTCGCGAAGCCGTAGGGGACAAGGCCGACCTGCTGTTTGGCACACACGGGCAGTTCAACACGGCCGGTGCCATTAGGCTGGGGCAGGCGCTGGAACCATATCAGCCCCTATGGTTCGAAGAACCCACGCCACCTGATATGATCGAAGACATGGCCCGTGTCGCCCGCAACGTCCGTATCCCCATCGCCACCGGAGAGCGCATGACAACCAAGGCCGAGTTTGGAGCCGTTCTGCGCGCCGGGGCTGCGGAAATCCTACAACCGGCGCTGGGGCGAGCCGGAGGAATCTGGGAGATGAAGAAAGTCGCCGCTATAGCAGAGATATTCAATGCTCAGATGGCGCCACATCTTTATGCTGGACCGGTCGAATGGGCCGCCAATATCCACCTGGCCGCGTCGATCCCGAACCTGCTGTTGCTGGAAACCATTGAAACACCGTTCCACAACCAGCTGATCAAAGGTTCCATTCAGATAGAGGACGGCTTCGTGATCGCTCCGACAGCGCCAGGACTTGGGATCGATGTCGACGAAGACCTGGCCCGCGCGCACCCGTATGAAGGTCGCGGCTTGCACTTGCAGATGCAGGAAGAGCCGTGCGATTACGTTAATGGCAATGCTTTTCAGGGCGGTGCCCCTGCAACCGAGGGGTGACAACACAGACGGGTTTGAGGCATATTGACCCAAGATTAACGGCACAACGGTCAAAACGTGACACTCCTAGAAACCGAACCTCAGGCACACACCTCGGACACACCATCAGAAATGAAAGAAAATGCTGCCCGCGCGGCTGCATTTCTCAAGACACTGGCGCATGAAGGGCGCCTGATGATCCTGTGCCACCTTGGGAATGGCGAGAAATCGGTAGGCCAGCTTGAGGATTTGCTGCAATTGCGACAAGCCGCCGTCAGCCAAATGTTGGCCCGTCTGCGGGAGGAAGGATTTGTCACCACCCGAAGAGATGGCAAAACGATCTATTATTCGCTAAGCGATGGAAATGCAGCGCAGATGATCGGTCTGCTGTACGAGCTGTTCTGCGAGCCTGCCAGCTGATCACGCCTAATTGGACACGTAACCGGCGATCACCTGCATCAGCTTGAACGCGGTTGCCGCATCGTTTTCCACAACGGCCAGGAATTCTTCCTCACCGATCCTAAGGCAGGATAGTTGTGTTTCGGCTATCATGCTCAGCGCGCGTGGTTCTTTGCGGATCAGACCAAGTTCACCCACCAATGCGCCCGGCCCCACGGTGGTGATCAACTGATCGGGTCCATCTTCCTGTGGCAGGTACAGGCCTGCCTCTCCCTCCAGCACTACATAAGCCCCATCGGTGGGCTGATCATCTTTCAGGAACACCACCTGCCCAGGCTTGGCATCGAACCATTGCGCCCCAAAAGCCAGAAGGCGCAATTGCCTCCGGTCCAGACCCGAAAACAAGGGGGTCTGCTCCAGCGCGCGCAGTTTCCGCGCCAGGTCTGCTGAAGATGCGCTGTCTTTTCCCACGTCTACCGGTCCTCCATCCGAGACGACACGACCTTGCCGGATTTCCACGAACATGTCGAATACGTCCGGGTTTTCGAACTGGTCATTGAGGTAGAACACCGTGGCATCCGGCAGCAACTCGCGCAGCTTCTTGTAAACCGATACCTGCGTTTTCATGTCGTAACTGGCCAATGCCTGCTCCAGGATCAGGATATCTGGCTTCTTGATTGTCGCGCGGGTAAACGCCAGCGGTTCGGCAAAAACCGCCGGAAGGCTCTGCCCACCCAAAGCAACCGGAATGTCATAAATCAGCTCGACCACCAAAGGACGCGCACCGTTCTCCTCCAACACGTCGACAATGACCTTGCGGGCCTCATCCGATCGCGCGCCGCCTATCTGGCTGACCTTGCCGAACAGCGCGTTTTCCATGACCGTCAATCCAGGCGCGAAATCTTCCGGATCCAGCGGAACAAATGCGTCCTTCAGGCTTTCCAACAGCTTATCCGAATGACTCTGCCTCAGTTCCAGAATGCGGTCTTTCAGCTCATCCGTGAAAGCCGGGCCAATCTGCTCAGCCGAGACGACGAAAGGCACGGCCAACATACTGGCCAGCTGTTCGTCATCCAGCCCTGATGTTCCCTCTTTGCGGGTCTGTTCAACCAGCTCCACAGCTGCCTCATAAGTCTTTGCATCAAGACCCAGCTTGCGGAACAACGGATGGTCGGTTCCGTCGAACCCGAAGATCTGTCGCAGCATCTCGATCACGTCACGGGTCAGGGCGATCAGCGTCTCATCCAGCCCCAGCTCTCGCAACTGCATGAGGAAAACCTTCTGCCGGGCAAGCAACGCCTGCGTCACCGGCACGCGGGGCGTCGCAAAAAGCAGGTTCTCGGCAACAGGCAGCGCCGGGTTGTAAGCATTCCGGTCGAATATCAGCGCCTGCTGCTCAAGACCCGCGTCATGGACCGCCCGCCGAACAAGCGGGCGCAGCTCGACCAGTTTCCTTGCCAGTTCGCAGTGTTCGGTCGCAACAAAGCTTTGTTCGGCACCGCGCCGAAACAAGGCTGCACCGGACCCCATTCCATCAATCAGCTGCAACCACCAGTCGCGCAACGCCGTCGCGTCTTCAAACCCGGCCAGCGCCGGGTCAAGCCATTCCACCCTGAACGGATCCATGCTGTTTCCAGCCCGCAAAGTCTCGGCAAAATCAGGGTCGTCTGAGGATTCAGCCAAGGGTTTGAATCGCATCGGCATCATCACGTTGTCACCCAACGTTCCCTGAAACATGACCGGGCGGGACGTTGCGTACCCGATACGCGCGGCCACAACGCCCTGATGCAGATCTGCCAGGTTCAGATCCCCAACCTGAACCGTGCCGGCAGCGGGCAAAATCTCGCGGGTCAGCAGCTCACCCATGGCGCGCCGATCCTCTTCGCTGGGTGCGGCGATACCAATCGTCTTGCCACCGGGAAAAGTAAGATTCAGATCATCCAGCACCTGATTTCCGTCCATGTCGCGAACTGAAACGTGATTCAACACGATATCGCCGCTCAGGTGGGGGCGCTCTGCTGGTTCGCCCTCGAACAGCACTTCATCCTTCAATCCGGCCGGATCGAAACGGTCAACGACGATTTCCCAGCGCAACGACATGTCCTGGGTTTGGTTGTAATAGGTCAACAGCTCTTTCCAGGGTGAGCTCAGATCCTTGTACGCCGCCAGCGCGGCAACCAATGCCCCCAGCGAAACCGAACCCTGCAACACCAGAAGGCCACCAATCAGGTAGAACATGAATGGTGTCAGCTGCGAGATGAAGTTGTTTATGAACTTCATAAAGAACTTCTTCTGGTAAATCTCAAAGCGGATCGTGAAAAGCCGCCCCAATTGATCAGAAACCATAGCCCTGCGATAGCGCCAACCGCCATTGCTGCGTAGGGTTGACGCCCCTGCCGCGTTTTCGCCGATCTGGGCAGCCAACGCCCGTACTTCCTGAATGCGTTTCTTGTTCAACAGGTTGATCTGACGTTGTAATTTGGGGATTAACCAGGCCTGTACCGGGATCAGGGCGACAGCGGCCAGCCCGAACCAAAAGCTTTGCAAGAACAGGAAAGAAAGGATGGTGATCATCTGACCGGCTTGCAGAACCGGCTGGCTGATCGCATCGCCCATCAGCCCCCCCATCGGTTCGCTTTCAGCCGTGATCATCGAGACCATTTCGCCCTGGCTGACCCGTTCGAAATAAGGTTGCGGAAAAAGAAGCGCGCGGCTGACCAGCTGATACCGAAACCGTCGCAGCATGCGTTCGCTCAGCACACCCTTCATGGTGTTGATGCGCATTTTCATCAGCCCGTGCGCCAGCACGGCAGCCAGGAAAGCAAAACACAAAATAATCAGGAAATTCGTCTGTGAAAGCGTATAACCCCAGACATCCACTTCGGCCGTTGTCGAACCGATTGCGTCGTTGATGATACGCTTGGGCAACTCCAGCGTAAGATAGAGCAACGGAAACAACGTCGCCGTCACAGCCAGCAGGATCAGCTGATCACGTTTGGAGTATTTCCAGATAAAGCGGAAAATCGTGCGTTCTATGGAACCTGCCCCTACTGCTGGCCGATAACACGGCCCGGACGCCGTGCGCCCAAATTCAACAGTTTGAATTTACTGCCATACTGACACGTTATGCAATTTTTTTCCCACCTGAGAATTTTCTTTATCTTATGTGAACTAGTTCATTTACGCATGGCCGTGTTATTGCCTAAAGTCAGTTTTGAACGATATCGGGAGGGTTCTTTTGACTGCCAGTATTGGCGCAGTGCTACTTATGCTTTGCCTTTTACAGATCAAGCATATGTTCGCTGACTACTACCTCCAGACACCGAAGATGCTCTCTGGCAGAGGCGAGTATTTTCACTTGGGACGCGCGCAGCACGCAGCAGTTCATGTTGCGGGCTCTGTCATCGTGTTTGCCGCTTTCGGCGCGCCGCTGTTGTTTATCCTGATTGTCGAATTGCTTGAATGGGTTATTCACTTCAATATCGATTTCGTGAAAGCCAGCTATTCAGACAAGAAACAACTTGAGCCCACGCAGGCCGCATTCTGGCGTGCGGCTGGGCTGGATCAGTGCCTGCACAACCTGACCTATGTGGCGATGGTCTGGGCCTGGGTCACCTTCGCGGCAACGTAACTAACATCAGGGTATACTGTCCGTTTCGCAGCCTGGAAGCTATGCGCCGATCCTTCGGTCGGTCATAGCGAGGTAAGCTGTAAACCTGCCCCGCTCGACTTTGATTGTTGCAAAAACCCGACTAGCCCAGAACCGAAAAGCTGCTTTCCTCATTGATCGGGCGCTTGCGTGAGTAAAAGCCCACGTCGATGATCCGTTTGATATAAGGCAGTTCGAATTGCAACGGTTCCGCGTCGTGATCCGCCCCGCCTTCGCAATACGCGATCAGTGCCGCCATCATTTTACCCGCAATCGGTGCATTCTTATACTGGTTCCCGCTGGACCCGCAGGCCATGTAAAACCCCGGCAAGCTGGATTTGTCATAGATCGGAATCCAGTCAGTAGAGGCATCGTAAAGGTCAACCACGCCCCGCGTTTTTGATGGAATACCAAGGCTGGGTACACGCTGCGCGTATCGCATGGCCTGTGTGGTCCATTGGTCCGTGAACTCTCGGTTATAGGTGACATCATCCTCGCACCATTGATGCGGATCGCATTCCGGGTCCTCAGATCCCACAAGGATGTGATTGCCGTGTTCCGGGCGGCAATAGCAGGCGATGTCGCTGTCCGAGACGATGGTTCCGTCGTTTTCAAAGTCGAACCCCTCCGGGGCAGGGACATGCACGACCTCTTGCCGCAGGGGGCGGGTTTTGATGGTCATGTCGCCCAGAACGCCTGCCATCCCATTGATGATAGCCGAGCCCGGCCCGGCCACGTTCACGACAACCCTTGCGCGGATTTCTTCGCCCGAGGCCAGCTTGACTCCGGAAACGCGACCATCTTCGGTCAGGATCTCGATAACTTCGGCACTGGTGCGGACCTCGGCCCCGTGCTGTTTGGCAGCATCCATCAGGTTTTGCGCCGACAAGGCCGGGTCGGTGACATATCCCGCCTGCGGCCAGTACACTCCACCCGTCATCTTTCGCCCGTTGGGCTGGCCGAATTCCGGGTCATCCATGCGGCGCGCCGGGGCAAAGCTGTCCAACGAATAAACCGGCAGGCGTTCAACCACTTTTTCCCCCGACCATTCTTCGAACGGGCAATCCAGTTCTGATGAATTGCGCATGTGCTTTTCCAGCATCCCGTTCGCCTCGGTCTTCATGACCAGGCAGCCGGTTTCCCTGAACTGAGCCAGATTGGCCCCCTCTGGCAGTCCAAGATAGTCAGCCCAGTCGCGCCAGTAATGATAGCCTTCCCAGGCAAACGCCGTTCCGTCGAAGGTGGAATAATGCATCCGGATGATCGCGCAGGACCCGGCGGTTGAACCGTGCCCAACCTGTGCGTTGCGATCCAGAGACAGGGTTTTCCAGCCCGCCTTGGACATTTCGAACGCGATGGCCGCGCCGATCACACCTGTGCCAATGATGATTGCGTCTGGTTGACTCATGTCGGGTCTCCTTTCCAGTAGCGCCGGGAATATGCGCTGAATTCTTCAACTTCTTCGGGTTTCGGTTCAACGCCCGTAAAGGCGTATAGGTAATGCGGCACCATCGAGATCCGCGTCTCGAAGGGTTCGTTCAATTGTGCCAGATCATATCCGATCTGCATGTAATACAGCACGCGCGCACGTGTTTCGGACTCGATCTCGGAATAGCCGTATCTGGCGAACATCGCGTGCAAAGCTTCAAGCCGCCGTGTGTCTGACTGGTCCAGCGCACGGCGTACTTTGCCCGATTTACGCGCCCAGTCGCGCACGGCAAAATCCAATGCGGTGTCAAACAAGTCCGTGTTGACGACACAACGATGCACATTGCAGACCGCGCCCGTTATCGTTTCGGCCGGCGCTTCTGCCTGTTTTACAAGCGCAACCGTATTGGTCGCCTGCCACCGCGCCAGCAGTGCATCCAAAAGTTCCTGTCTGGACTTGAAGTACCAGTAGAAGGATGAACGTGACACGGCCATCCGCTCGGCCAAGTTAAGAACCTTGATCTGGTCCACCCCGTCCGAAATCAGCACGTCCATCGCCACGTTCAGCCAGTCGTCGCGGGTGACCTTGACATTGCCGATCAGGGGCTCGGCCTCGGGATCATCGCGGTGAAGGATAGGTTTGTTGTTCATTCAACTCTCCGGTGGCGCCCCGCCCTCTGCGGTGCGACGTGCGATAAAGTCCTGCAAGGCACCAAAACGATCATTGTCTAAGGCAGGGGCCTTGAAATCGTTCAGGATACCCTGCCAAACCCCCGTTGCACGTTGGTTGGCATCTGTTGAACCGCGTTCGGTCCATGTGCCGAAATTGGCGTAGTCATGGACATGCGGTTGATAGAACTCGGTGATGTAGCGCTCCATCGTCTGGGGGCAGGCAAAGAAATGACCGCCAGGCGCGACCTCACTTAAAGCGGTATCAAAGCCAATCTCGGCGGACCCCGCCTGCGCGCCCGCGCAAAGCTCGGCCACCATGTTCAGCACCTCGGCATCGCAGACCAGCTTTTCGAAGGATACGGTCAACCCTCCTTCCAGCCAGCCCGCGGAATGAATGATCACAGTCGCCCCGGCCATCAGGCAACCCCAAAGGCCAAACTGGTTCTCATTCGCCGCTTGCACGTCGTTGCTGTTTGACGCTGACCCTGCCGCCGACCGCCAGGGCAGGCCAAGGTGACGCGCCAGTTGGCCTGCGGCCAGTGATGCCTGAAAATGCGAGGGCGTCCCGAATGCAGGTGCACCGGATTTCATGTCCACATTGCTGGTGAACGTGCCGTAACACACCGGAGCGCCCGGTCTGGCCAGCTGCGCCAAGGTCAGCGCGGCCAGCGTCTCGGCATGGGACAGGGTGATTGCCCCGGCCACGGTGATCGGCGCCATCGCCCCCATCAGGGTGAACGGTGTGATGATCGACATCTGACCGTGGCGCGCGAAGTCGATCAGGCCTTGCGCCATGGGAATGTCCAACGTGCGCGGGCTGTTTGTGTTGATGATCGTGTAACAATGCGCGTTGCCCCGGAACTCATCATCCGACAGACCTCGCGCCGTGGACAGCATCTCAAAGCAATCCATGACCTGCGGCGTACCGCGCGAGAAGAAGAACGGGAACTTGTCGGTCAGTTCCATCTGTGCCTGTGTCGTGAAGTAGTGGCGCAGATGCGTCGGTACATCCTGAGGTTCAACCTGAGGCGAGATCATCTGGAACACATCGAAATGATGGGTGAGCTTCAGAAACTCCAGATAATCCTGACCTGTCGCCGGGCGACGGCCACGTTCCAGATCGGTTGCGTTCGGCGCGCCTGCCCCCGGTTGAAACACCAGCGAACCCAGTTCCAGAGTGAAATCACGATGCCGCGAACCGGCGCTACAAGCGACAGATTTGGGGGCCGAGGCAACTGCAGCCTCAACCATCTCGCGCCCGATAAAGACCATTTCACTGTCTTCATCCACGCGCGCGCCACCTTGCTTGAACAGCTTGCGTGCCTCGGGAAGCAGGGTCTTTACACCCAACTCCTCGAGCGTACGCAACGCTGTCTCGTGCATGTCCGCGATCTGGTCAGCCGGGAACACCTCCATCAAAGGGAAAGGGTTCCTAAGCTGGCGATAGTTCACGTCGCGGCTGGGCTGCGGGGCAGCCTCGCCCCCTCGCCTTCGGCGTCGTCGGTCCGGAGCGGCCATGATCAGCCCCGCATCGCTTTGCCCTGAGGGTCGTAGGGCGACGGCGCAATTACTCGCGCCGGACATTCCACACCCACCACATGGACAGACAGTTCCGTACCCGGGTCCACCTTGTCACGGTCAATCAAGGCCATCGCCAACGACTTGCCGATGTGGTGCCCATAACCGCCTGAAGTCACAAAACCCACGCGTTCGCCATTGGCCCAGACCGGCTCATACCCGCTGGCATCGGCGTCCAACGCATCGATTTCCAGTGTTACCTGTACCTGCGCCGGGCCATTGCCATCCCGTTCGGCCAAAGCGGCCTTCTTGCCGATGAACTCCTTGTCCCAGTCGATCCAGCGATCCATGCCGGTCATGCCGGGTGTGTAAGCCTGCGTGAACTCTGCCGACCAGATGCCAAAGCTTTTCTCAAGCCGCGTTGACAGCATCGCATTGAAACCGCACTCGCGGATTCCCTCTTCTGAACCCTCTTCCAGTAAAATGCGGCGCAGCTTGATGTGATCGCCATAGCGACAGTTGATTTCATACCCTTTTTCGCCGGTCACCGACATGCGGGCCACGCGGGCACGGACCAGGCCGATGTCGAAATCACCGCAGCCCATGAATTTCAGGTTTGAGATATCCTGTTCGGCCAGTTTCTCGACCACCGCCTGCGATTTCGGTCCGACCACGGCAAACCCGCAATACTCCTCTCCCAGGTCGCGGACGGTGACCCCATCCATCATATGATCGTTGAACCATCGCATATGCCAGGCGCGCAGGTAATAGCTGCCCATGATCCACCAGGTGCCATCGCCCCAGTTCAACACGGTCAGATCGCCTTTGAGCCGCCCGTCTTCGCCCAGCATCGGCGCCAGTTTGGCACGACCCGGCGCGGGCAGTTTCGAAGCCATAACGTTATCCAGCCACGCTTTGGCATTGGGACCGGAAACCTCAAAGCGGGAAAAGCCCGTGATATCCATCAGGCTCACGCCCTCACGGATGGTTCTGCATTCAGCCGCCACGATGTCGTGCGCGTTCGAACGTTTGAGCGTCGGCGTTTCCTCGAACCCTTTGGGTGCGAAATACAGCGGCACCTCCAGATCCCAGCTGACGCCCCATTTGCATCCGGCCTCAGTCATCGCGTCATGCGCCGGAGCCATCTTTAACGGGCGACCCGCAGGCAATTGTTCGTTCGGGTAGGTCATCACGAAGCGGCGCGAATAGAACTGGCCAGTGGTTTCACGGATATACCGCTTGTTCTGTGCGAATTCCCCATAGCGCGCCACATCCATCGGCCAGGCATCGGCTTCGGGCTCGCCATGGATCATCCATTCGGCCAGTGTTTTCCCAACGCCACCACCTTGCAGGAACCCTGCCATGACCGCACAGGCCGTCCAATACCCTCGTTTACCCGGAACCGGACCAACCAGCGGGTTACCATCCGGCGAGAACGTGAACGCACCATTGACCCATGTCTTGATGCCCACGTTCTGGATCGACGGATACCGCTCAAAGCCCAATGTCAGCTCGTTCTCGATCCGGTCAAGCTGTTCCTGAAACAGTTCCTCGCCATAGTTCCACGGCGCGCCATCCATCGCCCAGTGTTCGTGATCGACCTCGTAGATCCCCACCAGAACGCCCTTCTGGTCCTGCCGCATATAGGTGAATCCTTCGAGGTCCACAGTCATCGGCATCTCGAAATCTGCCTGCGCGACTTCGGGCACCGTGTCTGTGATCAGATAGTGGTGCTTCAACGGTGAAACTGGCAGCTCTATCCCGGCCATACGCCCAACCTGCTTGGCCCAGAGTCCGGCCGCGTTGACCACATGTTCACAGGTGATCGTGCCCTTATCGGTCACCACCTGCCAGCCATCCGCCGTTTGGATCAATTCCTCGACCTTGGTTTCCTCATAATATTCGGCACCACGTTTCCTGGCCGCAGTAGCATAAGCCTGAACAGTACCTGTTGTATCGATATACCCCTCGCGATCCGCCCACATCGCGCCCAAAACACCGTCGGTTGACATGATCGGGCAGCGTCTCTGTGCCTCTTGCGGGGTCAGCAACTCGCAGTCGTCAATACCGATGGACTGGAAGATGCGGTAATTGGCCTGCAACCACTCCCAGCGTTCAGGCGTACCGGCCAAAGTCAGGCCACCGGTCATATGCAAACCGATATTCTGGCCCGATTCTTTTTCGATCTCACTCAGCAGGTCGATTGTGTAGGCCTGCAACGAGGCCATGTTTGGATCCGCGTTCAGGGCATGGATGCCGCCCGCCGCGTGCCATGACGATCCCGAAGCCAGCCGCCGCCTTTCCAGCATGACCACATCCGACCAGCCGAATTTGGCCAGATGATACAGAACCGAGGCACCAACGACGCCCCCACCAATGACCACTACGCGATATTGGGATTTCATCCCGACCTCCCTGAACAGAATCTTGGAAGACGCTAGTAGCACTGTTCAGTTCTGTCTAGACATTTCTGTACAGTGCGGAATGAGAGAACTCTACCTATTGCTTTGCAAACCTAAAGCTGCGCGCTTGGGCGGGCTTTCACGCTTTCAAACCAGACCTGCGTGTTCGTATTGCCGTCCGGTATCCGCATCTTTATGACGCGCGCGAAATCGACAAAAACAAAAGTGGATATATCCGCCAGAGTGAATACATCGCCAGCGACATACGCGCTTTGCATCAGCCGCGCCTCCAGCAGCTCGAAAAACGACGCAAACCGCTCGCGCCCACGCTGCGCCAGTTCGGGGATCTGCGCATGGTTAACCGGGCCGGGAATAGCACGGTCTTTGAACGCCGGATGGCTGTTGCGCAAAGCCTCAGCGATGGGCGCACCGCCCTGCTGCTCGGCAATTGCGTTCCACATCAGGACCAACCCTTTTTCATCAGCGGTACGGCCCATCAAGGGCGGTTCGGGGAAACGCGCTTCAAGATACGCGGCAATGCCAAGATTTTCGGTCAAGACTGCTCCGTCATCCGTAACCAGAACCGGGATTGTGGCCCGGGGGTTCACCGCACGAAACTCCGCGCTCAACTGCGCACCCTCAGCAATCGAGATTTCGTGCGTTTCGATGTCCAACCCTTTTTCCGCGATGAACATGCGGGCACGGCGCGGGTTTGGGGCCGTAGAGCAATCGTAGAATATCATGCGGGGCCCTTCTCTCTGATCAGCGCCGATAGATGAAACAGCGCCCTTCGACGGCACAATCGGGCAACGGCATTTCCTCCAGCCGCTCGAAATACATCCGGTCGCTTGATACCATTAATCCACCCGGTGCCAGCAATGGCTCGATCAACGGGGAAACAAGCCGCGCAAAGATGTCGTTCTTTTCGCGATTATGCCCCCCAAGATCTGCATGGATCAGGCTTGCTGTCGGTCCAAACCTGTCGACCGCCGCTGGCAGCGTCTCGCGCACATCCCCCAAGATCACCCGATCCTCGGGCGGGGTTGAATCAGGGTGCGAAGCCACCGCGCGTTCGAACACAAAGACAGGGCGTCCATCGATATGCTGCACAAGATGATGATAGGTGCGCCCATTGCCCAGACCCAGTTCAAACACCGGGCCAGCCATGCCTGCCGTTTGCGCAATCGCGTGATCCAGGCAGGCGCGCTGCGACACCATACGATCGATAAACAAGTCCAGACGGCTTTGATTCTCGGACACTGGCAAATATCTCCTTGATACCAATCGAAAGCATAGGTGCCCCCGACGCCGCCTTAGATGACAAATTCTCAAGACTTTGTGTAGCGACGAAGCCCAAAGTTTCACATTTTCGCGACATTTCAGCCCAAGAACGGGTTTGACTAGACAGGCGGAACCGCGCGACACTGACGAAAAAATCACGGGGAGTTGAAACGACCGATGTCACCAAGCGGCCAAACGGTTGGAAAACCTGCATGAGAGCGTTGTTGTCTGTCAGAGACCTCAGCATCGGCTTTGGTGCGGGAAGTTCCGTGGTCGCGGATGTGAACTTTGATGTCAAACCAGGGGAAACCTTGGCGCTGGTCGGTGAATCGGGATCGGGAAAAACCATCACGTGCCGGACCGTCTTGCGGATTCTGCCGCGAACGGCCCAGATACGCAGCGGCACGATAACTTTGAATGATTCCAAGGGCACATGTAACCTGACAGCGGTCACCGAACGGGAAATGCGCGGCATTCGTGGCAATCGCGTTTCGATGATCTTTCAGGAACCAATGCGATCACTGTCACCTCTGCACAAGATTGGGAATCAGGTCAGTGAAGTCCTGTGGCTGCATCGCGGGCTTTCCGAGTCTGAGGCGCGCAAAAAGGTCCTGACGCAGTTCGAGCGCGTGGGCTTTCCAGATCCGCAGCGCGCCTATGACTCCTACCCGTTCGAGCTGTCGGGCGGAATGCGCCAACGCGCCATGATTGCGATGGCCATGGTATCCAAACCCGAGTTGCTGATCGCGGACGAGCCAACCACCGCGCTGGATGTGACCACTCAGGCTCAGGTTCTGGGGCTGATCAAGGAATTGCAGCGCGAGACTGGCATGGCGCTTATTCTGGTGACCCATGATCTGGGCGTGGTTGCCAACATGGCCGAACAGGTTGTGGTCATGCACAAGGGCCGCATCATGGAGGCTGGCCCGGCCGCACCAATCCTGACCTCCCCGGCGCATCCATATACCAAACAACTGTTTGATGCTGCGCCGGAAATTCCAGATCAGGCTGCTGTGGGCATACCGATGCCGGACGACGATCTGATCCTTCAGATGAAGGGCGTCTCAAAGACCTACACGATGCGGTCCAGCAAAGGGTGGCAGGCCGACAAGGAAATCTATGCGTGCAAAGGGGTCGATCTGAATCTTGCACGTGGCAAGACGCTGGCCATTGTCGGTGAAAGCGGATCAGGTAAAACGACAGCCGCGCGGATCGCGTTGGGTGCGGAACTGCCCGATCCCGGCGGAGAAGTCCTGTTTCGCACCGCGCCGAATGCCGATCCCGTCACGGTGCACAACATGACCCGCGCCCAGCGCACGGCGTTTCAGCGCAATGCGCAGATGGTGTTTCAGGATCCCTATAGCTCGCTCAGCCCGCGGATGCGCATTCAGGACGCGATGACTGAGCCGCTGGAAATTCACCGCATCGGAACAACCGCCGAGCAGCGCGACAAGGCCGCCGAGATGTTGCAGCGCGTCGGCCTGACAGCCGACATGCTGAAACGCTATCCACACGCCTTTTCGGGGGGGCAGCGGCAACGTCTGTCGATAGCACGCGCCATGATGCTCGACCCGCAGCTCATCGTGTGTGACGAACCCACCTCGGCGCTGGATGTATCGGTACAGGGGCAGATTCTGACCCTGTTGGAAAATCTACAGGACAGCCTGAATCTGTCCTATCTGTTCATCTCGCACGATCTGGCCGTTGTTGCACGGATCGCCGACGAAGTTGCCGTGATGCGTCGAGGCCTGATCGTCGAGCAAGCACCACCCGAAACTCTTTTCTACAATCCGCGCCACCCCTACACCAAAGCGCTGATTGCCGCTCAACCCGAACCCGACATCAATCGCCCGATCGACCTGCAAGTGGTTTCCTTGGGCGCCGGCGCGCCGGACAGTTGGGATGAAGCCTTTCGTTTCTCGGACACCGTGATACCCTCATTGGTGGAATTGGAACCGGGCCATAAGGTACGTTGCCATGTTTAAGACCACTCGCCCCCTGATCCTGGCCGCTTCGCTGGCGTTCATCGGGATGCTGCCCGCCACGGCCGAGACGATCCCGACGCCGCAGGAAAGCGCGTTCTGGAACGCGGAAGTAGAAGCGGGCAATCTTCCTCCCGTTCAAGAGCGCCTGCCCAAGGACCCGCTGATTGTCGATCTGGCAGCAAAGGGGCGCGAGTTTGGCAAACAGGGCGGCACCCTGCGCACCATGATCACGCGCTCCAAAGATATCCGCCAGATGGTTGTCTATGGCTATGCCCGGCTGGTCGGTTTCGACCAGAACTACGAGATTATCCCCGATTTGCTGGCGTCGTTTGAAAACGAAGACGGCCGCAAGTTCACCCTGAAACTGCGCGAAGGGCACAAATGGTCCGACGGCTCTCCGTTTACGTCGGAAGATTTCCGCTATTGGTGGGAAGACGTTGCCAACAACAAATTGCTCAGCCCGTCAGGCCCGCCGGATTTTCTGATAGTCGAAGGCAAATCACCCACCGTTACCTTCCCGGATGAAACCACTGTGATTTTCGAATGGGAGAACCCTAACCCGGGTTTTCTACAATCGCTGGCTCAGGCAAGACCGCCCTTTATCTATCGTCCCGCAGCGTTCCTGAAACGATATCACGAGAAATATGCCGACCCCGAGGAACTTGCCTTTCTGGTCGACGATGCCCGCGTCAAAAGCTGGGCCGCGCTGCACAACAAGCTCGACAACCTGTACAAGTTCGACAATCACGAATTGCCCACGTTGCAACCGTGGCTGAACGCAAGTTCCGGCAAGAAAATCCGCCACAATTTCGTACGTAACCCCTATTACCACCGTATCGACAGCAAAGGGGTTCAGCTGCCCTATATCGATGTGGTCGAGATGGAGATCGTTGCCCCCGGTCTGGTTGCCGCCAAAACCAATGCAGGGGAAAGCGACCTGCAAGGTCGGGGCCTGGATTTCCGCGACGCTTCCATCCTGAAAAAAGGCGAGGCGCAAGGCGGCTACAAGACACTACTGTGGAAAACCGGCGTTGCATCGCAAATCGCGATCTATCCGAACCTCAATTTCGAGGATGACGCCTGGCGCGAAGTGTTGCGTGACGTCCGTGTGCGGCGCGCCCTTTCCCTTGCCATCGACCGCGAGACAATCAACCAGGCTTTGTATTTCAAGCTTGCGCACCCCGGTGCAATGTCGGTTCTGCCTGCCTCGCCCTTTTACGATGAAAGGAATGCCACCGCCTGGGCCAGTTACGATGTCGGCCAGGCCAATGCGTTGCTGGATGAGGTCGGCCTGACCGAGCGCGACAAGAACGGTGTCCGTCTGTTACCGGATGGCCGTCCTATGGAACTGGTGATCGAAACTGCTGGTGAGCGGCAAGAGGTTGAAAACGCCTTGCAAATCGTCACCGACACCTGGCGTGAGATCGGGGTCAAGCTGGTCATGCGCCCATTGGATCGCGATATCCTGCGCAACCGGGTGTTTGCCGGCAACTCGATGGCATCGGTCTGGTATGGATGGGATGACGGCATCCCGCAGGCACACACGTCTCCAACCTATCTGGCGCCCACCGATCAGGTATTCCTAGCCTGGCCAAAATGGGGCCAGTTCTACCAGACAGGTGGTGAAGCCGGGGAAGCCCCCGACATGCCCGAGGCAGAACGTCTGATGCAACTGGCCCATAACTGGGAGGTCGCCACAACGGACTACGAACGCAAGGAAATCTGGACGGAAATGCTTAAAATCCACGCCGATCAGCTTTATGCCATTGGTATCCTGAACGGAGCACCCCAACCCATTGTCGTGTCGAACCGTCTGCGCAATGTGCCGGAACAGGCCATGTGGGCATGGGAGCCCGGTGCGCATTTCGGCGTTCACCGCCCGGACGAGTTCTTTTTCGCCGACTAAGCAGGAGCAGCTAAATGGTCATGCTGCGCTATGCGGTGTATCGCTTTTTCACGATGCTGCTGACATTGTTGGTGGTCTCGGTCCTGATCTTCATAATCATCAACCTGCCGCCCGGTGATTACCTGAGCAACCAGATTGCCGAGCTTCAGGCCTCGGGCCAGTCAGCGGGTGTCGCCAAGGCCGAGTTTCTGCGCGCCGAGTACGCTCTGGATCGCCCTATGTGGGAACAGTACCTGATCTGGATAGGCTTCTGGCCGGGACCACACGGATTTTCAGGTCTGATCCAAGGCAATTACGGCTGGTCCTTTGAGTTCGACCGGCCTGTATCGGAGATTGTAGGCGACACGCTTTGGTTGACGGTCGTCGTCAACCTTGCCGCGATCCTGTTTGTATATGCCGTTGCCCTTCCCCTGGGTGTTATTGCTGCGGCGCGATCACGGACGTGGATTGATTATACCTCGGCCTTTGTGGGTTATCTGGGGCTGGCGACCCCAAACTTCCTGCTGGCCCTGATCTTGTTCTACTACGGGCATCGGTATTTCAACCTGCCTATCGGCGGTCTGATGGACCCCCAATTCGAAGGTCAGCCGCTGAGTTGGGACAAGATGAAATCCATTCTCATCCACCTGATCGTTCCGACTTTTGTCATCGGAACCTCGGGCGCATCGGCGATGATGCAGCGCCTGCGGGCAAATATGCTCGACGAACTGGGGAAGCCCTATGTGGAAACGGCCATTGCCAAGGGCATGGCCCCGTCGCGGATGCTAACAAAATATCCGTTGCGCGTGGCATTCAACCCGTTCGTTGCGGACATCGGTAACCTTCTGCCATCAATGGTGTCAGGATCGGTTCTGGTTTCAGTCGTTCTGGGCTTGCAAACCATCGGGCCGACTTTGCTGACAGCACTGAAAACGCAGGATCAATTCCTGTCCGCGTTTATCCTGATGTTTGTCGCGCTGCTGACGCTTATCGGCACGATGATCTCGGATATTCTGCTGGTGATGCTGGATCCCCGCATACGGTATGAGGGCCGCGAAGCATGACCGAACGTCCTGACAATCGCTACGTCGATGACGCGCCTTTTGATCCGCAGGCGTCGATACAGCAACTGGAACGCGCCGATCTGGATGCCCCCAACTGGGTGTTGGTCTGGCGCAAGTTCCGCACACATAAGCTGGGCCTGATCTCGGGCATCTTCCTGCTGCTGTGCTACCTGATGCTGCCGTTTGCCGGTTTCATCGCGCCGTATGGCCCGAATGACCGGAACGGAGAGCATCTGTACGCGCCACCACAATCCGTGAACTGGTTTTACGACGGCGCTTTTATCGGCCCCCATGTTTTTCCAATCGTCGCCGAGGCGGATCTGGAAACCTTCCAGTGGAAGTTCGTCCCTGACACTGATGACCCGCGCCCGATCCGGTTCTTCTGTGAAGGGTCCGAATATCGACTTGCAGGTCTTATCAAGACAGATACGCATCTTTTCTGCGCGCCGGATGGTGCCACTTTGTTCCTGTGGGGTTCCGACAGGTTGGGGCGCGATATCTTCAGCCGCATCCTCTATGGCGCGCAGTTGTCGCTGACCGTGGGTCTGATCGGTATTTCGGTGTCGTTCTTTCTGGGTATTCTGTTCGGTTCGATGGCGGGTTATTTCGGTGGGCGCATCGACTGGGTCATCAACCGGGTCATCGAAATCCTGCGCTCGCTGCCGGAATTGCCGCTGTGGCTGGCACTGTCTGCCGCCGTGCCTTCGAATTGGAGCCCGGTTGCCGTATTCTTCATCATTTCGATCATCCTCGGTATCCTCGACTGGCCCGGGCTGGCGCGTTCGGTCCGTGCCAAGTTCCTGTCCCTGCGCGAGGAAGAATACGTGCGGGCCGCAGAAATGATGGGCGCAAGCTCGGGCCGGGTGATCCGCAAGCACTTGTTGCCGAATTTCATGTCTCATTTGATTGCATCTGCCACCCTGTCGATCCCGGCAATGATCCTTGGGGAAACCGCGCTCAGCTTTCTTGGCCTGGGCCTTCGTGCACCAGCGGTAAGCTGGGGAGTGATGCTGAATGACGCGCAAAACCTCGCGTCGATCGAGATCTATCCCTGGACGGCAATCCCGATGCTGCCGATCATCGTGATCGTACTGGCCTTCAACTTCCTGGGTGACGGGTTGCGCGACAGCCTGGATCCTTATCAGCAATGAGCCTTCTTGCCACCCTTCCGGCTGCCGACCGATATCGCAGGGTCGGCACAGGCGCTCTGCCAAGTGCTTTTGCCGTTTCCGAACTGGCGACGGCCAGCTTTGCAGCCGTTGGGCAAGAGATGTCCCGCTTTATGCAGGCGCTGAACCTGACCCAGAAAGCACCCGAGATCGTCGTCGACCATCGGCTGGCATCCTTGTGGTTCGGCTATTCCTTCAAGCCTGATGGCTGGGAAATGCCGAACCTTTGGGATTCGGTCGCGGGGGATTACAGGGCTTCTTATGGGTGGATCAGGTTGCACACCAACCTGCCGCGCCATCGCGCGGCAGCGATGAAGGTTCTTGGAACGCTGCCAGAGCGTGAAGCTGTGGCAAAAGCCGTCAGAACCCGGGCCATATCCGATTTGGAAACCGATATTGTGGCCGAAGGCGGCGTGGCCGCTGCTATGCGCAGCCGGACCGAATGGCTTGAACATCCGCAGGGCCGCGCTGTATCGCGCGACCCGCTGATTGGTTGGCAAAGCCCGCGGTACGTCAAGCTGCGCGAGAGGCCGCAAGCAACTTCTGCAAGACCTCTTGCCGGGCTGCGGGTTCTTGACCTGACACGCGTTCTGGCGGGTCCGGTATCGACCCGCACATTGGCCGGTTTCGGGGCCGAGGTTTTGCGGATCGATCCGCCCGCTTGGGACGAGCCCGGTGTGATCCCTGACATTTCACTAGGCAAACACTGCTCCTATCTCGATCTGAAATCGATCAATGGAATGGAACGGCTGCAAGAGCTTTTGTCCCAGGCCGATGTATTCGTGCACGGGTACCGGCCCGGCGCTTTGGACGCGCTTGGCCTGACCCGCGCCAAGCGCGATGAGCTGGCACCGAACAGGGTCGAGGTGACGCTGAATGCCTATGGCTGGCAAGGCCCCTGGTCGAACCGGCGCGGCTTTGACAGCCTTGTGCAGATGAGCGCGGGAATTGCGCATACGGGCATGGGTTGGGCTGACGCAGACAAACCAACGCCATTGCCGGTTCAGGCTTTGGACCACGCAACCGGCTACCTGATGGCCGCCGCCGTCCTTTCCGCATTGGCCGAGGCCGCGTCGGGCAATTCCATCATGCATGCGCATCTTTCCCTTGCCCGCACCGCCGAGCTTTTGGCGATTCTCGGCAAAGACGACGTCGAGGCTGAGCCCATTCGCCCGATGCCCACGGATTACTCCCCTTCAACAGAAGCCTCGGGCTGGGGACCGGGGCACCGCCTCAAACCAGCGCTAAGCCTCGGTGAAACTGTGCTGCAATGGGATTTACCGGCGTCGAAACTGGGCACATCTGACCCGGTCTGGCCCTTCGTTTCCAACTGACCTCACGCTTTCGGGGCACCTCATCCGAGACTCAACACAAAGCGGCGGCGGGACTCTCTACCGGTCGTCGCCATCCGGCCCGATATCGTCCAGATAGTCCTCGTCAATTGCGGCCTGAACAGCCCCTGTCACAGCCTCACGCTGTTTTGGTGTCAGGTCTTCCGCCTCTTTGCCATCTGCCAATCTTACAGTGACCTCGCGATGCGCAAACTTGATCCCCTCTCGCGCGAACAGCTCGCGAATGTCCTGATAGACCTTTTTGCGAACCAGCCACTGGTCGCCGGGTTTCGTCATGAACTTGACCCGGATGATCATCGCTGAATCCTGCATCTCGATCACGCCCTGTGACTTCAGCGGTTGGATGAAATTGTCTCCGATTACGGGATCGGCCAACAGTTCCTGACCCAATTTCTTGATCAACTTGCGAACCTTCTCGACATCGGTGTCATAGGTCACGCGCAGCGGCAGCTTCATGATCACCCAATCGCGCGAATAGTTGGTCAGCACTTTGATCTCGCCAAAGGGAATGGTGTTCAGCGCACCCAGATGGTGACGCAGTTGCATGGACCTGACCGAGATTTTCTCGACCGTCCCTTTCACATCCCCAATGTCGATATATTCCCCTTTCCGGAACGCATCATCCAGCAGGAAGAATGCGCCGGAAAAAATGTCGCGCACCAGCGTTTGCGACCCGAAACCCACGGCCAGACCAACCACACCGGCACCCGCAAACAACGGGCTGACATTGATACCCAGTTCCATCAGGACAATTAGTACGATCGTGACCACGACAACAGCCAGAATTGCGCCCCGGAAAAGTGGCAACAACGTTGCCAGACGGCTTTGCCCGCCTTCCCCGCCTTCGTCGCCCAGTTCAACCTCGGTGCCATCGTCGGATTCTTCAGCGATCTTGCTGTCGATCCAGATCCGAAAGAAATGAAACAGGATGTACCCGATAAACAGGACGACCATCACATCCAGCGCACGTTCTACCGGCAGATCCTCGCTCCAGTCCGCGTTCGGGTACCATATCACGACAAGCGCATAAGCCCCGAGCACGAAAGCCAGAATTCCGGCTACCCGGCGGGCCAGGTCTTCATAAGTCAGAAGATGCTGCTTCGGCTGTTCAGCCTCGGGTATATCCGCCGCCATGACGCCTTCATCCGCTGCCTCGGCTTCCCCGTTTATTTCGCTAATCATGCGCGAGCGGTCAAAATACCGCTCCAGCAGGTAGTTCATTGCACCATAGGCCACGACCACGGACATGAAGATCAGATAGCTGCTTGCAATCAACGGCAGCGGTGTCGGATGCTCCAGCGCCAGATCAACAGCCAGACGGAACCAGCTGAACACGACATAGATGATCAATGCCGGCGCCCAGCCAAATGACACAAACCGCAGCAGCCAAGACACCTGTTCGGATGCCCGCCCACCCCGGATCGCGTTCGAGATGGCACGGGCGTTGAATAGGATCATCAGAATATTACCCAGCGCGCCCAGCATCGTCAGACCGCCATACACCATGGCGTAGACGTTGTAGTTCAGCCCAAAATCAGCGACCCAGGTGGAAAACAGGACGACCGAAATATCATAGGTCGCCAGCACGGACGCCCAGATGTACAGCCTGCGCGCATTCTTGTCCGAAAAGGGCGGTAATCGATATTGGCTCAGATAAGGCGACAGGACCATGCGCCACAGGTCCGACACCGTGCGCGACAGGAAAAAAGCCGTAAAGATGGCGGTGATCGTGAACTGGACCGAGATATCCTCGGCCTCGCCAAAGATCAGATACCCGACGATCAAAGCCATGATCATTGCAAAGACCGTAGCACCGATCCCCATCAGGAACCGGAACAGCAGGAACGGCATCTTTTCCCGATAACCCTGTGGTTCGTCCTTGATCCGCGCCACCACCCAGCGGCGCGCGAACCGTTTCCCGTAAATCTCGATCGACAGCCACCGCCCAAGTAACAGGAACAGGATATTCCAGCCCAACACCTCGACATAGGTCTGGATACGGCCATCTGGGCTGGTCTGGCGCAGGATGTACTGTACTTCAAAAATAGAATAGGGCAGCGCCTCGAGACGGGAATTCATCGACTCGCGGAATTTCGAGAACCGCTCTTGCGCCTTCATCAGCTGCGAACCGTCACCCATCGGGTTGCTCGAATCGCTGTCCGCGCCCCCCGAACCTGCATCCTTTCCACCTGCCGTTGTCACAACCTGACCGGCACTGTCGATGACAATGACACTCGCGCCTGCATCGCTGGCAGCACGGATTGCAGCGGCCAAATCACTTTCCTTGTCGGTCCCGGACGAACTGCCCGACCCGGAAGAATATCCGGGAATCAAGGACGTCTGCGCCAATGCACCAGTGGGAACACTCAGGAAAATGGCCCACAACGCCAAAAAAAATACGGCCGGAAAGTTATTTCGCATTGGGTCTTGCATCCAGTTTTTGCCGATATTGGCCAGATTACAGAAGCGTTTCAGGCAGTTCAAACACTCGCATCACTCCGTCTCAATATCGTGTTTGGACGTGTTCTTGGCGCACTCTGATGCTCGCAGGTGTTTTCAATCTTGCCATAATTGAATATGACCGGGCAAAAGTTTCAGGTCCGACCCGATTGCCTTCATCGGGATCCTTATGCGATCTTCTCTAGCTGTGGTGCGATATGCCGCGAAGTTGTCAAAACGCTGTTGCCAAATCGCAATGCTTGAAACATTTGCAAATGCGCAAATCCGCCTTTGGCAAGCGTGGCATTGAAATATACGGTAACGCTAGCGAACGCGCGGATTTCGCTCTGGGATCAAGAAGACGGGCAACACTATGAGCCTTGGCACAACCAATTCTAAACCGGACCGCGCGCCGCGTATCCTGTTTTACAGCCATGACACGTTCGGTCTGGGGCATTTGCGCCGGTCCCGCGCCTTGGCTGCGGCAATCACGCAGGCGGACCCAAGCGCCTCGGCGCTGATCCTGACGGGTTCACCCGTGGCAGGCCGTTTCACTTTTCCGCGCCGGGTTGACCATGTGCGCCTGCCCGGTGTGACCAAGCGTGCGGACGGCTCGTATGCCGCGCGCACAATCGGAATGGGGATCGACGAAGTAACCGAATTGCGTGCGGGATTGATCCAGACCGCGGTTCAGCAGTTCGACCCAGACGTGTTGGTGGTCGACAAGGAACCGACAGGGTTCCGGGGTGAGCTGTTGCCAACACTGAGATATCTCGAACGCCATTGCGGTACGAAACTGGTTCTGGGCCTGCGTGATGTGCTGGACGAACCCGAAGTGCTGGCCGCCGAATGGGCACGCAAAGAAGCCATCGAAGCGACCGAGCGGTTCTATCATGAGATCTGGGTTTACGGATCACAGTCGATCTACGATCCGACGCAAGGATTGCGGCTGAGCGCGTCAGCGCGATCGCGTATTCACTGGACGGGATATCTGCGCCGCGATCTCGGCCCGGTCGGGGAACCGCCTCAGCAACCTTATATCCTGATCACACCCGGCGGCGGTGGCGATGGTAAGGCGCTGGTCAACCTTGTGCTGTCCGCCTACGAGAAAGACCCAGACCTGTCGCCGCGTGCCGTGTTGGTCTATGGCCCATTCCTGTCGGGTGAATTGCGCAACGATTTCGAAGCACGGGTTGCCGCATTGAATGGTCGCGTAACTGCGGTTGGATTTGAATCGCAGATCGAAACGCTGTTTGCAGGGGCCGAAGGCGTGGTCTGCATGGGTGGATACAACACGTTTTGCGAGGTTTTGTCCTTCGACAAACGGGCCGTCATTGTTCCACGCACCACACCTCGTCTGGAACAGTGGATAAGGGCCTCACGCGCGGAAGAGCTGGGGCTGGTCAAGATGCTGGACGAACGACGCGACAGCCTGACACCCGACGCAATGATCCGTGCCATCCGCAATCTGCCGCACCAATCTGTGCCGTCGCATGCCATCCAAAGTGGATTGCTGGACGGTTTGGACTATGTCACCGACCGCATTGACAGCCTGCTGACACGGGAACAGAAACGAGCCACTGGATGAACTCGGCCTCTCCCAATCTGGCGGTTGTGGTCAAAGGCTGGCCGCGACTGTCCGAAACATTTATCGCTCAGGAACTTGTTGCCTTGCAGGAAGCCGGGCACCGATTTGACATCTGGTCTCTGCGCCGTCCGACCGACACCAAACGTCACCCTTTGCACGATCGATTCTTGGGGCAGGTTCGCTATCTGCCGGAATACCTGCATGAGGAGCCACAGCGGGTGTGGGCGGCCCGCACTGCCGCCCAAGACCTGCCCGGCTATGCCGAGGCCTACAAGATCTGGCGGCACGACCTGCGCCGCGATCCCACGCCGAACCGCATCCGCCGGTTTGGGCAAGCATGTGTTCTGGCCGCCGAGTTACCCGCCCAGACGCAGGGGCTCTATGCCCATTTCATGCACACCCCCTCGTCCGTCGCCCGATATGCGGCCATCATGCGCGGTCTGCCATGGAGCTTTTCCGCCCATGCCAAGGATATCTGGACCTCACCGGACTGGGAAAAGCGTGAAAAGCTGCAGGCTGCAACATATGGGGCCGCTTTCGGAGCCACCTGCACGGCAATCGGCGCGGAACACCTGCGCAGCCTCGCTGATGACCCCAACCGCGTGGACCTTATCTATCATGGCCTGGACCTGTCGCGCTTCCCCGAACCGCCAAAGCGCAGGATACGCGCCGCTGGCGATCCGTTTCACATGATTTCCGTTGGGCGGCTGGTTGAAAAGAAGGGCTTTGACCGCCTTATTGCGGCCTTCACGCTGCTGCCGGAAAACCTGGACTGGCATTGGACCCACATTGGCGGCGGGGGTCTTGGGGACTCACTACACAAACAGGTGCGCGCTGCTGGTATCGTGGACCGCATCACCTGGAGGGGGGCCTGCGATCAGCCCGAGGTGATCGAAGCCATGCGCAAGGCCGACCTGTTTGTTTTGCCCAGCCGTGTTGCTGCGGACGGGGACCGGGATGGATTGCCGAACGTGTTGATGGAGGCCGCATCGCAGCAGTTGCCAATTCTGTCGACACCGGTTTCGGCCATCCCGGAATTCATCCAATCCGGAACGCATGGCGTGCTGTCTGATGACGACCCGGCTGCATTGGCTTCGGCCATTTCAGTTTTGGCCGCTGATCCGGAAACGGCAGCAACTATGGCGCGTGCAGCCTATGACCGCCTGATTGCAGATTTTCGAATGGAACCCGGTATTGTACGGCTGTCGGCACGGTTGAAAACCCTGAGCATGGAAGACGCGTAATGGCGCGGGTCGCGTTTTATGCGCCAATGAAATCCCCCGGCAGCCAGATACCCTCGGGCGACCGCGAAATGGCGCGAAACCTTATGCTCGGCTTGGCGGCGCAAGGGGATAAGATCGAACTGGCCTCGGACCTGCGCATCTACGACAAGATCGGAGACCGGGACCTACAGCGAACCCTTGTTCGCGCGGCTGAGATTGAAGCGCAGCGGCTGAGCGCCGAATTGCCCTTTGATACAGATCTGTGGGTGACTTATCACAATTACTACAAAGCACCCGACTTGCTGGGCCCCAAGGTCTGCCAGGCGCGCGGCATCCCATATGTGCAACTGGAAAGCACGCGCGCATCAAGCAGGCTGAACGGGCCGTGGGCCGATTTTGCCCAAGCGGCGCATCAGGCGTGTGATGCAGCGGATATCATATTCTACCACACAGCCAATGACCTGATTACGTTGGAACGGGACCGTTTTGGCAAGCAGGCACTGGTTGAATTGCCGCCATTTCTGCCTGAAACCGGGTTGCCTGTGGCTACGACCGGGGACGGCCCCATGCTGACTGTCGGAATGATGCGGCATGGGGACAAGCTGGCGTCCTACCGGATTTTGGCCGAGGCCCTTTCGCACCTGACATGTGACTGGAACCTGAACATCGCAGGGGATGGTCCGGCGCGGCCTGAAGTCGAAACCCTGATGGCGCCGTTCGGAAGCCGGGTGCACTTTCTGGGCCAGCTCGACCGGGCGGCCTTGCAGAAAATCTACCGACAGGCGTCCCTGCTTGTCTGGCCCGGTGTGAACGAAGCCTATGGTATGGTCTATCTTGAGGCGCAGGCGACAGGCCTGCCCGTGGTCGCACAGGATCGTCCCGGCGTTCGGGACGTGCTGGCACCTGCGGTTTACCCACCGGTTGAAGCTGGGTCCAGAGGGCTTGCCGATCACATGCAAAACCTGCTCGAGGATACCGCGCAGCGCCACGCGCTTGGGGAGAATGCGCGCAGCTATGTGGCCCGGCGTCATCTTATACCTCAGGCGACCGCGCGGTTGTGGGCGCATCTACGGCCCTTGTTGAAGGATGTATCATGACCCGTCTTGCACTACTTCGCCACGGGCATACCCACTGGAACCGCGCAGGGCGCATTCAGGGGCGAAGTGATATTCCGCTGGATGACGACGCGCGGTCTGAACTGGCCGGGTATCGCTTGCCTGATCCATGGGCCGCCGCCGATATCTGGTCCAGCCCCTTGCTGCGCGCCAGCGAGACGGCACGCATCGTGTCTGGGCGCGCCCCGAAAACCTCGGACGCGCTGATAGAAATGAATTGGGGCGACTGGGAAGGACTTCGAGGCGTCGACCTGATCGCCGATGAAACCAGCGGGTACCGCCATATCGAAGACTGGAGTTGGGATTTTTGCCCGCCTGACGGTGAAAGCCCTGCCGAGGTCTGGACCAGGCTGCACCCCTGGGTGTCCGGGCTGCGGCAGGATACAGTCGCGGTCTGCCATATTGGCATTATGCGGGTCATTCTCGCCCAGGCGTGGGGTTGGGATTTTGATGGTCCCGCCCCCTTCAAGATCAAGCGCAATCGGCTGTATATCGTCGATATGAATACGATGACCGCAGATCCGGACCCTGTTCGCTTGATCAAACATGGGCGGCTTCCATGAAGGTGATGATCGTTGTCACGCACCTGTTGGGAACAGGGCATCTGAGCCGGGCTCTGACATTGGGCCGGGCCTTCCGGGATGACGGTCACGAGGTCATGGTCGTCTCGGGCGGGATGCCTGCGCCTCAACTAGACAGCAGCGGGCTAACGCTGTTCGGTTTGCCACCGCTCAGATCGGATGGAGCCAATTTCACGCGGCTTCTGACTGAAAGCGGTGCCGAGGCCGATGCTGATTATCATCGCGCGCGCGTGACAGCCATGGTGCAGGCGGTAAACAGCTTTCAGCCGCAAATCCTGATAACCGAGCTTTTCCCCTTTGGCCGCCGGTCGCTGGCAGCGGAATTCGACGCGGCCCTGAATGCGGCACGGGCCCTGCCTCAGCCTCCGGTCATCCTGGGATCGATCCGCGATATTCTGGCCCCGCCATCCAAACCTGCCAAGGCCCAGCGTTCTGAAGATATCGTCACCCGCTTTTATGACGGCATTCTTGTTCACTCGACCGAAAGTGTCACACCGCTTTCGGTCAGTTGGCCGGTGTCGGACCGATTGGCGGAACGGCTGCATTATACCGGCTTTGTGGCGCCGGAACTGCCTCCACCGCATCCGCAGTCCGTTGGGCAGGGCGAAATCCTTGTCAGCGCCGGCGGCGGTTCTGTGGGGCAACCGATCTTTCGCGCGGCCATCGAGGCCGCCCGCCAGATGCCCAACAGGCGCTGGCGCCTGTTGATCGGCGGGACGGATGCCAAGGCAAGGATCGCAGAGCTGTCCCAACTGGCTGAAGAAACCTCGGCAATTCTGGAACCTGTGCGCCCCGATTTTCGCCAGATGCTGCCCCATGCGGCGGCATCGGTCAGCATGTGCGGCTACAACACCGCCATGGATATTCTGCAAAGCGGAACACCCGCTGTTTTTGTCCCATTCGATGATGGCAAAGAGGTTGAACAGGGGCTGCGTGGGCAAAGCCTGTCGAGTTTGCCAGCCATCGAGGTGCTTCTCAGCCGAACCCTGAGCGGGCAGGCGTTGGCGCAGGCCGTAGAGCGCGTCATTTCAAATGGACCCCGCGCGCAGCAGGACTTCGGATTTGATGGCGCGGCCCAAACCGTGGAGATCGCCAAGCACCTGCTGGAACGGCGTAAATGAACCCGGACTGGCACCCACTTGAGGTCGAGCTGACCCATTGGCATGCAGCGGGCCTTTCGTTGCCGTTGTGGTGGCGAGACGATGACGCGATCGACCCGACACCACAGTTGGACCGGCTGTCCGATCTGGCCACGCAGTTAGGCCTGCCGGTGCATCTGGCTGTCATTCCGCACGGGGCAACCGCTGCGCTGGCCGACTATGTTGCGCACGGCGAAACTCTCATCCCTGTGGTCCACGGTTGGTCCCACACGAACCATGCGCCCGCCGGTGAGAAGAAAGCCGAGTTTCGTCTCAACCGTCCGTTGGACCAGGTTGTCGCGGATGCCGCGGCAGGATTGTCACGCCTTGGCGCCTTGTTCGGCAACACCCTGCGGCCGATGTTTATCCCTCCGTGGAACCGCATTGCACCAGAAGTCATCGAACATCTTCCATCGCTGGGGTATCGCGTTCTTTCAACGGCAACGCCCCGCAGAACAAAAATGGCGGCAGCGGGGCTTGAGCAGGTCAACACACATCTTGACCCGATTGACTGGCGGGGTTCATGCGGTCTGATCTCTCCGGACCGCCTGATCGCACAGACAGTTAACCTCCTGCGGGACAGGCGCGAAGGCCGCGCAGACAACGCCGAGCCTTTTGGAGTATTGACCCATCACCTGGTCCATGATCAGGACATCTGGGCCTTTACCGAGGCGTTGCTGAAACATCTGCTGGACGGTCCTGCCACACCCTGGGTCGCACCAAAGAACGAGTGAGGACATCGTCATGAGCCGACTGGATTCCATGCTGCGCCGACTGACGGCCCAACGTGACGGGCTGAACTGGGCAGCCGAACAGATCAGTGGCCAGCCCGGCGATGTGCTGGATATGGGTTTGGGCAATGGTCGCACCTATGACCACCTGCGAGAAATTCTGCCGCACCGCCGGATCTGGGTGATGGATCGTGTGCTGCAATGCCATCCCGAAAGCACCCCACCGGCCGAAGATTTCCTGCAAGGCGAAGCTGAACCCATGCTGCGGAAACTGATGGCCGAGGGGCACAAGATCGCGTTGGCGCATTATGATTTCGGACGCGGCATCAAACACGAAGATGTGGCCGAGGCCGCGCGCCTCAGCCCGTTGATCGCGCAAGTGATGCAGCCCGGTGGGTTGTTGATTTCCGGCCAGCCCCTTGTCGGCATCAACCAGATCAAAGGGCCCGAGACGATCGCGCCGGACCGTTACCTGTTCTATACGGCCTGATCACGCCACACGGCGACCGCGCGCCCAAACCGAGTTGAGGGCTGGCACACCCGCGCGCATCCGGAAACGGATAACATCGGCGCGGGCATTGGCGCGCAACTCGCCACGATCCTCCAGCCTGGCGGCCTGCGCCGGGGCCAATGTGACGGTCTTCATTCCACGCGCCATATCGCCCCACATTTGACCCAGCATGACCGCAGACAATAACAAGGCCGACGGCACGTAATCCGAGGACATTACGTCCAGATGCCCAAGCTCGGCCAATTCGCGGGCCGCAACATTGCCGGAATGAGAGCCACCGCGTACAACGTTTGGCGCACCCATCATAACCTTGATACCATGTTCATGACACGCCCGTGCGGCCTCCACCGTTGTGGGAAACTCAGCCAGCCGAATGCCGTGACCTGCCGAGACCTTCACCTGATCTTCGGTCGTATCGTCATGACTGGCAAGAACGGCCCCAAATCGGCGCGCGGCCTTGACGGTTTCGACCTCGTGCACATCGCCGTTGCGATCACGTAGGCTTTTCAGCTGAGCCACATGCTGAAAGAACGTATCATCGTCCATTGCATATTTGCCCTTCAGAAAGGATTCCAGCTTGCCCATGTTGCGAAACTGACGCTGGCCGGGGGTGTGATCCATGATGGACACAAGGCCGACCCTATCCTCGGGTCCAAACTCGTCCAGTTCTTCGATCAGTGTCTCGGAACACACCTCTGCCCGCAAATGCAGGAAATGGCTGATCTTAAGCGCATCCTGCTCGCGCAGTTCCCACAACTCCCGCGACAGGCCGCGGGCATATTTTCCGTACCGTCCGGCGCCGGACGGGATTGAACCAACCCGCATCGCATCGAACACACTTGTTATCCCCACGCTGGCCAGTTCCGCGTCATGGGCCAGAATGGCGGCGGCATGGGGCCAATGTACATTGGGGCGCGGCTGAATATGGCGTTCAAGATTATCCGTGTGCAACTCGACAAGACCGGGGCTGACATAGTCGCCTTCGCAATCTATCGCACCTGCGGGAACTGCACGCCCGGTGTCAATTTCGATGATAGTGTCATCCACAATTCGAACACAGCCGGTGACGGTTTCATTCGGCAACACAAGCGTGGCATTGGCAAGGATCAAGTCTTCTGTCATCTGAACTTCACGCAATCTGAGGTATTGGAAGGCCACTTAATAGGAGGCCAATGTGACATTCACGCGATACGCGATCTATTTTGCGCCGCCCGCCGGGGCGGTCTGGACGGATTTTGCGACCAGCTGGCTGGGCTGGGACATGGAAAAGGGAACGCAGGTCGCGCATCCGATCATGGGCGGCATCGACATTGCGACCATCACTGAGGTGCCGCGCAAATACGGGCTGCACGCGACATTGAAACCGCCGTTCCGGTTGCGCGATGGCCTGACCTTTGACGCGTTGCACCAGGCGTGCATTGCGCTGGCTGCAACTCGGCAGCCTGTCACACTTGACGGTCTGGAAATTGCCCGCCTTGGACGGTTCCTGGCCCTGTGCCCGCTGGGTGAAACGCAGGCGCTGAATGCGCTGGCCGCGGCCTGTGTTCGCAACCTCGACCGGTTTCGCGCACCTGCCACTCAGGCTGAACTGACGCGCCGCCGCGCCGCCGGGCTGACCCCCGAGCAGGACGACAATCTGACCAAATGGGGTTATCCCTACGTGCTGGACGCGTTTCGATTTCACATCACGCTGAGCGGCAAACTGGACAAACCAACCCTCAAGGCAACGCAAGAAGCACTGCAAACCCATCTGAGCCCTTTGCTGCCGCAGCCCTTCCAGATCACTGATCTTGCCCTGATGGGCGAGACGGAAGATGGGTGGTTTCACCTGATCCATCGCTACGCGCTTTCCGGTTGAAGGCGGCGCAGGATTTCGGCGACCGTGTCTTCCAGCGCGCCGGAATTGTCGACTTCGATGACCCGGTTCAGACCATCCGGCAACTCCGCGTTGGCGCGACACAACCGCCGCGCCTGCTCGTCTGCGCTTTCCCGTCCCCGAGCGGACAGGCGCCGCGCCAAAACTCCGACATCTGCCGTCAGAGAGATCACAATAAGATCTCCAAACACCTTCTGCGCCTGCAAAAGAATCCCACGGGAAAGATTGACCAGAACCGCATTCGCCCCCTGACGCTGTCGCAAAATCTCGGCCGGGATACCGTAGAACAGTCCGTGCGCAGGCCAGCTGAGGGCAAAAGCGCCTGCCTGTTCCATCTGCTGGAATTCTGCTACCGAAACCCGGTCAAAATCCTCGCCTTCTTCGCCTGCGGGGCGGGTGATCACCCTTCGCACCCGCCGGACGCCAGGCACCTGTGCCTCCAACGCTTCCATGACGCTGTCTTTGCCAACGCCCGAGGGGCCAACAATCGCTATGACAGGGGCAAGTGTCATGCCGCCAGTCCCGGCGTGAAGTCAGCGACATTGACTTCGCGGTCACAGACACGCTCACGGGCATCGAAGTCGTGGAATATCCCGACAATCGCCGCGCCACTCCCTTTTGCCTCTTCAATCAGCGACAACACGGTTTCGCGGTTCTGCGTATCCAGGCTCGCCGTCGGTTCGTCCAACAACATCGCCGGGTAGTCATGGGCAAAGCCACGTGCAATGTTCACCCGCTGCTGTTCGCCGCCCGAAAAGGTTGTAGGGCTCAGGGTCCACAAGCGCTCAGGAATGTTCAGCCGCTTCAGCAACCCGGCTGATTTCTCCAGCGCCTCAATTCTGTCGCAACCCACGGCCAGCAAAGGCTCTGCCACAACGTCCAGCGTCGGCACACGCGGCACGACCCGCAGGAATTGACTGACATAGCCCAGCGTTTCCCGGCGGAGGGTCAAGATCTGGCGCGGCTCGGCTTTTGCCACGTCCAGACCTCCAACCAGCACCTGACCAGAGGCCGCCAGGTAGTTGCCATAAATCACGCGCATCAGCGTGGACTTGCCCGCGCCAGACGCCCCGGTCAAAGCAACGCACTCACCCGGTTCAACCCTCAACGACGCGCCTTCCATCACCGGGATAACAGCACCGCCCTGATTGTGCAGGGTAAAGCTTTTGCTCACATTGATCAGTTCAATCATTGCTTCACCTTTTCCCAAATACTCAAACCTGCAGAACGCTGGACACTAGCAGTTGCGTGTAGGCGTGTTGGGGATCATCCAGTACCTGATCGGTCAGCCCGGCCTCAACCACATGACCATCCTTCATCACCATCAACCGGTCGGCCAACAGGCGCACCACAGCAAGATCATGGGTCACGATGATCGCGCTCAGCCCCATTTCACGCACCAAGCCGCGCAAGAGGTCCAGTAATCGCGCCTGAACCGAGACATCCAGCCCCCCGGTCGGTTCGTCCATGAACACCAGTCGCGGGCCAGTCACCAGATTGCGGGCGATCTGCAAACGTTGCTGCATCCCGCCCGAAAACGCGGTGGGCCGGTCATCAACGCGCGCCGCCTCGATCTCGACCCGACCCAGCCAGTCAATGGCCTTGTCTCGGATGTCACCATAGTGGCGCTCGCCCACGGCCATCAGCCGTTCACCAATATTGCCTCCGGCACTAACTGACATCCGCAGGCCGTCACGTGCATGCTGATGCACAAAGGCCCAGTCGGTACGGCTCAACATCCGGCGTTCGGGCTCCGACATGGTCACCGTATCCACCGGCCCGTTCGCGCGCGTGTCAAAGATCACCTGCCCCGCATCGGGCACCAGATGACCCGCCAAACAATTCAGCAGGGTCGACTTGCCCGAGCCACTTTCACCCACGATCCCCATCACCTCTCCGGGATAGAGATCAAAGCTTACGTCGGCACATCCGATACGGGCACCATAGGTTTTTCTGATATCCTTTACGCTCAGCAACGGTGTCATGTCACTCACCTGGGATCATAGGAAAATTCGACCCGATTGCCGCCCGGCTCCCGGATCATGAAATGGATCTTTGGACCCGCACCAGAGGGTTCCGGCGGAAACTCAACCACGACAGAAGGCCAGTCCCTGACTGCTTCGAATACAGCATTCAGGGCGCTCTCGTCCGGTACCTTGAAGGCCACGTGATGCAGTCCGACATTTGAATGCCGATCAAAACCACGCAGTTTTTCACCTTTTTGCTGCCAAAGCGTGAGCTTCGCCGCCCCATTGGTCACATAGACCGCGGGATAATCCGGATTGCTGCCGAAAATCTCCCAACCCAGTGCGTCGACAAAAAACAAGCGCGTGGCGTCAAGATCCGAAACCGTCAGGCCAAGGTGGTCAATTCCAAGAACATCTTCCCGTTTCACGCTGCGTCCTCTCCGGCCAAGCGGCCCACATGGCCGGTCGCGCGGCGCGACCGGCAATAATCGGTGTCCGAACAGACAAACATTCGGTTGCCTGCATCATCCATGATAACTTCATCCAGATAGCTGTCCTCGGCCCCGCACAGGTCACAGGGATGATCGGCCTTGGTGGCCTCGAACGGATAATCCTCGAAATCGAGGCTCACGACCCTGGTATGTGGCGGCACTGCGTAGATGCGCTGCTCGCGCCCGGCACCGAACAGCTGGATTGCATCCATTTCAAGCTTCGGGTTGTCGAATTTCGGGATCGGGGACGGGTCCATCACATAGCGGCCAGACACTTTCACCGGATAGGCGTAAGCGGTCGAAATCGCTCCGTGCTGGCTGATATCCTCATATAGCTTCACATGCATCAGCCCATATTCTTCAAGGCTGTGCATCTTGCGTGTCTCGGTCTCACGCGGTTCGAGGAAGCGCAGAGGTTCCGGAATCGGCACCTGATAAACGATGATCTGATCTTCGCGCAGCTTTGCCTCAGGGATGCGGTGGCGGGTCTGGATCACCGTCGCCTTCTCGGTTTCCTCGGTCGTCTCCACACCTGCGGTCTTTTCAAAGAACTTGCGGATCGACACCGCGTTGGTCGTGTCATCCGCACCCTGATCGATGACCTTGAGCGTATCCTCAGGCGTCAGCGTCGCAGCCGAGACCTGCACCCCTCCGGTGCCCCAGCCATAAGGCATCGGCATTTCACGGCTGGCAAAGGGCACCTGATACCCAGGAATAGCCAGGCCCTTCAGGATCGCCCTGCGGATCATCCGTTTGGTTTGCTCGTCCAGATAGGCGAAGTTGTAGTCAGACATGGGTCAGCTCCGGCTCATGCGCAGAAGGATCGCACCCGCAAGGGTCAGCGCGGTTGAGGCGACCTTTTTCAGGTCGAGCCTTTCGTTGAGGAAGGTCACGCCGATGATCAGTGCAAAGATGATCGAACACTCGCGCAAGGCAGTGACCAGCGCGATGGGCGCTTGGGTGAAAGCCCAGACAACCAGAACATAGGCGGTGAATGAGGCCGCGCCGCCAAGGACCGCCAACTGCCAAAGGCTGGCTGCCCGCCGCAACAACCCCGGCCGCGCAACCCGCGCCACCAGGGCAAAGCCCAGCGCGTTTGCCGCCGTCAGCGTGCCGAAAAAGCCCAGCGCTGTTCCCGCAATGCGCGCGCCTTGCCCGTCGACGATGGAATAGGCGGCGATGAACAACCCGGTGATCAGTGCCAGCCCGGCAGCAGCCATGTTGAAATTGCCATCCGCGCGCCGCACCAGCGCGATCGAGGTAATCCCGACCGAGATCATTGCCATCGCCCATAGCTCGGCCTGGCTGAACGTCACCCCAAAGAACAGCGCCGTACCAAGCGCAACCAAGAGCGGCGAGGCACCGCGTGCGATCGGGTAGACCTGGGTCAGGTCGCCGATCTTGTAGGCCTGAATCAGAAACAGCTGATAGCCCAGATGCAGCCCGATGCCTGCCAGCAGGTAGGGCCAGCACGTCCAATCGATCGGCTGGGCAAACGGCAGAAGAAGGAGGCCGGACAACCCCTGCCCCATCACCACAGCCGTCATCGCGGCGCTTTTGTCCGACCCACCCTTGACCAACGCGTTCCACGTGGCGTGCAGCAGCGCTGCCAGCATTACCACCAGAAAGACAAACCCGCTCATTCCGCAGCCTCCTTTGACGTGATCCGCGCGTCAGCCTCGCGGCGCAGTTTGCGGACCAGTTCAAGCTCGGACTGGAAATCCACGTAATGCGGCAGCTTGATGTGTTCGAGAAAACCGGTCGCCTGAATGTTGTCCGCGTGGCTCAGAACAAATTCTTCATCCTGCGCAGGCGCGCCCAGATAGTCTTCGCCCAATTCCTTCCACCGCAGCGCGCGATCAACCAAGGCCATCGCGATGGCCTTTCGTTCAGACTGACCGAAGACGAGACCATATCCACGCGTGAACTGAGGCGGCTCGGTTTTTGAACCCTTGAACTGGTTCACCGTCTCACACTCGGTCAGTTCGACCTCGCCGATATCGATGGCAAACCCCAACTCGGGGATGTCCATTTCAACCGCAACCTTGCCGATCCGCAATTCACCCACAAACGCGTGGTTGCGCGCGTATCCGCGCTGGGTGGAATAGGCCATGCCCAGCACGAATCCCTCATCCCCGCGTGTCAGCGATTGCAGGCGCAACGGGCGATTGGCAGGGAATTCCATCGGTTCGCGCGTCAGGTCGCCGGGGGTGTCATCACTTGCCGGTTCGTCCTGAATGAGGTCCTCGTCCTTCAGGAATTCGGTGATATGCGGCGTCGGTTCCTGCCGTGCAGGACCTTCCGGAGCATTCGGGACATCACCATTCGCGGCCAGTTTGAAATCCAGCAAACGGTGCGTATAGTCGAAAGTCGGCCCCAGAACCTGCCCTCCGGGCGCATCCTTGAACGTGGCCGAAATCCGGCGGTCGCAGGCCATCTCACCCGTTTCGACCGGATTGGAGTAGCCAAAACGCGGCAGCGTCGTGCGGTAGGCGCGGATCAGAAAGATCGCCTCGATCAGATCGCCCCGCGCCTGCTTGATCGCCAGCGCAACCAGGTCGGGGTCATATAGCGAACCTTCCGCCATGACCCGGTTCACTGCAAGGCTCAGCTGTTCCCGGATCTGCGCAAGGCTCAGTTCAGCCACATCGGTCGCACCCCGGCGCTCTTCGGCCAGCCAGGCATGGGCGTTCTCGATGGCTTTTTCGCCCCCTTTGACAGCAACATACATCGCTTAAGTCTCCGACGTGATCTGCGTGCTGCGGGGCAGGGCCGCAACCCTGTTGCCGCAGGTAAAAAAGAAATCGCACCCCAGGGGATAGAGCATCGCATTCCCCTGAAGCGCCGGAATATCCGGCAGAGACAGGCGCGCGGTCTTTTTGATGCCGGGGCCGCTCAGAACGGCACCGCTCTGCTCTAGCCGGTCGCATTCCACAATCAGGGTTGCTGAACGATCCGGGTATTCCGGCGTTCCGATGCGATAGGCCCTAAGCGGTCCCAATGTGTCCCATGTGCCAACGGCAAAATCAGCCTTTGCTGCGGATACGAGCGGTGCGCCCGTGTGGAAAGTCAGCCAATTGCGGATTGCTTCGGTATCGGTGCCTCCGGCCAGATGAACCCTGGTCTCGGGGTCGCACAACGTCAGCAGCAGTGTACCAGCCGCCACGGACAGGGGCGCTGGGGGTTCGCCGCCCGACAGGACGCGTATGTAGCCCGGGCGCGCCATGACGGTCATCGCCGCGCGGAACGCATATGCGGCATCGACAGGTGCGTTTTGAAAGCCACCGGAAAACTGTGTTTGCACGGCCATCAATCTTCCCCCCGAACCAGCGTGAAAAACTCAACCTTGGTGGCCGCTGCCTTGGCCGCGCGTGTGCTTTTGACCGCCTGCATTTGTTGCTGAAGCGGGTCGAGCAGCCGCCTCTGCACCTCATCTGCCGCCCCGGTCTGCATCATCGCATCAATCAATGCCGCGGCTTCGGCCTTGGGTTTCGATCTGCCCTGAACGTAACCGTGACCAACCGTTCCATCCTGCAACACCACAGAACAACGCGTGACCGTCATTTCACCCAGGTTGAACGGCGCTCCGGTACCACCGGTGCGACCGCGCACCATCACGCTCCCGACCTCGGGACGGCGCAGCCAGTCAAAGCTCGGGCGGGTCTCAATCCCATCCCACAAGGTCATCAGGGTGTCGTCAGGTGCACGGGCCAGCAAACCCATCCAATCCCTGCGCGCCCCGGTCGCGATTTCTGTCTGATCTGTCATCAAAGCCTCTTGGCCGGGTTGTCTATTTGAACTATACAACTAGACAAATATTAGCCTGCGTGCGCGCAACACGCAATCTCCAACTGTGTGAAGATTTGATGACATGAGCAAAACGCCGATCTGGAAAAGCATCGCCTTGCGCCTGACCTCGGACATTGCCGAAGGGCGGTATCAAACCAGTGACCGCCTGCCGACCGAAGCGCAGCTGGCCGCCAAATACGGTGTCAATCGCCACACAGTGCGGCGCGCATTGGCCGACATGTCGGAACAAGGTCTGGTTCATGCCCGGCGCGGTGCGGGCGTTTTTGTGGCAGCACGGCCAACCGACTATCCGATTGGCAAAAGGGTTCGATATCACAAGAACGTCTCGGCCAGCGGCAAGATACCGGGAAAGAAAATTCTGGCCCTGACGACACGCGCGGCAGATGAAGCCGAGGCCGAAGCACTGGGTCTGAGCAAAGGCGACCCGGTGCATGTCTATGACGGGTTATCGCTGGCGGATGGGCAGCCCATAGCCGTTTTTCAAAGCGTCTTCCCGGCAGAACGCTTTCCAAACCTGTTACAGGCGCTGACCGAGACCCAGTCTGTAACAAAAGCCCTGCAACGCAGCGGCATAGTGGATTACACCCGCATCTCGACCCGATTGACCGCGCGCGGTGCGACAGCAACGCAAGCCCTTCACCTGCAACTGTCCGAAGGTGCCCCCGTGTTGTTTTCGGTCGGCATCAACGCGGACCCGGACGGCAGACCCGTCGAATATGGCCGAACCGTATTTGCTGGTGAGCGTGTCACGCTGACGCTAAACGAAGAGTAATCCAAATCCTTTCCCGCCCGACTTCGACCTTCTGCCGGGGGTCGCATCCCGTTGGGCATGGTGCGAAAATCGATTCAGCTGCCTTTCGGGTCAGCATTATTCTGAATATGGGATGAACGGTAATGGAATAAGCTCTGTGACGCTTCTTCAAACGATTGCGCCGCACTGAACCGAGCTGTTTTCTTGTCACTCCAAACCCGGCTCAGGGCAACAGGAGCGGTTTGGGGTCGGGCGTGCGCGGCCAGCGCTTTTTACCCGCCTTACCCTCGATCAGACGACGGCGCAGCCAGCCCGAAAACCAATCCATCAGCATCACCATCAGAATGATCAGGATGATGTAATAGGCGACCTCTTCCCAGTCTTTCTGCGTGATGATTGCCTGCGTCAGCAGTAACCCAATGCCGCCGCCCGTGATTGCACCGATCACCGTCGCACTGCGGGTGTTGGATTCGAGGAAATACAAAAGCTGGCTCAGCAAAACGGGCGTAACCTGAGGGATAACGCCAAACCGATACCGTTGCGGGGCGTTCGCACCCGTGGACTGCACACCTTCGATCTGCTTCTGATCCACGTTTTCCAACGCTTCCGAGAATATCTTGCCGAATGTCCCGGTGTCCGTCACCAGAATGGCAAGCGCACCGGTCAACGGGCCGGGACCAAAGGCGCGGGCCAGAACCACAGTCCAGATCAACGCGTCTACGCCGCGCACAAAATCGAATACACGCCGTGTCGCAAAGCGGATGGATGTCATCCGGTTGAAATTGCGCGTCGCAAGGAAGGCCAATGGCAGGGCCACAATCGCCGCGCCAAACGTGCCCAGAAATGCCATCAGCATCGTCTCGAAGATGGCCCAGGCCACATCCTGATGGCGCCACATCTTGTTGGTCCAGAAATCATTAAAGATCGCGCCCGCCTCGCCCGACGCCGCGCGTCTGGCCAGTTCCGGGAAGGACTTGCCGAAATAAGGGCTGTCCAGCGTGAACCAGAATAATTCCCAACCTGTGAAATAGCGAAACACCTCGGACCGGTTGCGGGTGACAGTCAAACGACCTGCGTCCGTGGTCACAGACAGCCGGTTTTTAGAGACGTTGATCCACTCAGGAACTTCGCCCTCCGGCAACTCCGTCTGTACACCGGCCGAACGCGTTGGTGTTGCGCGAATGGTGCCATAGCCGGGAATGTCATATTCCACCGTCTGCGAACCGAAACGCACGACATGGCCCTTTTCAAGGTCGATCACAGTTGTCTCGCCCAGCGCCACCCACTCCGGGGCCTGCCCTTCAGGATATGCCCCCTTGCGCTCACCCTCGATGGCGGCTGAGACTTCACCGGTGCGATTATCCCGCGCGATATGCGTTTTGTAGCTATAGCTGTCAGCCACCAGCGTCTTGCCATTTGCCCAGTTTGCGCGCCCCACAAGGCCCGACACGTCAAAAACAAAAAAGACATAGATCAGATAGACGAAAACCAGAGCAGGCAACCCGAAGTTCATCAGCCTCTTGCGGTTGAACAAGCGATCTGCTTCGGCTTTGAGGTCATCGACAGTCAGATTGGTTGCGAAGGTGCTCATGCCAAAGCTCCTTTTTCCGAGCCATGGGTCAGACGGTCGCGCAGGTAGCCAGACAGCTGGTCGACGACCACGATTGTCACGAACAGAAGGATGAAGATGGCCGCGGCTTCGTCATAACGCCCCTGCCCCCAGGACATGGCATTGCGAAGCTCGTAACCCAGACCGCCTGCCCCAACAAATCCAAGAATGGCCGAGGCACGGATGTTGATCTCGAACCGCAGCAGCGCGTAGCTGACATAGTTCGGCCCGACCTGCGGAATCACCCCCAGATACATCCGCTGTGACCAGTTGGCACCCACGGAATGCAGCCCATCCACCGGTTTCAGCGAGGCGTTCTCGTTCACCTCGGAAAACAGTTTGCCTAATGCGCCAGCAGTGTGAATCGCGATGGCGATCATCGCGGGAACCGGGCCACCGCCCAGAATGAAGATCAGAACCAACGCAATTACGATCTCGGGAATGGCGCGGCAGATGTCTGATATTCGGCGAAACAGCGGGATCAATGACGGCCACAGCGCCATGCCGCGTGTCGACATCAGGGCGAAAAACGTTCCGACAATTGTGCCGACAAGCGTCGCCGCCGCCGCGATGTTGATTGTCTCGACCAGGGCTGGGAAGAACGAGACCAGATTGGCTGGCATTTCGGCAATCTTTTCCCCCGCTTCGGACAGAACCTCTTTGGGGTAATCAAGGATACGGTGCCAGCCATCGACAAAGCTGCCGGCATTCCGATTGTCGGCTGTGCGAAACCCTGCCGCCATCAACGACAGGAACAGGATCAGGAGGATACCACCATAGACCCGCTTGCGCCGTGTCATCGCTGTATAGTCGTTGCGGATCTGATCGACGGATAAGGACCCTGCGGTAAGGTCTGTCATGGAATGCTCCTGAAGGGAAAACGGGGTCCGGTACATCGCCAGACCCCGATCATTGGATATGCAGTCTTAGTTGGACTTCAGCTTGCGCGCTTCTATGATGACCTCGTAGGCCTCATGCGTGATAGGATCAAAGCTCTTGGCCTCACCCGCGGCCACGCCGTAGAAACATTCGCGGTCTTTTTCATCCAGCGTGTTCCACAATTCGGTAACCTGAGCTTTGACATCCTCGGGCAGAGCCTTGCGCAGTACAACCGGACCTTCCGGGATCGGTGCCGATTTCCAGATCTGGACCAGATCGTTCATGTCGACCAGACCAGCATCCACAGCGCGGCGCAGTGCGCCCGACTGATAGCCGTCTTCCCACTCGCCGAGACCATCGGCCCAGGTCACACCGCCATCTACGTCACCGTTGTTCACCGCAACGATGGTCTGCTCGTGACCGCCGGTGAATTTCACCTCAGCAAAATAGTCACCCGACTCCATGGTTGCTCCGGTGGCCTGGGGAATCTCAATCGACGGGATCAGATAACCCGAGGTCGAATTCGGGTCGCCAAAGCCGAAAACCTTGCCCTTCATGTCCTCAAGTGAGGTGATGCCGCTGTCCTTGTGTGCAAACCCAACCGAGTAATAGCCGTAGCCGCCATCGGTGTTCACCTTGACCAGTACCGGCTCAACCGCGTCGGGGTCGCTCAGATAGGTTTTGGCATAGCCCGACGCACCCAGCCAGGCGACATCAATCGTGCCGCCCAGCAGCCCCTGAATCACTCCGTTATAGTCGGCAGGGGCAAACAGTTTGGTCGGAACGCCCAACAGTTCTTCGGTGTATTCGCGCAGACACTCGTTTTTGCTCATCCGGTCCTGAGCGTTCTCGCCACCCAGAATGCCGATGCGGAATTCGCTGATTTCTTCGGCCATGACCGGTGCAGCCAGTGTTGTGGATGCGACCAAGGCAGCAATCAGTTTTTTCATCTGTCTCTCTCCAGTTTGATAACCCCGGCCTCTCACCGGGCCGGGCGATGAAAGGGGTTGGGATGGCTCAGATGGTTGCTTCTGCTTCCATCAGCGCCTTTCGCGTGGCGTCGAGCGTTTCGATTTCCGTTGATGTCGCTTCTTCCGAGAAGCTGGCATCGGCGCCATAGATCTCGCGGGCGACGCCTGTGGTCAGTTGCTCGGGCAGCCCATCGAAGACGATGCGCCCGTCGCGCATCCCAACCACGCGGTCGCAATAGCGACGTGCTGTGTCCAGCGTGTGCAGGTTGGCGATGACGGTACGGCCATCTTCTTCGTGGATGCGGCGCAGCGCCTGCATCACCACCTGTGCATTCATCGGGTCCAGCGAGGCAATTGGTTCATCCGCCAGAATAATCCTCGGGTCCTGCATCAGCGCCCGCGCAATCGCCACGCGCTGTTGCTGGCCGCCCGACAAGGCCTCGGCCCGTTTCGGAGCGTGTTCCGCAATTCCCAACCGGTCCAGAATGTCGATGGCACGGTGAATTTCATCCATCGGGAACAGGTTGAACATAGCGGCCAGCGTCGAATGACGGTTGAGCGTGCCATGCAGCACGTTCGAAACCACATCCATGCGCGGCACCAGGTTGAACTGTTGGAAGATCATCGCGCAATCAGCCTGCCAGGCGCGTTTCTCACGGCCTTTCAGTTGGGTGATGTCCCGACCCTCAAACAGGATTTCGCCTTCGCTGGCATCCGTCAGGCGGTTAATCATCCGCAGCAGGCTGGACTTACCCGCGCCCGACCGTCCGATGATCCCGATCATGCACGGCCTGTCCACATCCAGCGTCGCGGCATTCACGGCAACATTGTCACCAAAGCGTTTGGTCAGTTTCTTGATACGCAGCACGTGCCACCCCCAATTCGTGTTGGCGGACTGCTACAGATGCCGTTCAAAGTATATGTGTCAGCGTAGTGAAAGTTTTGTAACGCCCCGGCGCGCGGGGGGTATCCATCGCTCCGCCTCACGGGTATACGCATCCGCGACTCTTCAGCTGACACGAGGCCAATATGAGCTTTGACCGCACCATCAAGATCGCGCCGTCCATTCTGTCCGCCGACTTTGCCAATTTCGGGCAGGAAATTCAGGCCATCGAAGCGCAGGGCGCGGATTGGGTCCATGTTGACGTAATGGACGGCCATTTCGTCCCGAACCTGACCTTTGGCCCGCCAGCCGTCAAAGCCTTCCGCCCGCATGTAAAGACGGTCATGGACGTGCACCTGATGATCACGCCGGTCGATCCATACATTCAGGCCTACGCTGATGCAGGCGCTGACATTCTGACCGCGCATGTCGAGGCGGGGGCCCACACCCACCGCACGCTGCAAGCAATCCGCGCCGCAGGCATGAAGGCAGGCGTCGCCTTGAACCCGGGCACCCCGGCTGAGGCGGTCGAACACCTGCTGGACCTCACCGATCTGGTCTGCGTCATGACCGTGAACCCCGGCTTTGGTGGCCAGAAGTTCATCGACATGACCAGCAAGATCCGCAAATTGCGCCAGATGATCGGTGACCGCCCGGTGCATATCGAGATCGACGGCGGTGTTGATCCCCAGACAGCACCCCTTGTTGCCGCAGTGGGGGCTGATGTGCTGGTCGCAGGGTCGGCTGTCTTCAAGGGCGGTTCGGTGGATCAACCCGAGGTATACGGTCAGAACATCCGGGCCGTTCGGGCAGCGGCGGAAACCTCTCTGGGCTAAAACTGGCGTCCGTTTATTAGCACGCTGGAATTCACTTATTTTAAAGCTCAGCCGGTTTCGACTAACGCAGAAACGGGCTGAGCTTTTTCAACCGCGCTTGCGGCAATGCCAAACGCTGAGCCAAATCAACATCCCCATCCAAAAGCGCGCGGCAAATCTCTCCCTCCAACTCATCTGCGATACGTAGCAACAAAAGGGCAGCTTCAGTGGCAGTTTCGGGTTGGCCGATAGCAGTTTTCGGGTGCAAATTATTTGTCGACATCTGTGGCATTATCTTCAGTCCCGGTTAGCCTCGCGATTGAGCTTACCCGTTCACGAACAACGGCACCGTTGACTTATCGTTGTTATATCGTTGAATTTTAACACAACGATGGAGGCCTGCATGAGGCAATGGGAATTAAATCCAGACGATGGCACACTTTCATCGGACCAGGGTAATTCCTCAGTGTCACCCAAAGCATCCGAAGTTCTGGCCTTTATGATTTCTCAGACAGGCGTCGTTCTGTCCAAGGAAGAAATTCTAGCGGCGGTCTGGCAGGATTTGAACGTGAACCCGGATCTGGTACGGGAATACATCTTTGAAATCCGAAAAGCGCTCGGCGATAGCGCCAAAAATCCGCTCTATCTAGAGACCGTGGGGCGACGTGGCTTCCGCCTATTGGGCGCGATATCCATAAAACCGGATGAAGAGCCAAGCTCAGGCAACGGAGTTCCAAATGGTCAACCGTCCTCTTTGCCGCCAGTAAAGTTCTGTCGTTCCTATGACGGAACATCCATAGCTCATACCGTTTCTGGTGAAGGTTATCCTTTGCTGATCTCAGGAAGCTGGATGACACATCTAGAGCAAGACTGGCAAAGCCCAGCTTTTGGCGACTATATTCGACACCTTTCACAACATTTCTCTGTCATCCGTTATGATCAGCGCGGAAATGGGATGTCTCAATGGAAAGATGTCGACATCAGCTTTGACCGCATGGTCGATGACATGGAAGTTGTCGTCGACGCCTACGGCTTTAAAAACGTGGCAGTTTTGGGATTGTCACAGGGTGCGTCCGTTTCGGTGGCATATGCTCTTCGACATCCCGAACGCATTTCCCACCTTATCCTCAGCGGGGGGTATCCGCGGGGACGCAGACAACGTGGAAATGAAGTTGAATTTGAAGAAAGCGAAGCCCTCGTAAAACTGATCCGTACCAGTTGGGGTAACGATAACCCGGCAATCCGCCAAATTTTGACAACGATGTTCATGCCGGATGCCACCAAAGAAGAAACACAATGGTTCAACGAATTTCAGAAGCTTTGCGGGCCAGCTGAAAATATTGCCCAATTTCGCGCGATGTTTGACGATATTAACGTAATCGATATGTTGCCGGATGTCACAGTACCGACTTTGGTGCTCCACAGTGATATGGACGCTGTGGCACCACTTTCTGAGGGGAAGCTGCTGGCCTCAGAAATCCCAAACGCGTCATTTGTCCAACTAAGCAGTCCGAACCATTTACTTTTTGAGACCGAACCGGACTTTTCCAGAATGATGAAAAATATAAACGATTTTATCCGAACCTGAGAAAACCCTACGATCTATTGCATTCATCACACTCTTAGGGACAACAAGCGCATAGCGACAGAAAAAGGGCGCCCCGAAGGGCGCCCTTTCCGTCTAAACATTCGCTTGTGCGAATTATTCAGTAATCTTCGACACGACGCCGGCGCCGACGGTGCGGCCGCCTTCGCGGATGGCGAAGCGCAGGCCCTGCTCCATGGCGATCGGTGCGA
>NZ_JBQFZG010000006.1:0-190474 GCF_056542125.1 Ruegeria sp. AF1
ACCCATTTGGTCTTGCGGAGCGGGGCGAGGCAGGCGGCGAAGGCCGCGGGATCGGCCAGTCTTTTCAGATCACCGAAGAACTGAAGCTGCCCTGCCTTGTGCAGCGCCGACGGCCCTTCCAGGGGTTTTGTCAGAAGAACTTGGCTTGAGGCGGGCAGGGCGGTTGCGCAGCTTTTGCCCATGACCAATCCTGCCTCTTTCAAGTGTTTCAAATCCAGTCCCGAGATTATCCGCCTCGCAGTGATGCTGTACATCCGTTTCCCGCTCTCGCTTCGGAATGTCGAAGACATGTTGCACGAGCGAGGCATCGACGTGAGCCACGAAACTGTCCGGTATTGGTGGAACAGGTTTGGCCCAGTGTTTGCTGCTGAAATTCGAAGAATGCGTGTTCAGCAATTGAGAGCATACTGCAAATGGAAGTGGCGCGTAGACGAAGTTTTCGTGAAGGTGAATGGCAAGCGGCATTACCTTTGGCGGGCTGTGGATCATGACGGCGAGGTGCAGGAGGCCGTTGTTGCCAAACGCAGAAACAAAGCTGCGGCGCTGAAATTCCTCAAGAAATTGATGAAGCGACATGGTAAGGCGGAAACCGTCGCCACGGGTCGCTTCGCATCGTACCGGGCCGCTCTCAGAAAGCTTGGCTCTACCGAAAAACAAAGGACGGGTAGGTGGCTCAACAACCGCGTCGAGAACTCGCACCTGCCTTTCCGACGAAGAGAACGCGCGATGCAGCGTTTCAGGCGCATGCAAAGTTTGCAGAAGTTCGCCGCCGTCCACGCGTCCGTCTACAACCACTTCAACCAGGAAAGATCGCTAGCCAGCCGAGACAACTTCAAGTTGACACGCACCGCCGCTCTCGCCGAGTGGCGTCAGCTTTGTTCTGGATAGGTTCGTGGTTTCTGCGGCAAACTGAGACTGGTTCGAATTCGTCTGACAGCACCGCCACTCATACCGTCTTTGCTCTGAGTTTTTTGCAGTGAATTGTGCTGCCGTTCCGGTCGGATGCCGACAGCATCCCGACCAGAGATGACGCGATGTACGCTGCGTCCCAGTCATCCACCCAGTCCATGTGAAGTTCAGTTAGGCTGGCCTGATTTCACATTCAGCGAAACACCCGGTCAGTGAAAAAACACTGAAATTGAAAGTAAGTTATATTGTGCCTAGAGCTTTTGCCGGAGGTACGCATGAAACTGACATCCTATTCCAACTATGCGCTGCGGTCTTTGCAGTTGGCAGCGCTCAAAGCTCCGGATCGCATTCGCGTTGATGATGTCGTGAGGGTGCACGGCCTTGCCCGGCCGCATATCGTAAAAATCGTGCATGAGTTGGGTCGGGCCGGTTATCTGGAAACAGCACGCGGCAGAGGCGGCGGTTTCCGGTTGGCCAAACCGGCGGAACAGATCAAAATCGGCGATGTAATTCGCCTGACCGAAGGCCCCCTGGATGTGGTCGAATGCTTTAACCCTGAAAAAAACACCTGCCCTTTGATCGGGATATGTAAATTGTCCCAAGCGATCCAAAAGGCAACAGGGGCTTTCATGGCTGTGCTTGATGATCTGACGCTGGCTGACATCGCCTCGAACAGAAACGAGTTGTTGAACCGTATCGCGCCGATTGAGGAGGGCATTGTGGCACCCATGCGGAACGCAAGATGACAATTTTGGACTGGACTGAGCGATTTCACGGGACAAGCCGCCTTCCGAAGGCTGTGCGTGAAAGGTTACGTACGGCGGCCCGTATTGTGCGGTGCCCAAAAGGCGCTCAGGTATTCGGCCCTGACAACGTCCCCGACAGCCTGTTGTTCTTGTATGACGGACGGATCCGCGTTTCTCAAAGTTCGGATTCGGGCCGCGAGATCGTGCTCTATCGGGTCGAGGCGGGGGAAAGCTGTGTGCTGACGACGGCCTGCATGCTGGCAGAAGAAGCATATAACGCTGAAGGTATTGCCGAAACCGACGTAACGGCGGTGACCTTGCCGAAACATGCCTTCGATCGTCTGGTCTCGGAGGAAGACGCATTTCGCGAGTTTGTATTCGAGGCCTACTCGCGCCGGCTGATTGATCTGTTGCGGGTGGTCGATGACGTGGCATTCGGGCACCTGGATATTCGCCTGGCTGAACGTCTTCTGGTTCTGGCCGGGGGGCGGGAAGACATTCAGGCAACGCATCAGCAACTTGCCAGCGAACTGGGCACCGCGCGTGAAGTCGTATCGCGGATTTTGCAGGACTTTCAAAAGCGCGAGATGATTACCCAATCGCGGGGGCGCATTACGATAACCGACAGGGCGGCTTTGGAACAGTTGGCTCAAAGCACCTGACCATTTCGGGAAATTTTCCGGTTTCGTGACTTTGTCACTGAAGTCGGGGTTTCAAAGTTATATTTACTCCTCAACTTTTCATGCCGCCATAGCGATTGCAGGTCTCACGCGAAGGCCGGATGAGGGTTGGCAGAAACGGAGGAGACAAAGATGGATGACCGCAATCCCGCCCGGACATTCGGCGGCATCGCCATTGCGTTGCTTGTTGCTGCTTTGGTCGGCGCGGCTGGCAGTTACATCTTTCTGATGTCCGGGCACGGGCATCGCCAGGGAATGACCGGTGAGCGGGCAGAGCATCGTCATGGTGCAGACGGGCAAGGCCACGACGAGGTCAACATGCCGGGGCTGAGGGGCGAGAACGCGACGCCCGAGGAAAGCGCCGAGCTGGCTGTGATGTTCCGCAATTTCGATACGATCACACGCGAGGTTGAAAACCTTCCCAACGGTATTCGCACTGTCACAAGATCTTCCGACCCGGATGTCATGGATGCTCTGGTCTCCCATGTTGCCGGGATGATCGATCGGGTGGGCCGCAAGGATGATCCAATGATCATTATTCAGAGCCCGACCCTCGACATATTTTTCGACCATGGCGACAAGATCACCTCAGACATCGAAGTGACATCCGAAGGGATCGTAGTGATGCAAACATCCGACGATCCGGAAATAGCCAAAGCCATGCATATCCATGCGGCCGAAGTGAGCGCGATGGCGGATCGCGGCATGGACGCCGTCCACGAAATGATGATGACACGCGGCGGAAACGGGTAACGGATCCGCGCCAGTTAGGAGGCAAGATCATGAATGATCAGAAGTCTATCGAGATACACAACCAAAAGATGGCCGACGCGATAGCGACGCCGATTGACAGCTACCCGGTGGATCTGAGCGTGAAGCCCGATGTTCAGGGTTTTTACGACGAGGCGACCGCGACAATCAGTTATATTGTTGCGGACCCGACCTCGAATGCCTGTGCGATTATCGACAGTGTCATGGATATCGATTATGCCGCTGGCCGCATTACGTTTGGCCATGCCGACATGCTGATTGCCGAGGTTGAGAAGAGGGGCCTCAAGCTGGAATGGATCATTGAGACCCACGCCCATGCCGACCACCTGTCAGCCGCGCCTTACATCCAGAAAAAGCTGGGCGGCAAGATCGGCATCGGTGAAAACATCAAGATCGTGCAAGACGTGTTTGGCAAGATCTTCAATGAAGGCACCGAGTTTCAGCGGGATGGCAGCCAGTTTGACGCCCTGTTCGTCGATGGCATGACCTACAAGATCGGCAACATGACCGCCTTTACCATGCATACGCCGGGCCACACTCCCGCCTGCATGGTGCATGTTGTCGGGGATGCAGCCTTTGTGGGCGACACGTTGTTCATGCCTGACGGTGGCTCGGCGCGGGCCGATTTCCCCGGGGGCGACGCGGGGACGTTATATGACTCGATTCACAAGGTGCTCAGCCTGCCGGACGAAACCCGGCTATTCATGTGTCACGATTATGGTCCCAACGGGCGTGACATCCAGTGGGAAACCACGGTGGCCGAGGAGAAGGCCCACAACATTCACGTGGGCGGCGGCAAGACAAGGGACGAGTTCATCAAAATGCGGTCCGAGCGCGACGCGACGCTGGCAATGCCGACACTGATCGTCCCCTCGATTCAGGTCAACATCCGGGCGGGCGGCATTCCAACGGACCAGGACGGGAACCAGATGCTCAAAGTCCCAGTCAACAAGCTCTGAACGCAAGAGGCACCCATGGACATCAGAAAGATATCAGGCGCAGTTTCGGTGTCGCCGCAGATTACGCCAAGTGACATCGAGGCCATAAAAGGCGCGGGCTTTCGTGCCATCATTTGCAACCGTCCCGATGGCGAAGGTGCCGATCAGCCGACTTTCGAGGAGATCGAGGTAGCTGCGGAAAAACTGGGTCTCGAGGTGCGCTATGTTCCAGTGCAAACCGGGATCGTCAGGGACGAGGACGCCGAGGCCTTTGGCAGCGCGCTGACCGAGTTGCCGGGTCCGGTTCTGGCCTATTGCCGGACCGGCACGCGCTCGGCCACTTTGTGGTCGTTGAACGAGGCGGCGCACAAGCGTCCGGTATCCGAGATCCTGTCAGCCACCAAGGTCGCCGGTTATGACATGAGCGGCGTCGCCCGCCGCATTGCCAATGGTGGGAAAACGCCGACCGACACGGGCGACGCATCCTTCGACGTGGTTATCGTGGGCGGTGGGGCTGGCGGTATTGCCACTGCGGCCAGCCTGCACGCGCGCAAATCCGACCTGTCGATTGCCATCATTGATCCGTCTGACGTGCATTATTATCAGCCCGGCTGGACGTTGGTGGGCGGGGGCGTCTTCTCCGCAGAACAGACCGCCAAGACGATGGGATCCCTGATCCCGCGCGGGGTGAAGTGGATCAAGGCGGCAGTTGCTGCCTTCGAGCCGCTGAACAATGCCGTTATTCTGGATGGCTGTCGCGTGGTGAAATACGACCGTCTTGTCGTGTCTCCGGGGCTCAAGCTGGACTGGAGCGCGGTCGAAGGGCTGGAAGAAACCTTGGGCCGCAACGGGGTGACCTCGAACTACCGCTATGACCTGGCGCCCTACACCTGGCAGCTTGTCGAAGGGCTTAAGGAGGGCCGGGCGCTGTTCACGCAGCCGCCGATGCCGATCAAATGCGCGGGTGCGCCACAAAAAGCCCTATATCTGTCGGGCGATGCGTGGTTCCGGCGCGGCGTTCTGAAGGATATCGACATCCAGTTCATGAACGCTGGCGGTGTGCTGTTCGGGGTCAAGGACTATGTCCCGGCGCTGATGGAATACGTCAGAAAATACGACGCCTCGCTGAATTTCTTTCACAATCTGGTGTCGGTAGATGGGGCGGCGAAAAAAGCGACCTTTAAGGTTGCAGTGCCCGACGCCGAGCCGGATTTGGTCACAGTCGAGTTTGACATGATGCATGTCTGCCCGCCACAGGTCGCGCCGGACTTTATTCGCGTGTCGCCGCTGGCGGACGCGGCGGGCTGGGTCGATGTTGATCAGGCGACACTGCGCCACAAGAACTTTGACAATATCTGGTCGCTGGGCGACGTGATGAACGCGCCCAACGCCAAAACCGCAGCGGCGGCGCGTAAACAGGCACCGACCGTGGCCGATAATATCGTGGCAGACATTCAGGGCCGCGGCCCGGTTGCCGCCTATGACGGCTACGGCTCGTGCCCGTTGACGGTCGAGCGTGGCAAGATCGTTCTGGCCGAGTTCGCTTATGGTGGAGTGATGACACCCAGCTTCCCGAAATTTCTGATCGACGGAACCAAACCCAGCCGGTTGGCGTGGCTGCTGAAAGAGAAACTGCTGCCGCCGATCTACTGGTCCGCGATGCTGAAGGGCAAAGAGTGGTTGGCCAAGCCCGAACCACTGAAGGTGGCGACCGATTGACACCTCTCGAAACTGACACCGGAAGAACCGATTTAAGTTCTGGTCTGTTCCGCCTTCACCAAATGTGCGACGGGCCACGGTATGGCGGTCAGAGCCTCCCGCGCTCTGGCCGCCGCTTTCTCAGGACGTGAACCCATGCAGAGCCTTTTACGTTTCCTTCCTATTCTTGACTGGGGTCGCCAGTATAGCCGGGCGTCGCTGTCGAATGATCTGATCGCGGCTGTGATCGTCACGATCATGCTGATCCCACAGTCCTTGGCCTATGCCTTGCTGGCAGGGCTGCCGCCTGAGGCCGGGATCTATGCTTCGATTCTACCGATCATCCTTTATGCAGTTTTTGGCACCAGCCGGGCGTTGGCGGTGGGGCCGGTGGCGGTTGTGTCGCTGCTGACAGCCAGCGCCGTGGGGCAGGTGGCCGAGCAGGGCACGGCCGGATACATGGTGGCGGCACTGACACTGGCTTTCCTGTCGGGTGGGATTCTGGTGCTGCTGGGCGTTTTTCGACTGGGCTTTCTGGCCAATTTCCTCAGCCATCCTGTCATCGCAGGCTTCATTACCGCGTCGGGTGTCCTGATTGCGACCAGCCAATTAAAGCACATTCTGGGTGTCAGCGCCCATGGGCATACCCTGCCAGGGATGCTGGGCTCAATCTTCGAAAACCTTGGGCAGACCAATTGGCTAACGGTAATCATCGGCGTGCTGGCCACTGCGTTCCTGTTTTGGGTGCGCAAGAACCTCAAACCCGCGTTGCGGCGCATGGGGGTGACACCCCTGCTGGCTGACGTGCTGACCAAGGCCGGACCAGTTGCTGCCGTGGTGGTGACCACAGTTGTCGTCTGGGGGTTCGGGCTGGATGCGCAGGGCGTCAAGATCGTCGGCGACGTGCCTCAGAACCTTCCGCCGCTGACTTTTCCGGGGCTGTCCTCGGACCTCATCGGTGCATTGCTGGTACCAGCGATCCTGATCTCGATCATCGGTTTTGTCGAAAGCATCTCGGTTGCGCAGACGCTGGCTGCCAAGAAACGCCAGCGCGTGGACCCCGATCAGGAGTTGATCGGTCTGGGCGCAGCCAACCTGGGCGCGGCATTTACCGGCGGCTTTCCGGTCACCGGCGGGTTCTCACGCTCGGTCGTGAACTTCGATGCGGGGGCGGAAACCCCGGCGGCAGGCATATATACCGCTGGTGGTCTGGCGATTGCCGCGCTGTTCCTGACACCGCTGGTGTACTTTTTGCCCAAGGCCACCCTGGCCGCGACGATCATTGTTGCGGTGTTGAGCCTTGTGGACATGTCGATCCTGAAAAAGACCTGGGGATATTCGCGCGCCGATTTTATCGCCGTAGCCGCCACCATCGTTCTGACTTTGCTGGCCGGGGTCGAAACCGGTGTGGCCAGCGGCGTGGCGATTTCGATCCTTCTGCATCTCTACAAAACCTCGCGCCCGCATGTGGCCGAGGTCGGGCTTGTGCCGGGCACGCAGCACTTCCGCAATATCAATCGCCACAAAGTCGACACCGAGCCGTCACTGGTGACGCTGCGGGTGGATGAAAGCCTGTATTTCGTGAACGCCCGTTTCCTCGAAGACCTGATCCAGGCGCGAGTGACCGAGGGCTGCGAAATCCGCAACGTGGTTTTGATGTTCTCGGCGGTGAACGAGGTCGACTTTTCAGCCCTCGAAAGCCTTGAGGCCATTAACCACCGCCTGCGTGACATGGGCGTTGGTCTGCACTTGTCCGAAGTCAAAGGCCCCGTCATGGACCGCCTGAAACAGTCGCATTTCCTCGACGACCTCAACGGGCAGATCTTTCTCGCCCAGTACGACGCATGGCAGCGGCTGACCGCACCGGAGAGGGTAACATCAGCGGCAGAGTAACCAGAGCCGAATTAGGGCCAGAATCCCGTGAGAAGTTCCGATGCGGGCTTAATACTCGGGTTCACCTTGAATAGGTGGGCTGCCTTGGGCCGCACTCATTTGCATTCCGGAAGTGGTTTACTTCGACGTCAGATCAATAATGCAACGTAGCGAAATCGAATGGAAGCGCATCAAAGCTTTGCCAGATTTGCTCGCAATACTGGGACTGAGCAACTGCAAAACGAAACATCCTGATTGTCAGTTCCTGTGAAGGAAGTGTGCTGTCAGCGCGTTGAAGCTGACCTGTTGCCAGGGACGCAGCAACCAGAGAATGAGGTAACCAGGCAACGCCAATTCCATTGATGGCATATTGTTGCATCGCAAATGTCAGGGCCGTTTCAGCTCTGGTCACAAGTGTGGTTTCCTCTGGTAATCGCGGCGCGATTTTCCGAGCGAAAACTTGCCCCAGAAACACATCGGACGGATAGCCTATGACCGGAAGTGCCGCGCTGGTGATTTTGTTGCGAACAGAGGGTGCGCAAACGGGAATCAAAATGTCCGCGCCAAGTGTCTTGGCTTCGAATGCGTCACCAACACTGCTTATTTCGTCGCCCGGGATCGAATACATGATCGCGAAATCAACCTGTTTTGAGATCAGGTTCAACAGACATTCGTCCTGGTTCCCTGATCGCACGTGAATTGGGATATCGTCATTCTCGGTCAGCGTTTGCACGATCCTTGGCGATATCGTTGTCGTCAAAGCATGTTGGCACACAAACGACAGTGATTTCCCGGTTTGGTCATTCGCTGTCTTCAGCACATGTCGCAGTTTGTGCAGCCGCGTACTAAGCTCTCGCAGTTCGGGCTCTAATGACTGAATGCCAGGCATAAGAGATACTGGCTTGCGGCGGCGGTCAAACAGGGTGGCTCCGATGCTGTTTTCGATAAGCCGTATCCGCCGGGTGAAGGCAGATTGAGTGAGAAGCCGCTTCTCAGCGGCTCGTGTCAAGGAACCGCTATCCAAAACAGCCAATATGTCATCGATCCATTCCAAGCGCATGGGGTTTAAATAAACTAAGGACGTCTAACATGCAACTTTTGCAAGTTATGAGTTGAATTGTGAATTAGATGCACGGCTTGAGGGATGGTAAATTGCCGAAATTCAATGTTAGGAGCCTCCACATGCATCTCGCCCGCTTTCCCCGTGTGCATCTTGCCCATCTGCCGACGCCGTTGGAACCGATGAAGAGGCTGTCCAAAGAACTGGGGGTGGAAATCTGGATCAAACGCGATGACTGCACTGGTATGTCGACCGGTGGCAACAAGACCCGCAAACTGGAATTCCTGATGGCCGAAGCTGAGGCGCAGGGCGCGGATATGGTCATGACGCAAGGGGCAACTCAAACCAACCACGGCCGACAGACAGCCGCTTTTGCAGCCAAGCTGGGATTTGATTGCCATATTCTGCTGGAAGATCGCACCGGTTATCAGGACGGAAACTACAACACCAACGGCAATGTCCTGCTGGATCACCTCCACGGTGCAACCACCGAGAAATTTCCCGGCGGGCATGACATGCCGGCCGAGATGGAAAAAGCAGCAGAAAAGAAAAGGGCAGAGGGGCGCAACGTCTACCTCATCCCCGGTGGTGGATCAAATCCGACAGGTGTCCTTGGCTATGTGAACGCAGCTTTTGAGCTTTTGGGCCAAGCCAACGACCGCGGTTTAAGAATTGACCGGCTGGTGCACGCGACCGGCTCTTCGGGAACGCAGGCGGGGTTGGTGACCGGTATGTGCGCCATGAACGCGAAGGTGCCGGTTTTGGGGATCGGGACCCGGGCGCCCCAACTTAAACAAGAACAGATGGTTTACGATCTTGCCTGTAAAACAGCCGAGAAGCTGGGATGTGCAGGCGTCGTGAACCGCGAAGACGTGATGGCCAATACAGATTACGTCGGACAGGGTTACGGCATGCCTACCGAAAGTGGTATCGAGGCAATCCGGATGTTCGCCGAGCTGGAGGGGATACTTTTGGATCCCTGCTATTCGGCAAAAGGTGCGGCAGGTCTTATTGATCTCGCACGCAAAGGCGAGTTCCGGGACCAGCGAGTCGTATTCCTGCATACCGGCGGTGCAGCGGCGCTGGGGGGGTATGACTTTGTGTTTGATCATCAGAACCGCTGGGTCAATATCTGACCAATGACGCGGGCCCCGATCGGTATTCTTGGTGGCATGGGCCCTGAGGCGACTATCCTCCTCCAGCGCAAGTTGGTGGAGACTGTGCCAGCAGACGACGATCGCGACCATATCCCGTTGTTGATCGATATGAACCCGCAGGTGCCGTCTCGTATTGCTCACCTGATTGACGGAACGGGCGCGGATCCGGGGCCTGTCCTTGCCGCGATGGCACGTCGTCTTCAAGCCACCGGGGCTGTGGCCTTGGCTATGCCGTGCAACACAGCACATTACTATGCTGCTGCGATTACGGATGCCGCGACTATTCCCTTGTTGAACATGGTGGAACTGGCAGTGGATCGTGCCGACCGGACAATCGGACCGGGTGGGTGTATCGGGATGCTGGCGTCGCCCGCGCTGCGGCGCGTAGGTCTTTTCGACACCGCGTTTTAAGCGCGGGGAATGTCAGTTGTCTGGCCAGCAGATGAGGGCAAGATGCTTGCGGCCATCCGCAGGATCAAGGCCGGTGATCCTTACAATGAGGCACGCGAAACTCTGAATACCGTATCTGCGGAACTGATTGGTGCCGGGGCAGATATGCAACTTATCGCGTGTTCAGAGCTGTCGTTAATCGCCGACAGTGTCGCCGCGGACGTAAGAGCTGTTGATACGATTGACCTGTTGGTTGATGCGATCATCGCGTTTCCCAAGCAAATCGCACCCACTCTTGATCCTGCTGAAAGTGGGGCAAGTGATAAGGCTGGAAGGCAGCGCTGCTGTGCAGTTGTGATCGTTGATCGTCTAGCAGATCACCTCAGCGCATAACAAATGGGTTCGACATCGGTTTGTCCGATGTATTCAGCCAAACGGTCTTGGTTCGCGTGTAATCGTGAATGGCCTCCAATCCCGATTCCCTGCCATAACCGGATTGATTGAAACCGCCAAAGGGCGCGATGGGTGAGACGGCGCGGTAGGTGTTGATCCAGCAGATGCCCGATTTCAGGCGTGATGAAACACGGTGAGCACGGGCGACATTTTCGGTGAAGATGCCCGAGCCAAGCCCGAACGGCGTGTCATTGGCCAGGGCGATTGCCTCTTCTTCAGTGTCGAAGGGCAGCAAGGACATGACGGGGCCGAACATTTCCACCTTTAGGGTCTCCGTCTCGGCATTGGTGCATTCCACCAGCGTTGGGGCCATGAAATAACCTGACCGATCCAGTGGCGCGCCACCGAAACGAATACGTGCACCCTGTTCCTTGGCCTTGGCCAGCGTCGTCTGAATTCTGACAATCTGGGCTTTTGTGCACAGCGGGCCAATGTGTGTTTCAGGTTTCAATGGATCACCGATGACAATGCCCGTCATCTTTTCTTCAATTTTGGCGATTAGGGATTCCATAAGGGGGCGATGGATCAGCCCGCGCGATCCTGCGACGCAGCTTTGACCCGAAGCGCCGAAATTACCCGCGATCAGTCCGTTGGCCGCACCATCCAGATTGGCATCATCGAAAACTATGATCGGGGATTTTCCACCCAATTCCAAAGTGGTTACAGCAAAGTTTTCCGCCGAGTTGCGCACCACATGGCGCGCCGTTTCCGGCCCGCCAGTAAACGCGATGCGGTCCACGTCAGGGTGTCGGGTGAGAGGGATCGCACAGTTCTCGGCGTCCCCGGTAATGACGGAAACGACGCCGGGTGGGAATCCCGCTTTGTCAATCAAGCGGGCGAATTCCAGCATTGGGGCGGGCGCAATCTCTGATGCCTTCAGCACAACCGAGCAACCCGCGGCAAGAGCCGGCCCAAGCTTGGTAGCCGTCAGAAACATCTGCGCGTTCCAAGGGACAATTGCGACTACCACGCCAATGGGCTCGCGCCGCGTAAAGACATGCATGTCCGGTTTGTCGATCGGCAGGACCGCGCCTTCGATTTTGTCCGCCAGCCCCGCATAGTAGCGATAATAATCGCCGACATAAGCCGTTTGGGTCGCGGTTTCCGCCAGCAGCTTGCCGCTGTCCTTCGTCTCGACCTCGCCAAGGCGTCCTGCGTTCTGTTCGATCAGTTCCGCAAGCCGGAACAACAGTTTGCCACGCGCGGTTTGCGTCATGTCCCGCCACGCCGGATCGTCAAGTGACTGGCGCGCTGCAGAAACGGCGCGCTCTACGTCTTCGGGTGCGGCGCAGGCGAAACTGGCCCATTCCTCGCCCGTCGCGGGGTTCAAAGAGGTCATCACTTGCCCACGTGCCCCTTCGGTCCAAGTGCCGTCGATAAAAAGCTGGAAATGTGGCTTATGGTGCATTGCGGCCCCTTACTGAAACTTTGGCATTACATCGTCGATGAAACGGGCAAGCGATGCGCGTTTGCGTTCGAAGCTCATGCCGCTGTCGATCCAAAACGAGTATTCATCATATCCAAGGTCTTCATAGCGTTTCAGACGCTCTGTTACCCCGTCCGCCGTGCCGATTGTCAGATCGCGCACAAGGTTTTCGGGTGCCATCATTGCGTTGGCTGCCATTTCTTCTTCGGTCAGAGCCTGAATCAATCCCTGTCGGACTGGTCGCTTGTTTTGGAACCACGCGCCGAAATAGTTGTAGAACCGGGACAAATCCCGCGCAGCCTGATCCAGTTCAGCGTCATCGCGCCCGACATAGGTGTGGTGAAGCAGCATGATCTTGGGGCGCGCTCCGCCGTGATTGGCGCAGGCGGTCTCAAAACGGGTCATCAGTGTCTCGATTTCTTCGATGCCTTGCCAGAGCGGGGTGACCTGAATGTTGAACCCGTTCTGAACGCCGAACTCGTGGCTGTTCGGATCCCGCGCGGCAATCCAGATGGGTGGCCCGCCGAGCTGCACCGGCTTTGGCGCCGAACTGGTGGCGGGAAACTGAAAGAACGCTCCGTCATGCGCGCAGTCGCCTTCCCACAATTTGGGCAGCAGAGGAGCGATCTCTCGCATTCGCTGACCGGCGGTCCATGCGTCCAGACCGGGCATAAGCCGCTCATATTCATAAGAGTAGGCACCGCGCGCTATGCCCAGTTCGATCCGGCCACCGGTCATGATATCCGCCGCGGCTGCCTCTCCCGCCAGTTTGATCGGATGCCAGAACGGTGCGATCACAGTGCCGGTGCCAAGGCGCACGTTTTTGGTATGATGCGCGATGTCCACCAGCGACATCAGCGGGTTGGGTGCGATGGTGAAATCCATCCCGTGGTGTTCACCGGTCCAGACCGCACGCATCCCTGCCTGATCAGCCATCTTGCACAGCTCGATGAACTCTTCATACAACTTCTCATGCGACTCTTCGGGGCCCAGCCGTTCCATATGGGCAAAAAGGGAAAACTCCATTCCTCAGGTCCTTTCCGACAGGCTGTGCACATCGCCCCGCTGGGCGTCACCCAGATAAAGCGAGAAATTGCGGGTTCGGCTTTCCAGCGCAAAACGAGCCATCATGGTGGCGATGGGTGCTGACGCGTAAGGCAGGGTCGCCAGGTCTTTGGTTGCGACTGCGTGAAACGGGCCATGCCGGGGCAGGGCGGGCGCAGACGCAAGAATGTAAACATGGTGCGTGGTGGCATCGTCATAGACGGAATACGCGACGCCAAGGTGTGCATTGATACCCCTTGCCGTCAGGTTCTGCATAAGGCTGCTTCGCAGATCTTGCCGATCTGACAGCGTAACTTGCGGCGGGCGGAAACCGGCATCTGTTTTCTCCAGAAAGACGTGCTCGTCCTGCTCGATGATCGCGCCACAGACCACATTTCGCCCGGATGGTTCCAGCGCGCCACGCTCCAGCCCGAGGCTGAAATACTGCCCGTTCGCATAGCCAAGTCCGGTGGCATCGTTCTGAGAATACGTTTCGACCTGACCGATTAAAACGCAATGGTCGCCGGCTTCGACAACCTGATGAGTGCGGCAGGAAAACGTTGCGACTGCCCCCCTGATCAAAGGGACGTCATTCTTATCAAAGTAGTGATCGACTTTGGCAAATCGATCACCTTTGAACCCGGCAAACGTATTGGATACGTTTTCCTGCCCCTCGGCCAGAATGTTCACCGCGAAACGGGCGCAGGTTGAAAAAACGTCGAAAGAAGACAGGTTTTTTCCCGGACAGACCAAAAGCAGCGGCGGGTCGAGAGAAACCGAAGTGAAGGAATTGGCCGTAAAGCCAAGTGTATTGCCTACGTCATCACACGTCGTCACAACCGTCACACCGGTCATGAACCGACCGAATGCACGACGAAGGTCACGAGGATCAAGCGCGGTCATGGGCGCAGCTCACTCAGAAAGCTGGAAATCGCAGCGTTGACCTGATCTGCATGCGTCATCGGCATCATATGTGCAGCGCCTTCAATGATTTGCGCGCGCCCGTTCATCGCGGCGTCCGCCATGGCGCGTGACATCTCCGGGGTTGAATTGGGCTCAAGACTGCCGGTTAGAAAAAGCGCCGGGCAGCTTAGTTTCTCCAACGCATCGCGTCGGGGGCACTGGCTGTGGGCGAAGACGGAATAGGCCGTTTTATACGCAGCCGGGTCCATGGCCGTCAGCCATCTACGGCAGGCATCGCGCTCAGCCGAGGCGACATCTCCGAACCATCGATGCAATGTGCTGGTGGGATCAGCGATCGTCTTGCCATCCAGCTGCGCCGCACGGTCGCGCACGGCCTGTGCCGCATTCGCGGCTCTCTCAAAAACCGCGTTCAATGCGACGACCCCACAAACCCGGTGTGACGCTTTGGTGGCAAGATCAAGCGCGATCATGGCCCCCATCGAGTGGCCAACCAAAACGACCGCTCCACTCATGCAGTCCAGAACACCCCGAGCCGCTTCGGTGTACGCCGAAAGCCCGATGCTGAGGTCAGTTAATGGGCTGTTTCCGTGACCGGGCATGTCCGGAGCGGTCATGCAACCCTCGGACTCAAGCCCGTCCAATTGTGCGCCCCAAGCTTCAGCCCGCAAGCCAACACCATGCAACAGAAGGATATTCTGACCCGAACCAGTCTGGATAGCCGCCAGCCCGCCGATCTCAGACCGCGGCCGGGTTGTCCAGGTCATGGCCCAAATCCTTGAGATCCTGATAACGGTCACCGATACGGTGGTGCGGTCTGCCCGAGGTTGCTGCGCCTAATACGACCACAACTTCGTCATCGCGCGGTGCGTCAGAAATTGAGAACTGAATTGTCAGGTAGTGCGACCTCCGCCCGGCATTGTTTTTATCCATCAACGGCACCATGATCGGCGCATTTGCCGGACCACGTGTGTTGGTGAACGCCAGATAGGATTTCGCACCGACGGCCTCACGGTAGTGATTGCCAAAGCGCAACGTGTGAATAAGGCCCGAAGCGTGCTCGACCTCACCATTCAGCACGACCACGGCGGCTTTGCCATAGGCTTCGATTGCCTCACCACTCCCGGCCAGTTTGATCATACGTTTCGTCATCATCTCACCCAGAACAGGGCCATAGGCCTGTATCTCGGGTTTAAGGTCTTCCACAAACCGTCCTGCCCAGGGGTTGTGAACCACTGCGGCCACGGCAAACATGCGCCATGGGGTTTTGGCGGCTCGGAAGCCCTCGACAAGGACCTCCTCATCGTAGGTAACGATCTTACGTATTTCCGGTTGCATCAAAGCTCTCCTGTCGCGCTCGCAAACGTTAAAAACGGACAGGGTTTTTGACAAATGATTGAATTATGTGCTTTGCCATTAAAAAGATTAATGGACAGCTTGACCAAATGGGTAAATCTCTTCCACCACTGACCTGGTTCCGATCCTTCGAGGCGGCTGCACGAACGCTTAGCTTTACGGCGGCTGCCGAAGAGATTGGCTTGACGCAATCGGCGGTCAGTCAGCAGGTAAAATCGCTCGAGATGCGTTTGGGGACAGCTCTTTTTGTGAGGCACCCCAGAAGCTTGGCGCTGACGGATGCGGGGCGTAAACTATTGCCCGAGGTTGGCAGCGCGCTTGAAGCGCTTGCCGCGGCTGCCGGGCGCGTGGACGCCAGCGCGTCCGGAGACATCTTGACTGTCGCCACGTCTGTTAGCATCGCCCAGTGGGTTATTGCCCCATATCTGTCAGATTTTACCAGACGCCATCCTGAAGTTCGCGTCCGGCTTCTCAGTGCGATCTGGCCCGACGATTTCCACGCATCCCACGCTGATGTTCAGGTTCGGTTCGGATCAAAGAAACAGGTGGGACAGGGCGCTGTCCGCCTGATGCCTGACCGGCTGGTTGCCGTGAAATCCCCGACGGTCGCGGGCGGCGTGTTTGACCTGCCTCTGATCGAGGCCGTCGGGACATCAAGTGGGTGGGGTACATGGTTTGAAAAACAGGACTTGCGCCGCCAACCTGGTGTTTTTGTCGATACATTTGGGATGGCACTGCAACTGGCCGTTCACAGCAGCGGTGTCGCGTTGGTCAGCGAATTACTGACGACTCATGCGATTGCCGCCGGTCTGGTCATACGCGCGCATGAATGTTCGGTTGACAGCAACGAAGGCTATTACCTCTCGTCAAACGCCGCCAATCCGGCTGCCCGGTTGTTTCACGACTGGGTGTTGGCCTTGGTAACAGAACAGACCCCGAAGGTCGTCGACGTCTCTGGCTGACGGCAGAGGTTGATTGACAGTGTTCCATCGATAGGGTCACGTCACCAGATGAACAATTGGGGGAGGGCGTATGCAAATCATCAACAATCCACATCGGGGGGGCCAAAAGCTTGCACCGTCTGCGCCGTATCCTTCTACAAACGCTGCCCGTGTTGCAGACTTGCTTTCTCAGTGCCCTGTCGCGAAAGAAACGCCATTGGTTGATGCCGGGAAACTGGCCCCTGTAGCCAGGCTTTGGGTAAAGGATGAGCGGGCGCGGATGAACCTTGGTTCGTTCAAAGCTTTAGGGGCAGCCTATGTAATTGCGCGTCATGCGGCCGAGAAGACAGGTGAGCCGAGTGAACAAACTCTGGCAGGCGCGACCTATGTGACTGCCAGCGCCGGGAACCACGGCATGAGTGTTGCGGCTGGTGCCAGAATCTTCGGTGCGAAGGCTGTTGTTTACATTGCTGAAACTGTGCCCGAAACCTTCGCGGAACGTCTGAAAGGCCAAAAAGCCGAAGTTGTTCGAAGTGGCGCTGACTATGCCGCCAGCATGGAGGCCGCGAAAACGGCTGCCGAAGACAACGGATGGATATTGCTGTCGGACAGTTCGTGGGATGGATATTATGACCTGCCATGGACGCTCATGGAAGGATATCTGCAAATGGCGGCAGAGGCTGTCAGGCAGTGCCCTGAGATTCCGACGCATATTCTGTTGCAAGCAGGCGTGGGCGGGCTGGCCGGTGCTGTCGCAGCTTACGCACGACACATCTGGGGCGACACACCGAATATCGTTGTGGTTGAACCCGAAGCGGCGCCCGCGTTGCAGGCCAGCATAGTTGCCGGAAAATGTGTTTTCGCGGATGGCCCGGACAGCATCATGGGGCGTCTGGACTGCAAGGAACCGTCGTTGATCGCGTTAAACGGATTGGCCCGCGACACAGACCTGTTCCTGACCCTTTCAGATGACGATGTGGGGGCAAAGCTTGACGCGATGGCAAAGGTCGGGCTGACCACCACGGCGTCAGGCGGGGCAGGCCTTGCGGCGGTGATGAACGATACAGCACGGAAAGCCTTGGGGATCGACGAAAACTCACGCGTGTTGTGCTTTCTGTCGGAGATCGCGGAATGAGGGGGTTCGATCAGACAGAGTTCGAGGCGCGCACCAAACGCGCGCAGGAGCTGATGCGAGCCGCGGATTTGTCGGCGCTGCTGCTGACCACAGAAACTGATGTGCGTTACTTTACCGGCTATCTGACCCGATTTTGGGAAAGCCCAACCCGGCCATGGTTTCTGGTCGTACCGGCCACGGGCAAACCGGTGGCCGTGATCCCTTCGATCGGGGCCGCGCTCATGGGGCAGACCTGGATCGATGACATCCGAACCTGGAGCGCGCCCGATTTGCAGGACGACGGTATCTCGCTTCTGGCCGATGTCCTGGCCGAACTGACGCCCGTTTCAGGCAATGTCGGAATGCCGGACGGCCATGAGACTCATGTGCGTATGCCCATGGCGGACATTGAACGCTTGCGCGGCGCTCTCGGCACGCGACGCATCACCGGAGATCAGGGTATCCTGCGCCGGCTGCGCATGATCAAATCCCAGGCTGAAATTGCCAAGATCCAAACAGCCTGTGGTATTGCGGGACGCGCCTTCACCCGCGTGCCCGAGATTGCCCGCGCAGGGGTGCCTCTGGACACGGTTTTTCGCCGCTTCCAGATGCTCTGCCTTGAGGAAGGGGCCGATTGGGTGCCGTATCTAGCAGGCGGGGCAGAGCAGGGCGGCTACAGTGATGTAATATCACCTGCAACTTCGGCGCCGTTGGAACCTGGCGACGTACTTATGCTGGATACAGGTCTGGTTTGGGATGGCTATTTCTGTGATTTTGATCGCAATTGGTCTGTAGGCCCAGCCCGGCCTGAGGTGAGATCAGCGCACGCCCGACTGGTGGAAGCCTCAGATGCCGCGTTCGAAATCGCCCGACCCGGTGCAACAGCCTCAGATTTGTTCCATGCTATGAACAAGGTGCTTACCAAAGATGCTGAAGGCACAGATGCAGGGCGGCTGGGTCATGGGTTGGGGATGTCACTGACAGAATGGCCATCCATTATTCCGGCAGACCAGACCGTGCTGGAACCCGGCATGGTTTTGACACTGGAGCCGGGCATCGCCGTTGGTACAAAAATACTTGTCCATGAAGAAAACATTGTCATCACCGAAGGCGCTCCATGTTTTCTTAGCCCGCGTATCGGGCCAGAGGTGATCGAGATATGACCCGAATACATTACGCCCTTGATGAGGACGATCCCAAGGCCACCCCACTTGGTCTGATCGTGTTGCAGACCGATGAAACGTTGGAGCCTGAGTTCAGCTCGTATTTTTCGGACCGCAAGTATCCAATCTACGTGACGCGTATTCCCAGCGGGATTGAGGTGACGACGGAAAGCCTTGCGGAAATGGAGAAGGCGCTGCCAGCCGCCGCCGGATTGCTGCCCAGCGCGCGACCTTATCGCGTTGTCGGGTACGGGTGCACGTCTGCAAGCTCGGTTATCGGGTCCGACCGTGTAGCGGAACTTGTTAAACAGACATGCCAGACCGCCGAAGTTACAAACCCTTTGCGTGCGGCTACGGCCTGTGCGCGACACCTGGGAGTTTCGAAATTCGCGCTGCTGTCGCCCTATATTGAAGAGGTAAACCTTCCCCTGCGCCGGGCCTTTGCACAAGGCGGAGTGGAGATGGATGTTTTTGGGACATTCGGGGAATCAGAAGAGGCCAAAGTTGTTCGGATTTCGGTGCAATCCGTCATCGACGCTGCCACGAAACTGGGCTCGGACCCGTCGGTTGATGCGGTTTTTCTGAGTTGTACAAACCTTCGCACGCAACAGGCTATTCCCGAGATACGCGCTCGTATCGGCAAGCCGGTTCTGTCCAGTAATCAAAGTCTTGCGTGGCATATGCGGGTTCTGAACGAAGCCGGGTGAGCTGTTAAATCCCGATATTGTGTAACAAAACCGGGATTCACTGTTGCAATGTGAACATCGCTTGGTCTTAACTAACGGCTACAGATCAATGAAATCCGCAGAAGACGGATAATCATTTGACGTAACAGGGGGTCTTGTGGCCGATACAATGAACGACGCCGCGTTTGTCGAATTCCAACGCGTACAGAAGTCTTATGACGGCGAGAACCTCGTCGTAAAAGACCTAAACCTTGCAATGCCCAAAGGTGAGTTTCTGACAATGCTTGGGCCGTCAGGCTCGGGCAAGACGACTTGCCTAATGATGCTCGCCGGATTTGAAACCGCCACGCACGGTGAAATCCTCCTGGGCGGCAAGCCCATCAACAATATCCCGCCGCACAAGCGCGGTATTGGCATGGTTTTCCAGAACTACGCTTTGTTCCCGCATATGACGGTGGCCGAGAACCTGTCGTTTCCACTTGAAGTCCGTAAGCTGGGCAAGTCGGAGCGGGATGAAAAGGTCAAGCGCGCGCTGGATATGGTTCAGATGGGCGCCTTTGGTGGCCGACGTCCTGCTCAGCTGTCGGGCGGGCAACAACAGCGGATTGCTCTGGCCCGTGCCCTGGTATTCGAGCCCGAACTGGTCTTGATGGACGAGCCTTTGGGGGCATTGGACAAGCAGCTTCGTGAACATATGCAGTTCGAAATCACACGTCTGGCCCATGAGCTTGGGATCACAACTGTCTACGTGACCCACGACCAGACCGAAGCGCTGACCATGTCAGATCGGGTGGCCGTCTTCGACGATGGCCGCATTCAACAGCTTGCGCCACCTGATCAGCTTTACGAAGAGCCGGAAAACAGTTTCGTCGCGCAATTCATCGGTGAAAACAACACTTTGGAAGGTGTTATTAAATCGATTGATGGCGACACTTGCGTCGTACGCCTGGATGATGGCTCGGAAATCGACGCGGTTCCGATCAACGTCCACAACGCAGGCGACCGGACCAAAGTTTCGATCCGCCCTGAACGTGTGGAATTCAACAAAGACCGCCTGCACGCCGACGCGCATACTTTGAAAGCAAGGGTCGAAGAATTCATTTACATGGGCGACGTATTTCGGTTCCGCATGTCCGTTGCCGGAAACAACGAATTCATCGCCAAAACTCGAAATGCGCCTGATGCCGTACGCCTGACCCCGGGTCAGGAGATCGAGATCGGCTGGCTGGCACAGGATTGTCGTGCGCTCGACGCATAGACCAAACCGCGCGGGACAAGCGCGGTTAAGCTGAGGGACCGGCCGGTGAAAACCCGTGCATCGGCTGACCACCACATAAAACGGGATGAACTGGGAGTAACACATGAAACCAACCAAGATCATGCTCACTGCGGCTGCAATTGCGACGGCTGCGGGCACTGTTTCAGCCGAGGAGATGACTATCGTTTCCTGGGGCGGTGCCTATTCAAAGTCGCAGTTGAAGGCGTATCACGAGCCCTATTCGGAAAAGACCGGCATCACGATTCTGAACGATGACAGCTCGAACGAGGCCGTCGCCAAACTGCGCGCGATGAATGAAGCGGGCAACATCACATGGGATGTAGTGGATGTTGTGGCCGCTGACGCAATCCGGCTTTGCGACGAAGGTCTGGCGCTTGAAATCGATTTTGACAGCCAATTGGCTCCGGCTCCGGATGGCACGCCGGCTTCTGAAGATTTCGGGGAACTGTTAGTCAGCGATTGCTTTATTCCGCAGATCGTCTATTCGACCACATTCGGCTACCGCACCGATCTGGTAGGTGACACCCCACCAACCGACATCTGTGCAGTGTTCGACCTGGAGGCATATCCGGGCAAGCGTTCGCTGGAAAAGCGCCCCATTAATAATATGGAATGGGCGCTGCTGTGTGACGGCGTCGCGAAGGATGATGTCTATGACGTTCTGGCGACTTCGGAAGGTCAGGATCAGGCTTTGGCCAAGCTGGACACCATCAAAGACAGCGTTGTCTGGTGGTCCGCCGGTGCGGACACGCCTCAGTTGCTGGCTGACGGCGAAGTTGTCATGGGTTCGACCTATAACGGTCGTCTGTTCAGTGTGATCGAAGAGCAGAAACAGCCGGTTGCAATGCTGTGGGACGCGCAGGTGTTCGATCTGGACGGTTGGATCATCCCTGCCGGACTGAGCGATGAGCGCAAGCAGCGCGCTTTGGACTATATCATGTTCGCAACCGACACTCAGCGTCTGGCGGATCAGGCCAAGTACATCTCGTACGGTCCGGCCCGCGCTTCGTCAGCTCCACTTGTGGGTCAGCACGCCGATCTGGGTATCGATATGGCACCGCATATGCCGACCGATCCGGAAAACGCCAAGAACACGTTCCTGTATAACTACGAATTCTGGGCGGATTACCGCGACGATATCGACGCCAAGTTCCAGGCATGGCTGGCGCAGTAAGCGATTGATTTCATGACACAGTCGGGGGCGGTGCGCCGCCCCTGAACCAAGACATACCCGAGGGGCTCGAATGACTGACGCAAGCCAAAACGCCGGACCCATGCTGGCAGCGGACGGAACGCCGCTCAAATTATCGCTGGCACGCTCGCTGCGGCGGCAAAAGCTGCGCGCCCTTCTTCTGATCGCCCCTTTGCTTTTGTTCGTGCTGTTTTCCTTTATTGTGCCGATCGCGGCGATGCTTTTCCGATCGGTCGAGAACAGCATCGTTTCGGAAACACTGCCTCTAACTGTCGAGGCGCTTCAAAATTGGGACGAGCAGTCTGGCGAATTGCCGGGCGAAGATGTGTATAACGCATTTGTCCGGGATATGATTGTTGCGATTGACAACAAAGAGCACACACGGCTTGGTTCGCGTTTGAACTACGAAGAAACCGGTATGTCTTCGATGTTCCGCAAGTCAGGTCGTCAGATCAAGAAACTGGATCCTGAAACGGATGGTCCGTTCAAGGAGCAACTAATTGATATTCACGACGGATGGGGCGATCCACAAACGTGGCGCGTGATCAAAACCCATTCGCCGAAGATCACCAACGGGTATTTTCTGAATGCAGTGGATATGCGCAGAACCCCTGACGGCGCGCAATCTCAGCCTGAAGACAAGCAGATCCTGATCAAGTTGTTTGGCCGGACCCTGTTCATGTCACTGGTTATTACCGGCGCCTGTATTCTTCTGGCATATCCGGTCAGCTACCTGCTGGCCACCCTGCCGATGCGGGTGTCGAACCTGTTGATGATCCTTGTGCTCTTGCCGTTCTGGACGTCGCTGCTGGTCCGAACATCAGCCTGGAAAGTCATGCTGCAACAGCAAGGCGTAATCAACGAAACGCTGGTCTGGCTGGGGTTAGTAGCCGACGATGCACGGCTGGTGATCATCAACAACCAGATCGGTACGATCACAGCGATGACGCATATCCTGCTGCCATTCATGATCCTACCCATGTATTCAGTGATGCAGACCATTCCGGAAACTTATACACGCGCTGCGAAATCCATGGGGGCGACGAACTGGACGACCTTCTGGCGCATTTATTTCCCGCAATCCATTCCGGGCATCGGCGCTGGTTCCATCCTCGTGTTCATTCTGGCGATTGGCTACTACATCACGCCTGAAATTGTGGGTGGTACCAAAGGTGTCTTTATCTCAAACCGGATCGCCTATCACATCTCGTCTTCACTGAACTGGGGACTGGCGGCGGCGCTGGGAACGATACTGCTGGCGGTCGTTCTGCTGCTCTACTGGGTCTACGACAAGATCGTGGGCATTGATAACGTGAAGTTGGGATAATCAAGATGGCCGCACTTACCCCGATATCCCGCAAACCTCTGTCCATGGTTCTGCCCAGCGTCGCACTGGCCGGGGCATTCGCTGGTATCTTTGTCGGCGCCGGAAACGGCTCGGTCCTGCTGGGGATCGTGGGCGGCGCCATCGTGATTGCCGGTCTGGCATGGATTTACATCAACATTCTAAAGAATGAGCAGTTGGCCCGCTGGATCAATATCCTCGGCTTTGGCATCGCAGGCTTCCTGTTGTCAGGTCTTATGGGAGGCGTTCTTGGCCTGCTGGGCGGCTGGTTCTTTATTTGGTTTACCTACTGGCTGTACGAAGGGCGATACCGGCGCAAGCTGCTGCCATACCTGACCGCGCAGCAAGTTTTTTACCACTACCTGTTTCGGGTGATCTGCGGTGCGATCTTCGTCTTCCTGATTACACCGATCCTTGTGGTCTTGCCGCTGTCGTTCAACGCACAAGACTTTTTCACCTTCACGCCCGAGATGTTGCGGCTTGACCCTGAAGGGTATTCGCTGAAGCACTACCGTGATTTCTTCACCAACAATGAATGGCAACGCAGCTTCAAAAACTCGCTGATCATTGCCCCGATTGCCACAGTCATCTCGGTCTCGCTTGGTACTCTGGCGGCCATTGGCCTCAGCCAGAGCCACGTCCCCGGTCGCCGTGCTATCATGGGAATCCTCATTTCGCCGATGATCGTTCCGCTGATCATCTCGGCAACAGGCATGTTCTTCTTCTACAGCGATATCGGTCGGTTCCTTGAAGGGACGTTGGGCATGAACAAGAACTTTGTGGGCTATCTGAAAGTCATCCTGGCGCACGCCGTTCTGGGTATCCCATTCGTGATCATCACTGTGACCGCCACGCTTGTGAGCTTTGATCGCTCACTAACGCGTGCTGCTGCGAATATGGGGGCAGGGCCGGTACGTACCTTCTTCAAGATCCAGATGCCACTGATTCTGCCGGGTGTGATCTCGGGTGGTCTGTTCGCCTTCATCACCTCGTTCGACGAAGTTGTGGTGGTTCTGTTTGTGGGCTCAGCCAGTCAGAAGACTTTGCCGTGGCAGATGTTCACCGGCCTGCGGGAACAGATCAGCCCGACCATTCTGGCGGTTGCGACAATCCTTGTGGTTCTGTCGATTGCGCTGCTGACCACGGTTGAATTGCTGCGGCGTCGTTCGGAACGCCTGCGGGGGCTTTCCCCCGCTTGACGGATCGTATCGTCTGATCTAACGATTTCCCTGTTCACCCTCGCTGCGATGGCGTCGCGGCACGTAAGGGGGTGATCGGCTCTCGGACCCCGAGACCGCCTGTCCTGAACGCCGGGACATGTGGCCGGGATTTGTCGCCCGGCAAAGTTGAGAGACCAAGTGATGACCGACACAACAAAACGCCCCGAATTCTTTACCTGCCACAATGGTGACAAAGCGCCTTTGCCGTTCAGCAAGGGTGAATATGATCGCCGTCTCAGCAAGCTTCGCAGCATCATGGCCGCACGTGATATCCCTGCGGTTCTGCTGACATCAATGCAAAATATCGCCTACTACTCGGGCTTTCTGTATTGTTCCTTTGGCCGTCCGTATGGCTGCGTGGTCACTCAAGAGGCCTGCACCACCGTTTCGGCCAACATCGACGCCGGGCAACCGTGGCGTCGGTCGGTCGAAGACAACGTGATTTATACTGACTGGAAGCGCGACAATTATTGGCGTGCGGTTGCAAGCCTGATCGGCAACGCCAAGCGCATCGGCATTGAAGGCGACCACATGACGCTGGCCGCCCGCGACACTGCCCTGCGGATGCTGGGTACCCCCGAGCTGGTTGATATCGCGCCGGATACAATGACCGCCCGCATGGTCAAATCCGCCGAAGAGATTGAATTGATCAAGGGTGGGGCACGCACCGCGGATGTTGGCGGGGCGGCAATCCATGCGGCCATCCGTGAAGGCGCAACTGAGATCGAGATTGCCATGGCGGGCCGTGACGCAATGGAAGAGGAAATCGCGCGCGCCTATCCAGATGCCGAATATCGCGACACCTGGGTTTGGTTCCAGTCCGGGCTGAACACCGATGGCGCGCATAACCCGGTGACAAAACGCGCCCTGCAAAAAGGCGATATCCTGTCGCTGAACACTTTCCCGATGATCTCAGGCTATTACACTGCGCTGGAACGTACCCTGTTTCTGGGCGAGCCGGACGCCGACAGCCTGCGCCTGTGGAAGGCCAATGTGGCGGCCCATGAACTGGGTCTGAGCCTGATCAAACCCGGTGCGACCTGTTCAGGCATCACTGCCGAGATCAACCGTTTCTTTGCCGATGAGGGGCTGCTGCAATACCGCTCGTTCGGGTATGGCCATTCTTTCGGCATCCTCAGCCATTATTACGGGCGCGAGGCCGGTCTGGAATTGCGAGAGGATATCGACACCGTGTTGGAACCTGGCATGGTCGTTTCAATCGAGCCCATGCTGTGGATCCCCGAAGGGCAACCCGGTGCAGGGGGCTACCGCGAGCATGATATTCTGGTGGTTGGCGAAGATGGGGCCGAAAACATTACCGGCTTCCCATATGGGCCTGGCCACAACATTATCGATGCCTGATACAAAGAAGGGGGAGCAAACGCTCCCCCTTCATCTCTCGCGACCGGCGCGTTCGCGAAAGATAAAACCCAGGAAATTCAACAATAGCTGCGCGGCCAGAATCTGCGTGCTTTCGCTGGGGTCATAGGCTGGTGCCACTTCGACAAGGTCGATGCCGACGACATTGCCGCGCTTGGCGAGGCCCTGAAGGATTTCCAGAACGTCATAATACAAAAACCCCCCATGGCTTGGCGTCCCGGTCCCTGCTGCGATGGAAGGGCAAAAGGCGTCAATATCTATTGTCACATAGTACCGAGCACCTTCGGGAATTCGCTCAAGAACAGCCTCTGTTCCCAGCTTTCTCACCTGACGCACGGACAAGATGTCTGACCCACGTGCGCGCGCGTCCTCGTATCCTTCCTTGGCGGTTGACGAGACGTTTCGAATACCCAACTGGGTCATCCCCGAGACATAGTCTTTTTCGATCGCCCGTCGCATGGGGTTGCCGTGGCCATTGGTGACACCGTGACGCTCGTCCACGAAATCCAGATGCGCATCGATTTGAACCACGTGGATCGGGCCATTTTGCGCACAATCATCTTCAAACGCGGAAATGCAGGGAATGTTGATAGAGTGATCGCCGCCGATCACAAGCGGCAGCGCCCCTGCGGTCAGGATTTTGCGAACACCATAGGCGATGTTTTCGTGGCTGGCCTCGGTCTTTGTGTGGACGATATCCGCATCCCCCAAATCCACAATACGTACTGAACTGTCCAGATAGGTTGCGTCGTCTTCGTGGTCATAGGCACCGGCATGTCCAAAACTGAACAGGGTCGAAGCTTCACGCACGGCCCGAGGGCCGAACCTTGCCCCGGCGCGCCATTGCGTGCCGAAATCAAATGGCGCACCAAGGATGCAAACATCCGCATCAATATTGTCCCAATCCTCGACATACGGAGATTTTCCAAAGGTTGATATTCCGACGAATGGTAGGTTCAGTCGACCTGACGCATATCCATGATCCTGCATATTCAGTCCTTTCAATGGCCCTGTCGCCTTGCGTGCAATTGAACATGAGAAGGCGGTGCAATGAAATTAGTTTTCTTCGTCCAATACATGTCTGACGATCAGACAGGTCTGACCCGGTGCGTTCTTTCCGATTAGCTGTTGGTCGATTCGCCACAAACGAAATTTCGGTGGGACACGCTGGTATGCCGCGAAATCATTCACGGCAGCGCATGATTTTGCGGGCGATACACAGGACCGGCGAAACGCTGTTGTCATGGGCGCAGGTTCTCAATCCACCGATGGCTTTTCCATCACGCCTGCCAAGCCAGCTGCGAGCCGGGCGCAATCGTTGGCTGTGCGCTGTTCAGGGCGTCGCGCGCAAAACCTGCGGCAGCTTTGTATTTGGCCATGAAACTGGCCCTTTCAGCCAAGGAAATGACTGTTTCAATATCGTCGAACACACCGCCACAGCGGTCATTGACCAAATTCAACAGGCCAAAAGGTCCAGCACCCCGATTGCGAAGGACAAGGTCTGACACCGGACCGCACAGCGTGTCATCATAGGCCGCCAGCGCGGTTGAGCCCAAGCCATGCTTGAGCAAGCTGGCCCCCAATATGCGGGCGTCCATAATTGCTTGGCTGGCCCCATTCGAACCGGTAGGGTACATCGGGTGCGCGGCGTCTCCGATCAGGGCAACCGGCCCGTCAACCCACGTTTCAACCGGATCGCGGTCGATCATCGGGTTTTCATATGTCACATCCGCACCGCGGATTAGGGCAGGAACATCCAGCCAGTCATAGGTCCATCCGTCAAAGTGGTGCGCGAAATCCTTGGCCTCGACCTGCCGGAACCACCCGGTTGCCGCATGCGCGTCCGGGTCATCGTAGGTGACTTCGGCAATCCAGTTTATCAGCGCCATGCCGGTTCCGAGATCGGGGTGTGAGATCGGGTAGATCACCATTCGTTTCTTATGCGTACCCAGTCCGACAAAGGAAGAACCCGTGCGCACGGGCTTTGCCAAAGTTGTGCCGCGCCACATGACGGTGCCTCCCCAATGGATCGGAGGTTGGCTTGGATGCATCTGGTTTCGGATGGCTGAATGGATTCCGTCGGCGCCGATTAGAATGGCACCGGTTTCGCGGACGTCCCCCTGGTCAGTTTGCAACCGCACTGTAACCGTCTCATCCGCATTGGTCTGGTATCCCGTGGCCCGAGCACCAAGGCGTACGGCATCCGGGCCTGCGCGTTCGACAAACCGCTGGTAAAGCGCCATGTGAAACGCGCCGCGATGCACCGCGTATTGCGGCCAATTGTAACCAGCGAAAGTTCCGCGCGGTTCCGCGTAAATCTCGTGCCCATTCAAACCAACAAGCGCCCATTCCTGCGCAGGGACGCCGAACTTATTCAGATCCTGAGCCGTGAAACCCAGATCGTACAACTCGCGCACAGCGTTGGGTTGCAGGTTTATTCCGACACCCAGCGGGCGCGGGTGCCGAACGCTTTCAAAGACAGTGCAGTCGATGCCAATCTGATGCAGTGTCAGTGCCAGCGACAACCCAGCAATACCACCACCCGCGATCAGCACTTTTGGATCTGTCATGTTGCGTTCCTTTCAGTCCGATTGGTGGCGGGTATCGGTTGTCGATAATCTGCGCGCTTGGATCCAGCCTCAACCGCAAATGCGTTTGATCCGTTCCGGGGATGGATGAAGGCTTGCGGCGTTGCGCAGCCGCACCCGCAGACAAGTCAGAGCGGTATCAATCGTCGTTTGCATGAACCCATGCGCCATCGCCGCGCTGTCACCCTGTTTCAGCTTTCTTCGAGCGGATTGCCAATTGTCCAGTGCGTCCGAGATCGCATCGCATGTCCAATGCTCGGCTTCATGCGTAACAAATTCGGCAAAGGCGTCGCCCGCAGGCTCTGCGGCAAGACGTGTTGCCAGCATACGCGCATGTATGCCGTTGGCCCCTTCATAGATCGAGGTAATTCGGGCATCGCGATAGGTCTGCTCCAGCCGGTATTCGCGCAAATAGCCATAGCCGCCCAGTACCTGCATACCCAATTCGGCGGCCTTGATACCGGCTTCGGTGCAATAGACCTTAGCAACCGGGGTCAGAAAATCGACTAGGTCAGGCGATGTACCCCGTTCCATGGTGACAAATGCAAGATGTGCAAGACTGCGGCTGCTGATTGCCAGCCAGTCGATTTGATCCAGCATACGGCGGATATCGGCATGTTGATCCAGTGTTGCCGGTCGACCGTCGGCATTGCGTCCCTGCACCCTTTCACTGGCATAAGTACTGGCAATGTCATAGGCCCGCGCGGTGTGCGCGACGCCCTGTAGGGCGACATCAAGCCGGGCGTGGTTCATCATGGTGAACATGGCCATCAGACCTTCACCTTCGGCCCCGATCAGTTCAGCTTTGGCCCCATCAAATGCCAGCTGGCACGTGGGTGAGGCATGCAGGCCCATCTTTTCCTCGATGCGCGTTACGGTAACGTGGTTACGGCTGCCGTCAGTGCAGGTGCTGGGGCATAGAAACAGCGATAAACCTCTGACGCCTTCATCGGACGTGCGCGCAAGCACAAGATGCAGGATATGATCGCTCATGTCCTGGTCACCGCCAGAGATAAAGATTTTTTCTCCCGTGATCTTCCAGCCATCTTCAGCAGGTTCCGCCCGGCAGCGCACGCGAGAAAGGTCAGACCCGGCCCCGGGTTCGGTCAGGCACATGGTGGCCAGAGTTTCACCCGAGGCCAGAGAGGGAATGTACCGGGACTGCTGATCTTTCGTGCCAAAGCGCAACAAGGTACGCACCGCGCCCGGAACCAACCCAGTAACCATCTGAAGGCTGTGGTTTGCGCCCGAAAACACCTCGGACGTTATGGCCAGTATCAGGGCACCAAGCCCTTGACCGCCATATTCTCCAGGCACGGTGAGCGAGGGCCAGCCCTGTTCCGAATACGTTGCATAAACTTGGGCAAAGCCGGCAGGCATGGATACGCGACCGTTTTCCAGCGAGCATCCCTGCCTGTCTCCCGGCTCGTCCAGCGGGGCAATTTCACCTTGTGCGAAGGCGGCAAAATGTTCGCCGATCTCACCAGCAAGGTCAGCGTTCCAATCTGGAAGATCGGTGGCCCGGACTACGTGGTTCAACGTGAATAAGATGTCCGCAAGTGGGGCTTCGAATGGCTTCATGATCATGTCACCCGATAGCTGGTGACTTCGACGACCACGACGCGGCCCGGTTCTGGCGGTTCGGCACCGTCGAAGTTCAAAGTGACTGGGTAGGGCAGTGATGGGGCAGGGGGCAGCATCACGGGGTCAGTCCCAGCAGGCGCGCGGCATTGCCTTTGATGATGTCCGGGCGCAGTTCGTCCTTGATATTGATCTTCTCGAAATCCGACAGCCAGCGTTCTGGAGTGATCATGGGCCAGTCGGACCCAAACAGGACCTTTTTCTTGAGGATCGAGTTGCAGTATTTCACCAGAATCTCGGGGAAGTACTTTGGTGACCAACCGGACAGGTCGATATAGACGTTGGGCTTGTGCTGCGCCACGGACAGCGCCTCTTCCTGCCAGGGAAATGACGGATGCGCGAGGATGATCTTCATATCCGGAAAATCGACGGCGACGTCATCCATGAACATCGGGTTCGAGTATTTAAGCCGCATTCCGTTACCACCCCGCATGCCCGAACCGACACCGGTCTGACCAGTGTGAAACAGGGCGATGCAGCCTTCCTCGGCGATTGCTTCGTAAAGGTCATAAGCCATGCGGTCATTGGGGTAGAACCCCTGCATCGTCGGATGAAACTTGAACCCTTTGATACCAAATTCGCGGATCAGGCGGCGCGCCTCGCGTGCGCCCATCTTGCCCTTGTGCGGATCAATTGACGCAAACGGGATCAGCACGTCGTCATTTTCCGCCGCCAATGCGGCAACTTCTTCGTTCTTGTAGCGCCGATAGCCGGTTTCCCGCTCGGCATCGACCGGGAAGATCACCGCGGCTATGTTTTGCTCGCGATAGTGCTGTGCAGTTTCGGGAACCGTAGGCGGATGGCTCCACGGCGCGCCAAAGTAGTTGGCCATGGTTGCCTGCAGGTCGTCATAGCCGTCATCCGAGTGGCACCCGCAGGGTTCTTCAGCGTGGGTGTGAATGTCGATTGCGCGAACCTTGGAGATATCGACCATCTGTTCGTTCCTTTCTCAGATCTTTATGATTGCCGGATCGGCGTCGTCATAAAGACGCTCAAGTAAATTTTGCCGGCGTGTCAGTATCTTGCGGAAATTGAGGTTCCCCTTGGCGGTCATTTCGCCCTCGGGCATCGAGGCGGGCTCGCTAAGGACAATGGCGCGCCCGACCCGTGTGGAGCTGCCCGATAACTCGCGGGCGCGCTCTGCCAGGCGGCGGTGAATTTCGCCTTGCAGCAATTTGCAGCAGTAGGCGCCACTGTCGTCGTTCAGGTCAAATCCTTCCCGCTTCAGCTCGGCGACATCGGGAAAGACCATGACGCCGATCTCATTTCTGTCGGCACCTGTAATGACCAGATCTGAGGCAAGAGGCGCAAGACAGGTCAACAAGTCCATCCTCAATTGTGCGGCCCGCACCCATGTTCCGGTCAGCAATTTGAAATCCTCGGATATCCGGCCGTCGAATTTCATACCTTTGTTTACGTCCTGCGGGTCGATGAACCGCATGGCGTCGCCGGTAATGAAAAACCCTTCTTCATCGAAAACGCTGGCTGTCTTGCCCGGCTCGTTGAAGTACCCGGGCATCACGTTTGGCCCTTTGATGCGCATTTCGCATCGCATGTCTTCATCCGGTATCAGCTTGAGTGTCACGCCGTTCATCGGAACGCCAACAACCCCGGAACGGTCAATGGGCTCGGACTGCATCATTGTGGCGGGCGCTGTCTCGGTCAGCCCCCAGGACGAGGTCATCAGCGGTATCTCACCTTTGACATCCAGCGCCATCTGTTCAAATCCAGACCAGATGTCCTGTGGCAGTGAAGCGCCCGCATAAAAGATCAGATCAAGTTCTTCGAAAAACTGCCGACGCAAATCGCCATCCCGCTGCAATGCGCCCAGCAGCATGCTGTAACCTACGGGGACATTGAAGCTGAGCGTGCCGGTGACCATGGACAGGTTTTCCAGCGTCCTCTCAAACAGACCGGCTACCGGTTTGCCGTCGTCGATGTAGAAGCTTCCGCCGTTGGCGAGCATCATGTTGAAGTTATGAGATCCGCCAAAGACGTGGTTCCATGGCAGCCAATCGACCACACGGGGCGGACGCGTGCGCAGAAATGGCAACCCGTCGGCCAGCATGGTCTGGTTCACGCACATCATGCGTTGGGTCGTGATGACCCCCTTCGGGGCCGAGGTTGAACCGCTGGTCATTAGGATCTTGGCGACGGAATCGGGGCCAACCAGTTCATAGGCTGCCTCCAGATCGACACTGACATCCCCTTTGAGAAGTTCGTCGAACGCTGTGACCTGACTGTTCCTGCCTTGTCGGCTGGCTACGATTTCGACCCCTTGAAGCGCATCCAGTTCCAGCGCCTCTCGGTATTGATCCGCATCGACGACATAGGCCATCTTCGGGCGCACCAGTTCGATGGCATGGCGCAGGCGGCCATGTGCACCGTGGATCAAGGCGTATTGTTCGGCTACGGGCGCAGTCGGTACGCCAATGTACTGAGCAGCCAGGCTCAGCAGACCATGATCCAAGCCGTTGCCGCTCATGATCAGGATCGGTGTGTCAGGCCCCATCCCACGCGCCAATAGCGAGCTTGCGATTGCCCGCACCTTTTCAAGCGTGGTCGCATAGCTTTCCTTGCGCCATCCTGCGCCGCCGCGTTCAGCAATGAACGTGCGGTCAGGCGCGTCCGAGGCCCAGGCGTGCAGCCAGACACCGGTTTTGTCGACGACAGGACCAAGAGTGTGGTTCGATTTCAGCAGGATGGAACCGTCGGCCCGATCTTCGCGCGAAACAGAATGCACCAGGTATTCCGATGTGCGTTGCATGATCAGCCCCTTTTCCTCGCTTTTTCGATCGTCCTGAGGGCATCGAAAACGGTGGTGATGGTTGCGTCATCCAAACCGGCCAGCAGCTTGCCTTCGTGGGCGGTAACCGCGGCGACGGCCTTTTCATATAATTGCCTGCCCGCCAGTGTCGTCCTGAGGGCATAGGCGCGCCGGTCGGTCGGTACCCGGTCGCGGACGATCAGTTCCCTGCGCTCCAGTTCATCAATGATGACGACAAGGTTCGGGCGCTCGATATCCATTGCGTCAGCCAGTTGGGACTGCCGCAAACCGGGGTTATCGACGATGAGAACCAGTGCCGTATAAGTCAGCATTCGCAGACCAAAGGGACGCAGAGTTGTTGTCAGGTCTTCCTGCACCACATTGAAGGCCCGTTTCATGCGATACCCGACAAACCCCCGCAGCGTGGCATCGCTGATCGTGTTAGGCGCGCCGTCTTCTGGCGTGTGTTCATGTTTCTTTTTCATGTGTTCACCTGAAGTTCGGGGCGCGCTTTTCAAGAAAGGCCCGCAGTCCTTCCTGCGCATCTGGTGTTGTTTGCGACAGGGCCGCGGCCAGCGATTCAGTAAACAGTCCGTCGTTCTGCGACATTTCATTGATCCGCGCGACCGCCTGAATCATCAGATAGTTTGACAGTGGCGCGTTTCGGGAAATCTTACCTGCCAGCTTTTGGGCCAGCGCCAAAGCCTCGCCTTCACCCACGCTATAATGTGCAAGCCCCAGCGATACCCCTTCATCGGCACCATATTTGCGGCCGGTCAACATCATCTCGGTCATCCGATCGGCCCCCAGCAGGCGACCGACCCGCGCGGTCGCACCGCCACCGACAAATATTCCGCGCCGGCCTTCGGGAAGCTGAAAGATCGTCGAAGGTTCAGCGATGCGAACATGTGTTGCCGCTGCAAGCTCCAGCCCGCCGCCGATCACGGCGCCAAACATGGCCGAGACAACCGCAAGCCCACCCAACTGGATCTTGTCCATGACACTGTGCCAGTGGCGGGAATGGTGCAGGTTTTCCTCGGCCGTACGATGAACATGCTCGGACAGGTCCAATCCGGAACAATAATGCCCTTCAGTTCCGGTCAGGATCACCACGCGCACGTTCTTGGGTGGAGCTGAAAAGAAATCATCCAGCGCGCCTAACAGTTCCTCGCACATCGCGTTTCGCTTGTCAGGGCGGTTCATGGTCAGGGTCGCGATGGATCCGTTGACCTCAATGTTCAGGATTTGGCTGTCCATGGGGAACTCCTTACCGGGGCGGCAGACGAACGGCGCCATCAAGTCGAATAGTGGTGCCATTCAAAAACGGGTTTTCAACGATCTGTTCGGCGAGCATTGCGAACTCACGCGCTTCGCCAAGGCGGGCCGGGAAGGGAATGTTCGCAGTGATCTTGGCACTGACCTCTTCCGGCAAGCCTTCCATCATTGGCGTGTGGAACAGGCCAGGTGCGATGGCCATCACCCGAATCCCCGACTGCGCGAGCTCCCGTGCGGCAGGCAGGCACATCGAGGCGATTGCCCCTTTGGATGCGGCATAAGCGGCTTGACCCAATTGACCGTCCTGCCACGCAACCGACGCCGTGTTGATGATCACACCGCGTTCACCGTCAGCCAACGGGTCGAGACCGGCCATGTGTCTCGCCGCGTGGCTCATGACGTTGTAGGTGCCAAAAAGGTTCACGCGCAGAGTTTTCTCGAACACGTCGAATGACAGCTTGCCTTCGCGCCCGACGATCCTGGCCGCCATGCCGACGCCCGCACAACTGACAGCGATTCTGGGTGCCGACCCGAAATGGGCTATTGCCGTCTCAAACGCGGCACTGACGGCGGCCTCGTCACTGACATCGGCTTGCAGGGCAAGACCACCAATTTCGTCAGCAACTGCCTTCGCACCTTCAGCATTGAAATCCAAAACGGCAACCTTTGCTCCGCTGGCGGCGAAATGCCTAGCCGTTGCAGCACCCAGCCCGCTTCCGCCGCCGGTGACCAGGGCGACACATCCACTTAACTGCATCGTGCTCTCTCCATTTTAGTATGTTCAATCATTGTTGTGTCTCATATCTATTTTCGGATGGGCCCGCCCCGGACCGCTGATGGTGATTTCGCTAGGGGATCAGGAACAGGGTAATGGCCGGAAACAGCACCAGGATCATGACCCGAATGATGTCAGAGGTAACAAACCACATCACTGCCTTGTAAGTTTGGGTCATCGGGGTTGAACGATCCATAGCGTTGATAATGAACAGGTTCATCCCGACCGGAGGGGTGATCAGCCCGACCTCGACAACGATCAGAACCAGAATACCGAACCAGATGGCCACATGCTCGGGGCTCATGCCGAAATCCAGTGCGCTGATGACCGGAAAGAAGATCGGGATAGTCAGCAGGATCATTGACAGGCTGTCCATCAGACATCCAAAGATCAGGTAGAACACCAGGATCAGGCACAACACCATCCACGGGCTGAGCCCAAGTCCAACGACCCAGCCAGACAGTTCCTGCGGTACCTGAGTGAGCGCTAGGAAACTGTTATACAGCCCTGCGCCCAACACGATGAAGAAGATCATCGCCGTGCTTGAGGCCGTTGCAATGATGCTTTCGACGAAGACCTGCCAGTTCAGATTGCCCGAGATCAGAGCAATCAGCCCGGTTCCCGCCGCCCCCACGGCTGCGCCTTCGGTTGGGGTGAACCAGCCAAGATAGATGCCACCGACAACAAGGCCAAAAACCAGCAGGACAGGCCAGACATCCAGCAGTGCCCGAACGCGTTCAGGATACGGGATCGCTTCGCGGGTGCCCGCGGCGTCAGGATACATGCGCACATAGATCGAAATCGTGATGATATAGCCGAGCGCTGCCAGAATGCCGGGGACAAAGGCCGCGAGAAACAGCTTGGCGATATTCTGTTCCGTCAGGATCGCATAGATCACAAGGATCACCGAAGGCGGGATCAGAATGCCCAATGTGCCGCCAGCAGCAAGCGTTGCGGTTGAAAACCCGCCGGAATAGCCGTAGCGGCGCAGTTCGGGCAGCGCGACACGGCTCATCGTTGCGGCAGTGGCAAGGGAGGACCCGCAGATTGCGCCAAATCCGGCACAAGCGCCGACTGCCGCCATGGCGACGCCCCCTTTGCGGTGGCCCAGCCAGCTTTCAGCAGCTTTGAACAAGGCTGAAGACATGCCCGACAATGTCGCGAACTGCCCCATCAGCAGGAACATCGGAATGATCGTCAGCGAATAGCTGGAAAAGGTTGAGTAGGTTTCGGTTTTGAGCTTGGCCATGAACATGCTGGTGCCACCCATGGCAAAATACAGCCCGCCAATCCCGCACAGCAACATGGCAAGGCCAATCGGTGCGCGCAGAAAGATCATGATCAGAAGTACGGGAAAGGACACGTAGCCCAGTTCGAGCATGGTCAATGTGCGGCCTCCCCGCGGTAGGGCAGGATATGACGCCCGGTGACAAGCTCGATGACCTGCGCGACGGCGCAATAGACAGCAACAAGTGATGCGACAAGGGCGGCAACAAAGCTTAGCCCATAGGCCCACCAAACCGGAAATTGCAGCAGAAAGGTCGTTTCACCATAGTCCAGCTTGTTTTGCATGCCGACAAACAAGCGCCACGTAATCAAAAGAATGACAAGCGACAGGACGAATTCCCAGAATGTGATGATCACTTTGTTCGCCTTTGTCGGAAGCGTGTTGGTGAATACGTCGACTGTGGCGTGAGAGCCATAGAGCTGGCAGATCGGCAGGAACGAGAATATGGCGAATGCAATGCCGGCTTCGACCAGTTCAAAATCGCCATTCACCGGCCCGACGCCCGATGCAATCAGCGCATTTGCCGCTGCTTCCGACAGTGACGTCATAACGTCCGAGTGGCCCAGCGTATTCAGGCCGCGCCCCAGCACGCTGACACAGGTCAGCAGGACCAGCGCAGTCAGAACCACACCGCCGAGAACGGCCATGAAGCGCGCGATGCGCTCTACCAGTTTCTGCATGATCAACTCCAAAGGGATTGCTCTCCCGGCGGGAAATAGCGCCGGAAGAGCGACCGGATCAGTTGCCGGAGTATTGCGAAATCAGTTCGAGCGCGCGGGCGCGCAAGCCGGTTCCATCCAGACCTTTTTCATCCATCTCGGCGATCCAGGCGTCAGTGGTCGGCTGTGATGCTGCCTTCCATTCCGCGACCTGTTCCGGGCTCAGCGTGATGATGTTGTTGCCGCGTTCCATCGCCTGCTTGTGAGGCCCGTCGTCATCGGCCTGCATCTGCTTGCCTGCGAAGGCCGAGAATTCAGCACCCGAGTTGGCGTCGATGACGGCCTTCAGATCATCCGGCAGTGCATCCCAGCGGTCCTTGTTCATCGCGAAGATGAAAGTGGTGGTGTATAGCGTGTCGTCGCCAAAGGTCGTGTGGTTTCCGACCAGCTCGTTGACCTTCAGGGCGCCGGTCACTTCCCAGGGAATCACGGTGGCGTCGATCACGCCTTTGGACAGCGCTTCAGGCACCGCAGGAACAGGCATGCCAACCGGGGTTGCTCCAAGCGAGCTGAAAAGGCCGTTGGTTACGCGTGTCGGTGCGCGCAGCTTTACGCCGTTCAGATCCTCGATGCTTTCGATCGGTTCCTTTGAATGGATCAAACCGGGGCCGTGCACCCAGAGCCCGAGTACTTTGAACTGCTTGAAGTCATCGTCCATCATGGTTTCTTCGGCCAGATCCCAATAGGCGCGTGAGACGGCTTCGGCATTAGTCATGGTGAACGGCAGTTCGAACACCTCGGTTCGGGGAAAGCGGCCTGGTGTATATCCGGACACAGTCCAGACAATGTCTGCCACACCATCAATGGCTTGGTCGATCAGTTCGGGGGGTTTGCCCCCAAGCTGCATGGACGGAAACCTTTGAATTTCGATCCGGCCATCCGAATCCGCTTCGACCTTGTCGGCCCAGACATCCAGAACGTTCTTGGGTACGTTGGCTTGTGCCGGCAGGAATTGGTGCATCCGCAGTGTCACTTCGGCCGCGATGGCAGTGGTTGACATGGCACCGAAAGCAATCGCCGTCACTGCAGATTTGAGTATGGTTCTGCGCAAGTTGGTCATGGTCTCCTCCCTAGATGACCTATGAGTATCATCCCCTGTTCATGATTGCTCATATTAGTTATGTTTTATAACGAGTTATATCCACTTTTTTTAGTGTTTGGTTTCAGGTCCTTTTCGGAAAACAGAATGTTCACACATGTGAACCTTTTCGTCGAAACGCTACGCATCAGACAGGTCATGCGCGGACGCAATTTATCCTCTCAGGATTACATTGCCCTCGGTTGGCTCAAAGGTAAATTGAGATTTCTTAGATTTTAGTTTCTAGTTTCGGAAACTAAAGCTCAAAAATGGTGGATTTGCTTTCCTTGTTTTAATTGAACCAGCGTCCGCTTTGTAATTCAAGGCCGTGTGTTATCGTCGGTGACAGCATCAACTGCCTTGCCTGCGAGCTTCAGGAACGTTTCGCGTTCATTCGGAGTTAGCCCTCCGAGGATCTCGTTTTGCAGGTCAATTACGACTGGCATAGCCGCCGCAAGGATGTCTTTTCCTTTTCCGGATAAGGTGACCTCTCGCGCGCGTCTGTCACGTTGACTGACCGAGCGTTTGACGTAGTTTTTCTGCTCCAGCCGGTCGATGACCCCGCCGATTGTTGCGCGGTCATAGGCGATTTTCGCCGCGACTGTGGCCTGATCAATGCCGGGTTCGGCGCGAATTGTTTCAAGTGCTGCGAACTGAACGGATGTAAGGTCAATCCCGGCCTCCTGCATCCGGACCGAGAACACGTGGGTTGAAATCTGATTGAGCCTGCGGATGAGGTGGCCCGCCATTCCGTAAATACTCACGCAAAACCTCCGAAATCACTTTACGCCGTCACTTATTCCAGAATTACCGCGGCAATTAGATAGTGTACATATCTTTGTTGACAGGAAATAGTAAGTACAGTTATTAAATTTATGTGAACCTGCGGAGGAGGGGACAATGCAATATTACGTTGATGGATTTCGTCCGGGTGACCCGGATATCAAACCGGCTGCGCTCAGCCGCTCCGATCACCACAACCACCCCGCAACCATCCCCGAAAAGGTTGACGTTCTGATCGCGGGTTGTGGACCGGCGGGGCTTTGCCTTGCAGCGCAACTGGCCGGGTTCGCCGAAATTTCGACAATGATCGTGGATCAAAAGCCTGGTCCGATGGAGAAAGGCCAGGCGGATGGCGTCAACGTCCGCTCGATGGAGATGTTTCAGGCGTTTGGTTTTGCTGAGAAAGTGAAGCGCGAAGCGTATTGGGTCAACCAAACGGCATTCTGGACGCCCGATCCCGCAAGCCCGGGCCACATCCGCCGGGCGGGCACGGTGCAGGACGTTGCCGAAGATCAATCCGAGATGCCACATACCTTGATGAATCAGGCCCGGATTCATGAGCTGTTTCTGGATGTGATGAGAAACGCTCCAACGCGGCTGCAACCCCATTACGGGCTTCGTGTCAGCGATTTCACAATTGATACCGGTTCCACGGATCACCCCGTCACGGCAGAGCTTGAACGCTTGGGCGATGATGGTGGCGTGGTTGAACGGCTTACAGTGCGTGCCAACTATGTCGTAGGCTGTGACGGTGCACGCAGCAATGTGCGCAAGGCCATCGGGGGTAAGCTGCAAGGCGATGCCGCACATCAGGCGTGGGGCGTTATGGACATTCTGGCGAATTCCGATTTTCCCGATTTGCGGCGGAAATGCCTTGTTCAATCGGCATCGGAAGGAAACGTTCTGATCCTTCCGCGCGAAGGCGGATACCTGTTCCGAATGTATGTTGAGCTTGACAAACTGAACCCGGATGAGCGGATCGCCAACCGCAATCTGACGGCTGACCATATCATCGCTGCCGCGAACCGGATCATGCGTCCTTATTCCATCGACGTAAATGAAGTCGTTTGGTGGTCGGTCTACGAGATTGGCCACAGGCTGACCGACAAGTTCGACGATGTTCCTAAGCATGAAGTTGCTACACGCACCCCGCGCGTTTTCACGGCGGGCGACGCCTGCCACACGCATAGCCCCAAGGCGGGTCAGGGGATGAACGTGTCGATGGGCGATACTTTCAACCTGGGCTGGAAACTGGTGCATGTGCTGACAGGAAGGTCAAAGCCTGATCTTCTTCACAGCTACTCGGCCGAGCGTTTGCAAGAGGCCAAAAGACTGGTCGAAACCGACCATAAATGGGCCCGGATCATGAGTGCGCCTCCGGGCGAGTCAGAGCTTGACGGCACCGATATGCCCCGATTTCAAAAACAGTTTATCGAAAATCTGGAGTTCACCGGCGGGCTTTCGGTTCACTATGGGCCTTCGGACTTGGTCGCCGAACCGGTTCACCAGCATCTGGCGCGTGGGCTGGTTATAGGCAAGCGATTTCATTCAGCACCAGTTGTCCGGCTTGCAGATGCCATGCCCATGCAATTGGGGCATGTGGCCGAAGCGGATGCGCGCTGGAGGCTCTATGCCTTCGCAGGACAGAGAGACGCAGGTACCCAAGGCGGATCGATCCATCAGCTTTGCGAGGTTTTGCAAAGCGATCCGAACTCTCCTCTGCGACGGTTTGTGCGCCCTGACGAAGACATCGACGGTTTGATAGACCTACGGGCCATCTTCCCGCAGGATTTCATATCGCTGAATTATGAGGATATGCCGTCTCTTTTGAAACCCGAGAAGGGCAGGTATGGCCTGCGCGACTTCGAGAAGGTTTTTTGCGTTGATCACAAGAGGCGTGAAGACATCTACGAAATGCGCGGAATTGACCGGACAAAGGGCTGTATGGTCGTCGTCAGGCCGGACCAATATGTGGCGCATATCCTGCCATTAGAGTGTCACGCTGACCTGTTTGACTTCTTTTCCAGGCTATTTGTTGCGGGCGGCGGTCGATAAGTGCGACGACTCAGACCCCAACGGACCGCCGTTACGAGGGGAGAATGGACTGTCGCATCCGTGCTTGGTTCGGCAAGATTACCGCCTGTTCAAAGCTGGATTGGCGCTTGAATCCGCCCGTGTCGTAGGAAGGCCCTCTAGCCAGAAAGCTGAGCGCAGGTTTTTCAGGACGCGTTTAACGTGGCCAGAACCTCGGCGCTGACCTCAACACCGTCAGCCTCGGCTGCCGCCCGTTTGGCCAGACGCCCATCACCCGGAACACGGGCGTCCCCATTACCGACAATTTCTGAGCAAATGCGCGCGATATATTGATTGAAGGCCTGGTTGCCGAACCGCGTCGGATCAATCGCAATCAGTGTTGCACCGCCTTTGATGTTAAGGGCTCCGAACGCCTCACGTTCTTGATTGTTCACGGAAAGGGTTCCACCAGCCAGGGCGGCACCCAACACTTCAACCATGAAAGCGATTGCGGCGCCCTTGTGCTCGCCAAAAGGTAACAGGCTGCGGGTTTCCAGGATAGCGTTCGGGTCCGTACTGGGTGCGCCGTCAGGGTCCAGACCGGCAGGGTGGGGCAGGTCGTGCCCCTCGGCTGCGGCCATGCGGATATCCATCAAAGCAACCATTGAAGACGCCTGATCCCAGACTATCGGCGCACCGCCCTCGCGCGGACAGGCAAAAGACATCGGGTTGGTGCCAAATACCGGGCGCACCCCGCCTTGCGGCACCACCATGGACAATGAGTTGATCACGGCGAAAGCCACCAGACCAGCTTCGGCAAGCGGTTCGGTGTCAAACCTTAACGCGCCCAGATGGTGGCAATTTGCGCAGGTGAAAGCGGCAATGCCGTTTTCCCGCGTCATTTCGATCAACATGTCGCGGGCTTCGGCTGCCGCGACCTGATAATACCCGTTATCGGCGTCACAGCGCAGAACGCCCGGGGCAGCCTTTTCTATCTTTGGCTTCGCATTGCCGTTTGCATAGCCCGAGGTGAAGCTTTGGACATAGACCGGCAGCATACGCAATCCGTGGCTGCGCGGGCCGTCCCGCTCGGACCGGGTAACAATGTCGGCCAGAATATCGCTGCCCTGTGCATTAACTCCGGCAGAAACAAGTACGGCTTTCGCCAGCGCCCGAACCTCGGCAAGAGAAAGCGTTTTGATCGAGTGTTCGGTCATCTTTTCAAATCCAGTCTTTTTACTTCAGGGGTCAGGCACGCGCACGTGCGTTGGTGGGATCAACGGCGCAAGTATCGATCACCTCGGCATCGCGCATTTCGTTATGGACCAACACCTGCATCCTTGCACCCGGCGCGGTCATATCGTTTGGTACAAGTGCCATCGCTATGTCGTGGTTGCAATAATAAGAAAACCCACCCGATGTAACGCGACCAATCAGTTCACCGTTTGCATAAACACCTTCATCGAACATCACCGAAGTTTCGCCAAAGGGAAGTTTCAACGTGACCAGCCGTTTGTGATTGCCCTCGTATCTCTGCTTCTCCAGCGCCGCTTTTCCGATGAACTCGCGTCCCTCGGTGACGACAAACCGATCAAGGCTGGCCTCATATGGTGTCATGTCCTTGCAAATCTCACGGTTGATGGCGCGATAGGATTTTTCAAGGCGCATGGACTCCAACGCCTCAAGCCCGAAGGGTTTTACACCGGCTTTCAAAAGCAGGTCGACAAGATGGCGGTTATACCCGACCGGATGGTGCAGTTCCCAGCCCAGCTCGCCTGTGTAAGATACCCGAAGCAGGTGAACGTCTTTGGCATAACCAACTTCACCTTTTTGTGCAGAGAGCCAGGGAAAAGCTGCGTTCGTCAAATCGTTGTCGGTCAGCGGTTGCAAAATCTCGCGCGCCTTGGGACCCGCCAGAGCGATCACACCCAACTGTTCTGAAACGTCTTCAAGGATAACCGATTGATCTTGTGGTAGCAGACGTTGCAGCTGATCCCAGTTATAGGCGCGCCAATTCGGGGTAGAGACCAGATAGAAATCATTCTCGGCATAGCGGACAACTGTGTATTCCGCATCCATGCCACCTTTTGCGTTCAACAACAGCGACAGGCTCATCCGGCCCACTTTAGGCAGTTTGTTTGCCATCAGACCATCCAGCCACCGCGCGGCGCCGGGACCGCGTACAGTAAACTTGGTCATTGGCGACATCTCGATGAACCCGGCCTCTTCGCGGGTGGTGTGCACTTCCTCCTGAACGCGTTCCATGTGATTGGTGCGGCGGAAAGAATGTTCAGGGATCGCCTCTTGCTGCGATTTGGCGAACCAGCGCGGGAATTCATAGCCGTTGAAGCTGGTCCAGACTGCGCCATGCGCCGTCAGCAGATCGTAAGACCCCACGGTTTTCATTGGGCGCGCGTCCGGGAAATCTTCGCCGGGGATATGCGCGTTCATATGTGTGCCCCAGGTTTCGCGAACCTTGTCCATGGTCCAGCGTTTAGAGGCGTAGTCCGAGAAACGGCGCGGGTCCAGTTCCGACATGTCCATGCCCGGATCACCGTCGACGATCCAACGGGCCAGCCGTTCGCCCACGGTGCCGCCCCACAGAATGCCGCCGGGCATCCCTTCGGCCAGCCACAGGTTATTGTGCCCTGGCGCTGGCCCGGCAAGTGGCAATTCGTCCGGCGTCATTTGGAAGGGTCCGCGCGTGTTGGCCTTGATGCCCACCTCGCCAAGGACCGGAACCCGCTCAATAGCCCGTTCCCATTGGGTTTCCACGGCATCGAAATCCTCGGGCAAGAGGTCTGCGCCAAAGTCAGGTGGCACGCTGTCTTCGGCAAACAGCTTCAGGTCCTTGGTGAACTCATAGGGCCCGAACTGAATGCCGCCGACATCTTCGCGTAGATATGCGCCGTAATCCTCATCCCGCAGGATCGGGAACTCGGGCAAACCCTGCGCACGACGTTCCTTGAGCAGTGGAACTGTTTCCGTGGTCCAGTACTGGTGAACGATGGGAATGCAGGGCAGGTCCAGCCCAACGCGTCGGGCATTTTCACGGGCATAATTGCCGGTGGCAAAAACCAAATGCTTGCACGTGATCTCTCCCTGATTGGTGGTCACTTTCCAATGACCGCTTTCCAACTTTTCATACGCCTGTGCTTCGGTGTTCTGATAGACTGTGGCGCCCGCATCTCGCGCTAGCTTTGCCATTGCCATGGTGATGTCGGCCGGGTTCACATAGCCGTCCTCGGTATGCAGGATACCGCCGCGAATATGCTCAGACTGGTTCAGAAGGGGATGAACATCGGCAATTTCCGCGGGCGTCAGCAGTTTGCAGGGCACACCTGCAGCCTCGGCAATCGAGATATATGACTGGAATTCATCCCAACGTTTCTGGGTGTTGGCAACGCGCAGCTGACCCACTTTGCGCAAGCCTACCGACGTACCCATCTTCTGTTCGACTTCTGAATAGATGCGGATGGTTTCCATCGTCATCTTCGACACGTTATGGGACCGCACGAAGGTGACCAGCAGACCGGCGGCATGCCAGGTCGAGCCTGAGGTCAGTGTGGTCCGTTCCAGCATCACCGCATCGCTACAGCCGTGCTGTGTCAGACCGTACAGAATGGACGCGCCCACACATCCGCCGCCAACGACAACTACTTTGGCATGTGATTTCATTCGCCGATTTCCTTCTTGCGACTGATCATGGTGTCAGAAGCTCTGCCTGCCCGAAATCAGTAAGATGAGAACATTCCGAAGTTTTTACGGAAACATGTTGCCAGACAATCGCAAAAAATTTCTCCCGCGGCTTAGTTCAGGTCACCTCTTATCGGGCACCTTCGTATTGGTCGCTGTCTGGGTCTGGGTCATTCAGTGCTGTCCAGGACGACATCATTTTTATATTCCTTGTCTTGTTTCACCTTGTGATGTTAGCGCAAACTGTGCCAGTGAAACCTGATGCCTTTGCAAAACTGGGTTTCTGTTGCCTCAGTATTGCGGCTTACAAATGGGAGGAGCAGGTGTATCTCGGTCTTGATTTGGGGACGTCAGGTCTTCGGGGAATTGTGGTCAGTGAAGACGGTGACGTCGTTGCCGAGGCCGAAGCGAGCGTGAACACATCGACACCGCATCCGGGCTGGTCAGAGCAGGAACCTGCGGATTGGGTTGAAGCGTGTCAAAAGGTCGTTGCCCAGTTGCAGGGGCAAAACAGCGCTGCGTTTTCGGCAGTGCGGGGCATAGGTCTGAGCGGGCATATGCATGGCGCAACGCTTCTGGACCGAAATGGTAGCGTATTGAGGCCCTGTGTCCTTTGGAACGACACAAGGTCTGCCCGTGAAGCTGCCGAACTGGATGCGCTTTCCGCGATGCGATCGATCACCGGAAACATCGTTTTTCCCGGCTTCACTGCGCCCAAGCTGGAATGGATGCGCAGGCATGAACCTGACGTTTTTGAAAAAACCTCCAAAGTCTTGCTCCCCAAAGACTATTTACGCTTCTGGCTGACCGGAGAATACATAAGTGAAATGTCCGACAGCGCGGGTACAGCGTGGTTGGACGTCGGACGTCGGAAATGGTCGGAAACAGCGCTTGAGCTCAGCCACATGCGCCGGGATCAGATGCCCGAACTGGTCGAAGGCAGCGCCGTCGGGGGCGAGCTGAGGGCGGAGATATTGCAGCACTGGGGCCTGACCGGACCCGTAGTCGTTGCGGGCGGGGCAGGCGACAACGCCGCGGCTGCCTGTGGTATAGGAAGTATCGCCGAAGGCAGCGGTTTTCTATCGCTGGGAACGTCGGGTGTGCTGCTGGTTGCCAAGGACAGTTACGCGCCCGCACCGGAAACGGCGGTTCACTGCTTCTGCCACGCGGTGCCGGACCACTGGATTCAAATGGGTGTCATCCTGTCGGCGACCAACAGTCTGAACTGGCTGTCCCGGAACCTCGGCCAATCCGTTGGTGCACTCGCATCGGCGTTGCCGGATACCGTCACCGGGCCGTCGAAGACCAAGTTCCTGCCATATCTGTCGGGGGAACGTACCCCTCATAATGACAGCGCTATCCGGGGGGCGTTTATGGGGCTGGATATTGCGTCGGATCCAGAGGATCTTGCACAGTCCGTGATGGAAGGTGTCTCGTTCGCGCTGCGAGATTGCCTTGAGGCCCTCAGGAGCACGGGAACCAAGCCTGAAAGCCTGATGGTCGTCGGTGGGGGCGCACGATCCCGTTTCTGGGTCGAGACGCTGGCAACTGTTCTGAACATCCCGCTTGCCTTGCCTAAAGGCAGTGAATTCGGAGCCGCCATAGGCGCGGCACGCCTTGCTGCCTGTGCAGTAAAAGATGCAGACCCGGCGGAACTCATGACATCGCCAGAAATCTCTGAAATTGTTCAGCCGCGCGCGGGGTTATTCGACGCCTATGAGGCTGAATATCAAAGATACCGCCAGTTTTATGCGGCACTATCCCCCTTGTCTGCGCCATGATGAAGGGCGTCACTTCCCTACCCATCGAACAGGTTGTTCTGGAAGATGGTGCGATGTCGGTTTCCCTGCTGAGCTATGGGGCGATCACACAAGGTTGGTGGATCGGTGAAACGCCCTTGATCCTGGGCTATCCAAACCCGCAGGAATATCTGACGGACCCATATTATCTGGGTGCAATCGTGGGTCGCGTCGCCAATCGGATCGGTGGCGCAAAGTTTAAAATGCAGGATGCCGCTTATCGCCTGACAGCGAATGAGGGGGAAAACACGCTGCATGGCGGTGCGCTCGGGCTGTCGCGCAGCCACTGGATTATCAGGAAGACTAAGCCGAACCGTGCGGTTCTTTCCTTGACGTCACCTGACGGCGATGATGGTTTTCCCGGAGAAATCAGGTTCGAGATTCATGTCAAGCTGGCTTTTCCACGGCTGACTTACACGATCACCGCATGGCCGGACCGGCCTACGCCGATCAGCATTGCGCAGCACAATTACTATACTCTTGGGCGCCAAAGCGGTATTCTTGACAGCCGGTTGGCCCTGAATTCAAAGCGGGTACTGGAACTGGACGACAGCTCCATTCCGACAGGCGCCGTGAATGAGATCGAAAACCAAGGGCTGGATTTCTCATCCGTGCGCGTTATCGGTGATGAGGGGCGTGGCCTTGACCACTACTTCGTGTTTGAAGAGGCGGGCAAATCAAATCGACCGGTTGCAACGGTTGAAACACCGTCAGGTTTGCGCATGAATGTTTACTCTGATCAGCCCGGCGCGCAGGTCTATTCCGCCGCGCACCTGTCTGATCCTTTCACGCCATGCGCAGGGCTTTGCATTGAGCCTTCCGGTTACACGGACGCTGTGAACCACCCCTTGTTTCCGTCCGTCATCTATTCTCCGGACAAACCCTATAAACAAGTTCTGACGTTGGAAATCTCAGGGGATCAGGTATGAGAGTTGGGATATCGGTGTATGCTCTGGCCTTTTGCGTGACACTGTCGGCGGCGCAGGCGCAGGACCTCGGGCCGCTTCCTCAATTTGTAGAACCGGACCTTGCCAAGGTCGAACTGGGACAGTTGCTGTTTTACGACCCGATCCTGTCGGGGAACAAAAACATCAGCTGCGCCACTTGTCATCATCCGAAACTGGGAACGTCAGACGCGCTGTCTCTGGGTATCGGTGAAGGCGGTGTGGGGCTGGGGGCAGCGCGCAGGCTTGATCAGGAAAACATGCCCGAGCAGCGCATTCCCCGAAATGCACCGGGGCTGTGGAACCTTGGGGCGCTGGAATTCACCACCTTCTTTCATGACGGGCGTCTTGAGGCAGACCCGTCACAGCCTGACGGGTTCAGAACGCCCTTGGGCACAGATATGAGGCCGGGCTTCCAATCTGCACTGGCCGCGCAAGCGATGTTCCCGGTCTTGTCGGCTGACGAAATGGCGGGCCACTATTCGGAAAACGAAGTGAGCAAAGCCGTACGTCTTGGTTTGCTGACCCAAAAGGATGGCGCATGGGATCTTATCGCGGCGCGTGTTGCCGCAATCCCGGAATACAGGACACGCTTTGACCAGCTCGCGCCCGGAGAAGAGATCACTTTTACCGCAATCGCCAATATCATTGCTGATTTCATCGCTTTTGAATGGCGCGCTGACAACAGCCTGTTTGATCGTGCGCTGCAAGGAAAAGAGGTGCTGCCCGAGCAGGCGCAAATGGGGCTCGACCTTTTTTACGGCAAAGTCGGGTGCAGCACCTGCCATTCCGGCTGGTTCCAGACGGATCATGGGTTTCATTCTATCGCCATGCCGCAAATCGGGCCGGGAAAAGCCGCCCGGTTCGAGAACCATGTTCGCGATGACGGGCGATTGCGTGTGACGGGCAATGCGGATGACGCCTTCACATTTCGCACGCCATCCTTGCGTAATGTAACCCTGACGGCACCCTATGGTCACAACGGAGCCTACGCGCGGCTTGAAGATGTTGTCCGTCATCATCTGGATCCGGTCGCAGCTTTGCGCAGCTACTCGATCGAAAAAGCAGCGTTGCCAGAGTTTCCGGGCGCGGAAGATCAAAAAGCCTTGCTCGACCCCACGTTGATCGAGGCGATTGCAGCGTCGAATGAACTGGCCCCAATCAGCCTGAGTGATGACGAGGTGAACGCCATTCTAAGTTTCCTCAGCACACTGGAAGACCCGGCAGTCCGGCTGGGTGTGCCTGCGCATGTGCCCAGCGGTTTGCCTGTTGATCAATGATCAGCGGTCGATGCGAAGCACCTGATTGCTTCTGAAGGGCTGCCAATCACCAACTGTGCCGTCTGGCCAGATAACCCGCAGCGCCAGTTCGTCCGCGTTGCCCAGGCCAAAGTGATGAAGCCCTGAGATGCCGCTTGCGTGACCGCCGCCAATGGTCACTTCCCTTGTTTGAATTCCGTCGGTGGTTTTGACCTCGATGAAGCTGCCGACAGCTGCGCGGTTGGAACGATCCTGGCCAAGATCAACCTGAACCCAGTTTCCAAGTTGTTGTTCGTTCTGAAATACTTCAAGCGCTGACCCGCGATTGACCACGACCAGATCAAGCGATCCATCCCCGTTCAGGTCCGCCAGGGCTCCACCGCGGGACTTGCCCATAGAGGCGACACCCGCCGCTGAGGCAGCCTCGAAAAACTGATCATCTGCGGATTGCAGCAACAGGTTGTTGGGGTCAGTTTGCGCTGCATCGGGCATCTGTTCGACATTGCCCTTGGCGACAAATATGTCGTCGCGCCCGTCGTTGTTGACGTCGCCGAACTGCGCATGCCAGCCGGTTGAGGGGCGGCCATCGCCACCAACATGCGGCCTGTGCGCCGTTGTTCCCCGGTCATAAGTCGCGTCGCGCCATGTCGGCCCCTCGGCAGTGGGATCAAAGATCTGAAACTTCTGGTCCCCCATCGAGGTCAGGTAAACATCCGGGAAGCCGTCCCCTGATATATCCCTTGATGCAATCCCCATGCCCCAGATCGAATAGGGCAGCCACCCATCTTCCGGCGCGTAAAGGCGTGGCGTGTCTTCCATAGCCCAAAGCTGCTCTTGCCCGCCGCGCACATAGTAATGGCGGTCGTTACTGACACGCAGGTCCGCGCGCCCGCTGCGCGCCCAGTCGGAAAACAGAATGGACAAGGAACAATGTCCCGGTGCCAAGTGGAGAGGTGGGCCATAGGCCGCCCCTTCGGGGCGATACAAAAGCGTCGGCCCGCAGGCTTCAAACGGGCCATCGGGGTTGGTTCGGTCGACATATGTTCCAAAAGCCAGTGTCGGCAGGGTTTGATCGCTTTCCCAAGTGGCGGAGAATCCGGTGGTCCAGTGATCCTGAGACTGGAAATTCAACGAGGTGAACGGTTCGAATGCGCAATTTGGTTTGCCACGCAACAAAACGTCTTCACCAACGCGCAATACTGCCAGGTCCACAAACCCGTCTCCATCGATATCCAGTGGGTAAGCGCCGGTCACGCCGGTCAGAGACAGTGCGCTTGGCGTTTCTGACCGAAAACTGACATTGGGTCCTGATGTGTTGACAAACAATTGAGCCGGATTAATTCCTCCTGCGGCAAACAGCTCGGGCCGATCATCGCCGTTGCAGTCAAAAACGGCAACGCCTCCGCCGACGAAGTGCTCCCACCCGCCGTCGTAAACATGGCTGGGGACGTCGATGCTGTGAAACTGTGGCAGGCTGATGTCAGCCAAGGCGGCAGACGCTGTCGCTAGCAGGATCGTCAGTTCAACTCGCATTTTCCGCCAGTTCCCTGACTTTCAAAATCGAGACTTGTTCGATCCCATAGGCCGCCGCCCCTTTTGCCCACATTGAATCCCCCCAATGGTTTACGTTGATTTCAGGCAGCGGCGCGTCAACGCTGACAACACCGTTATTGATGCGGGTCATCACTGCGTCGGAATGCAGGTATTCAAAGCTGCCTCGGGTGCCGGACAGGATGATACATTCCGGATCGAACAGATTGATCAGGTTGGAAAGCCCCATTCCAAACATCTGACCAGCGCGCGACAAAACGGAAATGGACCGGGCATCACCGGATTGGGCAGCTGCGTGAATATCAGCAAGAGTGTGCGGGTCAGTAGCCTGGCTGGCAATGGTTGCCTCGCGGATCAGGGCATATTCCCCAACATAAGCTTCAAGGCATCCGCGCTGCCCGCACTGACATAACGCGCCATCCAGCTGAACTTTGACATGCCCGAATTCCGCACCGCAGCCGCGCTCGCCGCGATATAGCTTGCCATCCAACACAATGCCCAGACCAATGCCGTGTTCTATCGTGACAACCAGAAAGTTCTTCAACCCTTTGCCAAGCCCGAAAAGCTGTTCGGCCTTTGCAACCAGATTAGCGTCATTCTCGATGAACGCGGGGCAGGGGAGCACTTGAGACAGAAGCGGGCTCAGATCCACGTTGCGCACTGTCAGCGAAGATGACCAATGTACAAAGTTCCGCTCTGCGTCGACCAATCCGGCAATGCCTATGCAGACGCCGGAGACGTTTGTCAGGGACTCGCTTGCAGAGACGCAGGCCTGTTCCAGCGCCGCGCATATCTTTTTTGCAAACGCCTCCGGGGCCATCCGGGCCTCCTCCAGCGGATGAGTGTAAGAGGTGATCTCGGTGCCTTCAAAATCGACCAAGATGACTGAAATCTGGTGCCGAGCCACTTTTACACCGGCAATCAGGTGACATCCGCCATGCAGCTTCAGCAGCACACGTGGTCTGCCGCGGCGCGCGGATTTTGACGGTGTTTCGCTTTCGATTTCCTGAATCAGACCAGCTGAAAGCAGATCTGACGTTGCCGCCGTCACTGTCGCTGGGCTGGTCTCAAGCGCGCTTGCAATGTCGATCCGCGATATCGCGCCGGTCGACCGGATTTGTTCCAGTACACGCAAACGGGTGATGTTTCGTTGATCCGTAGCGTTTGAAGAAACCTTGCTTTTCAGCATCCTGCCCTCACGAATCTGGTGATTTCCCAAGCGTAAGCGGTTTTTCTTCTTTCCGGTAGCATAAATATTTTACTGACTGAAATAAATATGATACTCAGAATTGTGAGAGCCACGAATCATGAAGCGATGGCTCGATAAACCGGGAGGAAATCATGAAACGAATTCTCAGCGCTTCTGCTGTGGCCGTCCTGATGGGGACGGTTGCGTTTGCAGAAACCACGGTCGGTGTCAGCTGGTCGAACTTCCAGGAAGAGCGCTGGAAAACCGACGAAGCGGCGATCAAAGCCGCGCTTGAGGCAGGCGGTGCCGAGTATATTTCGGCAGATGCGCAATCGTCGTCGGCCAAGCAATTGTCGGATATTGAAAGCCTGATCGCCCAGGGTGTTGATGCGCTGATCATTCTGGCGCAGGATTCCCAGGCCATCGGTCCAGCTGTTCAGGCAGCGGCCGACGAAGGTATCCCAGTCATCGCTTATGACCGTTTGATCGAAGATGATCGGGCCTTCTACCTGACCTTTGACAATGTCGAAGTCGGTCGTATGCAGGCGCGCGCGGTGTTCGACGCGATGCCCAAGGGCAACTATGTGATGATCAAGGGCTCGCCAACCGACCCGAACGCGGATTTCCTGCGCGGTGGCCAACAGGAGATCATCCAGGGCGCTGTTGACAGTGGTGACATTGTGATCGTCGGCGAAGCCTATACCGATGGCTGGCTGCCTGCGAACGCGCAGCGCAACATGGAACAGATCCTGACGGCCAACGAAAACAAAGTCGATGCTGTGGTCGCGTCAAATGACGGAACTGCAGGCGGTGTTGTTGCTGCACTGACCGCACAAGGTATGGACGGCATTCCGGTGTCAGGTCAGGATGGCGACCATGCGGCGCTGAACCGGGTGGCCAAAGGCACACAAACCGTTTCGGTCTGGAAAGACGCACGTGAGCTGGGCAAGGCCGCAGGTGAAATCGCAGTCGCGCTAAGCGGCGGAACGGCTGCAGCAGACGTTGAAGGCGCGGTCAGCTGGACTTCGCCAGGTGGAACCGAGATGACGTCAGTCTTCCTGGCACCTGTGCCGATCACCAAAGACAACCTGTCCGTTGTGGTCGATGCTGGCTGGATTCCGCTGGAAGACCTGTGCCAGGGCGTCGAAAACGGCCCTGCACCCTGCAACTAAGTCAAGTCTCCAAACCATAACGTCTCTGGCCCGCAAGGCCGGGCCAGAGACCATAGCTGAACATGAAAGATCGGATATGACCGAAACTTCGTCTCAGCCGGTACCCCAAAAAGCAAAGGCCAACCTGTTCCAGCAACTGGAACTGGACATGCGGCTATTGGGCATGATCGGCGCCTTCATCATCCTGTGCATCGGCTTCAACATCGTAACGGATGGCCGTTTTCTGACGCCCAGAAACCTGTTCAACCTGTCGATCCAGACCGTCTCGGTCGCGATAATGGCCTGCGGCATGGTGTTCATTATCGTGATGCGCCACATTGATCTTTCGGTCGGCGCGCTGCTGGCGACCACATCCGCCGTCATGGCGATGACACAAACCGAGCTTCTGCCGAACGTGCTGGGGTTAGGTTTAAATCACCCGGCGACTTGGGCAATCACACTTGTTGTCGGCCTCGCAGTCGGAACCTTGATCGGCGCATTCCACGGTTGGATGGTCGGCTATCTGACCATACCGGCCTTTATCGTGACGCTTGGCGGTTTTCTGGTCTGGCGCAACGTCGCCTGGTACATGACAGACGGCCAGACAATCGGCCCGCTGGACAGCACGTTCTTGATATTTGGCGGAACCAACGGGACGTTGGGAACAACGGTCAGCCTTCTGTTCGGCCTTGCCGCCACCGCTATTGCGGTCTGGGCGTTGTGGAGCGGACGCCGCTCCAAGGCTGCCCATGGGTTCCCTGTGAAACCGGTTTGGGCCGAAACAACTTTGGCGGGGATCATTGGCATCGCCATTATGGGCTATGTCTTGATCGTCAACAGTTACTCGATCCCCACACGCAGGCTGGAACGTATGTTCGAAGCGCGGGGCGAGACCATGCCTGAAGGGCTTGTTGTGGGTTATGGTATCCCGATCTCGGTTCTGATCCTGATCCTTGTTGCAGTAACCTTGACTGTTGTGGCCCGCAAAACCCGATTTGGCCGCTATATCTTTGCCACGGGGGGCAACCCGGATGCGGCGGAACTGTCGGGCATCAACACTCGCATGATGACCGTCAAGATCTTTGCCCTGATGGGGTTCCTGTGTGCGCTGTCGGCGGTCGTGGCTTCGGCCCGCTTGGCCAACCACTCGAACGATATCGGCACATTGGATGAGCTGCGCGTGATTGCTGCGGCCGTAATCGGCGGCACGGCGCTGTCCGGTGGTATCGGTACGATCTACGGCGCGATCCTTGGCGCGCTGATCATGCAGGCGCTTCAATCGGGCATGGCCATGGTTGGCGTGGACGCACCGTTTCAGAACATCGTCGTGGGCACCGTTCTGGTTTTGGCCGTCTATATCGACATCGTCTATCGCAAACGTCTGGGAGCGAAATGATGCAAGCACAAGAAACACAGAACCAAACTTCGGGCCGAGGGTCCGGCCAGCCTCCGCTTGTCGAAATGCGCGATATCTCGATTTCGTTCGGCGGCATCAAGGCGGTGGACCGTGTCTCGGTCGACTTGTACCCGGGCGAGGTTGTTGGCCTTCTGGGCCACAACGGGGCCGGTAAATCTACGCTGATCAAGGTGCTTTCGGGTGCCTATCAGAAGGACCACGGAGAGATCCTGATCGACGGCAAGAAGGTTGAGATCAACAACCCCCGCGATGCGCGTGCCAACAATATCGAGACGATCTATCAGACGCTGGCCTTGGCGGACAATCTGGATGCAAGTTCGAACCTTTTCCTGGGGCGGGAAATGGTAACGCCTTTCGGGCTGGTCAACGATGCTGCGATGGAGGCCGAATGCCGCAAGATCATGGCACAGTTGAACCCGAACTTTCAGAAGTTCAACGACCCGGTTTCGGCGCTATCCGGTGGTCAGCGGCAGTCGGTGGCCATCGCGCGTGCGGTATATTTCAATGCGCGCATCCTGATCATGGACGAGCCCACAGCCGCGCTTGGCCCGCACGAAACACAGATGGTGGCGGACCTGATCCAGCAGCTCAAGGCGCAAGGGATCGGAATTTTCCTGATCGACCACGATGTGCATGCAGTAATGGAGTTGTGCGACCGGGCTTCGGTCATGAAAAACGGGCAACTGGTTGGCACAGTCGACATCGCTGATGTCACGGATGACGATTTGCTGTCGATGATCATTCTGGGCAAGAAGCCCGGTGAAAAGACGGAATGAGGCAAAAGAGATGACGAGCGGTTTCTTTCAGGGGATCGAGCAGGTCCAATTCGAGGGCGAGAACAGTAAGAACCCGCTCGCATTCCGTCACTACAACCCGGACGAGATCGTGATGGGTAAGCGCATGGAGGATCACCTGCGTTTTGCCGTGGCGTGGTGGCACTCGTTTGCCTGGGAAGGCGGGGATCCGTTTGGTGGCTCGACTTTTGAACGCCCATGGCATCCGCAAGACGACATGGGCCGCGCCAAGATGAAGGCCGATATCGCCTTTGAGATGTTTCAGATCCTGGGACAGCCCTATTTCTGCTGGCATGACGCGGATATCCGCCCTGAGCATGGGAACTTCGCCGACAATCTGCGCACGCTGAATGAGATCACCGATTATATCGGTGAAAAGATGCAGGCATCCGGCACCAAGCTGTTGTGGGGAACGGCCAACATGTTCAGCCACCGTCGCTGGCTGGGGGGTGCCAGCACCAACCCCGACCCCGACGTCTTTGCTTTCGCTGCCGCCACGGTGAAATCCTGTTTGGACGCGACCCACAAACTGGGCGGCGAGAACTATGTGCTTTGGGGTGGACGCGAGGGCTACGAGACGCTGCTCAATACCGACATGAAGGCCGAACTGGATCATATGGGCCGGTTCCTGAACATGGTGGTCGAGTACAAGCACAAGATCGGCTTCAAAGGCACGATCCTCGTCGAACCCAAACCGCAGGAGCCGTCCAAGCATCAATATGATTTCGATGCGGCAACCTGTATCGGTTTCCTGCGCAAGTACGGCCTCGAGGATGAGGTCAAGCTGAACCTGGAACAAGGGCACGCAATCCTGGCAGGACACAGTTTCGAACATGAGATCGCTGTTGCTGCGGCTGAGGGTATGCTTGGGTCCATCGACATGAACCGGAACGATTACCAGTCCGGGTGGGATACGGATCAGTTCCCCAACAACACGCCCGAAGTCGCGCTGGCTTATTACCACATCCTGAAAGCGGGCGGGTTTACCACGGGTGGCACCAACTTCGACGCTAAACTTCGCAGGCAATCCATCGACGCCGAAGACCTGATCGCTGCGCATGTGGGCGGGATGGATATCTGTGCCCGGGGCCTGAAAGCGGCAGCTGCGATGCTTGAAGATGGTGGTCTGGAACAGGCGCTGGCCGACCGGTATGCAGGCTGGAAAACGCCTAAAGCTCAGGCGATGCTAACCTCTGGCCTCGACGAGATTGCAGCGCGGGTGATTGCCGAAGACCTCAATCCTCAGCCACGCTCGGGGCGTCAGGAAGTGCTTGAGAATTACGTGAACCGCTTTGTGTGATTCCTGTCGGCTCAGCCTGAACTGAAATAATCGGTGTACAAAGCCCCGGAAACGCGTGAGTTTACATAGGCGTTGCCCGGGGCTTTCCCTTGTCGAACGCAGTGGCATCATGGGCCCGTCTGGGTCGCGCAGATGGGACGACCAGAGTATTGGTGGAAAAATCATCAGGTAAGGCAATCTTTCTAAGTGGCAACCTGATGCTGCATGTGACGCGCATGTCGCTGACCACGAGCATTGGATTGATGGCGATCTTTGCTGTCGATTTTGTCGATATGGTCTTTATCTCGATGCTGGGCAACGACGCGCTGGCCGCAGCGGTAGGTTATGCCGGGACGCTGCTGTTTTTTACGAACGCCATCAATATCGGTCTGTCGATTTCTGCCGGGGCGCTGGTCGCGCGTGAGTTGGGCGGCGGGCGGGTCGAACAGGCAAGGCAATACGCGTCCAGTGTCGCCGTGCTGGGGCTGATCGTCGGGTTGGTAACCTCCGTTTTGGTGCTGCTGAACGTCAGCTTTCTGCTGTCGCTGCTTGGCGCAAAGGGCGAGGTTTTGCGGCTGGCGACGCGCTATGTGTCGATCATTCTGCCGACTATGTGGGTGATGTCGATTGCGATGGCGGCGATGGCTGTGCTGCGCGCCCACGGCGATGCGCGCCGATCAATGATGGCAACGATTTACGGCGGCGTTGTGAATGCAGTTCTTGACCCGATTTTGATATTTGCCGTTGGACTGGGGTTGGATGGGGCCGCGATAGCCTCAGTTCTGGCGCGGCTATGTATGTTGGGCGCAGCCTTATGGCCCGCGCTGCGGGTGCATCAGGGGTTTGCACGCCCATCGATGAAACAGGTGGCACAGGATTTTCGGCCCGTGCGGGCCATCGCAATCCCTGCTGTTCTGACGAACGTCGCCACGCCGATCGGGAATGCCATCGTTGTTCGGGAAATCGCGCAGTTCGGAACGGATGCAGTTGCGGGTATGGCGGTGATCGGGCGGCTGTTGCCGGTGGCGTTTTCGGTCATCTTTGCGCTGTCCGGCGCGATAGGGCCAATCATCGGGCAGAATTTCGGGGCAGAAAAATTTGATCGCGTGCGCACTGCGTTTCTGGCCGGGATCAAGTTCACCGCAATCTATGTTCTTTGCATGTCGGCTATTTTGTTTTTGCTGCGGTCCCCAATTGCAAATTTGTTCGCAGCCCAGGGGGAAACGCGCGTACTAATTTACTTGTTCTGTGGCCCGCTGGCATTGGCTTCTTTCTTCAACGGTGTGATTTTTGTGACAAATGCCAGTTTCAACAATCTAGGCCATCCGGTCTATTCCACGTGGATAAACTGGGGTCGTCACACCATTGGCACATGGGTGTTTGCCACAATTGGCTCACAAATCGCCGGGGCGTCGGGCGTTCTGTTGGGGCAGGCTTTTGGGGGCGTCATCTTTGCTGTCATAGGATGGGTTCTTGTCGCGCGCGTTGTTGCGCGGCTGGAACGCGTGCAATCGCCCGAGCCTTTTACCGATCAGGGGCGACTTCACTCGCTGTTCGGGCGTCGCGGCTGGTAAGCGATCAGGTCAGTTCCCCTGATTGCGCGCCTCCAGTCGTTCCAAGTTGACCACCGTTGACAGCATCAGGCGGTCATGGCTCCAATCCCGTGTCTGCTGGATTGAGGCCGACCCCAGAGCCAAAAGGGCGCCAAAGATCAGCGTCATGCCGAGGAACAATGCCGGCAAGGCGGGTACCGAAGGCTGAACATCGGTCAGTGCGATTACACGTTGCCGCAGTACGCGCTTTGCCTTGCCGCCTGTCACAAAAGCAACATTCAGAACGCGTGGGCTGTTGGTTGAGATTGTCCGGGCGCAATAGTCCAGCAGGCACGCCGTGTATTCCCGCGCATCAATCCGTTTGCGCGCAACAACCGACTGGTCACAGGCCAACTCGCGCAGCCGGCCGAATTGATACTTGAGCATCAGGTAGGCAGGGTTCCAGAACAAAAGCGGACGCAGCAGCTCAAACCCCAGTTCCCATTCCACATCACCAGTACGGATATGCTGAAACTCGTGAGCGAGCGCAAAACGCAACTCTCGCGGGGTGTCCAGCAAATGGCTAGGCAGAACGACGTGGCGGCGGCGAAGTCCGCGCACGGCGAACGGCACGGTGATGCGATCGGACAGGCGAATATCCACCTTGGCAGACCGCCGCCAAAGAAAACTTGAATTGACAGTCTGACGGATCGCCATTGCGTCCCGCAAGGCACGCGCGGCGTACACGGCAGCGACACAGGCAAGTATGGCGGCAACGAGGGTGATCACAGGTTGCTGTCCCGACAATGCAAGATCTACCCACCTTTCGCGAGTGTTCAGCAGTGCTTCAAACTGCGTCGCAGGCATTGCGATGTCACCGCGCAGATAGGCCGCAACAGCGATATCACCAAGGGCCACGGCACTGCCCGGCCAAGCGTAGGTCGTCAGCGACGACACGCAAACCGCCAGAAACGGGCTGGCAAGGACGCAGATGCACAGGGTCTTGAGGGCCCGCAACTGTACAACATAGCCATTGCGCAGTGCGGTGCGGCTTAGGGCCGTGCGGGTCATCAGCCAGATGACCGCCGAAAAGGCCAGCACGATGTTGAGTTCGATGAATGCGTCGAGAACCGGTCTAACCGCTGTCATTTTGCAGTCTCCTCTCTACCAGTGCTCGAATTTCCTCCAGGTCGGCTTCGCTCAGCCCCGCGTCGTCGACCAGCCGCGCCACCAGTGTGGCGGGGGTGTCGTCAAAAAGCGTGCGCGACAGATTTTGCAGCGAACGGGCCTGATATCTGTCCTTTTCCAGAAGCGGCGTATAGATCAGGGTTTTTCCCGACTTTTGGCTTTCCACAAAACCCTTCTCGTCCAGAATGCGCAGGATCGTGGCCCCGGATGTATAGGCCAGGTTGCGTTCTGACGGCAGGCGGTCCAGGACATCACGCACCGAGCCTTGCCCGAGGGCCCAGAGCTCGTTCATGAACTCCAGTTCGACCTCGGTCAGCAGATTTGTCGTCTTTTTCTTTCGCATCGGTCTCGGTGTCGTCATGGTTATTATGCCTGACAGACAAGCATCCTTTCGCGATTTCTCAAAGTCTAAACTTTCCAGAACACAAAAACGCCCCAGCCAATCGACAGGAATAGCGGTGTCCAGACCGGTTGCCCGACCAATCCAAGCCACGCCAGGAAAATGTACGCGGACCCCAGAAGGGTAATGAACAGGCGATCCCCTAGCGTGGTTGTCAGCCCCAGAACCCCGCGTCGTTCAATCCCGTCGCGGAATTTGAAGCCTTCCAGCAAGCCAATGCATGCTATGGCCGAGAAGATGCCGACAAACACGGCCAGCGTGGCAGGTGTCCATGCCATCCAGAAATCAGGCCACAAGGGGTCCGTCCACGAGAACCCTTTTTCGGCCTCCTGTCCGACATTGCTCCATCCGGCCTTGGCCTGGGCAAAGGCTGCTGAGGGCAGGAAGGGGAGGGTGAGAAGCAGTTTTCGCATGTCGAACCTCACACACGTCCCATCGCGAAGCCACGCGCGATGTAGTTGCGAACAAACCAGATGACGATGGCACCGGGGATGATGGTCAGGGTGCCCGCGGCGGCCAGCAGACCCAATTCGTACCCGGCACTGGATGCTGTGCGGGTCATCACGGCAGCGATGGGTTTGGCTTCAACCGCTGTCAGGGTCTTAGCCAGCAGCATTTCAACCCATGAGAACATGAAGCAGAAGAACGCCGCGACACCGACACCTGCCTTGATGTTGGGCAGGAAGATTGTCACGAAGAAGCGCGGGAACGAATATCCATCCACATATGCGGTTTCATCGAGCTCCTTTGGGATACCACGCATGAACCCTTCCAGAATCCACACCGCCAGCGGCACGTTGAACAGCGTATGGGCCAAAGCCACGGCCAGATAGGTGTCGAAAAGGTGGATCGACGAATATAGCTGGAAGAATGGCAGGGCGAACACGGCCGCCGGGGCCATGCGGTTGGTCAACAGCCAGAAGAACAGCTGCTTGTCGCCGAGGAACCGATAGCGTGAGAACGCATAAGCCGCAGGCAGGGCAACGCAGACGGAAAGCACTGTGTTCAGAGTCACATAGGTAATCGAGTTGATGTAACCCCAGTACCACGTCGGGTCAGTGAAGATGGTGATATAGTTTTCCAGCGTAAAAGTCTGGGGAAACAAGGAAAAGCCCGACAGGATCTCGTTCGTGGTCTTGAAGGACATCGCCACCAGCCAATAGATCGGCAGCATCAGGAACGCGATATAGAGGATCGGGATGATGGACCGCTTTTTCATTCTGCGTCGTCCTTTGTCATCAGAGTGTAGAAGAGCCACGACACCAGCAGCGTGATGGCGAAATAAATCAGGCTCATCGCTGCCGCCGGGCCAAGGTCGAACTGCCCCAGCGCGATCTTCACAAGGTCAATCGACAGCAGGGTGGTCGAGTTGCCGGGACCGCCCCCAGTTAGAACAAAAGGCTCGGTATAGATATTGAAGCTGTCCATGAACCGCAGCAGAACCGCGATGGTCAGAACCGTCTTCATCTTTGGCAGCTGGATATAGCGGAACACCGACCACGGGCTGGCGCCGTCGATTTTGGCGGCCTGATAATAGGCGTCGGGGATTGATACGAGGCCCGCATAGCACAGCAGCACGACCAGCGACGTCCAGTGCCACACATCCATGACGATGACGGTTATCCAGGCCGAAAGCGGCTGTTGCGTCATGTCATAGTTGATGCCTAGCACGTCATTCAGGAAATATCCCAGCAATCCAATCTTGGGCAGGGTGAAGATGTTCCACATCGACCCTACAACGTTCCAAGGGATCAGCATCGGCAAGGCCATCAGCACCAGACAGACAGGCACCCAAAAGCCTTTGCGCGGCATCGACAGGGCGACGATGATGCCCAGCGGTACCTCGATGATTAGGATCAGGAAGGTGAACAGAAACTGCCGTCCAAGTGCTGCCTGAAAACGGTCGGATCGCAGGATCTGTTCGAACCAGCCCAGTCCTTCCCAGAAGAACTGGTTGTTGCCGAAGGTTTCCTGCACCGAGTAGTTGACCACCGTCATCATAGGCACCAGCGCGTTGAACGCTACCAGCGCAAGTACGGGCAGGACAAAGAACCACGCCTTTTGGTTTTCCGTTCTCATTGCACCCGCTCCTGAGTTGCGATCCAGCCGTCGCGGTAGACGCGGGATTGTTCGGGTTTGAATTGCAAAAAGACCTGTGATCCCGGTTCCGGTACACTGTGTTCGGTCACGACCTTGAGGGCGGTGTTGCCGACCACGGCGCTGACCACATAGTGGCGGCCGATATCGGCGACCTTGGTCACATGTGCCGGAATGCCAGTGTCGCCGAAACCTACATATTCCGGGCGGATACCTAAATCGGTGCGGCCGCCGTCACCGTGTGTGGAACCTTCCAGCATGACCTCGTGCCCTTCAAATACGGCGCGGTCGCCTTTGGCTTCACACGGAAGGACATTCATACCCGGCGAGCCGATGAAATGGCCGACAAATGTGTGCTGCGGCCGTTCAAACAATTCGACAGGCGTTCCGATCTGAACCACTTCACCGTCTTGCATTACCACCACTTCGTCGGCGAAGGTCAGCGCCTCGGTCTGGTCGTGTGTCACGTAGATCATTGTGGCCTGCACGCGCTGGTGCAGCTCTTTCAACTTGGATCGCAGTTTCCATTTCAGGTGCGGGTCGATCACGGTCAGCGGTTCATCGAACATCACCGCATTCACGTCGTCGCGAACAAGACCGCGACCCATCGAGATCTTCTGTTTGTTGTCCGGGCTCAGGCCCGATGCGCGGGTGTTCAGCATATCCGTAACATCCAGCATCGCGGCGATTTCCAGAACACGGCGCTTGATTGTCGCGGGATCAACACCCCGGTTCTTCAACGGGAAGGCCAGGTTCTCGCCCACGGTCATCGTGTCGTAGATCACCGGAAATTGGAAAACCTGCGCGATGTTGCGTTGGTCCGGGGGCAGGGCTGTGACGTCTTGATCATCGAACAGTATCCGGCCTTCCGAGGGGGTAAGAAGACCGGATATGATGTTCAGCAGCGTGGACTTGCCACAACCTGATGGCCCCAACAGCGCATAGGCCCCGCCATCGCGCCACGTGACGTCGATTTCCTTCAGCGCATAGTCCTCGGGGCCTTTTGGCGATGGCAAATAGCTGTGTCGGAGGTTTGAAAGCTTGATCTGTGCCATGTCAGGCCACCCTTTTGCCGTCTTGGCTGAAGTACCGGCAATGCGCCGGGTTCATATAGAAACTGTGATCTTCGCCGACCTGATAGGGATGCACACCGGCGGCGAGTGAAACCCAGGCTTCATCACCATGTTGGAAATGCGCGCTGGAATCCGAACCTGACAGTTCGGTCACGATCACACGTCCGGTCAGTTCGACGTCGGCGTCAGACGTACGAAATGGCGTCACGCGATGAGGGCGCACGGCGACCATATATTCCCCATCGGCCATGTCCGAGACAGCCCAGCCGACATTGCCTGCCAATTGCGCTCGGGCGCTGGCAACGGTGATACGAGCCACATTGATAGGCGGGTCCGAGAATACACGCGCCGCGGCAATGTTTTCCGGATTACGGTAGATGTCGGTGGTTGGGCCGAATTGGGTCACGCGGCCGTCTTCCATCAGCGCGGTGTAGCCCCCCAGCAGCAATGCCTCTTCAGGCTCCGAGGTGGCGTAGACAACGACGGCCCCGCGACCAGCGAACAGGTCGGGCAGTTGTTCGCGCAACTCTTCGCGCAGTTTATAATCAAGATTCGCCAGCGGCTCATCAAGGAAGACGGCGCGGCTTTCTTTTGCAATGGCACGCGCCAGCGCGGTTCGCTGTTGTTGCCCGCCCGACAGCTCGTGTGGGCGGCGGTGGAGCATGGGGCGCAATTGCAGCAGATCGGCGGCCTCTTCCACGCGGCCATCGATTTCGGACTTGGCCATGCCAGCCACGCGCAGAGGCGAGGCGATATTGTCGAATACGGTCATATGTGGGTAGTTCACGAAGAACTGGTGCACCAGGCTGATCTGCCGCTTTTGCGTGTTCAACCGTGTCACGTCCTGCCCGTCCATCAGAACCTTGCCCGAGGCGATCGGGTCCAACCCGGCCATCATCTTGATCAGTGACGTTTTTCCGGAACCTGTCGCGCCCAATAGCACGTTGAAATGGCCGGTTTGCAGCGTCAGGTTTGTTGGCTTGATATGGATGACGTTGCCGACCCGTTTGGTCGCGTCTTGAAGTTCGATCATCTGGGAAACTCGCGGGGCATTCAGGGGTAGGCCGGGCTTAAGCCCGGCCTACGATGTTGCTTTTACTGGGACTGCCAGCGCTTAACCAGTTCGTCATAGTTGACGGTCTGGCCCTGCGGCTTTTCGTTTTCCAGCTTGGCCTTGGGCGAACCCGCTTTTTCCAGCCAGAATGCGTCATCCTGCGGTTCATTCAAACGCGGGCCACAGCCACCGTAGACACCGGCGCTTTCATCCGCGGCCTGCATACGGGCCATGGTGATGTCCATCTCTTCGGCCAGACGGTCCATCGCCTCTTGCGGGGTGAAGGCGCCCGAGTTCACGTCACCGATCTGCTGCCACCAGATCTGGGCCAGCTTTGGATAGTCCGGTACGTTGATGCCGGTCGGCGACCATGCCACGCGGTCAGGCGAGCGATAGAATTCGACCAGACCACCCAGCTTGGATGCACGTTCCGTGAACGACTCGTGGTTGACCGAGCTGTCGCGGATGAAGGTCAGACCCACATGGGACTTCTTCACATCAACAGTCTTGGACGTAACGAACTGGGCATAAAGCCAGGCTGCCTGCGCACGATCCGAGGGGGTTGATTTCAGGAACGTCCAGGAACCCACGTCCTGGTAGCCAACCTTCTGGCCTTCTTCCCAGTAGGGGCCGTGGGGGCTGGGCGCCATCCGCCACAGCGGCGTGCCTTCGTCATCCACGGTGTTGTTGCCTTCGGACTTCGGCTTCACCATGTCGGCGGTAAAGGCGGTGTACCAGAAAATCTGCTGGGCCACGTTGCCCTGGCTCAGTGCCGGCAGCGACTGATAGAAGTCGTAAGACGCCGCACCTGGAGGCGCGTAGGCCCGCAGCCATTCGTCCCATTTGCGGATCGCATAGACCGCAGCGGGGCCATTTGCAGCACCACCGCGCGACACCGAGGCGCCGACCGGGTTACAGGTGCCCGCTTCCATGCGGATGCCCCATTCGTCAACCGGAATACCGTTCGGCTCGCCCTTGTCACCGGCACCGGCCATCGAAAGCCAGGCGTCGGTCATGCGCCAGCCAAGGTCAGGCGCGCGCTTGCCGTAATCCATGTGGCCGTAGATCGCCACGCCGTCGACTTCTTTCACGTCATTGGTGAAGAACTCGGCGATGTCTTCATAGGCCGACCAGTTGACCGGAACGCCCAGATCATAGCCGTATTTCTCTTTGAACGCGGCCTTGTTGGCCTCGTCATCGAACCAGTCCTTGCGGAACCAGTAAAGGTTCGCAAACTGCTGGTCGGGAAGCTGATACAGCTTGCCGTCCGGCCCGGTGGTGAACTGAATGCCCATGAAGTCATCCAGATCGATTGTCGGCGAGGTTGTCGCCGCCCAGTCGCCGCCCATCATGTCGGTCAGCGGATAGGCCAGTTGCAGGCGCGAGTGGGTACCAATCAGGTCACTGTCGTTGACATAGCCGTCATACAGGTTCCGACCTGTCTGCATCTGGGTCTGAACAGCCTGGACCACTTCGCCTTCGCCAAGGATCTGGTGATTGACCTTGATGCCGGTGATTTCTTCAAAAGCCTTGGTCAGAACCTCCGACTCGTAGGAATGCGTCGGAATACCTTCGGACAGGACGTTGATTTCCATGCCAGCGTAGGGCTGTGCAGCTTGGATAAACCATTGCATCTCGGCCATCTGTTCGTCTTTCGACAAGGTCGATGGCTGGAATTCGTCGTCGATCCAACGTTGTGCTGCGGCTTCGTCGGCCCAAGCGGACCCGTGCCCCGCAATGACGGCAGCCGCCGCCACTGCGGAAAGTAGATGTCTCCGCATCTGTCTCCTCCCAAAAATTATGGTTCTCCGGCGGGAACCGGATGCAGAACAGCATCAGCGATTTTTTGCGTATGTGTCAAACTAAATTTTTAGTAATTGACGTTCAGGCATTCAGAAGACAGGTGATTCGAGCGTCCTTCCAGTGCAGAGATTGATTGTAAACAACTAATTTTGCTTGTGAAAATCTATTGAGTTCAAGCGGGGTAAATAGGGAAATCCACCGTGACTCAATGCGGGCTTGCAATGACGGCTGGCGCGCAGAATTGCACTCGTGTTTCGTGAGGCACCGACACTGATCCGGCACTGAGTGGGAAGTCAGGCAAACCAGCTTCCCAGATCATTATTGCTAAAACTCAGTGCTCACATAGCACCAATCCGGTCCGAAAAAAGGCCGGATGTGGCAATGCGGATGTGGCACTGCCTTGCCGTTCACGGTATTCCGTGTCCATATAAAGAAAATTTCCGGAGCCGGTTCGTGAAGAAGAATACCCTCAACACCCATCGTGAGCTGGAATTGCTTGATGCCCTAAGACGTTTGGGTGGAACGGCCCGGAATTCAGATTTGGCGAATATGCTCGGCGTCTCCGAAGAGACGGTGCGCCGAACGATCAAAGCCTTGTCAAAGGCGGGTACGGTCGAGCGCGTTCATGGCGGTGCCTATCTTGCCGGAGTGCAGGGCGCCCCCAACTTCTTTCACCGGATTTCGCAAGACGCGGATGAAAAGCGTTTGATCGCCGGGCATACCGCGAAACTGGTTCGCGATCAGATGACCGTTTTCCTGGATGTGGGATCGACGACTGCCTTTGTCGCCGAAGAACTGCGCCAGGTCAGTAACCTCACGGTTGTCAGCAACTCCATCGGCGTCGTGCAGACCTTGGCCGGGGTCAACGGAAACCGGGTGCACCTTTTGGGGGGTGAGTTGCAGATCGATGAAAGGGGTACCTTTGGTCACGTCACCCATAAGCAGCTGCAACGCTATGCCTTTGACATCGTGATCCTGAGCACGGATGCGATTTCAGACAGCAAAGGGTTTCTGTATCAAAGCGCGGCCGAAGCGGATCTTGCATCGGTGGTGGTCAGGTGTGCGGACCAGGTTGTTATGGCTGCAGCGCATTCCAAGTTTGGTGAAAGGGCACCTTATGTGGGGCCGGATCCTCGGCTGGTGCATTCGCTGGTCACGGATGCTGTGCCAAAAGGTGGGGTGGCCAGATTCCTTGACCGTTGGGGCATCGAAATTCAGATCGCTGATGACAGCTAGGTTGCTGTTTTAAGGCGCAGCCCGGATGGTCTTGCTGCATTGGGATGGAAGAATCTAAGGAAGAGTGGCAGCCCGTAGGGGAATCGAACCCCTCTTTCCAGGTTGAAAACCTGGCGTCCTAACCGATAGACGAACGGGCCACTTGGTATCAGGTCACAAGCGCAAATGGCAGCCCGTAGGGGAATCGAACCCCTCTTTCCAGGTTGAAAACCTGGCGTCCTAACCGATAGACGAACGGGCCACGCTGGCTTGTGGAGGGCCTTTTACGGTTTCGCCGTGACCCCCGCAAGCGTAAAAACGCAGGGATTGGAAAGTTTTTTAGCGCACCAAAGCTGCGTGTTAACGGGCTTCTGCCGCGTCCTCCAGCCTGAGCTGCACAGATTGGCGTCCGCCCCAGGTGTTGACCTCTAGCCGACCCGCAAAATGAAAGCGCGCACCGCCGTGGTTTGACAGTTTTTCGCCCATCGGCCCGTCAAAAGCACCAAATGCAATCGCATCCAGTCCGCCGCCCATTCCATCGGTCAGCGACAGTTTCAGATGCGATTCACCGACCCGTTTGGCAAAGCGAACCTGCAGGTCAGGCAACGCATAGCGCGGGGCCGGAGCACCGGCGCCAAACGGTCCGGCCTGTTCGATCTGCTCGATCAGATCCACGGTTGCCGCGCCGGGCATCAACGCGCCATCCAGTTTAAAATCCGCAGGACCGCCCTGGCCGGCCCCCTGTCTGGCCAGCAACTCGCTCAGGCGCTCCATTGCGGGTTCCAACTGATCGCGCATGACGGTCAAACCTGCGGCCATCTTGTGGCCGCCTCCTTTGACCAGCAACCCTTCGGCCGCCAGACGCTGGATCGAAGCCCCAAGATCGACGCCAGAAACCGAGCGGCCCGAACCCTTACCCTCATCCCCATCAAAACCGATCACGATTGCCGGTCGATTGGTTGTCTCCTTCAGCCGAGAGGCCACGATACCAACGACACCGGGGTGCCAGCCCTCGCCTGCCGCCCAGACCAAAGGGGCGTCCAAGCCACGCGCCTCGGCCTGCGCCAGCGCGGCGGAACGCACCGCGTTTTCAATGTCGCGGCGCTCAGTGTTCAATGCATCCAGACGTTCGGACAACGCCTGCGCCTCATGCAGAGAATCGGTACTCAGCAAGCGCGCGCCCAGATCGGCCTGACCGATCCTTCCCCCGGCATTCACACGGGGCCCAAGCAGAAACCCCAGGTGATAACTGTTGGGTGCTGTATCCATGCGCGAGATATCGGACAGCGCGACAAGGCCGGGGCGCTGCCGCTGTGCCATCACTTTCAGCCCCTGTCGCACCAGGGCGCGGTTAGCTTCTATCAGCGGCGCCACATCGGCAACGGTCGCCAGGGCCACCAGATCCAGAAGGGCCACCAGGTCCGGTCCCCTTGCGCCTGCGTCACGCAGCTGGCGACCGGCTTCGACCAGCATCAGAAACACCACGCCTGCCGCGCAAAGATAACCAAGATCGCCGCTTTCATCCTGTCGGTTTGGATTTACCACAGCGACGCAATCGGGCAGCGTCTCGCCCCCCAGATGGTGGTCCAGAACGATCACATCCGCACCCGTAGCCGCCGCAATCGGATCATGGCTGAGCGTGCCGCAATCAACGCAGATGATCAGGTCATGCCTGGCCGAAAGCTCCTGCATTGCGGGAACGTTGGGGCCATACCCTTCGTCGATCCGGTCCGGCACATAAAGCGTCGCCTGCACGCCCATCTGCCGCAGCCAGACCAGCAGCAACGCAGCAGAGCTGCCGCCATCGACATCGTAATCTGCAAACACCGCGATTTTCTGACGATTGCGGACGGCTTCCAGAAAGCGCGTGGCGGCAACTTCCATATCCTTTAAGGCCCGCGGATCAGGCAGCAACTCCTTCAGCTTTGGGTCAAGAAAGCCGGGCGCCTCCGATACCGGCACGCCGCGCCGGGCCAGAACTTGGCAAACGGCACGGGGCAGGTCGGTTTGTTGCGCCATCATCTCGGCCGCCCGCTCAATCTCGGGGCTAGGTCCAACCCAAAGCCGTCCCGTCAGTGACTGCTCGACTCCAAGAAAACTCATTGCTCGCCTCTTATGCACCAAGGCCGGACCCTTGCGGACCCGGCCTCTTCACCTTTTCAGAAATACTCTGGCCGAAGGCAACGGCGCAAGCCGTTATGAATTGTCATGCGGCCAAGTCGGCGTGCGGTAGGACATGCGGCGTACCGACCCGGTCTTGGACCGCATCAACAGCGTCGTGGTTTCCACCCAGCCGGGCTCGCGCTTGATCCGGGGCAGCAAAGAGCCGCCAGTCACGCCGGTGGCGGCAAAGATCACATCCGCCGTCACCATCTCATCACGTGCATAAACTCGGTCCAGATCGGTGATGCCAGCCTTGGCGGCCCGGCTACGTTCGTCATCGTTCCGGAACAACAGGCGGCCAAAAATCTGCCCGCCCATACATTTCAGCGCAGCGGCGGCCAACACACCTTCGGGCGCGCCGCCCTGGCCCATATACATGTCGATGCCGGTCACTTCGCTTTCGGCGCAGTGCATGACACCCGCCACGTCACCATCAGTGATCAGACGGATCGCGGCACCGGTTTCGCGCACTTCGGCAATCATCGCTTCGTGGCGCGGGCGTTCCAGAATGCAGACGGTGATGTCGGCCGGTTTGCACCCCTTGGCCTTGGCCAGCGCTTCGACACGCTCGCGCGGCGTCATGTCCAGATTGACAACGCCTTCCGGCAGACCCGGGCCAACCGCCAGTTTGTCCATATAGACATCCGGCGCGTGCAGCATCGAGCCGCGCGGGCCCATTGCGATGACGGTCAGTGCGTTCGGCATATCCTTGGCGGTCAGCGTGGTGCCTTCCAGCGGATCCAGTGCGATATCCACGCCGGGGCCATTTCCGGTGCCAACCTCTTCGCCGATATACAGCATCGGTGCCTCGTCACGCTCGCCTTCACCGATGACCACGACACCTGCTATATCCAGCAGGTTCAGCTGTTCCCGCATCGCGTTCACTGCGGCCTGATCCGCGGCCTTCTCATCGCCCCGGCCCACAAGCGAAGCCGAAGCCAGTGCAGCCTGTTCCGCCACCCTCGCCAGCCCCAGAGACAGCAGGCGGTCATTGAAATCGGTCTTGGCAGCACTCATGTTTCTGTATCCTCTGGTCAGTATAGCCGTGTCTTCCGGCATAGCTTGCGTTTCATGCAGGCCGCAAGGTCAAACCGCTTCAATCCGCAATGCAACTGGGTCGCCTGCCACCACATCGGTTTCGCGGAAACCCTCCAACGCGACGTCTAGCGCCGTTCGGGTGGTCTTATGGGTGACGATCAGTACAGGCGCTGTGCTTTCGGCATGTGCATATTGGCGCATCCGGTCGATTGACACCCCGGCATTACCCAGAATTGCTGCAACCTTGGCCAATGCACCAGGTTTATCCAGCAAGCCCAGTCGCAGATAATACGGCGCAGGTCGGCCGGTGACGGCGGGAACTGCGGTTTCAAGCGTGGTGGCCGGGCGGCCAAAGGTCGGGATTTGCAATCCGCGCGCCAGATCGCAGACATCGCCCATCACAGCGCTGGCTGTCGGGCCTTCGCCCGCGCCGGGGCCGCGCAGAACAACCTGCTCAACCGCGTCGCCTTCGATCACGACCATATTGGTGCCGCCTTCCAGCTGGCCCAGTGGTGAGTCACTGGGTACCAGGCAGGGCTGCATACGTTGCTCCAGCCCGCGCGCGGTGCGCTGCGCCACGCCCAGCAGCTTGATGCGAAAGCCCATGTCTTCGGCCTGGTCGATGTCGTCCAGGCTGATCTGCTGGATACCCTCAATCTCGATCGCGTCGAAATTCGGCTTGGTCCCAAACGCAATCGAGGATAGCAGAGCCAGCTTGTGCGCAGCGTCGATACCCCCAACGTCCAGATTGGGGTCTGCCTCCAGATATCCCAATTCGGCGCATTCATTGAAAAGGGCATTATAGCCCTGACGCTGCGACTGCATCCGAGTCAGGATGTAGTTGCACGTCCCGTTCATCACTCCCATCACGCGGGTGATCTCGTTACCCGCCAGACCTTCGGTCAGGGACTTGATCACCGGGATACCACCAGCGACAGCGGCCTCAAACCGGATCACACGACCGGCGGCCTCGGCTTTTTCAGCCAGTTCCTGCCCGTGGATGGCCAGCAACGCCTTGTTGGCCGTGACCACATCCTTGCCACTGGCCAATGCTGCTTCGACCGAGGCTTTGGCTGGACCATTCTCGCCACCCATCAATTCGACGTAAACGTCTATGTCATCGCGTTTTGCCAATGCAACCGGATCAGTTTCCCAGGCATAGTCCGACAGGTTCACGCCACGGTCCTTGTTCGGGTCGCGCGCGGAAACAGCCACGATTTCAATCGAACGGCCTGTACGGGCCTGCAACAACTCTGCATGGCGGCGGACGATCTTGACGACACCCACGCCGACCGTTCCCAAGCCCGCAATTCCCAGCCGCAGTGCCTGTGTCATGTCGTGGTCCTTTTCCGCTCGTATTTTCTGGTGTCGGATGCTTGTCCAATCAGCGCTGCCTTAGCGGGTTCAGGCCAAGGGTGCAATCCGTCACCGGGGGATAGTGGGGGTGATTTATGGCGCGTCAGTTGGTTTGCGCGTTTTGTAGCGCCTGCGCCTTTTGAGCCAAGGCATTGCTGCGTTGTGTCAGTTCGTCTTCGACGGCTGCTGCCTGATGGATCGGATCCACCGGTGGCCCCAAGGTTTCCTGCAGCGGAATAAGGCGCGGGTAGGCGGCGGATCTGACCGCAGCCTGTTCGCTGCCTTCCAGCTCGGGAATGTCCGCACAGGCGGTACAAAACAGAAAAAGTGGCAAAACAGGCAGCAGTTTCATGTCGCAGGCTTTTCGGTCTTTGTTGCCTTATCGTGATGCACGTTTTGACGACATCGTTCAAGCGGGGTTCTATATGAACATCTGTTCATATACTGTAGACCCATGGCACGCACTCAAGGCTCACATTCCGACATAACCGGCCCGCGTATCCGCAAGGCCGCGCTGCACCTGTTTGCCCGCTATGGGTATGCCGCTGTCTCGATGCGGCAGATCGCGAAAGAGGTCGGGGTCCAGGCAGGCGCGCTTTATAACTATACGCCCGACAAACAGAGCCTTTTACACCGGTTGATGCGCGAACACATGCAGGACCTGCTTGAGGCGCTAGATGCAATGGGCCGTTGCGACGATGCAAAAGACGCCTTGCGCCAGTTTATCGGCTTTCACATCCGCTTCCATTTGCAACGCCCCGACGAAGTTTTCATCGCCTATATGGAGTTGCGCAATCTTTCGCCCGAAAACTTTGCTGAAATCGAAGACCTGCGGCGCCAATACGAAAACGTGCTGGAAAGCATCCTTGACTCAGGGCAGCAGGCCGGAAAATTCGCAATTTCGGACACGAAGATTGCAACGCTGGCCGTGATTGCCATGCTGAACGGCGTGATGACTTGGTACCGTTCGGGTGGTCGCCTGTCACTGGACGAGGTCGAGGAGATCTATTGGAACATGGTGCACAAGGCAGTGACGGCCTGACAGGGTCAAACCGTCACGCTGTTAGTGCGCGGGGCGAATGAACGTGCCATTGCGCAGCTCGCGAAATGCCTGTTCCAGTTCGGCCCGCGTGTTCATCACGATGGGGCCATGCCACGCGACGGGTTCATTGATCGGAGCCCCTGAGATCAGTAGGAACCGCACGCCTTGGGGGCCAGCCTGAACGGTGATTTCATCGCCAGTGCCAAAACGGACAAGCGTGCGATCCCCAGACATGTCGCGGATATTGACCTCTTGCCCGGCGATTTCCTTTTCCAGCAGCACACCTGTCGGCTGCGAGGCATCGGCAAAGGCGGCCTGACCCTGAAACACATAGGCGAAAGCACGGCGATACGTATCGATTCGGAAAGTTTTCTTCACACCCGCCGGGACAGAGATATCCAGATATTGCGGGTCAGCAGCTATCCCGTCTACGGGTCCAGTCTTACCCCAGAAATCACCTACGATCACCCGCACTGTCGTGCCATCGTCATCGGTGATTTCGGGGATATCCTTGCTTTGGACGTCCTGATAGCGCGGGGCGGTCATCTTCTGGTCCGAAGGCAGGTTGCCCCACAACTGGAAGCCGTGCATCTGGCCTGAGATGTTGCCGCTTGGCATTTCCTGATGCAGGATACCGGATCCGGCGGTCATCCATTGCACATCACCGGCGCCAAGCGTGCCGGTGTTGCCCAGCGAATCCGAATGTTCGACCGTGCCGGTCAGGACGTAAGTGATCGTTTCGATCCCCCGGTGCGGGTGCCAGGGAAAACCGGCCTGATAATCCTGCGGGCGTTCATTTCTGAAATCATCAAACAGCAGAAAGGGATCCAGTTCGGACGGGTCCTGAAACCCGAATGCGCGGTGAAGTTTCACACCAGCCCCTTCCATTGTGGGGATGGCTTTGCGTGTTTCCAACGTCGGTCTAAGGGACATGTTTGCCTCCGTTTCATCCGGGCAGCATGTAATCTCTGCGCCACAGCAGTCAATTTGCACAAAATAACCGGACCTGTGCGAAATTGTTTTGCAGCCAAACCCCTGTTGTTTCCGGCGCAAAATGGCTAGATCGAAGTGGATCAGACAGGAGACATCCATGCAGGACGACGTGTTGGCAACGATTCAGGCCTCATCCCCCAGACGATGGACCGGGGTAGGGATGCTGACAACGGTTGGAATGCTGGTTACCTATGTCGCGCTGGCATCGCCGCCCGAACCGGTTTGGCAGGTGTTTCTGTTTGTCGTTGGCGGTGCATCGCTTTGGCTGGCGCTTCGGGTATGGCGCGCCACAGAAGACTGTATCGAACTGACCCGGACCGAGTTGCGAACGGGATCGGGTCAGGTCATCGCGGAAGTGGCCGATATTGAAACGGTGGATCGGGGTGTATTCGCGTTCAAACCGTCAAACGGCTTTCTGGTCCGTACGCGAAACAAAGCGGCGAACCGCTGGGCTCCGGGATTGTGGTGGCGGGTGGGTCACCGGGTTGGCGTGGGCGGCATGACATCTGCCGCCGAAGCCAAGTTCATGTCCGAAATTCTATCCGCTATTTGTGCAGACGAACGGGGTCCTGGATAAGTTACACGCAACTTCGTTAGTAAAGCGGGGACGGGTGAAGATGAAGTTCTCAAAGGTGATACCTGTCGCAAAGTCCCAACCCGGTCTAAACGTGGGGATGTACTCATTCGACGTTTCGACCAGAATGACCGTATCCTGATTGGGCATCGGCGGCAGGCGATCTTCGATTTCATCGATGCTGTTGTCGTCCCACTCATTGTCAAAGCCGCGAACGGTCGACCAGCGCACATAGTGGCGTTTATCGTCCTCATCGTAAACGATCAGCGAGACACGCATTTTCACGTCTGACCGGTTATTGATCATCTTGCCCGCCAAATCGTGCAGCGAGTCGATATACACATCTGTTACGGCCTGCGTTTCACGCGAAATCAGGTCGCTGATTGTATAAGCTGCCTTCAGATTGGACGCGCTTTGACGAAACCCCTCGAATGCTGTGAACGTGAACGTAATCGTCCATAACATCAGTGGAAAAATCATGAGGGCTTCTACGGTCAGAATGCCACTTTCGTCTTTCTTGAAGACTTTGACGCGATTTCTCAGATTTTGGAGTACAGACATGATCTTACAGTGGCTCCTGTACGAATGCCGTTGTTGCGGTCACCGCGTAGTGGCCGGTAGCGTCCGGGACAAGCTTGGCAATGGCAGAGGTCTCAAGAACCGGATCTATGCGCAGGCAGGCACGTAGGATCATCAACTCATTGGACTGGCCGCTCTTGAAATCCAGAACCGGCTTGGGATCTTCAGAACTGTCCGTGCAGGGGATGTCGTCCGAAAGCAAGATACCAGCGAACGCGTCCTGCTTGACCATTTGCAGTCGCAAATTCCCTGTACAATCCTTGATTCCGGACACTTCGCAAATCCGATCCCTGATCACGTCGTGACTCCAGTCCGTACCTGTGCCCAGCCGAATATCCCTTACGATCAGGTCAACCCCACGCTCCAAAGCAGCATGCCGCATTGTGATGATGGACAGTTCGGCTCCTGCCACGAGAAGCGCCAGGAAGAAGGGTACGAGCATGATGAACTCGATTGTCGCATTCCCTGCCTCGGATTGTCGAAACAGGCGTAGCATCGACAGCTTTCTGCTGATCATTGGGTTAGCCTCAGCTTGCGGATCGACGATGCGATGGATTCAAAGGCTTTCTCAAGGTTCAGGCCACTTACGTCATAGACGTGGCTGTCAGAGCTGGCACAGTCTTTGAGGGTCCTGTATCCGCTTCTGGGCGCTTCGAATGCGATACCGTAAACGATGATACCCTGATCTTTGGCCGCATCACAAATGTGCTTGGTGCGCTGGTTCTTGGCCGACGTTTCGACTTTCGCGTAGGCCTTGGAATACCATTCTGCCCAACCGCTGGACTGCCAGTAATAGTTGTACCGTGCGTTCCATGCCAAAGATACTCGGTTAAACAGTTCAGGATATGTCAACCGAACGGCTGTTCCGGGTTCTTCGTTCAGCTCTGTCTCAGGTTCCGGGTTTCCGTAGGGATGATCCGCCCAAACGTCTTGCTGAGGCCAGAAAAAATTCGGACGACCCTGAGAATGGTACACGGTGTATTCATCAGCTTCCGGGTTGTACCAGACGTCTGACATACCTTCGCGCAGCGATGGGTTAAGCATGTATTGATCGGTGTTCTGACCATCGGTCATAACAATGGCGATTTTCAGAACGTCGGTGCCATAGTCCGAGGGACGGACCGAGAATTTTGATGGCACAATTGTTGTACCTGCATAGGATGGATCCTGTTCCAGTGACAGGTCGCGAACAATTCCGCGCATGCTCGGGTCCAGCAAGGCAGTACCCCACTTCATCCCAATATCGATTGATGTGTTCCCACCGGGGGTGAGGGACGCAATCTGGGCAAGCAGTTTGTTCATATTGTCGGTGACAGGGGTGATTGCACTCCCTGCGCGGACCGGACAAACGGGCAGGTCGATTGACCCTTCAGAATAGGTGAAAGGATCGAAATGGGCGGTGCGCTCCAACGTGTCATCCCGTTCCAGATCAGAATCGCTGTACTGTTCCGGAATGAAGTTTACGCAGTGCGAATAGCTGTGCTCCTGCGTGACATTCGTGAACTTGTCCAGGATTGATGCACCAGCGTTGACCTGCGTTGCATAAGGAACAATCGAGATTGAAATCTGTGTTTCGTCAGGTTTGTCTAGCATGAGCCTCACAAATTCCGACGCAGCTTCTCTCAATACCGCGATTTTTGTCTTTGATGGCGTGGCGGACGATTGAGACATGGAGCCGGAGATGTCGAGAACCAACGAGATTTCGACAGCGCCAATGGATTCTTCAGCCGCGCTGGTCGCAACAAGGCCCAGTTCGGTGACTTTGCCGAACCTCAGATAGCGGGTCGGCACAACCGCTTCAGCTGTAGCAGTTACTTTTTTGGAGCCGAAACCTTCGACGACCGTCGTAATGGCATTCAGATTGCCCAGCCCGGCCTTGTCCATGTAAGAATCGACGACCGCCTTGGCGGGAAGGTCCTGGTCGAGGTCTGCGGCGGCAAGCACAGCGCGGTCCAGTGTGGATTGCAGGCTAGCGCGGTCACGCTCATACTTCATGACATCCATGGCCATGCCGGTAATCGCCAGCATCAGGACCACCATAAACAATACGAAAATGGTGAAGACGCCATCTTCGTTCCGAGCGAACTGCACTAACTTGAACGTTTTGCGCTTCGGTTTCGAGCCGTCGTTACAAAGCAAGGAATTAAGCATTCTGGTTACTCCGCTTCACACGTCGAATTCGTGCGTCAAAGAAAAGAGATTTGGGACAAAGTTAATTTTCAAACGTGGCGTGAATTGGGCGAAAAAGGCTTGGTTTTGGCCTTTTTACGCGCCCGAGGGGTATAATTCGGACCGTTTCAGGTGATCTGTCGATGAAATGAAAACAATTCGTTAAGGAGTTGGCCGATCTGAGCGACTCACCCTAGGGCAACTAAGCATGCGTTCATAAAATGATTAAAAAAAGTGCATTGTTTGATTGCAGCATGCCGTCAGTGGTGCGACAAAACGTCGTGACGTATCGTCATGTACCGCTACGGAGGATTTTATGACCGGCATCAAAGAACCCAGCTTTCGTGAAAGTGTTGACCTGATGTTCAACAGGGCAGCCGCCCTTATGGAGCTGCCGCCGGGGTTGGAGCAAAAGATCCGAGTCTGCAACGCAACCTACACAGTTCGATTTGGTGTTCGGTTGCGTGGTGAAATTCATACCTTCACCGGCTACAGATCTGTCCACTCGGAACATATGGAGCCGGTCAAGGGCGGTATTCGATATGCCACCGCAGTGAATCAGGACGAAGTCGAAGCCCTGGCTGCGCTGATGACGTATAAGTGCGCGCTTGTTGAAACGCCGTTTGGTGGCTCCAAGGGGGGGCTTTGCATTGATCCACGAGAATATGAAGAGCATGAGCTGGAACAGATCACGCGGCGATTTGCGTATGAGCTTGCAAAGCGAGACCTGATAAACCCATCGCAAAACGTGCCTGCGCCCGATATGGGCACCGGCGAACGTGAGATGGCCTGGATCGCCGACCAATACGCGCGGATGAACACAACGGATATCAACGCGCGCGCCTGCGTCACCGGCAAGCCCTTGAATGCGGGCGGCATTGCCGGGCGGGTCGAGGCGACCGGACGTGGCATCCAATATGCGCTGCGCGAGTTTTTCCGCCACCCTGAAGACATTCAAAAAGCAGGTTTGTCGGGCAAACTGGATGGTAAGCGCATTATCGTGCAGGGGCTTGGCAATGTAGGTTATCACGCAGCCAAGTTCCTGAGCGAGGAAGATGGCGCGCGCATCACCGGAATCATCGAATGGGACGGTGCACTATTTAATCCCGACGGCATTGACGTCGAAGCCGTGCGGCAGTGGATTGTCAAACACGGCGGCGTAAAAGACTATCCCGATGCGACCCATTCCGCTGAAAGTGCAGCAGTGATGGAGGCCGAATGCGACATTCTGATCCCGGCGGCTTTGGAGGGTGTTATTAACCTGTCGAACGCCGATCGGATCAAGGCGCCGCTGATTATCGAAGCTGCCAATGGTCCGGTTACCGCTGGCGCGGATGAAGTCCTGCGCAAGAAAGGCACAGTGATCATCCCCGACATGTATGCAAATGCGGGCGGTGTGACGGTGTCTTATTTTGAATGGGTCAAGAACCTTAGCCATATCCGCTTTGGCCGGATGCAGCGTCGACAGGAAGAATCGCGTCATGAACTGATCGTCAGCGAGCTGGAAAGGCTGGACCGGTACCTGGGCGATGCATGGTCGATGTCGCCGGACTTTAAGGCCAAGTACCTCAAAGGCGCGGATGAGCTTGAGCTGGTGCGCTCGGGTCTCGATGACACAATGCGCATTGCTTATCAGTCGATGCGTGAGGTTTGGCACAGCCGTGATGATGTCGAGGACCTGCGCACGGCGGCTTATATCGTGGCGATTGACCGTGTTGCGAAAAGCTACCGCGCCAAAGGTCTCTGAATCAGACAGGCGGGGTGATCAATTCGCCCCGCCTGCATCGGCTGCGGCTTGAATGTCCATGACAGCCCGTTAGGTTGACGGGCAATCTACGTCAAAGAAACGAATCTCCGGAGAATTCCATGTTGCGTATCGCTTTTGTTGCGGCTCTGTTGGCCACCCCTTTGGCCGCTCAGGAAACCAAGGAGCAAAGCTGCAAGTATCAAGCAGATGTGGTGGCTGCGATTCAAAAGGCGCGACTGGACCGTGTAAACGAACGTGACGTTGTACAAGCGGTGGCGGATAGCGGCCCGACATGGCCCGAAAACTACAATGCTGCAATCCCGCTGATCACACCTTGGGTTTATGAGCAAAAGATGCGGGATGTGCGCAAGAAAGACCTGGGCGCGGCGTGGCTTGAACTGTGCCTGCAACAATAATCCACAACCCGGCAATTTCCCTGTGGACAACCGCGCGCCATCCCCTTGGCGCGCGTTCCTGTTTCTGTCAGGTTTGACTCATGTCATTGCCCCCCGGATTTCTGGACGAATTGCGCACGCGGCTCAGCCTGTCTCAGGTTGTCGGGCGCAAAGTCATGTGGGACCAACGCAAGTCCAATCCGGGCAAAGGGGATATGTGGGCGCCTTGCCCGTTCCATCATGAAAAGACGGCCTCGTTCCACGTGGATGACCAAAAGGGGTTTTACTACTGCTTTGGCTGTCACGCCAAAGGCGACGCGATTAGTTTTGTGAAAGAGACCGAGAATGTCTCGTTCATCGAAGCTGTCGAGATTCTGGCCCGCGAAGCCGGGATGCCGATGCCTGCGCGCGATCCGAAGGCGCAGGAAAAACAGGACCACCGAACACAGCTGGCTGATGTGATGGAGCAGGCAGCGCAGTTCTTCCGCCTGCAACTCAAGACCGGGGCAGGAGCCGCCGCACGAGACTACCTCGCGCGCCGCGGGTTGAACGCGCAAGCACTGGACCGGTGGGAGATTGGATTTGCCCCGGACGATTGGCAGGCGCTTTGGGACCATCTGCGCGGCAAGAACGTGGCCGAGGACCTGATCCTTGGGGCCGGGCTGGCCAAGCCCTCGAACAAGGGCAAAAAGCCTTATGACACCTTCCGCAACCGCATCATGTACCCGATCCGCGACCCGCGCGGGCGTTGTATCGCGTTTGGCGGGCGGGCGATGGACCCCAATGACAACGCGAAATACCTGAACTCGCCCGAGACCGAGCTGTTCGACAAAGGACGCAGTCTTTACAATCAAGGCCCGGCACGTCAGGCGGCGGGGAAGGGTCAGCCGCTGATCGTGGCCGAAGGCTATATGGACGTGATCGCGCTGGTCGAAGCCGGCTTTGGCGCGTCGGTTGCCCCTTTGGGAACGGCCATCACCGAACATCAATTGCAACTGCTGTGGCGGATATCGGACGAGCCGATCATTGCGCTGGACGGCGACACAGCAGGTCTGCGCGCGGCGATGCGGGCGGTTGATCTGGCTTTGCCGCTGCTCGAAGCTGGAAAGTCGCTGCGGTTTGCCCTGATGCCCGAGGGCAAAGACCCCGACGACCTGCTGCGCGTCGATGGGGCAGGCGCCGTGAAGGCCGTGCTGGATGGAGCCATTCCGATGGTCAAGCTGCTGTGGCAGCGCGAGACCGACGGCAAGGTGTTCGACAGCCCCGAACGCAAGGCGGCTTTGGACAAGTCCCTGCGCGAGAAAATCAAGCTTATCCGCGACCCATCGATCCGGGCGCATTATGGGCAAGAGATCAAGGATCTGCGCTGGCAATTGTTCCGTCCGCAACGGCAGCCGCAATCCCGGCAATGGCAACCGCGCGGCAAATGGGTGCCGCCAAAACAGCCCGCCACGCCCGGCGCACGGTCCTCGTTTTTGGCCTCGTCCGAGAATGCCGAGATTCAACTGCGCGAAGCGGCCATTCTGGCTATTGCCGCGCTTAACCCCCAAGTCGTCGTGCAGTTCGAACACCAAATGGAAGAAATGGAATGCCGTGATCCCGATCATGCTGCATTGCGAACTGCAATCCTGCGCCACGCGATCGATGACCCGGACAATCTGAAGGACCACATTACCGAAACTTTAGGGCCCTCGGCCCTTGAAAACCTGCTGGCCCTTCGCCATGTCGCCGTAATACCCTGTGTGTTCAAACCAGGCGACGTCGAAAAGGCCGAGATGACACTGGCCGAAGAACTCGCGAAAATCAAAGCGCTCCGGGGGTTGGATGCTGAGATTGCCGAAGCCGCAGAGGAGTTGTCCGATCTGGCCGATGAGGCGCTGACATATCGGCTGGCGCAAGCGGCAGAAGAACGCAATCGGACAAGCCGAAGCCAGAATGAGGACAAGGCCATATTCGACATCGCCGACAACGGGGCGCGAATCAACCGCGACGAGAAAGACGCGTTCGAGGCGATTATGTCCGGCATCAAATTCGAGCGGAAACGCCGGTAAAATGGTGTTTTCGTAAGGCACTGGAAAAGAAAAACAGGTAAACGGGTGGTCGAATCACTTCTACGCGCTAATGATTCGGTTCAAACGAATCACCCATCCCTGCAGGAGCATTGAATGGCCGCCAAAGATACGACCGAAGATAGCAAATCCGACGAGCAGGAACAGGAAATCTCGCTGGACATGAGCCAGGCCAACGTCAAGAAGATGATCGCCGAGGCCCGCGAGAAAGGTTACATCACCTACGATCAGCTCAATCAGGTATTGCCGCCTGATCAGGTCAGTTCGGAACAGATCGAAGACGTTATGTCGATGCTGTCCGAGATGGGCATCAACATCATCGAAGATGAAGAGGCCGAAGAGGAAGAGAACAAAGGCTCGACCGATCTGACAACCACAGAAAGCAACCGTGAGGTTGCGTTGGCAGGGGCCGCCACCGAAAAGCTGGACCGCACCGACGACCCTGTTCGCATGTATCTGCGCGAGATGGGTTCGGTTGAACTGCTCAGCCGTGAGGGCGAGATTGCCATCGCCAAGCGGATTGAAGCAGGGCGCAACACCATGATCGCAGGCCTGTGCGAAAGCCCGTTGACCTTCCAAGCGATCACCATCTGGCACGATGAATTGTTGTCCGAAGACATTCTGCTGCGGGATGTCATCGATCTGGAAACCACGTTTGGCAACCAGCTGGACGAAGACGGCGACGCGCCAGTCGTTGATGCGTCTGCCGTGCAGGCTGCAAAACCTGCAAGAGAGGCCGGGCCGGAACTGGATGCGGATGGCAACCCGATCACCAGCGACGACGATGATGACGAAGACGATCAGGTTAATATGTCGCTAGCCGCGATGGAAGCGGCATTGAAGGATCAGGTTCTGACCACTCTGGAACGGATCTCTACCGATTTCGCGATGCTGTCTGAAATGCAGGACAGCCGTATTTCGGCCACCCTGAACGAGGATGGCACGTTCAGCGAAGAGGACGAGGCGACTTATCAGAAGTTGCGGGCCGAGATTGTGCAACTGGTGAATGGTCTTCACCTGCACAACAACCGGATCGAAGCTTTGATCGATCAGCTTTACGGTATCAACCGTCGCGTTATGGCGCTGGACAGCTCGATGGTGAAGCTGGCCGATCAGGCGCGGATCAACCGTCGCGAGTTCATCGACGAATACCGCGGCCGCGAACTTGACCCGAACTGGCTGGCCGAGATGGCGGAAAAGCCGGGTCGGGGTTGGCAGATGTTCATCGAACGCTCGACCGCGAAGGTCGAAGAGCTGCGCAACGACATGGCTCAGGTCGGCCAGTATGTGGGTCTGGACATCAGCGAATTCCGCCGCATCGTTCAGCAGGTACAGAAGGGCGAAAAAGAGGCGCGGCAGGCCAAGAAGGAAATGGTCGAAGCCAACCTGCGTCTGGTGATCTCGATCGCCAAGAAGTACACGAACCGCGGCCTGCAATTCCTTGATCTTATTCAGGAAGGTAATATCGGCCTGATGAAGGCGGTAGACAAGTTCGAATACCGCCGCGGCTATAAATTCTCGACCTATGCAACGTGGTGGATTCGTCAGGCTATCACGCGTTCGATCGCGGATCAGGCGCGCACGATCCGTATTCCGGTTCACATGATCGAAACGATCAACAAGCTGGTCCGGACCGGCCGCCAGATGCTGCACGAGATCGGCCGCGAACCGACACCCGAGGAACTGGCCGAAAAGCTGCAAATGCCGCTTGAGAAGGTTCGCAAGGTGATGAAAATCGCCAAAGAGCCGATTTCGCTGGAAACGCCGATTGGTGACGAAGAAGACAGCCAGCTGGGTGATTTCATCGAGGACAAGAATGCCGTGCTGCCTCTGGACAGCGCCATTCAGGAAAACCTCAAGGAAACCACCACACGGGTTTTGGCATCGCTCACCCCGCGCGAAGAACGTGTGCTGCGGATGCGTTTCGGCATCGGTATGAACACCGACCACACGCTTGAAGAGGTGGGTCAGCAGTTCAGCGTGACCCGCGAACGTATTCGCCAGATCGAAGCGAAGGCGCTGCGGAAGCTGAAGCATCCCAGCCGATCCCGAAAACTTCGGTCCTTCCTGGATCAATAATTTCCAAGGCGCCTCACCCGAGGCGCCTTTTTTCAATCAAGGCGCTCTTCACGATGGCCTGTTCTCCCATCACATTGGCGGGAACGCACAAGGCCCGGACCTTCTGTCCTTCTATATCCGTTCTGTCCACTCATGGGACGGGCCGGGGCGAGGTTTTTCAAGCTGATGACCCCCGGTCTCACGTCCGTATCGGGTGTGCCAATCGTGTCTTGAACGCGCTGGGCGGCTGGCCTGTCCAACGTTTGAAAGCGGTCGAAAATGCGGCCTGATCCGCATAGCCCAGCGAATAGGCGATTTCGGACAAGGGCATTTCATTCTTGATAAAGGTCTGCGCCAGGTCGCACCGCAGTTCGTCGACAACATCGCGATAGCTGGTGCCTTCATCCCTGAGGCGCCTGCTGAAGGTTCTAAGGCTCATCCCCAGATCAGCCGCGACGCTTTCGGCCTGCGGGATTGCGCCGGGCAGGGAACGGGTAACCAGCCCTTCGACCTTGGAGCGGGTCAGATGTTTGGGGGCGCCTCTCTCAGAAAGCAGGCGATCTGCATATCCCAGCAAGTGCTCTCTGAGTTGGGGGTCATATGTCGGCACAGGCAGGTCCAGCGCGGAAAGTGGCAGGATAATCTCGAGGTTCTCAGCCCCAAAGGTCACGGGAAAACCGGCAAGCTTCTCAAATCTTCGGGCGTGGTCGCCGACCCTGTGCTGAAACCGAATTTCTATCGGATAGAGATTGACTTGCGTCAGGTTCCGCATTCTGGCCAGGGTCGCAAATATCAGGAATTCGGTGCGTCTATGATACCGCGCAAATCCGGGGTCTTTCCACTCGGCTTCCAAGGTCGCAAAGTTACCCGCGACGCGCAGGTTAAGCGCGATGGCAGGGTCGATGATGCCGTGAAAGCGCGAGAGGTTCTCCATCACCTGTTTCAGATCGCGGGAATACTTGCTGATATAGGCGGTCACGGTCGAGGCTGACGTAACCTCAAGACCCGTGCGAGCCGCAAACGTGACGTCGTGGGTGGCGTCACATGCATAACGGATAAACAAAGCCTCGCTTTGTACGCTGTAGGTTGAGACCGGCGGCGCGATATCCTGAGGGCGCAGCCCTGCCATCTTCAGGACATTACAGGACATATCGCCATTTCCGGAATAGCGGTCCAGTGCCTGAACAAACAGATGAAGTCGGCCGATATCGACATCCATCGCGAAGCAGTACCTCAAATTTTCAAATACATAAGCGGACTATTACAGAATTCTCTTTCATGATCGACGGTGCTGACAAGTCGATTTCACACAGAAACAAGCCATCGGTGGCAAATTCTCGAAATTTATTGACCGGTATGGACAAGCGTCGCCATGTGCAACGAACCAATTCAGCAATGTTGCCGGGTCCAGACCTTTATGGGGATGAGGTCAGAGCCTCGGGGAAATCACCAGCCTCTGGTCAAGGCTCCCCGGCACGCCCCCATACCTTTCGTACATGTCGCATTGCTTCGCTCAGGTGGTTTTGTCAGGCTGGCTTTAAGTCAAAAATACTGGTGAAAAACCTTGCAAGATGTTTTTGAGAATACAGGGGTTTATGACCAAAACCTGATTGTGTTTGACGGCGAATGCGTGCTGTGTTCGGGGTTTTTCCAGTTTATGCTGAAACGTGACCGGCGCCATGTTTTCCAATTTGCCACGGCGCAGTCCCCGCTTGGGCAAAAACTGTACCGAGATCTCGGCCTTCCCACACAGGATTTTCAAACCAATCTGGTGGTCGTGGATGGCGCTGTTTTTCAGCATCTGGATGCATTTTCTGAGGCGATGCGACAGTTGCGCGCTCCGTGGTCGCTGTTATCAATATGCCGGTTTCTGCCTCGGCCCATCAAGGATCCGGCCTATCGCTTGATCGCACGAAACAGATACGCGTTCTTTGGGCGTTCCAAGACATGTCTGGTTCCCTGTCCCGATATCAGGGCTCGTTTTGCCGAAAACGGGTACTAGCGATGGGAGATCCCTTTCTTAAGGCGATAGGATCGACCGAAAGGTTGCCAAGGGCGGTTCGAGTTCTGCACACGAGCGAGGGCTACTTTACGGGGCGCTGCGACATCGAACGTGGCAAAGGGCTATGGGTTGCCCTTGCAACACGTCTGGCCGGATTTCCGCGAAGCGGCAAAGACGTCCCCGTTTCTTTGCACATTGGTGCAAATGGCGAATTCTGGTCATGGGACCGGAATTTCGCGGGCCACAAAACCCGATCAACTCTGAAATATGATACGAAAAGAGAGTGTGTTCGGGAATCTTTCGGCTCGATCTCAATCTGGTTAAAGCCCATTTGGCGGGAAAACGGAATGGATATCAAAATCCTCCGCCTGACCGTGTTTGGTATTCCGATGCCAGCTTTTACCTTGCCGCGATCAAGAACGCGCGAATGGCAGGACAAAACGGGGCGCTTTCGGTTTGATGTGTCTGCTGGCGCGCCGAGACTGGGAATGTTGATCAGGTATCAGGGATGGCTCACGCCGGTTCACGTATCGCACGAGACAGATTAAACAGAACGTGAGCGACCCTGTGCCGACGAAGCTAATGGCCTAACCTTTTTGACACACACAATCAGGGAAGTAATGACAATGAAACATACACGGACATTTGCCGCGATTGCCGCCCTGGCGTTCAGCATTCCCATGGCTGCTGACGCAGCGCCGCACGGGTACCGGACCGAGCCGATAAACGCTACTGACTTCGAGGTTATTCCGCGCGGCGACCAGCGTACCGAAGGATACTGGTGCGCGGCAGCGGATTATGCACGGCGTACTTTGGGCGCGGGCTGGCGCGATCCGATCTACGTGTTGCGCGGGTATGGGCCAAGCGTCACCACAGGGCGTAAAACAGCGGTTCAGTTTTCGATCAAGCCGCCACAGAATGTCGGTGCGCAGCCAAGCAGCTTTGTTTCGGTTGGTTTTCAGCCGGGGTACAGCATATCTGTACAAGGCGCGAATGCCAGGTGTAACTATCGACCGTTCTTTAACGACTGACAAAACGGCGAGACACCGTGAATGCAGACTGAATTTGTAATTCAGACCCAAGGTTCAGGTCTTTACGAGTTCACGGCCGAGTTGACGCATTGGCTGGGGCAGGTGGCGACGGATGGCTTACTGACGCTTTTCGTTCGCCACACCTCCTGTTCGTTGCTTATTCAGGAAAACGCGGATCCCGAAGTTCAAACCGACCTTCGGGCGTTCTTCGAAAGGCTGGTGCCGTCATCCAATCACCCGTCAATGTCGTATCTAAGGCATACTTATGAAGGCCCCGATGACATGCCCGCGCATATAAAAGCTGCGCTGTTGCCTGTATCCTTGTCGATACCTGTGTCGCAGGGTCGCCCATGCCTTGGAACATGGCAGGGGATATATCTGTTTGAACACCGCACGGCACCACACCAGAGACGGATTGCAGCGCACCTGGCCTGACCCTTTATCTAGCGGTTGAAATTTCCGACTACCCAAATCCTAGTTGCTGCCCTATAGTTGTGGATAAGTAAGTCGCAGCGCTTACAAAAAGAGGCGGAACAAGGGACGAGGAGACGGCGGATGCGCTGCCCGTTTTGCGGAAATATCGATACTCAGGTAAAAGATTCACGTCCGGCAGAGGATCACGTGGCAATCCGCCGACGCCGGTTCTGCCCGGCCTGTGGCGGACGGTTCACGACCTATGAACGTGTGCAACTGCGTGATTTGGTTGTCATAAAGACCAATGGGAAGCGCGAGGATTTCGACCGCGACAAACTGGAACGTTCGATCCGTATCTCAATGCAGAAACGGCCAGTTGATCCTGAACGGATCGATCAGATGATATCGGGTATCGTACGTCGGCTGGAAAGCATGGGCGATACGGATATCCCGTCCCACAAGATCGGCGAGATCGTCATGGAAGCTCTGGCGCGGATCGATACCGTCGCTTATGTTCGCTTTGCGAGTGTGTACAAGAATTTCCAGGCGGCCGATGATTTTGAGGAGTTTGTCCACGAACTGCGCCCGCCGCAGCCACCGACGGACGAGTGAGCGAAACAGATAAGCGATTCATGGCGCTGGCCCTGTCACTGGGGCGGCGCGGCCAGGGGATGTGCTGGCCAAACCCTGCAGTGGGTTGTGTTATCGTGCGCAAAGGCCGGATTGTCGGGCGCGGTTGGACCCAGCCGGGCGGTCGCCCCCATGCCGAGACCGAGGCTTTGGCGCAAGCCGGGCAGGCCGCGCACGGTGCGACCGCCTATGTAACTTTGGAACCCTGCGCCCATCACGGCAAGACACCCCCCTGTGCCGAGGCTTTGATTGCTGCGGGTGTCGCCCGTGTCGTGGCCGCCGTGGAAGACAGTGATCCGCGCGTCGCAGGGCAGGGCTTTGCCAAGTTGCGCGAGGCCGGAATTAAGGTCGTAACAGGTGTCCTCGCAGAGCAGGCGGAACGTGATCTGGAAGGCTTCTTCCTGAAGACGGAACAAGGCCGACCTTTCGTGACCCTCAAGCTGGCCAGCAGTTTTGATGGGCGGATCGCAACCTCGACCGGACACAGCCAATGGATTACCGGGCCACAGGCGCGTCGTGTTGTCCATGCCATGCGTGCGCGTCACGATGCGGTGATGGTCGGAGCGGGTACTGCGCGGGCCGACGATCCGTCACTGACGGTTCGGGATCTTGGCGTTGAACATCAACCGGTGCGCGTTGTCGTTTCGCGCCATATGGACATATCCCTGATGGGACATTTGGCCCGCACAGCATCAAAGACACCTGTCTGGCTCTGCCATGCGCATCACCCGGACGCCGAGCGCGCGAAAGCCTGGGAAGGACTGGGCGCAAGGCTGATCCCATGCGCGTTGAAAGATCATCAGATTGACGCGGTCGATCTGCTCCATCAATTGGGGCAAGCCGGTCTGACCAGCGTCTTCTGCGAAGGGGGGGCGGCGCTGGCGGCGTCACTGCTGGCCGAGGATCTGGTGGATGAACTGGTCGGATTTACTGCCGGATTGACCATCGGAGCCGAGGGGCTGGCGGCAGTTGGAACATTGGGGTTAACGACGCTGGACGCGGCGCCAAGATTCGAGCTGATGGAAACCAATAGGGTGGGTGAGGATATCCTGCACCGTTGGCGCAGGGCGTCTGACTAGGTTTAGCGCCACAAGTGCGCATGTGTCGCAAACACGCCCTGAAGTTTTGACAGAACACGATTGAAGGGACCGGTCGGGGCACAAGTGCCCTGCGCCAGACGTTCAACGGCAACCTCGACGGGGCAGGGTTGCCCCGTGACCGGGTCGAAATAGCGAGGATAATCAATAAGGGTGGCATGGACGAGGCCCATCAACGTCGGTCGCGCACCACGCCGGGCAGGAACAGCCCCCAGATCCGTGGTCAGCCCCCAACCCGCATAAAAAGGCGCGCCCAGAGTTGTAACCTTCACGCCGCGCAGCAAAGCTTCGAACCCCAGAAGCGACGTCATGGTCCATACTTCCTGCACGTGCAGCAACAATGATGCGGGGTCTGTTTGGGTTGCAACGATGTCGGCAATTGCCTCGGCATCGATCCTGCCTTCGCGCAAACCCGCTTCGACATCGGGGTGGGGTTTGTAAATCAGGATCGCGTCGGGATTGGCGTCGCGCGCAGCTTTCAGCAGGTCCAGATTGTTGCGAACCGCGCTGGTACCCAACAGGATTGAGGCATCGTCCTCGACCTGTCCGGGCACAAGAATACGATGGCCTTCGGGCAGGGGGCTGGCGGGATTGCCGGTATTGTATTTGCTCAAGCCTGCGGCCAAGAGGTTCTCGATAAGACGCTCTGCGCGCAGGTCCTGATCCGGCCTCAACGTTTCACGCAAAGTGATCAACTCTTCCAACTGGCTGGGTTTTGTCGGGTCGTAATAGATACCGAATTCGTCCGTCACCAGCGACAGTGGCGGGACCAGTGCCGCCCCAAGTCCGCGTGAACGTAAGAACCCGTCTTCGACCCGAACCGCCCCTTCGGTGTTTCTTGCCTGGCTGGCCCAGACCATGTGGGGGTGGTCCGGTGTGCCGGGTTGAGATGCCGTAAAGCGCAGCTTTCCATGTTGTCCGAAGAACTGTTGCAGATGCCTGCGTTTCCACAAGCGCATCCCGGATGCCGTCCAGCCGTTCTTGTCCTGTCGCCAAACGCGGGTCTGTGCCTCTAACGTGTCCAGCACCGTTTCCAGCTCGCACAGCTGATCGCGATAGGGATCGTACCAAGTCGGGTAAAGCAGCATGGCGGCCGCGAACAATTGTGCCCGTGTCAGGCTGCGCTGACGACGCGGAACGGGGCGGTCATCCTGCGTCAGGCCCCATCCTGCATAGAAAGGTTGGCCGAAAACACGCGGTTTGTGGCCAGCCAGAATTGCCTCAAACCCCAGTTGCGAGGACACGGTATAGACAGCGACAGCCCCTTCAAGCAACGGCCATGGGCTGATCGGGTCGCTGAACTGCGATATCCGGTCTGACAGGTCCTGATTGGTAAAATGCCCCTGACGGTGACCAGCCAGTGTTTCAGGATGCGTCTTGATCAGGATACGCGCGCCGGGGTTTTCCTCCTGCGCCAAGACAAGCATTTCAAGAAACCGGGCGCGGTCCGCTCCGCTTGCTGTTACCGACGCATCGCCAACCGTCTGATCAATCACCAGAACATAACCCGGATCGGGTGGGTCAAGATCGAGATCGAAGGCGGAATACTTGCTGAGGTTAAGCTCCCTGATCCGCGTGATCGCGGCGCGGGCACGGTTCAGCAGGGCCGTGTCATCCAGGGGGTGCGTGGCCAGCACTGTTTCAAGCTCAGACGGCGTGGCGGCATCGAAATGCAGGCCGGAACGATCCAGTAACAGCCCCAAAGGGGGCTCGCCATTCCGGCCCGGGTGCAGAGATCTGAGAAAGGCGTCCTCGACCCGCAGAACCGGGGCAGCGTGTTTTTCGGCGATCTTAAGGCCGCGATGTGCTGTCGGGCTGTTACCCCAGACGCCTACGCAATCGCCGTCTTTGGGATATCCCAGACGAATGTCGTAACCCGAAAGCGACAGGATTCGTCTCAGACGATTCTGGGTCAGAAAGCCGCCGTTATAGACGAACAGCCGATTTTGCCCGCTCCCGGCTGACGTGTCGGGATCGGGCCTCATGCATCAATTGCCGGTTAGGGTGGCAACGTTTGCAACGGGTGTCAGACCGCCTGCGATAAGTGAGATCGATTTGCTCCATTGTGCATAGGGCGCTTCGGTCACGTAGATCGTATCATCGTCCCGGATCACGAAATCGCGTGCAATGAACAGGCCGTTGGGGGCTGTCAGGTTCAGCAGGTAGATCATGCGCTGATCCCCTTTGAGGTCGGCGCGTCCGGTGATACTGCGGGCGACATCCTGACGTTCCTTGCGCAGGATAAAGATACCCGTTGGATCTGAGGACAGCGTCAGCAGACCACCGACCTGTGCCAAGGCTTCCAGTGCCGACAGGTCCTGGCTTTCAAATGCCACGCGCGACTGGCCCCCGGTTGCGCCAAGGGCGATATACGATCTGCTGTCCTCTTCCACCAGAATGCGGTCGCCACCGCGCAGGGCGACGTCCAGCTTGGGGTTGCGAAACAGGTCCTCGTACCAGACGGTACCCTTCTGATCGCCCCGGATCAGGGTCACCAGCGCGATGTCAGACGCGACCGAGACTCCGCCTGCCTGGGACAACATACCAAGCAGCGACCGGGTTGGCCGTTCAATCGGATAAATGCCCGGCGCGGCAACCGTGCCCGTCAGCGAGACGGTGGACCCGTCACCAGCGACGCGCCGCACTTCGACCTGCGGGTCCGGCGTTTGCTCCTGAAGCTTGTCTGTGATCAGAACGCGCAGCTGTTCCGGCGTGTTTCCCGCAGCCCGAATCCGGCCTGCATAGGGAACAAAGATAAATCCGTCGCTGTCGACCTGAACCTCATTCAACGTGGTTGCAAGACCGGTTTCGCCGGACAGAAGGCCATCGTCGACGTTTTCCCAGATGGTCAGCCCCAGCACGTCGCCAGGGCGGACGGTATCCGCGGTCAATGTCTGGGCACTGCTAAAGGAGGAAGAAAAACCATACTGAGGAATAGCGGATGTCGCGCGTGTGACGTTGTCATCAACTTCAACGACAAATGCGTTGCCCCCTTTTTGAACTGAACCGGCCAGAATTTCGGATTTGTTCGGTCCGGATTTTGGCAGCTGGCACGCGGCCAGCAGGCCAATTGCAGCCACAAAGGACACGCCCCGAATCCATCGCCTAGGAGAGACTTTCACCGCCCGATATCCTCAGTCTTTTGTAGTTGCGTGCAGATTAGCTGGTAAGTTGCTTAACTTCCAGTCACACACCACCCGTTTCATTCGACGACTTTCAACTGTGTCGTTCGCGCCTCGTTCGTATTCAGAACCGATTGGTAGGGATCGTTGGTGTCCAAAAGCATATCCACGGCGCGGCGCAGCAGCTGACGGCGCCCTCGTCTTGAATAGAACCCGCCGGGTACCTGACTGGTTTCCAGAAGAAATTGCCGATAACAGCGATAGGCTTCGGAATCGGGGCGGCAAGGATCGGCAAAAAACGCCGCGATCGGCTGCTGCGAGACGAAATCGGGTTTGTCATAAACCGAACGCCCGAAAATGCGCAATGGAATGCCCCGCCACAGGACCTGCTGTCCGGCGGTGGAATTCACGGTGACGGCCGAATTCGCCTCATCCAGCAATCTGGCCAGCTTGCCGCCCGGCACATAATGAACCCGGTCGTCGATGCCGTGTTTTCTGGCAATCTCACGGGCCCGGCGTCGCAACGGTTCGCGATGGTTTTCCAGGGGGTGTTCCTTTACCACCAGCCTGTGATGGGTCGGCGCGCCTTGCGCAAATCCTTCGATCACCAGCTCAAGAAATTCACACATGCCCGAAAAGCTGGAATGAGCTTTCACCGAGCTGTCATGCCCAAGCTGCAACAGAACGAGGTGGTAGGGGTATCCGCCCCATCTGACCCGCGCCGTCGCCACACTTCGCTGAAGACGATGAAAAGGCATCAAAAACAGGCGCTTGAGGTACAATCTGAATTCTTGCGAGACAGGTAATTCCCTGTGCGGTTGAAAGTTTCGGTAGCGGCTGTTCAGAGTCATCACGAACCAATGATAAAGGGCGCCATAGAAGATATGATGCCGCATGTCTCCCCAATGCGACGGGGGCGGCGGCGCCTTTCGGTCGGACAGGGCCATGGCCTGACGCATCTGCTGAACGTCCAGCGTCATCAGCCGGGAATTTCCATTTGACCCGTCCCGCTCATAGGTCACCCACCAGGGGCGCAGATACCCCTCCTCGAATACATGTACGGTAACTCCGCAAGACCGTGCGATTTCGACCGCACGCGCATGTATGGGTCTGGTGTCGCCATATAGCACAATGTCCGTAACAGCTTTTTCAGCGATTAAAGAGGACAGTGTTGCGGGCCAGTTTTCCGGTTTGTCCTGAAACGGGATGTAACTTGCTTTGTCAAACCAGAACGCCTGATCGCCTGCATTGAATCCAACTCGCCAGACCCGAGCCCCCGTCGCGCGCAACATACGCCCCAAGGCCGGGAAAAAAGGTCCGTGCGGGCCCTGAAGGAACAGGAAGACCCGATCATGAGACCTTAAAGGCGGGTGCTGCATCCGAACTGCTCGTATTGTTGTTGTTGCCAAAACTATGCCCGTTTGGTCGGTGTACGGCAAGGCAGGGCTTGCCCGCGCGGCCCGTTGGCCTTACCTCGACGGTGATAGTCAGGCACAGGTTAGAAACTGAGGGTTAACGGAATGTTTACAGGGATCGTCACCGACATGGGCACCGTCGCCGAGCTGGAGCAGCAGGGTGACCTGCGCGCGCGGATCAAGACCGCCTATGACACTGCGGGCATCGATATCGGGGCCTCGATTGCCAGTGACGGTGTGTGTCTGACCGTGATCGCGCTGGGCGACGATTGGTATGATGTCCAGATCAGCGCGGAAACCGTCTCGAAAACCAATCTCGACACATGGACTGTCGGCAAGCGTGTCAATCTGGAACGTGCCCTGAAGGTTGGTGACGAACTGGGCGGTCATATCGTCTCGGGCCATGTGGATGGCGTAGCCGAGGTGATCGCGATCAAGGAAGACGGCGACAGCACCCGCGTCACCCTGCGCGCACCAAAGGATCTTGCACGGTTCATTGCGCCCAAAGGGTCGGTGGCACTGAATGGCACATCCCTGACGGTCAATGACGTGACAGATTGCGATTTCGGCATCAACTTCATCCCACACACCAAAGAGGTCACCACCTGGGGTGACGTGCAGGTCGGTGACCGGGTCAATCTTGAGATCGATACGCTGGCCCGTTATGTGTCGCGTCTGGCCGAGATGTCCTGATACGATACGTCGCGTCGGAGCAGACCTGCGCCGTTTGTGGACTGGTCTTTGTGCCCTCAGTGGTCTATTCCGCCGTTCAAACATGCCATGCGAAAGGCTGCCCAATGAGCTTTGAGACACCCGGCCCGGTCGAGGCCCGGCTGCGCGACGCGATCAGCCCGATCGAAGACATTATTGAAGAGGCGCGTGCGGGCCGGATGTATATTCTGGTCGACCACGAGGATCGCGAAAACGAGGGCGATCTGGTGATTGCTGCCGAGTTCGCCGATGCCGAGGCCATTAACTTTATGGCCACCCATGGCCGTGGCCTTATCTGTCTGCCGATGACAGCAGAACGTGTCGAAGCGCTTGGGTTGCCGATGATGGCGGTGAACAACTCGTCCCGGCACGAAACCGCATTCACCGTGTCCATCGAAGCGCGCGAAGGGGTCAGTACCGGGATCTCGGCCGCCGACCGTGCGCTGACCGTGGCAACTGCGATCAACGAGCAGAACACGATGGCCCATATCGCAACGCCGGGCCACGTCTTCCCCTTGCGCGCCAAGCGGGGTGGGGTGCTGGTGCGTGCCGGTCATACCGAGGCTGCCGTTGATATCTCGCGTCTGGCCGGTCTGAACCCCTCGGGCGTGATCTGCGAGATCATGAAACCCGACGGCACCATGGCGCGTCTGCCCGATCTGGTTGAGTTTGCGCAAGAGCACAACATGAAGATCGGCACGATCAGTGACCTGATCGCCTACCGGTCGCGCAATGACAATCTGGTGGTCGAAACCTCGCGTCAGATGGTGACGTCAGAATATGGCGGCGAGTGGGAGATGCGGCTGTTCACCGATCAGACCCACGGCATCGAACATGTGGTCATGATCAAGGGCGACATCACCACACCCGAACCGGTGTTGACCCGCACCCATGCCCTGCACGAGGCCCCCGATATTCTGGGTCTTGGTCCGAAATCCTCGCGCGAACTGCCGCGCGCCATGGAAAAGATTGCTGAAGAAGGACGGGGCGTGGTCTGCCTGTTCCGTCAACCGCGCAACTCGCTATACGCCACGGGTGACGAGGGGCCGCGCACCATCAAACAAACCGGTCTGGGGGCGCAGATCCTGTCCAAGATGGGAATTCAGGAACTGGTCCTGCTAACCGACTCGCCGCAAACCGTATATCTGGGGCTTGACGCGTTTGGCCTGTCCATCGTCGGCACCCGTTCGATTCTGAAGGAAGACTGATCATGGCTGCTCAAGACGAACATGGCGTTCTGCCGACACCGACATTTGACAAGCCGGTCAAGCTGCTGATCGTGGCGGCGCCGTTTTATCGTGCGATTGCCGATAACCTGATCACGGGCGCGAAGGCCGAAATCGAAGCCGCGGGTGGCACCTGCGAAGTGGTCGAGGTACCCGGCGCGCTGGAAATCCCAACCGCCATCGCTATGGCCGACCGTCAATGCAACTTTGACGGCTATGTCGCGCTGGGCTGCGTCATTCGCGGTGAGACCACGCATTACGAAACCGTTTGCAACGACTCCAGCCGGGCCATCCAGTTGATGGGCCTGCAGGGCCTGTGCATCGGTAACGGCATTCTGACCGTAGAAAATGACGCGCAGGCCGAAGTCCGCGCGAACCCCAAAAAGATGAATAAAGGGGGTGGGGCTGCTGCTGCGGCCTTGCATCTGATCGCGCTCAGCCGTAAGTGGGGCTCTTCCAAAAAGGGCGTTGGTTTCAAGCCGCCGTCCGAGTCCATCCTTGTGGCGGGCGACAGCAACGGACCCTCGACAGCATGACCAAGACAGACGCGCCGAAACCGGCCAACCAGAAACGCCTGATGAAATCCGCCGCCCGGCTTTATGCCGTGCAGGCGCTGTTCCAGATGGAACAGTCCGGGCAAACGACCGAAGCTGTCGTGAACGAGTTTCTGGATCACCGGTTTGGCGCAGTCTATGAGGGCGAGGAGATGCTGGACGGCGATATCTCGGTTTTCAGGTCCCTGGTTGACAACGCGGTGAACTATCAGGCGGCCATCGACCAGATGACTGACCGTGCGTTGGTGGCCAAATGGCCGATTGCGCGCATCGATCCGACCCTTCGTGCAGTGTTCCGTGCCGCAGGTGCCGAGCTGACCCAATGCGACACACCGCCAAAGGTTGTCATCACCGAATTCGTCGATGTGGCGCGTGCGTTTTTCCCGGAAGGCAAAGAGCCGAAATTCGTCAACGCTGTGCTGGATCACATGGCGCGCGAGGCACAGCCCGAGGCATTCTGACGCCTTTACGAGAACCAGATATGCGCTAACTTGAATGTCATAGCGCAAAGAGGTTCGCCATGCCCAAACTGATCCGCCTTTATATCACGCAAGTTGCCTGGGGCTTTGTCATTTCGGCTGTGTTTGTCGGCGTTCTGTTGGCGCTGAATGTCGCAAACCTGCGCCATCTGATAACCAGTTCGGAAATCGGCTTTATCGCTTTGGTGATGATCTGGTTCATGAACGGCATTGTCTTTGCCGGTGTTCAGTTCGCCTACAAGATCATGAGCATGGCAGAAAAGCCGCAAGGCCCGCGCCGGGGGACACCTGTTGTACACAGCTTTGAACCGGCGGTTGCAAAGCAGGAAGCCCGCGCAGGGCGCTGAACTTCCGTGGAAAATGTGGCGGGACCACCAAACAACCGTGTGGTTTGATTCCCGAGGACCTGTATATACAGGTGGGCGCCAGGTAATCAGGCCAGGACCTGAACAGAGCCAGCCCCCTCGGAATTGCTTAAGGCCACCAGAATGCTACCTTTCACAAGAAGGGCAGAACCCGCCACGCGCTTAAGTAGGGCGTATGACGGGTTCGCACAAGGGGTCAGGCATCAACAGTTTCGTGCAATGCCGTGCGCATCTTGCCAAAGTGTTCGTCCCAACCCTTGTCCAGCGCCAGGATCAGGCCAAAGGCATCGGCCCCCTGCGGCAGGCCTTCATGCCGAAGGTCAAGGCGCGTCCCGCCTGCGACGGGTTCCAGGGTCCACTTGACTACGCTCACCGCGTCGCCCATCGGTTTTACGGTGAACGTGTATTCCAGATATTTGGGAGGGTTGGCAACGCGAACCTCACCCCAGATCAACAGGTCGCCGCTTGTCGTGCCAAACATCTCCAGCTTTTGACCCGCGGACAGAGTATGTCGAGGTTTGTGGAACCATTCCGCCAGACGATCCGGGTCTGTAAGATAAGCCCAAACCGTTTCCGGCTCGGCCCTCAGAAAGATCGATTTATTCAGAACTGCATCGGTCATTTCGATTTCCTTTCAACAGCTTCCTTGAGAGAGTTGAGGCGATCGTCCCAGAACTGGTCAAAATATCTGAGCCAGTCCAAAACGGGGGCCATCCCCTGTGGTTCAAGACGGTTAATGCGTTCGCGGCCGCGGGTTTCAACGGTGATCAAGCCGCCGTCGGATAGCACGGTCAGATGTTTTTTGACCGCGGCCCGGGTCATGTCGAACCGGTCTGTCAACTGCCCGATGGTCATGTCCTGAGACGAGAGCAATTGCACAATGTCCCTACGTGTGGGATCGGCCAGCGCACGAAACGCGTTTTGAGTTCGGTTATCCATAAGCAACCCCGGAAGAGATACCATTTGGTATCATATTAATGCGACACCCAAAGGTATCATGTCAAGTGCGACGCAGCACTTTACTTTTGTTCCCTAATTGTTCACATTTCTGACATGACTTTAGATCTGCAGCCCGGACAGAAACTGGCGCGTGGCGTCGCACGCCACCTTGCCGCACATGGTTTTGTTTCTGTTGAAGAATTCGTTCCGGCACGTGGTCTACGTGTCGATGTAATGGGCCTAGGTCCCAAAGGTGAACTTTGGGTGATCGAATGCAAATCCAGCCGTGCCGATTATCAATCGGATGCCAAATGGCAGGGCTATCTGGAATGGTGCGACCGATTCTTCTGGGCCGTGGATACCGAGTTTCCGACCGATCTGTTACCTGACGAAACGGGCTTGATCATTGCTGATGCCTATGATGCCGAGATCGTGCGCATGGCGCCCGAGGACAAGCTTGCTCCAGCGCGGCGCAAAAAGATGATCCAGAAATTTGCAACAGATGCAGCACGCCGACTGCATGCACTGCGCGATCCGCGCTTGTAAAAAGCTCAGCCTTTGACGGCGAGGGCGGCCTGTATCGCGGCGCGGATCTCGTCTGCGATTTCTTCGGCTTCTTCGGGATCGAAATCCATCGGAATCTCGATGCCGTCGGCTTCGATGAACAAGCGCACCATCCCCTGATCGGTCGGGCCGATTTGCAGGTTGGCCTGTATATCGCGTTCGGTATTGATGCCCATCTGTGCCTCCGAGCCTGAGCGTTCGTGCTAACGCGCACGGGGTTGAGAATCAAGTCACCTTTGCGGTCAGATAAGACATGGATAAAGTGGTTCTCAGAACGTTTCGCCCCGATGATGCCGCGTGGCTGGTTGAACAGCACGGGTTGCTCTATGCGCGCGACGAAGGATTTGATGACAGCTTTGCCCCATTGGTTGCGCGCATCCTTGAGGAGTTCATTGCAGACAACGACCCGTCCTTTGAAAAAGGCTGGATTGCTGAACGGACTGGACAAAGATTGGGTAGCATCTTCTGCGTGCGCGTGGACCAAACAACCGCCAAACTGCGCCTCTTCCTGCTTGTCCCCGAGGCGCGCGGACTTGGGTTGGGGAAACGGCTGTTACAGACCTGTACAGATTTTGCACGCGAGGCTGGATATCGGGAAATGGTTCTGTGGACCCATGAAAGCCATACGGCCGCCTGCGCGCTTTACAGGGCGTTTGGCTGGGAACTGATAGACAGCAAACCGGTGCATTCCTTTGGGGTCGATCTTGTCGAACAAAGCTGGAGAATTCGGCTTTAATCCTCTTGCATTCCCCGGACGCGTTCGGTACATCGCCCCTCACGAAGTGCCGCCTTAGCTCAGTTGGTTAGAGCGCTGGATTGTGGATCCAGAGGTCCCCTGTTCAAGCCAGGGAGGCGGTACCATTCCCCCAAAATCGACTGTCCGTGTTCGCACCGCCAAGCGCATTACAAACATAGTGTAGGCTCGAACGCCGGAAAGTCCGGCGCGCTGATCTTTAGCGCGCCAGGTTCAGTTTGAACCGCATTTTCACCCGTTTCGCAGTGGGCAGGTGGCGGTTCAGGCGTTTGTTTATGAGGCCAAAACCCCCGACAATCACCAATGTCAGCAAGATGAAATAGAACGCCAGAATTGGATAGGGGATAAACGGGTTGAACGTCTTGTCCGCGAAATAGCTGGCGTAATAGAGCGCGTCGCCGCGCTGCTGCCAGGCCGGAAAGGCCGAGAAGAAGACCAGCGTGGTGGCGTGGAACAGAAAGATGGCTTCGTTCGTGTAGGCAGGCCAGGCCAGCCGCAACATGGTTGGCCAGACGATCCGCCGAAACCGCGACCAGCCGGACATACCATAGGCATCTGCCGCTTCGATATCTCCCTTGGGGATCGAGCGCAGAGCACCATAAAAAATCTCACCTGAATAGGCTGCGGTGTTCAGGAACAGCACGATCAGTGCGCCGAGCCAAGCCGAGGTGAAGGCGTCAAACAGTGGATAGGTTTTCTTCAGCGACAGGAAGAAGAAATAGGCAAAGAAGAACTGGATAAAGAGCGGCGAGCCCCGGAACAGAAAGATGAACCATTCGGCAGGTTTGCGCAGCCATTTGTTGGTCGAGGCTTTGCCGACGGCCAGTGCAGTGGCCAGAAAGAACCCGGTCGTCAGCGCCATGACGCCGAAATAGATGTTCCAGATCATGCCCGAGCCGATCAGGGTGAACTGTTCGCACAGGGTGAAATCGGTCTTGGGCAGCAGGCGCTCCCCAATGCCAAGCGAACGCAGGCCGTAATCCTGAATGGTCTGGATGCAGCTCATGCTCGGGCTCCCTGAAAAGGAGATTGCGTGCGCGAATCAGATTGCTGTGCAATCGCGTGCGGCACCCGGATGCGGTCTTGAACGCGGATCATCATGCCGTGGTCTCCTTGCGCAGAAGCTCTCCGCCCGAAGTGGCCTGTCCGTGGGACAATCGCCGCATCAGTTTTTCCAACCCAAGTTCCGAGAAACGGGTCATGCCAAGGTAGAAGATCAGCAGGAACAGGAAATACCACATGCGCCAGTCGCCATGCGGGTATTGCGTGAATTTCGAGGTTTTGGTGCCGCCCAGTTCGCGCGCCCAATACACGATATCTTCAACACCCAGCAGGAAGAGCAGGGGCGTCGCCTTGATCAGCACCATCCACAGATTGGACAGGCCGGGCAGCGCGTAGACCCACATCTGAGGCACCAGGATGCGCCAGAAGGTCTGGCGGCGGTTCATACCATAAGCTTCGGCCGTTTCCAGCTGCGCATGTGGTACGGCGCGCATCCCCCCGAACAGGACATTGGCCGCAAAGGCGCCAAAAACGATAGAGAACGTGATGACCGCCAGGAAAAACCCATAGGTTTCATGCATCCATTCAGGCGCGGTCCCGAGTGGCAGCTTGGCAGCCTGACAAACAAGGAAATCATTGCCCTGGCGGATTGGGTCGGTCCAGTCCGGGCACAATATCTTATGCCGCGTCCACTCGAACGCCTGATCCAGTGCGATGACGAAAAACAGGAAAAACGCAATGTCGGGCACGCCGCGCACAATCGCGATATACCCTTTGCCCAGCCAGCTGAGCGGGGGGAAATGCGAGCGCGCCGCCATGGCACCTGCAAACCCGAAGCCAAGTGCGACGGGCGCGGTCACAGCCAGCAGGGCCAAAACCTTGATGAAAGACAGGTAGAACGACCAGTGTACGCCATTGGTCAGGTAGCATGAAAACCAGCGGAACGTGCCCAGCGTGTCAGGATCAGCGCAGTACGAGAACATATGGCGTCTTTCCAACGTCTGTTCCGGCTAGGCCGGAATCGGCCCGGTGCCGAGGCACCGGACCGGGATTGGTCAGGTCTTAGTTGGTGACGACCGAACCGTCAGTACCGTATGTGGCGGTGCCTTCACCGAACCACTTGATCAGCATCTCGTTCAGCGTGCCGTCGGCTTTCATCGAAGTGATGGCTTCGTCGAACTTGCCGCGCAGTTCACCGTCGCTTTCACGCAGGCCCATGCCGACGCCGCCGCCCAGCGGAACCGGATCGCCGACAAAGACCAGCTCACCGCCCGATTCCTCGACCAGCGGCACCAGATAGTCGCGGTCGGCCAGAACTGCATCGGCTTCGCCGTTACGGACAGCTGCAATGGTTTCTTCCGGGGTCGCGAATTCGACCAGGGTTGCACCGGATTCGGCAACGTGGCCTGCCTGGATCGTGGCGGTTTGCGCCGCAACGACACCACCAGTTACGTCTGCCGAGTCAGAGGTCGCAACATAGGCCGAAGCGGTCGGCGGGTAATAGTCTTGGGTAAAGTCGATGACCTCATCACGTTCGGCTGTGATCGACATACCGGCGATGATGGTGTCGTAGTTGCCCGAGACCAGGTTCGGAATGATCGAATCCCAGTCGTTCTTGACCCATTCACACTCCAGGTTGGCGCGTTTGCACAGCTCGTCGCCGACTTCACGCTCGAACCCGTCGATTTCACCTGCATCGTTGATGAAGTTGTACGGAGGGTAGGCGCCCTCGGTGCCCATGCGGATCGTGTCGGCCATGGCGATACCAGCAGTCAGCGCCAGGGCCGCAGTGGACAGAATCAGGTTTTTCATTGGTTACTCCCCAGTTTTGGTTCTGTTCTTGAAGTTAAGCCGCCTGAGTGGCGGAGAGAAAGCCCCGAAGCCGCTCGGATTCGGGTGACGTAAAGATATCTTCGGGCAAACCTTCTTCCTCGATCAGGCCCTGATGAAGAAATACCACGTGGCTCGAGATATCTGCCGCCATTTTCATGTCATGAGTCACGATGATCATGGTGCGCCCTTCGGCTGCCAGATCCTTGATCACCTTGATCACTTCCTGTTCCAGTTCGGGATCCAGCGCCGAGGTCGGTTCGTCGAACAACAGCGCCTGTGGTTCCATGCACAGCCCCCGCGCGATAGCGGCGCGCTGTTGCTGACCGCCGGACAATTGCGCCGGATAGGCGTCGCATTTGTCGCCAATGCCAACTTTCTCAAGGTATTTGCGCGCGCTGTCTTCCACTTCGGCCTTGTCGCGGCCCAGAACGGTCACGGGGGCTTCCATGACATTTTGCAGGATGGTCATATGCGCCCACAGATTGAACTGCTGAAACACCATCGACAGGTTAGTGCGGATGCGCAGGACCTGCTTGGGGTCCGCGGGGCGGCGCCCATGGCTATCGCCCGACCATTTGACAGGTTCGCCTTTGAACAGGATTTCGCCCTGCTGGCTGTCTTCCAACAGATTGCAGCAGCGCAGCAAAGTTGATTTTCCTGACCCCGATGACCCGATCAACGAGACCACGTCGCCGCCATGCGCTGTGATATCCACCCCCTTCAACACTTCCAGATTGCCGAAGCTTTTGTGAAGGTTTTTGATTTCGATGACGGGAGCGGTTTCTGTCACGGGCAGTCCAGTAGTTTGTGGTGTTGGTGCGGTACTAGGGCCGAAAAATTTGCTCAATGCAATGCGCAATTCGCAAATTCAGGGTCGGAAACTGTCAAATTGACCAAATGCACCCGACAATTTGGCCATCAGATTATCTGCTGGGCGCATGGCGGTGGCGGGGTCGGTACGGACAGGTACTCCTCCGCCGGGATGTCGATCAGCCCCTGAATGTGCAGCGTTTTGCGGTCGTGTTCGGCAAGGTTTTCTATTGCTGCCCGAACTGCGTCTGCGACCAGATCCGCGTTTTGGTCGGGTCCGGTAATATAGGGCAGGGTCGGTGTAGAAGCGGTTTTTGCCAGTTCGCGCAGGCTTTCGCCCAGATCGGTATGTTCTTGCAACATCATCCAGGTCAACGCATCCAGCGCCGCGAAATCTGCCTTCCCCTCCGAGACCGCCTGCGCTGACAGCGCGTGACCGCCTGTCTCCAACAACGACGCAGGATACAGGTTCTCCCGGGATAAATACGTGATGGGTGCCGCCCAGCCGGATTGGGACAATGCTTCGTTATATGCGAAGATACCGTCAGTCATTCCCGCCAGCGTGCGGTCGTCGTCGCGCCGCGCCACAAAGACCGAGCAATAATGCCCGGCAGGGCAACCGGGCAGGCCGTAATCCGGGGTGCCCACCAGTTGAACACGACCATGCAAGCGTGTGCGATAGGGCATTCCACAGGTCTGCGCCAGCACCAGATCGGGATCAAGCCAAACCTGCCAAACATCGGCGTCTCGGGTCAGCTGTTCTGGCCCGTAACCCAGATTCGCGCGAATCAACCCCCAGAAGCGACCATTGGCGGCCTGAACCTCGGGCATGTCGTACATGCCAAGCATGGCTATCAAGATTTGGCGGCCTTTTGCCGGGCCAAAGCCGAATCCACGTCGCTGACCCCCAGCAGGCTGACAACCAGACGCAGCAGCGAGTCCTCCTCACCCGTGCGGTGGCCATCAGCCAGGGCCACTGACCACAGCGCCTGAACCACCGCCAGCCGGTTTTCATAAGCGACTGCTTCCTTGATGGCGCGGGTAAAACGGACCGTGTCGGGGGCTTCGGTCTCCAGATCTTCGGCACGGGCGCGCAAAGCCGCGCTTTCGAATGGGGACAAACCGTATCGTTCTGCCGATATGCGATCGATGCGCGACATTTCGGAGGCAGAATAATCGTTGTCAGATCGTGCCAGACGCACCAGCAGGGCCGTCAGGGCTAGGCGGGCATCATCTTCGACAAGCGGGTCGGGCTTGGGCTGTGTGAGCCTGGAAAGAAAGTCACTGAACATGGGTAAGATATAGCGGGCGCTTAACTCACATCCAAGCGGCTTTGGACGCGCTCGCGCGCTGCCTGACTGTCATTGTAGCTCAGGCCCATGGCAATGCGGGCTTCTTCGACGATCTTTATCTCGCCCTCGTCCGAACTGCCATCCGCCAGAACGATTTCCCACAACGCGTCAAGGGCTGCCAGCCGCTCTTTCAGATCCGTGGTTTCCCGGATCAGTTTGCCGAACGTATCAGTTTCCGGTGCCGCAGCATGGAGCTTTTCACAGGTGGCACGCACCTTAGCTGCCTCAATCGCGTTATGCTGGTACAGACGGGCCAGTATCTTGTCGATCAGACTGATCTCTTCCAGCTTGTAATCGCGATCTGCCTGCGCGACGCGCACCATCAGAGCACCCAGAGCAAGTTCTGCATCCGGGTCCGGCAACTGTTCATGATGAGGCGGTCTGAGCGCCTTAAAGAACCTTTTCAACATAACAAACACCTAGACGACAGGTCGTGATCGGCCAAGCACGAAATGCTGGTCTTGATACAGTATTGCATGTATCCAGCGCCGAGTCGGACCTGTGCACGATAAAGTTGTATTTGAAAGGAAGTTTCAGATGATACCGCGTTTACCTGGTGCAATGGGGATCAGTAAATCAGACAAGGGGCTGGAAATCGCACCTTGGTTCAATCCGCTCGTTTCGAAAGCTGAAGGCTACAATGTCAAAATAGCAGACGTACTGACCGCGCAAGAACTTTTGGCGTCGGCGGAGGGAAATGACACAATTAACCCTGATAGTTACGGCCTAATAGAGGAGATAGACTTCGTCGGCAGTGCCACCGAGTTGGGTTCAGTTGTGCCAAAAGACGAACATGGCAGTTTCGATTATATATATAGTTCCCATAATTTTGAACATTTACCGAATCCGATCAAATTTCTTCAAGCTTGTGAGGCGCTACTGAAGTCAGGGGGGCGCTTGATCATGATCGTACCGGATGGGCGGTTATGTTTCGACCATTTCCGCCCCCCGACAACTACGTCAGAATGGCTTGAAGCCTACCGGGAAGATCGAAAGAAACCGACAGAAAAGCAGGTTTTTGACTCGCGTTACGTTCTCTCCCGTGAGGCCTGCGGCGCAGAGTTCAAGCCTGTTAACCATCAAACACCACCTGAACTTCACAGACTGCAATTTGATCCCGCTGTTTTGTGGGAACAGTGGCAGCAAACAACGCCAGAATCTCCTTATCAGGATGCTCATTGCACTGTTATGACACCCAGTTCGCTGCGCTTGATGCTGCAAGACTGCCAATACTTGGGCTTGACATCTTTGCAAATCGAAGACGTGCAGGAACCCAAGGGTATCGAATTCATGGTCGTGATGCGTAAGCCAGCGCAAGACGTTCAGGTTTTGAATGCCGAAGATTACGCAGATGTTCGATTGGAGCTTCTGCACCGGGTCTGGAAGGATCAGGGCTGGCGTGTAACACAGTTCGGTGCTGTTCATGGAAAGTTGGCGTTGTTTCCCGGCGGCAAAAGGTATCAATTACGAGGATCCAAAATTGGTCAGATACTTCGGAATATGAACTATCGGCGCCTTAAAAAAAGGCGTTCAAAAACTTAACGTTATCTTTCGACCAGTCAGGGTTTACGGGGATTCAGGTGTCTTGATCGGTTTAGTTGGTCGGGGATTTTCAATGAAAACCCTAGCCAACTTTGAAGATAAATTACCACCCAGGTCACTCAGGATCCGGTGAAATGGCTTCGGTCAGGCTTTTGACGTGATTACCAGGTCAGGGCCTCTTTGGCTGCGGTTTGCAACCAGGCCAGCATTTGGCGATAGGGAACCGGACCGTAGCTGATCCGCGCAACCCCCAGTTTTGCCAGGGTGGGCGTATCCGGCGTGCCGGGCAGGGCGATGATATTGACCGGTAAGGCCGTGGATTCGCAAAGCCGGGCGATCAGGGCTTCGTTCTTTAGCCCAGGTGCAAAGAATCCGCTGGCACCTGCATCAGCATAGGCATTGGCACGGGCAATGGCCTCATCCAGCATCGTGTCGTCATGGGTGTCCGCTGCTGCCTTCAGGAAGATATCTGTGCGCGCATTGACATAGGCGGGAATGCCTGCGCGCGCGCAGGCGTCGCACATCGCTTCAACACGTTTGGCCTGAGTGGCGATGTCAAAGAGGCCGTCTCCACCTATGATCTGGTCTTCAAAGTTGAAACCAACAACACCGCAGTCCAGCGCGCGCTGAACGTTTTGCGCGATCCCTTGCGGGTCTTCGGCATAAGCGCCCTCGAAATCCAGTGTTACGGGCAAGTCAACCGCTGCAACGATGCGGCGTGCATTGTCCAACGCGGCCTCAAGTGGAATGTTCTGCCCGTCGCCATAGCCCTGCGCCATGGCAACAGGGGCACTGCCGGTCGCGATGGCCTGGGCACCAGCGTCCCGAACAGCGCCAGCGCTGCCAGCGTCCCAGATATTGAACAGAATGACAGGATCGCCTTTCTTGTGAAGGCTGGTAAAGGTCACGGCTTTCTGGGACTGGCTGGTCATCGGAACTCTCCTGTTGTCGCGTATCCTACAGCTAACGCTGCGAAAATGACCCGGCCAGATTTTTTGCACCCAGACAGGTCACTTTGAGGTGACGGCACAGGCACAGATTGCGTCAGCTGCGCAAAGTACCTGTGACATCCACCGGTTTGAAACCAAGGCCTCAGGCTTCGCCCGCGGCGCCAGAGACGAATTTCGCGCTAAACGCAGATTCGCCCAGACGTTGCAGCAGGCTCAGCTGTGTCTCCAGCCAGGCTTTGTGACCTTCTTCTTCCATCAGGATGCGTTCGAACAGTGAACGCGAACCAACATCACCGACTTCGGCCGCCTGTTGCGCTGCATTGGTGTAAAAAACAACGGCCTCACTCTCGTCTTGGAGATCAGAGGCAAACATTTCTTCCAGTGTACCCGCTGCGGCAGGGCTTTTCTGAAACGCAAGCTCGGGGGTTCCACCCAGAAACAGGATACGTTCAATAAAGGCGTCAGAATGCACCAGTTCTTCCTGCATCTCGCCCCGCATTTTCTCAGCCAGAATATCAAGGCCCCAATCGTCCAGAACGTGCGCGTGCAACTGGTATTGGTGCGCGGCAGTAAGCTCCATATGAAGCGCTTGCTGAAGGTTGCTGATCGTTGTTGCGTTGCTCATCGGAAATCTCCTGAAATCGTGAAATGCAAAAGCAGAAAGCCTGCCTCTGCACACAGTTAAGAGATCAATCCCCACGAAACAACGTGGGGTGACAGTCCGACACAGTCAGGGATCAGACCAGGCGCGAGGTGTCTTTCGCGGCCCGCACAAAATCGCGAAACAGCGGATGCGGGTCAAACGGCTTGGACTTCAGCTCCGGGTGGTACTGAACGCCAATGAACCACGGGTGATCCGCCCATTCCACGATTTCGGGCAGACGACCGTCCGGCGACATGCCCGAAAACTTCAGGCCCGCTTTTTCAAGCTTGTCGCGATACTTGATGTCCACCTCATAGCGGTGGCGGTGCCGTTCCTCGATCTGGGTGCCGCCATAGACCTCGGCGACTTTGGATCCGTCCGCCAATACTGCGTTGTAGGCCCCAAGGCGCATTGTGCCGCCCTTGTCGTCGCCGACCTTGCGCTCGACCTTGTGGTTGCCCTGTACCCACTCTTTGAGGTGATAGACCACCGGTTCAAACCGTTTCTTCCCGGCCTCATGGTCGAATTCCTCGGACCCGGCTTCGGTAATACCCGCAACGTTCCGCGCTGCCTCGATCACCGCCATCTGCATGCCAAGACAAATGCCCAGATAGGGGACTTTGTGCTCGCGCGCATATTGCGCCGCCTTGATCTTGCCTTCGGTGCCACGCTCGCCAAAACCACCGGGGACTAGGATGGCGTGGAACCCTTCCAGATACGGAGCTGCGTCTTCGGTGTCGAAAACTTCGGCATCCACCCACTCGATCTTGACCTTCACACGGTTGGCCATACCGCCATGGGTCAGCGCCTCGGCAATCGACTTATAGGCGTCTTCAAGCTGCGTGTATTTGCCGACAATGGCCACTTTCACTTCGCCTTCGGCGTTGTGGATGCGGTCGCTGACATCTTCCCATTTGGCCAGATCAGGTTTGGGGGCGGGGCTGATCTGGAAGGCATCCAGAACGGCCTGGTCCAGCCCCTCGCGGTGATAGGCCAGCGGCGCGTCGTAAATGGTGGACAGGTCCTGCGCCGCGATCACGCTGTCCGGACGCACGTTACAGAACAGGGCTAGCTTTTCCCGTTCCTTGGTCGGGATAGGCCCTTCGGACCGACAGACCAGAATATCGGGGGCCAGACCGATCGAGCGCAGTTCTTTCACCGAGTGCTGGGTCGGCTTGGTTTTCAACTCACCCGACGCTTTGATGTAGGGCAGCAACGTCAGATGCATAAAGATACACTGGCCGCGCGGTTTGTCCTGACTGAACTGTCGGATGGCTTCAAAGAAGGGCAGGCCTTCGATGTCACCCACGGTACCGCCAATCTCACACAGCATGAAATCAACCTCATCCTCGCCGATGGCGATGAAATCCTTGATCTCGTTGGTGACGTGCGGGATCACCTGAATGGTCTTGCCGAGGTAATCTCCGCGGCGCTCTTTCTCCAGAACATTGGAATAAATCCGGCCCGAGCTGACCGAGTCGGTCTTGCGCGCTGCGACACCGGTGAACCGTTCGTAATGGCCAAGGTCCAGATCGGTCTCGGCGCCATCATCGGTGACAAACACTTCGCCATGCTCAAAGGGCGACATCGTGCCGGGATCGACGTTCAGATAGGGGTCCAGCTTGCGCAGACGCACCGAATAACCGCGGGCCTGCAACAAAGCGCCCAAAGCTGCCGAAGCCAGCCCTTTGCCCAAGGACGAAACCACACCACCGGTGATGAAAATAAAACGTGCCATAGTTTTTCGGCTGCTCCCGTGAGACGTCAAAATCAGCTGCCCGGCGGTTCCGAAAAACCGCTGCATCACGGGACTTCACGTATAAAGGATTCGCGCCAAAAGCGCAAGAGAACCGCAAGATGCTGTTGCAGTCCTCTTTCATGTTTCTAGGTTTTGTGGATCAATCCGCCTGCGGGATCAGAGGCGCGTTGTCGTCCTGTGCCGGCGGCAAAAGATCATCAACCGACGGAATCGCCGGTGCGCTTTCCTCGGTCGAAGCCGGTGCCGGAACGCCCAGACGGTCGATTACCGAGCTGCCCGAAGATTTCTGAGCCGCAAGAATGGTCAGCGTGATCGAGGTGACGATGAAACAGGCCGCCAGAATCCACGTCAGCTTGCCCAATGCCGTCGCTGCTGCGCGACCGGCCATGGCACCGCCACCACCCATACCCAGGCCACCGCCTTCAGACCGCTGCATCAGGACAACGGCGATCAGGCCCAGAGCCAGAAGAAGATGGATAATGAGAACGACGTTTTCCATGGTGGTCCTGTACAGCGTGGCGTGTATCGCGTGGTACTTATGCAAGTTTGCCAGCGGGGGCAAGTCAGGAGTTGGCATCAACTTCTTTGATGTATCCCATCACGTCAAAGGGACTGGACAGTGTGTTGATTTGTGACGCAGGCTGCGGCCATGCCACATGACGATCACGACCACCCGCATGCCCTGTTGCCACCTGAACCCGCATTGCGCGTCAAAGCGCTCGAGACGATTCTGACCCGCAAAGGGCTGATCGATCCGGCGGCTCTGGATGAGATCATCGACACTTATCAGAACAGGATCGGGCCGCAAAACGGCGCGCGCGTCGTTGCCAAAGCCTGGAGCGACCCTGCCTTCAAAGCTGCCCTGCTTGAAGACGCCACTCCGGTCGTAGCGGACCTTGGCTACTATGGCCGCCAGGGCGAACATATGGTGGTGGTCGAGAATACACCGGACCGGCACAATATGGTCGTCTGCACCCTGTGCAGCTGTTACCCTTGGCCGCTGCTGGGTATCCCGCCCGGATGGTACAAATCCGACGCCTACCGAGCCCGCGCAGTGCGAGAACCGCGCAAGGTGTTGGCCGAATTCGGCGTCACCTTGCCCCAAGACACCTCTGTACGGGTTTGGGATTCGACGGCCGAGATTCGCTATCTCGTCTTGCCCATGCGCCCTGAAGGCACAGACGGAATGAGCGAAGATGAGCTTGCTGCGCTTGTGACGCGCGACAGCATGATCGGCACGGGCCTTCCCAAGGTGCCATCATGACCCGCGTTCACGATATGGGAGGCCGTTTCGGTGATGGTCCGATACACCCCGAGGCAGAGGACGCGCCTGTTTTTGCCGAAGACTGGCACGCCCGCGCTCTTGCGGTGACACTTGCATCCGGGTTTCTGGGGCAGTGGAACATCGACGTTTCGCGCCACGCGCGCGAACGCTTGTCTCCGAAGGATTACACCCGGTTTTCGTATTATGAGAAATGGATATCCGGTCTGGCCGATCTGCTGGTCGAAATGGGTGTTCTGACATTGGATGATCTGCGTGGCGTGAGCGGCGACAATCCGCACCCCTTTGCAGACAGAGCGCTCAAGGCCGAAGCGGTGTCCGCTGCGCTGGCCAAAGGCGGGCCTGCGGACAGGCCTTCCAATGTCGCGGCGCTGTATTCTGTGGGGCAAGAGGTTGTCACGGTCCGGCCGACAGCAAATCGCCTCGTGGATGGAGGTCACACGCGCCTGCCTGTCTATGCATCCGGTGCCAGGGGCCGAATCCTGCGCCTGCACGGAACCCATGTTCTGCCCGATTCCAATGCGCATGGGTTGGGTGAGGCGCCAGAGCCGATTTATGCAGTGGCTTTTGCGGCATCAGAACTCTGGGCCGCCACCGAACATCCCGCCGACCAGGTGGTGCTGGACCTCTGGCAAAGCTACCTGGAACCGGCATGAACGACTGTATCTCACACGGAGCCCCCGAGCCGGTTTTTGCTGAACCCTGGCACGCTCAGGTCTTTGCCGTCACCGTCGCGCTGAACGAGGCTGGGCGGTTCGAGTGGGCGGATTGGGCGGCGCGCTTTTCAGCGACATTGAAACACAATGGGCTTGCCCGGGAATTGGATGGCGGTGACGATTACTTCCACGCATGGCTGGAAACGCTTGAGGCATTGCTGGCCGAACAGGGCGCTGCAAGGCCGAAAGATGTGCTTGATCTGCATAAGGCCTGGGAAGAGGCTTACCTGACCACTCCGCATGGGCAACCTGTCCACTTACGGCGACAGGGTTAGGGGGCTCTGCCCCCGCCGCCCGTTCCGGGCGCCTCCCCCGGGATATTTACAGCCAGGTGAAGCAGGGAATCCACTCTTCATCTGGCTACAAATATCCCCGCCGGAGGCATCGCGCGCGAGCCCGATTTTCCTCTGCGGCGAAATATCGGTTTCCCTGCCGTTTTTGCCCCGCTATATGAGCCGGGTTTGATCACTCAGCACGAAAAGGACCGGATATGGCCAACGTGGTTGTTGTCGGCGCCCAATGGGGCGACGAAGGAAAAGGCAAGATTGTCGACTGGCTCAGCGAAAGGGCGGACGTAATCGCGCGTTTTCAGGGCGGTCACAATGCCGGTCATACGCTGGTGATCGACGGTGAGGTTTATAAGCTGCACGCGCTTCCTTCGGGCGTGGTACGCGGCGGCAAGTTGAGCGTTATTGGCAACGGCGTGGTTCTGGACCCCTGGCATCTGGTCAATGAGATCGCAACCATCCGGGCGCAGGGTGTTGAGATCACTCCTGAGACGCTGATGATCGCTGAAAACACGCCATTGATTCTGCCCATTCATGGCGAGCTGGACCGTGCGCGCGAGGAAGCTGCGAGCAAAGGCACCAAGATCGGAACAACCGGTCGCGGAATTGGCCCGGCCTATGAAGACAAGGTTGGGCGGCGTTCTGTTCGCGTTGCCGATCTGGCGGACGAAGCCACGCTGGAGGCCCGCGTGGACCGCGCATTGCAACACCACGATCCGTTGCGCAAGGGTCTGGGTATCGAGTCGGTTGACCGCGACGCGCTGATCGCTCAACTCAAAGAGATCGCGCAACAAATTCTGCCGTTTGCAGCTCCCGTCTGGAAAGTGCTGAACGAAAAGCGCAAGGCCGGGAAACGCATCCTGTTTGAAGGGGCGCAGGGCGCGCTGCTGGATATCGATTTCGGCACCTATCCCTTTGTGACGTCGTCGAACGTGATTGCGGGGCAGGCGGCAACCGGTGTTGGAATCGGTCCGGGCTCGATCAATTTCGTGCTTGGCATTGTTAAGGCCTATACCACCCGTGTTGGAGAAGGGCCGTTCCCGACCGAGTTGGAAGACGCAGACGGTCAGCGTCTGGGTGAACGCGGGCACGAATTCGGCACGACAACAGGCCGCAAGCGCCGCTGCGGATGGTTCGACGCCTGTCTGGTGCGCCAGACCTGCGCAACCAGCGGCGTGAACGGTATTTCGCTGACCAAGCTGGATGTTCTGGACGGGTTTGAGACACTTAAGATCTGCACCGGGTATGAGCTGGATGGCGAACGTTTGGATTACCTTCCGACCGCTGCTGATCAGCAAGCCCGCTGTACTCCGATTTATGAAGAAATGCCGGGGTGGAGCGAATCGACCGAAGGCGCGCGCAGCTGGGCGGATTTACCTGCAAATGCGATCAAATATGTGCGTCGGGTCGAAGAACTGATCGAATGCCCGGTTGCGCTTTTGTCCACAAGCCCGGAGCGGGACGACACCATTCTGGTGACGGACCCCTTTGCTGACTGATGCGCGAGAAACAGAAGACAGGGTTGAGTTACAAGGCACGCCGGCGCTGGTCGCTGGTGATCCTTGTGCTTGGCCTTCCGCTGTACATCATCGCCGTGGTGACGATCGTGAACTTGCTGGGGCGTCCTCCGATCTGGATTGAGTTGCTGGTTTATATCGTGCTGGGCATCCTTTGGGCCCTGCCGTTCAAGTTCGTGTTTCGCGGCGTCGGTAAAGAAGACCCCGATCAGTCCTAGCGCTCGTGAGGTACGTGTAAATGACCGGGCCTGCTGAGTGCCGTGCGGGAAAACGCGTGGTCCTCGGCGCTTTGGTGACGACCGTCTGGTAACAGTCGAAACGCGCGGGCTTTGCCATTCAAGGCAGGCGTATGGTCCAATTGCAAAAGCAAAAAGGCCGGGGGCAAACCCCGGCCTTGCTTGTGAACCTTCCGGTGTGATCAGCCTACGGCACGCTCGTCGTCGGGGCGAAAACCGATCAGGTTGGACGCCGCGAAACGCCCGCCTCCGGCTTTCTCGATTTTACCATCGCGCAGCAACTGCCCAAAAGAACGCAGGCTTTCTTCGCGATTGAACTCGTCCTGTTTCAGCGAACGCACCTTGTTCATCAGCTGCGGGCGCGAAAACTGCTCCTGACCTTCGATGAAGGACAGATAGGCGGCAGCCGCTTCCAGAAGATCAGGCAGCGATTGCGCACCCTGTTCCTGTGCAAACTGTGCGAAACCGCCTTCCTCTGATCCGGTTGCTTCCTGGTCTGCGGTGACGCGACGTGGCAAGACCGGACTTGCGGATGTTCCGTGTTCATCCACGCGCTGCTCGGCCACCAGCTTGAGTGGCGCCGGAGCTTCCGGTGCCGGACGCATGCTGGTTACCTTGATTTCGGGTCGCCGTGGGCTGACCACGGATGCCAGATCGCCGCGGTATTCCCGGTCGGCCGCCTCTTTCGAGCGCGCCTGACCGTCGCGGTCGGCTTCGGTGGCTGCGACGGCGGTGCGCAGGTGCGAATAGGTTTCGCGCGCATCGCTGCTGCTGGGGTCATCCATATGCTCGCCGGTCTTTGCCATCAGGCGCGACATATCCTGATCGGGATCCGCATCGTCAGCCAGTTTTTGGCTCGAACGACCGGACAGGTGCTGTTCGATCTCGGAAATTTCGGTCAACAGGTGCATTTCGTCTTCTGCCGTCAATACACCCTGCGTCAGGTCTTCCTCGACCGGTTCATCGTCGGATTCAATTGCTAAGTCTTCAACGTTGAGGATGTTGGGGGCATCTTCTTCGTCGAAATCGTCTTCGGCAACGTCTTCAAGATCAGCGAACAAAGGCTCGGCAGCGGACTGATCCGCCACCGGCGCGTCTTCGATTTCGTCGATATGCAGGGGCTGGGGGGTCAGGGGCGCCTGCAAGTCAACGGTTTCTTCGATCTGAGTTTCAGAAGCTTCGGGGATCAGCGCTTCTGCTGTCTCAGCCGCTTGCGGTTCTTCAGCTTCCTGATCCTGCAACTCATCAATCGCAGGCGCTGCAGGCTCTTCGGTTTCCTGGGCTTCAGGCTCAGTGGGTTCGGCAAAGTCTTCTGCGCTGAGCGCACCGGCCTCAAACGCAGCGGCCACAGCATCTACCGGGGGGGCGGTATTGGCCAGCAGCGGCGACTCTTCGTCTTCGGAATACTCGGCAGCGGGCACGTCGGAATGAGAGACGACTGCGCGAATGCGTTGCAGTTTCGCCGCGATGCTGTCAGCAGCCGGGGGCGGGGTGTCCGCGACAGGTTCTGCCTCGGCGAACCCGGTCTGCGCGGGGGCCGTATGCGGCTGAACATGAGCGGGAGTTTCGGCAGCCTTGATAGCGGCCGTGTGCGGGGCCGGTTCTTTAGCAGCGACAGGAGTTTCGGTGGTCTGAGTGGCGCGCAGCAACAGGCCGGATTCGTTCTGACGGGCTTCGACGCGCTGTGATGCATCGCGCCGGGCGATGCGGGTCAGCATTTCGGCATCCGGTTGCGGGGGTTCTGAGCCGAAGTAGCGGTCATCCGCTGCGAGATCGCGGAAATACTCGGCGATGGCTTTCATCGTTTCAAAGGAATCATCAAATCCTTCCAAAGTGCAGGAGAAGGTTCCATATGAAACGGTTAATACCTTGTTATTCTGTACCATCAGACGCACGTCCTTTACAAACTACGAGAGCCCACTTACCCGGAATCGGGAGCACACGAAGGCTCTGAACTTTATGCATGAACCTATCATTTTGTGGTCTTAATGTGTCCAAATCCGGGAAAAATGGCCAATCTTAGGAAAATCAAGCCAATTGTACGCTCTGCCGATCCAATTGGGCTGTTCGGAGGTGGATTTATCGGATCTGGAGACCTGAATCTGGTGCTGAATCGCGTCAATTCGGTCGTTGCCGCCGATGGCGGAGCGGACGTTTTGACAGAATCAGGCCGGATTCCCGATGCGGTGATTGGTGACTTCGATTCTCTGAGCAAAGCGACGCAAGCGAAAATTCCCGCGGATCGCCTGTTTGCCATCCGCGAACAGGACAGCACCGATTTCGACAAGGCTCTTCGCAATCTGCACGCTCCGCTGGTTCTTGGGGCCGGGTTTCTTGGCGGGCGACTTGATCATCAACTGGCCGTTCTGAACGTTCTGGTCCGGCGGCAGGATCAGGCCTGCATATTGCTGGGCGAACGTGAACTGGTTTTTCACGCGCCGCCAGAGATCAAGCTGCCGGTTGCACCCGGCGATGTGGTCTCGCTGTTTCCGATGCAGCCCGTGACGGGGCGCAGTACCGGGCTGGAATGGCCGATTGACGATCTGGCTTTTCGACCGGACGGGCAGGTGGGAACATCCAACCGCGCATTGGCGCCTGTCGAGCTAAAGATGGATGGGCCGGGCCTGTTGGTGATGATCCCGCGCGCAGCGCTTGATCCGCTTATGCAGGTGTTTCTGTCGGGGCGGACCGGGCGCTGGCCCGCTCGCGCAGAATGACATACAGGCCTGCGGCAATGGTTATGACGATGCCAACCGCAGCCAATCCATCGGGCAGGTCGCTGAAAATCACCCATCCGATCAGGGTTGCAACCGGGATTTCCAGATACTGCATCGGGGCCAATGTGGCAGAGGGCGCATAGCGCAGCGACCACGTCATCAGCAGATGCGCGACCGTACCCAACACCCCGATCGCAATCAGCAGCCAGTTCAAATCGCTGGACGGCAGGGTCATCGAGAGCTCCTGAATGTTCATTTGCGTGCCAATCAGAAGGACCGGAGCCAGAAGGACTGTCGCAAATACGCCGGACACAGCCTGCAACGACACCGGGTCGGTCTCTTTCGCGACTTGCCGGGTGACCAGCATGAACAAGGCAAAGACCACGGCAACGATCAGTGGCAGCAACGCAGGTGCACCCACCTCGGCAAAGCTGGGTTGAATGACCAGCAACGTGCCAATGAACCCGACGATGCAGGCGGCAAGACGGCGGGAACCGACCTCTTCCTCCAGAACATATTTGCCCAGCAGCAGCATGATGAATGGCATGACAAAGGCAATTGCAACGGCATCCGCCAATGGCAGGAATTGCAGCGCGCTGAACATGGCCGAAATGCCGATGATATGCAGCAGCGTCCGTAGCAGGGTCAGCCGCAGGATGCGTCCGCGCATCCGCCAGGGTCGCCCGGTCACCGCAACCAGCGGGATCAGGATCACCGCTTGCACCGCGAAACGGACCATGACCAGCAGACCCAGCGGTGTGGTCTCGCCCAACAGCTTCGCCATCGCATCCCCCAAGGGCGCGAGCACGCAAAAACCAAACATCAAGAAGATGCCAAAGACGGGTCTGTCCTGAGTCATGAGCGCGACGCTAACTGTTTCGCGACGCGGAGGGAAGCGCTGTTGTCAGCGGTCGGGCAGGGGCTGAACCTTGGTGTAATCCGGCCCGTTGCAGGTAGGCAAAACATCCTCCAATTTCAGCCATTTCAGCTTTTCTTCATGCGCGACATGCAACGTTGGTTCCAGCGCTTCAGGAGCGCCCAGCGTCGCCACATATAGGTGCACCACATCCGACATGGCGGTTGACCGGAAGGACATCGGCGTGCCGCAATGCGGGCAGAAGCTGCGCTCGACACCGGGAGAGGAGTTAAAGCGCTTGGGCTCTTCACCGATCCACCGCCAATGACCATCGCGAACTCCGAAATACGTTGTCATCGGCGCTGCGCATTGGCGGCGGCAACTGTCGCAATGGCAGGTGACGCATGAAAGTACCGGAGGGTCGACCTCGAACCGGATCTTGCCGCACAGACAATGCCCACGCATGTCGCCCCTCGCTTTCTGTTTCAGCAGTTCGGTACGTTCACAGCCAGACCACCCAGCGAGGTTTCCTTGTATTTCTCATGCATGTCATGGCCGGTTTGGCGCATCGTCTCGATCACCGCGTCCAGCGGCACGAAATGCTGACCGTCCCCGCGCAAGGCCAGTGAGGCGGCTGAAACTGCTTTTATAGCGCCTAACCCGTTTCGTTCGATACAAGGAACCTGAACCAGCCCGGCAACGGGGTCGCAGGTCATGCCCAGATGATGCTCCAGCGCAATCTCGGCGGCATTTTCCACCTGTTCGGGGGTTCCGCCCATCACCGCGCAAAGCCCGGCTGCCGCCATGGCGGCGGCGCTGCCAACTTCGGCCTGGCATCCCGCTTCGGCACCCGAGATTGAGGCGTTGTACTTCACCAACCCGCCAATGGCCGCTGCGGTCAGCAGGAAATCCTCGATATGGCTTTCGGACGCGCCCGGTACATGGTCCAGATAGTAGCGCAGAACAGCGGGCAGAACACCTGCGGCCCCGTTGGTGGGCGCAGTGACAACTTGCCCGCCCGCCGCGTTTTCCTCGTTGACCGCCATGGCATAGACGCTCATCCAGTCGTTGATCGTGTGCGGCGCGGTCAGGTTCATGCCGCGTTCGGCCATCAGCGCATCATAGATGCCTTTCGCGCGGCGGCGCACTTTCAAACCGCCGGGAAGGATGCCGTCAGTGGTCAAGCCACGTTCGATACAGGCATTCATGACGTCCCACAAACGGGCCGATCCTTTCGCGAAACTGTCGGCGCAGCCCCGCGCGATCTCGTTTGCGCGCTTCATCCCGGCTATGGTCTTGCCACTGGATTTGGCCATCTCAAGCATTTCTGCGGCGGATTTGAATGGGAACGGGACCGGGTCGCCTTCATTGGTATCTTTCCCCTCGGCCAGTTCTTCCTCGGTCAGGACAAAACCGCCGCCGATCGAATAATACACCTGCCGCAGGATCACATCGCCCTGTGCGTCGGTGGCCATCAGGATCATCCCGTTGGCGTGCCCGGGCAAATTGTTGTCGTAGTCAAAGATCAGATCCGCCTTGGGATCGAACTGAAGCGTCGGCAGGCCTTCGGGCGTTACGGTGTGCGTGCGGGCGATATCGGCCAGCGCGGCCTCGGCCTTTTCGTTGTCATAGGTGTCGGGAACAAAGCCCGCCAGACCCAGAATGGTCGCCCGATCGGTCGCGTGGCCGACGCCGGTGAAGGCAAGCGAGCCGTGCAGCGATCCTTTCAGACCGGTAAATTCAAAGGGGGACGCGCGCATCATGTCCAGAAAGCGCGCCGCGGCCACCATCGGGCCCATTGTGTGCGATGAAGACGGGCCAATGCCCACTTTGAACATATCGAAGACAGATAGGAACATATCAGATAGCCGAGCCTTCCGGGGGATTAGCGTAAGTAGGGGATGTGAAGGGTGTAACGCCCAAACCTTCCGCAGCGATTGCCGAACGGGTGGCAGGGCGTGTCTCAAGGTGCAGAAGCATTTTCAGCAGATGCGGCGTGTCGGCCTGTTGATACCAGCTGCGGTCAGCACTTACTGGGTACAGGGCCATCCAGCGCATCATGCAGGCGACATAATAGGTCAGAACCGATGGGACACCTGCGCGAAACCACTCAGGTCCGCGTTGCGCCAGCGCATCCAGCAGCCGCAGGTGCTGCTGCAACCGGGGTCGGATGCCCGCGCGCAGCGTGTCGGCCTGTGAGGCGTCTATGTATTTTTCAGCGTAGAACAGGATGCGCAGATCCGCATGCAACGTGTTGGACGCGAAGAACAGCCATTTCAGAAATCCGGCGCGTTCAGGATCATCCGCCGCCGGGGCCAGTTGACCATGGCGCTCTGTCAGCCAAAGCAGGATCGCCGCGGTTTCAAAGATCGGGCCCTGCGGCGTTTCCAGTACCGGGATCAGCCCGTTGGGATTAAGCGACCGGTACGCGTCGCTGTCCTGCTCGTTCTGGCGGCGGTCCACCACCACGGTTTCATAAGCTACGCCCATCTCGTCCAGCGCCAGCCGGATCACCAGCGAGGCGTTGTCAGGGGCATAGTGCAGGCGGTACGGGGTCAACATGCGCGCAACTTACAGCGCAAAGATGTGGGTGTAAGACATGATTGCGACTTTTCCGACAGGAAACGCGTAGTCCTGAGACATCTTAACGCCTGTCGGATCGCAAAATGGGGTCGCAGTCGCCTGACGCATTCCCTATAACTCCGTCAGAATAAACTGGGAAAGCTGCTATGACCAGAGATCTGTCGCCAATCGACACCGCGAAATATGTTGCCGCGTACCGTGCCGCCGACATGGTCGAAGACGGGATGCGCGTGGGCCTTGGCACAGGATCGACAGCCGCCTGGCTGGTGCGCCGTCTGGGTGAACGGGTGCGCGAAGACGGCCTGCGGATTAAGGGTGTTCCAACCTCGACCCGCACGGCGCAGCTTGCCCGCGAGGTTGGTATTGACGTCATTTCACTGGATCAGGCCGGTTGGCTGGACATGACCATCGACGGCGCGGATGAGTTCGATCAGGACCTGAACCTGATCAAGGGGGGCGGCGGTGCGCATTTGCAGGAAAAGATTGTGGCCACGGCCAGCGATCAGATGATCGTCATCGCCGATGCAGGCAAAGAAGTTGAAACTCTGGGGGCCTTTCCACTGCCTGTCGAGGTCATTCCCTTTGGCTGGCAGACAACGCGCACATTGATCGAGGAAGCCCTGGATACAATGGATGTACTTGGAACGTCCTCGGCGCTGCGCATGAATGGTGAGGCCCCGTTTGTAACCGATGAGGGCAACCACATCCTTGACCTGCACCTCAAGCGCATCGGCAACCCGCGCCAGATGGCGCTGATCCTGAACCAGGTGCCCGGTGTTGTGGAAAATGGCCTGTTCATCGACATCTGCGACAAGGTCGTGATCGGCCATGGCGATGGCCGGGTCGAGCTGCGGGATATCAACGCGGGCACGGTCGAACTGGATCAGCTGCTCAGCGGGTCGCGCGACAATCTGTTCTCCGATTTTTCGGACTGAGTTTCGTGCAGTTCCGTTCGGCAAGTGGCTATGAAAGTTCGAATTTTCCGCGTCGGGGGTTGGCACAGGCTTTTTTACGCCCAGATATCCAGAGAATTTTGAAAGTTGAACGAAGGAACCCGGCATGAGCTTTGACTATGATCTTTTTGTCATCGGCGGAGGTTCGGGCGGGGTCCGCGCGGCGCGTGTTGCGGCGGGTGAAACCGGCGCCAAGGTCGCGCTGGCCGAAGAAGACCGGTATGGCGGCACTTGTGTGATCCGGGGTTGCGTGCCCAAGAAGCTGATGGTCTTTGCCAGCGAATACTCGGGCATGGTCGGGGATGCACAGGCCTATGGCTGGGACATTCAGCCCGGCGCGTTCAACTGGAACACCTTCCACGGCAAGCTGGTGGCCGAGCTTGATCGGTTGGAAGGGGTGTATCGCAATATCCTGAAGAACAACGGAGTCGAAAGCTTTGACCAGCGTGCGCGCCTTGTGGATGCCCACACGGTCGAGCTGGCCGATGGAACCCGCAAAACCGCCAAACACATTTTGATCGCTACTGGCGGTCGCCCGGTTGTTCCGGATTTTCCGGGCTCGGAATTGGCGATTACGTCGAACGAGATATTCCACCTGGACAAGCTGCCAGAAAGCATCCTGATCGTAGGGGGCGGTTATATCGCCTGTGAATTTGCCGGGATCATGAACGGGCTGGGGGTCAGGACGACTCAGTTCTATCGCGGCGCACAGATCCTTCGGGGTTTTGATGACGAGGCGCGTGGACTGATCAGCGAAGAAATGTGCCAGAACGGCATCGACCTGCATCTGGGCACCAATGTGCTTGAGATGAAAAAGCAGGGCGACAAGATCTGGGTCAAGGCCACCAACGGCTCCGAGCAGAGTTTTGATGTGGTGATGTATGCCACGGGCCGTGCGCCGAATGCCGATAACCTTGGGTTGGAGGCTTTGGGCGTTGAACGCGGCCGTAAGGGCGAGATCATCGTGGATGAATACAGCCAGACCGCCGTTCCCTCGATCTTTGCCATTGGCGATGTGACCGACCGGGTGAACCTGACCCCGGTCGCGATTCGCGAGGGGATGGCCTTTGTGGAAACCGTGTTCAAAGGCAATCCGACACCGGTAGATCACGACTTGATCCCGACTGCGATCTTCACTCAGCCCGAGATGGGAACTGTCGGCCTAAGCGAAGAAGAGGCAGCGGAACAGGAACCGATCGAGGTCTATGCCACATCTTTCAAGCCGATGCAGAAATCCTTTGCTGGCGGCACGCAGCGGGTACTGATGAAACTCATCGTCTCTCAGGCCACGCGCAAGGTGCTGGGTTGCCATATTGTCGCCCCCGGTGCCGGCGAGATGATCCAGCTGGCGGGAATCGCCGTAAAGATGGGCGCGACCAAGGAAGATTTTGACCGCACGGTTGCAGTTCACCCGGTCATGGCCGAAGAACTGGTGACAATGCGGCAACCTGTGCGCACGGCTTGATTTGCAAGCGCGCGCACACAGGTTACAAGGGAACCCGTGATCACACGGTCCAAAACGAAGGAAAAGATACATATGGCGGGCAACAGCGGCGGCCCCTGGGGGGGCGGAGGCTCATCCGGTGGCGGAGGAAATCAGGGTAACAACGGGAACGGGCGCAAGCCTCCCGAAAGCGATGGCCCGCATATTCCCGAGATCGATGAACTGATGAAAAAAGGCCAGGAACAGCTGCGCGTCCTCATGGGCGGCCGTGGCGGCGGTGGCCGTGGCGGTAGCGGTGGTCAGGGCGGTGGCGGTCCGGCCTTTACCAAGGGCACAGTTGCGATTGGCCTTGTTGCAGCTGCAGTAGTCTGGGGGCTTGCGAGCTTTTATACTGTCAAACCCGAAGAACAGTCTGTCGAACTGTTTCTGGGTGAATTCTCGGCCGTCGGCAATCCGGGCCTGAACTTTGCGCCATGGCCGTTTGTAACCGCCGAGGTTATTCCGGTGACCCGCGAACAGAACGAAGACATGGGTGGCGCGCGTGGTAGCGACGATGGCCTGATGCTGACCGGCGACGAGAATGTGGTCGACATAGATTATCAGGTTGTCTGGAACATCAACGACCCGGCCAAGTACCTGTTTAATCTGCGTGATCCGCGCCAGACGATCCGAGCCGTGTCCGAATCCGCGATGCGTGAGATCATTGCGCAAAGCGAGCTTGCACCGATCCTTAACCGTGATCGCGGTGTAATCGCCGACCGTTTGCAGGTGCTGATTCAGGATACAATGGACAGCTACGATTCGGGTGTGAACATCATTCGCGTCAACTTTGACAAAGCCGACCCGCCACAGGACGTGATCGCCTCCTTCCGCGATGTCCAGGCTGCCGCGCAAGAACGTGACCGGTTGCAGAACGTGGCAGACGCCTATGCCAACCGTGTGCTGGCCGAGGCACGTGGTGAAGCCGCACAGATTCTGGAAGAGGCTGAAGGGTACCGCGCCCAACAAATCAATAGTGCTCAGGGTGAGGCCAGCCGCTTTAGCGCGGTTCTGGAAGAATACTCCAAGGCACCGGACGTGACTCGCAAGCGTCTGTACTTGGAGCGGATGGAACAGATTTTGGGTGACGTCGACAAGATCATTCTAGACCCGAGTTCGAGTGGACAAGGGCAGGGCGTCGTGCCCTACCTGCCGCTGAATGAGCTGCGCCGTAGTCCTTCTGGGGAGAGCAACTGATGCGTAAGACGACATTTATTTTGCCGATCGTTTTCATCGCGGTAGTCGGTGTTCTTTCCTCGATTTTCATCGTGGACGAGCGCGAACGTGCTCTGGTTTTACAATTTGGCCGCGTTGTCGCGGTGAAGGAGGAGCCAGGTCTGGCGTTCAAGATACCGGTGATTCAAGAAGTAGTGCGCTATGACAACCGCATCCTGTCCATCGATGTCCACCCGCTGGAAGTTACTCCGCTGGATGATCGTCGTCTGGTGGTTGATGCGTTTGCGCGTTATCGAATTTCTGATCTGGAACAGTTCCGTCAGGCCGTTGGCGTCGGTGGTATCCCGGTGGCCGAGGATCGTCTGGACCGCATTCTGCGTGCTGAAACCCGCGAAGTACTGGGTTCGGTTTCCTCGCGTGACATCCTCAGCTCGGACCGTGCAGCCTTGATGCTGCGGATTCGAAATAGCGCGATTGCCGAAGCGCAGGCGTTAGGCGTCACCGTAATCGACGTGCGCCTGAAAGCGACCGACTTGCCGCAGGCCAACCTTGAGGCCACATTTGACAGGATGAAGGCCGAGCGGGAACGTGAAGCGACAGATGAACGCGCACGTGGTAACGAGGCGGCGCAACGTGTGCGCGCGCAGGCTGACCGGACTGTGGTTGAACTGGTGTCGGATGCGCGCCGTGAGGCTGAGATCACCCGCGGTGAAGCCGACGCCGAACGCAACGCGATCTTTGCCGAAGCTTATAGCGCCGATCCGGAGTTCTTTGAATTTTATCGCTCGTTGACGGCCTATCAGAATGCGCTGCAAGGCGGTAACAGCTCGCTGGTGTTGAGCCCGGATTCCGAGTTTTTCAATTACCTGGGTTCACCCACAGGGCGGAGTGTTCCGGCGGCTCCGGTCTCTGAATAATGGGCATGATCCTTCTGGCCTTCGGGCTGGTACTGATTGTCGAGGGGCTGGCCTATGCGCTGGCCCCTTCGCTTATCGAACGGATGCTGGAGGCGCTGCGCGCCATGCCCGTACAGGCCCGGCGTCTGGCCGGGTTGCTTTGTGTTGCCAGTGGTTTGATCCTGCTCTGGGGGGCATATCAACTGGGCTTTTGACGGGGCGGTTTCACGTGCGGGTGATTTCGCTGCGATCCCGAGTTGCTCACCGGGTTAAACTGACTACATTGGAAACTAAGAAAGGCCGATACAGGCCTTGGCAAGATTGTCGACAAGGAGAGCTCAAGTGCAGGCAAAAGCGCGCAGTTTATCCGTCCGATGGGACGACGTGAGTGTTTGGATGCGGCTAATGTGGCTGGCCTTTGCTGGTACACTGCTTGTGCTGGCGCAGTCGGTTTCCGCTCAGGCCAGAAGCGAAAGCCTTGCGCCCTTGGCGGAAAAGATCAGCCCGGCCGTGGTGAACATCACCACAAGCACCCTGATCGAAGGTCAGACAGGTCCGCAGGGCATCGTGCCCGAGGGGTCTCCGTTCGAGGATTTCTTTCGCGAGTTTCAGGATCGCAACGGCGGCAATGACAACGGCCCGCCCCGACGCAGCAACGCCCTTGGGTCGGGTTTTGTGATCTCCGAGGATGGCTTTATTGTCACCAACAATCACGTCATTGCGGAAGCTGATGAAATCCTCATAGAATTCTTCCCCGGCGACGGGCAGCCCAAAAAAGAACTGGTGGCCAAGGTCATCGGAACCGATGAGAAAACCGATATCGCGCTGCTCAAGGTCGAAGCGTCCGGCCCCTTGAAATACGTGCAATTCGGCGACAGCGACGTGGCGCGTGTGGGTGATTGGGTTATTGCCATGGGCAACCCGCTTGGTCAGGGCTTTTCTGTATCCGCTGGTATCGTATCCGCCCGCAACCGGGCGCTCAGCGGATCTTATGACGACTACATCCAGACGGATGCGGCGATCAACCGGGGCAACTCGGGCGGTCCGTTGTTCAACATGGACGGCGAAGTGATCGGCGTGAACACCGCCATCCTGTCGCCCAACGGTGGCTCGATCGGCATCGGCTTTTCGATGGCGTCGAACGTGGTAGTGAAGGTTGTCGATCAGCTGCGCGAGTTTGGTGAAACCCGGCGCGGCTGGCTGGGTGTCCGCATTCAGGACGTGACCGAGGACATGGCCGAGGCCATGGGGCTGGAAAAGCCCGGCGGCGCGCTGATCAGCGATGTTCCTGAAGGCCCCGCCCAGGAGGCCGGTCTGAAAGCAGGCGACGTGATCATCAGCTTTGACGGTGTCGAAGTCGAAGACACCCGTGGTCTGGTCCGTCAGGTTGGCGAAACAGAAGTCGGCAAAGCTGTCCGGGTCATTGTGCATCGCGATGGCGGCACGCAGACAATTCTGGTCACGCTGGGACGCCGCGAAGACGCAGAAAGCAAAGAAGATGACGAAGAAGAAACGCAAGATGCTCCGGTCGAAGAAAACGCCGATATTCTCGGGCTGACCATCTCCCCGCTCACAGATACGCTGCGCGCGGATATGGGATTGGATGCAGATGCCGAAGGTCTGGTGATTTCGAATGTCGACGAAGCGTCTGAAGCCTACGCGAAAGGGTTGCGCGCGGGTGACCTGATTACGGAAGCGGGTCAGCAAAAGGTGGAAACCATCGCGGATCTGGAGGCCCGAATGGACCAATCGCGAGAGGCTGGGCGGAAATCCCTGCTGCTTTTGGTCCGCAGGGGGGGCGAGCCGCGATTTGTGGCGCTAAGCCTGGAAGAGTGATTAGAAAAGGCCGGGACAAGCACCCGGCCTTTTTCATTGCCTGAACACCTGAAGAGGCATGCAGAAAGAAAATGAGCCATACGCGGTAATTGCGTATGGCTCAGATACAGGGAGAGATCAGTGGACAGATATCGGGGATGATTCTCTGACCTCCTACGGTAACAACTTCACCTTAGGTCAACGCCGACCTCTTCGTATGTGAACCAGATCACACTGGGTCAGATAAGTTCGGAATCGGCCAGTTCCCGCAAAGCGTCGAAATCCTGAATCAGCAATCCGCCGCGCGAGGATTCGACAATATTGTCGCGTTTCCAGATCGAGATCGTCTTGGAAACGGCCTCGCGTGTGGCCCCGACGAATTCGGCCAGTTCGCTCTGCGACAGGGTGATGCGCTGCGTTGGGTCGTCCTGCAATTCCGACAGATGCAACAGCTTTCGGGCCAATCGAATGGGCATGGGCAAAAAGACCTGCTCGTTCAGCTGCAACCCCATCCATCGCATACGCACCCCGGCCAACCGGATCAGATCCACGGCAAGATCAGGCTGTTTTCTGATCTGGTTCATGACGTCATTGCGACGTACGCGCAAAACGCGCGATGGCTCGGCCGCCGCAATAGTCGCCGTGCGCGGGCCGTTGTCAAACAGTGCAATTTCGCCAAAGACTTCGCCAGGGCGCATCAGGGTCAGCGTCAGCTTTCGCCCGCTCATCGCCAGAAAGGACACTTCAAGCGTGCCTTCCAGAATGGCGTAGAGCGAATCGCCTTCATCGCCCTGTTCGAATAGGGTTTCGCCTTGAGCCAGCGAGATGTCGGTCGCCTGCGCCGAAAGCATCTCTCTAAGCCCGTCGGAGGCCTCCGAAAGGAAGCCGCTGGTGGGAAAGGCCGTCATGTATACACCGATCTTGGGTAAGGTGTGAGTGTGGGTGGTGGCACAACTTCCCATAGCTCGGCGGCTAAGCCAAGAATTTTGTTTGTTTTGCAGGTATTGCGACGTCAGGACAGCTATTTCTGTTCCGGGTCGTCCATATAGCGTTGCAGGATGCTGAATTGCAGCATCAGGAAGGCCATCAGCGCGATGGGAAATCCGAAGGTTTCGATTTTGACCCAAAGGTCGGTCGACATGGTGCGCCAGACAAACTCGTTTGCGGCGGCCAGAACGGCGAAACAGGCGCAAAGGCGGCGCGTCAGAATCATCCACCCTTCGTGCTTCATCGGCAGCAATTCATCCAGTACGTAGGCCAGATAAGATTTCTTTTGCAGCAACCCGATGCCAAGGATCAGGGCGAACAGGCCATAGACAAGCGTGGTTTTCATCTTGAAAAACCGCTCGTCATTGAACCATGCGGTCAGGCCACCAAAGAAAATGACCATGAAGGCCGTGAAAATCTGCATCCGGCTAAGCTGGCCGGTCAGATACCACAGGATACCCATTGCCCCCAGCATCAAAGGGACGAAGATAATCGTGGCGATGATAAAGCCGGAATACTCGGTGCCACCGATCAGAAAACTGTCATCACGCAAGCGCAGGTAGATGAAGAAGAAGGCCAGCGGCGGGCCAAGCTCCAGCACCTGTTTCAGAAATGGGTTGATATCTTTTTTGCCTGTCATCGGTATGTCCTGCTGCTTACCCGCCCATTTCAACTATTACGGCGCCGAGTGCAATCAATGCCATCAATGCAATGCGTCTTGGGCCAACGGTCTCCTTCAGGACAAGCCAGCCAATCAGCGCCGCAAAGACGGTTGAGGTTTCGCGAAGCACGGCGGCTTCACCGACTTTGTCCAGCCGTGTGGCCAGCATGATCGACCCAAATGACAAAGGCGCGATGATGCCCCCAGCCAGACCCCGCAGCATCAGCGGGCCGGGTGCAGGGCGATGTGTCATCGCGCGCCATCTGAGGAAGGCGTAGACCGGCATCGCCGCGCCGTCGATCATGAAGAACCAGGCCAGAAATGTGAACGGGTCGGCGGTGGCGCGTATGCCATAAGCGTCATAGGTGGTGTAAAGCGCTACAAACAGGCCCGTAATGATCGCCAGGACCAGCGCAATCCCCAGTGTGTCCCGGTTGGTTTCGAGAAACCGGAAATTATAGGCGGCCAGGCCAAATATCCCGGCCAGCAGGGTTGCGACGCCCAGCCACTGCACGGTCGAGAATGTTTCACCGAACAGGAGATAGGCACCAATGACCGTAAACAGCGGGCCTGTCCCGCGCACGACGGGATAGACGACCGTGTAGGACCCCTTGGTGTACGCCGCGGCCTGCAGCGTCTTGTAGGCAATGTGGATCAGCCAGACGAGGGCGAAGATCGGCCACATATGTGGTTCAGGCCAAGGCACCACAAAAAAGGCAAACGGGGCGGCCATCAGGCCATAGCTGGCGTCAATGGCACCGCGGGACAGCCATGGATCATGGCGGCCTTTCTGCAGCGCCCCGAACGCGGCGTGCAGGAAGGCAGCCATCAACGCCAGTGCCAGCGCCAGTTGGTGACCGGTTTCGGTGCCTTCAAGTGAGATCAGCCAGTCGCTCAAATACGCAAACCTTTTGCCGGGCGGAAAGGGGTGGGGGCTGTCTGCCCCCACACCCCCGAGGATATTTAGGGCCAGATGAAGTGGCGGATCAGCCCTTGTCGAGCCCGGTCAGGGCGGCGGCGAATTCTTCGGGGTCGAAGGGGGCAAGGTCATCAATCTGCTCTCCCACCCCGATTGCATGGATCGGCAGGCCGAACTTGTCGGCCAGAGCGACCAGCACGCCGCCCTTGGCGGTTCCGTCCAGCTTGGTCATGATCAGGCCCGAGACATCGGCCAGCTTGCGGAAAGTTTCCACCTGGCTCAGCGCGTTCTGGCCTGTGGTGGCATCGAGGACCAGCAAGGTGTTGTGCGGCGCGGTCTCGTCAACCTTGCGGATGACGCGGACGATCTTGGCCAGCTCCTCCATCAGATCCGTGCGGTTTTGCAGGCGTCCGGCGGTGTCGATCATCAGCAGGTCCGCGCCTTCGGCCTGTGCCCGGGTCAGCGCGTCAAAGGCGAGGCTGGCGGGATCCGAGCCCTCGGGCGCGGTCAGAACCGGAACCCCGGCGCGGTCGCCCCAGACTTGCAGCTGTTCGACGGCCGCAGCACGAAAGGTATCACCGGCGGCGATGACGACTTTTTTTCCAGCCTGCTTGAACTGGCTGGCCAGTTTGCCGATGGTCGTGGTCTTGCCCGAGCCGTTGACACCGACGACCAGCACCACTTGCGGGCGTTTGGGGTAAATCGGCAGTGGCTTGGCCACGGGCTCCATCACACGGGACACTTCCTGCGCCAAAAGCTGTTTGATTTCCCGGGTCGAGAGTTTGCGCCCAAAGCGCCCCTCGGCCATGTTCGAGGTGACACGGAGGGCGGTGTCGACGCCCATGTCAGAAGCGATCAGCAGCTCTTCGAGCTGCTCGAGCATGTCGTCATCCAGCGTGCGGCGCATTTCAGTGGCGTCGCCGCCGCGGCTGAACAGGCGGTTCAGGATGCCTTTGGATTCGGGAATTTCCGGCGGTGGGGCAATGGGCTTGGGGTCTGCCGGCGCGGGGGCAGGTTGTTCAGACGGTTCCTGCGCCGGTTCAGGGGCCGGAATTTCCGGGACCGGTTGCGGCTCGGGCTCTGGTTCGGGGAGGACTGGGTCGGGTGCGGCGATTTCCTCGCCACCATCCTCGACGATGGCGTCCAGCCCCTGTTCGAGGCGGGATGAGGATTTGAACAGCTTGTCCTTTAGCTTTGAGAAAAACGCCATATTTGGTCTCCGCAGGTGTTCCTTTCACCTAATGCGGATTTGCGGCAGTTGCAAAGGGTCACGCAAAAGCGAAGACGAACCCAAATTGCGCGCCCCAGTAGAGCGGCCAGATCAGATAGGGAGTCAGCTTGTGGGCGGGATGGTTCGCAGGCAGCAGGAACTTTTCCGTTGCAAGGATCAGGTCGGACGCGATGAAGGCGATTGCAGCCGGAAACGCCCATCGCAGGGCACCTGTCTGGGGCAGCGCCAGCACGGTGATCCCCATGCCAAGGATGATCGGTATATAGGCCAGAACAGGGCCTTTGAGATCTCCGGCCCGTGAGGCAAGCAAGGTGGCCATGACAATGCCCAGAATGATCAGAGACCACACGATCGCGGGGGCGTCCCAGATCAGGCTGGCGGAACTGGCGGGATGCGAAAGAAACAAGGCGATATAGGCCAGATGCCCGGCGGCAAAAGCGGCAATACCAGCCATGAACGTGGCATCCGTTTCACGCGACAACAGCGCGTCCCCGGTCGCGCACAGTGCAAGCGCAACGGCCAGCATCCATGGGCCGCCCTGCAGAACCGCAATGACTGCCAACACGGCGACCGAGGCGGTTTTCAGCACAGTGCGCAAGGAACTGGCTGGTCGGACCGTCAGGGGCAGGTATCCCAATGCGCAGCCAAGGGCGATCCAGAAGAGAAAGGTTGTCATGTCACCTCACCGCGGTTTTCGAATACCATCATCCCGAGTGGGGCAAATAATCAAGCGCTTACGTGGAGTTAAGCGTGTTTCGCCAACCCTCGGCCAAAGGGTGAATGGCGTCGCCGGATCGCATCTGACACAATGGGCGTATGTTCCGAGCGCTAATGATTCTCGCCTGTTTTGCCGCACCGCCCGCTGTGGCCCAGACCCCTTTGTCCGGCCCCGAATTCGACACCTATACGCGGGGCAAGACCCTGTTTTACGGGTTCGAAGGGCAGGTCTACGGGGTCGAACGCTATTTGCCCAACCGCCGCGTGATCTGGTCTTTTCTGGATGGCGATTGCAAGGAAGGTGTCTGGTATCAGCAGGAAGAGCAGATTTGTTTCATCTACGAAGACCGGTTTGATCCGCAATGCTGGGTCTTTACGCGATCCGGCGGTGGCCTCGTCGCGCAGTTTGAAGGTGACCCGCAGGCGACCGAGCTGTACGAGGCGGAAGATATCGGTGAAGAAATGGTGTGTTATGGCCCCGACGTCGGTGTCTGACTAAATCACCCGAAGCTCATCATAGCTGAGCATGACATGCTCCTGATATGCAGGTCTTTCTGTCAGCTTTTCGTAATAGCGCCGCAGGTTGGGCAGGACCCTGCGAGATATGGCGATGTCGTAATAGCGATAAAGGATATGTCCCAGCTGAATATCGGCCAGCGTCAGATCGGACCCGCACAGGTAGGTGTTTTCTGATAGCCGGGTATCGGCAAGTGCCAGTTTGCTTTCCAGTGCGGCAACGGCCTGTTTAATCGCGTGTTGGTCCTGCTGCGCCGGAGCAGTTCGCACAACCTGCCAGAACACGGGTACCGTGAAATCCATCGCAATGTTGATCTTGGCCCATTCCGCCCATTTGTCGACTTCGGCCCGTTGGACTGGGTCGCGCGGCCAGAACGCATTCCCGCCATAGGCATTCGCCAGGTAGCGCAGGATTGCGCCGGTCTCCCACAGCGGTGGGTGATTACCATCCTGGAGTACTGGGATGGTGCCGTTCGGGTTCAGCTTGCGAAAGGCATCGGTGTCCAGCCCACCGAACCGGTGCCCTGCATCGTGGCGATGAAAGCGCAGCCCCAGCTCTCCGACGCACCACATCAGCGCCTGAACATTCGATGACGTTTTGCGGCCCCAGATTGTCAGCATGGCTTAGAACAACGATCCCTGACCTGGTGCATCCGGTTTGGTTTTCCGGTTGGGCTGCTTTGCGGCTGTCCCGGTGCCAAGAATGCCATCGGCGAATTCGATGTCCAGCGCCGTATGTTTCGCGGCATCGGCTTTGGTCGTGATGACATTCCCATCTGCGCGGACCACAGCATATCCGCGTTCCAGCGTGGCCTTGTAGCTGAGCGTTTCGCGCAGGCGGTCGGTGGCCTCAAGCTGATGTTTCAGACGATCCAGCCGCGTGGTCTGCGCCGCGTTCAGCCGGTCACCAAGCCGGGCAAGGTTTTGAGCATGCTGGCCGATCTCGCGTTGAATCGGTCGCAGGGACAGGCGCGAAGACAGGTTGCGCAGTGATTCCTGCCGGGCCGAGACCAGACCGCGCAGAGTTGACGGGCGCAGATGAGCCGACAGTTCCACCACTTGCAGGCGACGGTTTTGTACTCCTCGCGTCAAAGCCGGGGTCAGGCGATCTGCAATCAAATCAAGGCGTTGTCTGGGGGAGTTCAACAGACTGTCAGGGCGCGGCAGGGCGCGGGACAAATCGCGCAGCCTTTGCGAACGGCGCTGCACCGCGTCCGTTGCCGCGCGCGACAGACGGGCGCCTTGCTCTCCGGTCCAGGCGAGCAGTTCGATGCGGACCGGCACGGCCAGCTCTGCCGCAGCTGTGGGTGTAGGCGCGCGGCGGTCCGAGACGAAATCAATCAGGGTCGTGTCGGTTTCATGCCCGACGGCCGAAATCAGCGGTATTTCCGATGTGGCGGCGGCGCGCGCGACACTTTCTTCGTTGAAGCCCCAAAGATCTTCGATCGACCCACCGCCACGGGCCACGATGATCAGGTCAGGACGGGGCAGTGCGCCACCGGGTGTAAACTGGTTGAACCCGTCGATGGCGCGGGAAACCTCGGGGGCGCAGTTTGCGCCCTGCACGGCTACGGGCCAGATCAGCACCTTGCGCGGGAACCTGTCCCGAAGCCGGTGCAGAATGTCACGGATCACCGCGCCCGAAGGCGATGTCACAACGCCGATGATCTGCGGCAGATACGGCAGGGGCTTCTTACGCTCGGGCGCAAACAGACCTTCGGCCTCAAGCTGTTTCTTGCGCTTTTCCAGCAAGGCCATAAGCGCGCCCTGACCGGCAACGGCAACTTCATCGACATTCAGGTTGTATTTGGATTGCGCGCCAAAAGCGGTCAGGCGACCGGTGACGACAACCTCCAGCCCTTCCTCTGGCACGACCGAGAGGCTGGAAACCTGACCTTTCCATGTCGTGCAGGCCAAAACGTTCCGGTCGTCCTTGATGTCGTAGTACAGGTGCCCGGATCGGGCCTTGAACACGCGGCCAACTTCGCCGCGCACGCGGATTCGCCCGAACGCGCCTTCCAGCGTGCGTTTTACCTCGCCCGAGACCTCGGAAACCGTGTATTCAGGGGTGTTTTGGCCCGGAATCGGGTCATCAAGCAGGTCGGACATTTCAGCGCCTTGTTTCAAATGCTCACCCAGCTTAGAACGCCGCGCAGGCGAGGCCAAGCAGATCGGAGACGACCCCATGAACATCCTTATTCTCGGCAGCGGCGGGCGCGAACACAGTCTGGCCTGGGCGGTGATGCAAAACCCCAAATGCGACCGTCTGATCGTGGCGCCGGGCAATGCCGGGATCGCTCAGATCGCGGATTGTGCCGCTCTGGATATCGAAAACGGCGGGGCCGTCGTCAGCTTTGCCGAAGAAAACGCGATTGATTTCGTGATTGTCGGCCCCGAGGCTCCCTTGGCAGCAGGAGTGGCGGATCGCCTGCGCGAAGCCGGGGTGCTGGTTTTCGGACCGTCTGCCGAAGCGGCCCGGCTGGAAGCCTCGAAAAGCTTTACCAAGGAAATCTGCGACGCGGCACATGCCCCCACCGCCGCTTATGCGCGGTTCACCGCGCCCGAACCCGCCAAGGCTTATATCCGCGAACAGGGCGCGCCCATCGTGGTCAAGGCCGATGGTCTGGCCGCCGGCAAGGGCGTGATCGTGGCCATGGACGAAGACACGGCGCTTGACGCCATTGACGACATGTTCGGAGGTGCCTTTGGTGGCGCGGGGGCCGAGGTCGTGATCGAAGAGTTTATGGACGGCGAAGAAGCGTCTTTGTTTGTTCTGTGCGATGGCCAAGACATCCTGTCCATCGGCACGGCACAAGACCACAAGCGGGTGGGCGAAGGGGATACCGGCCTGAACACCGGGGGGATGGGTGCCTATTCTCCGGCGCCGGTTCTGAGCGCGGAAGTTGAAGCGCGCGCGATGGAAGAAATCGTGCGCCCTACCATTGCTGAAATGAAGCGCCGGGGCACACCGTTTCAGGGAATTCTCTATGCGGGGCTGATGATCAAGGACGGCCAGCCGCGCCTTGTGGAATACAACGTCCGTTTTGGGGACCCGGAATGTCAGGTCCTGATGATGCGTCTGGGTGCGCAGGCGATGGACCTGTTGCATGCCACCGCCGAAGGGCGGCTGGGCGAGATGCGAGTCAACTGGGCTGATGATCACGCGATGACGGTCGTGATGGCGGCTAAAGGTTATCCGGGAACCTACGAGAAGGGCACGGTCATCAAAGGATTGGACGGCATGCCCGAGGACAGCAGCAATATGGTGTTTCATGCCGGCACTAGCGAGGCTGCGGGGCAGGTGCAGGCCGTCGGCGGGCGCGTTCTGAACGTGACCGCGCGCGGAAAAACGCTGCAAGAGGCGCGCGACCGGGCGTATCAGATGGTTGATGCCGTGGATTGGCCCGAAGGGTTCTATCGTAGCGATATCGGCTGGCGCGCTTTGGAGGGATGATCGGGCAGGGGGCTTTGCCCCCTCGGCCTCGCGGCCTCCCGGCGCTGCGCGCGTTCGGGGTCGAAATCGTCCACTGGACGATTTCCTTTCAACCGCTCACCCCCAGGATATTTTTGGCCAGATGAAGAGGCGGATCAGCACTTCAGGGCTAATGTGAGACTGTCGCGGTGTTTGAGCGGGCCCAGGTCCGTCAGATGCCAGCCATCTTGATAAAAAACACGGATGATCTGCGACCAGTCGGCGCTGGCAAGGATCATCTCAGGGGGTTCACCACAGCTCCTCAGGCCGCCGGAAATGAAATCCTCACCGATCTTGTGGTTGGTCAGGCCGGGCAAAGCGGCGATTTCGGTCAGGCCGCCATCTTTGAAGCGCCAGATCCGCAGGGTTTTGGCCAGGTGGGGACGGTCGATATAGGCGATTTCGATATTGCCGTCACCATCCAGATCAGCAGCACCGACCGGGGCGAGCCAGCGGAAACGTGCGCCGATATGAGGTGTGGCCGCGATTTTTTCGCCAGCGGTGTTGTAGATCGCAAGCTGAGCGCCTGTTGTGTCCTGCGTTTCAACGACAATTGCTTCAACCGCGCCGTCCCTGTCGATGTCTGCCAGACGCGGCGCGAGGTCTTCGAATACACGGTCCTGTGGCAGGCGAACCGTTACGACTGTGTCATTGACCACAAGTTCTAGTGCGCCGTATTCGATGTTGTCGCCCAAAACACCATGCGCGTATCGCGTGGTTGGTTCCGTGAAGCGAGCGTCGGTGATGGTGTCCGCCGGGACAGCGATTGGCAGCGCGCACCACATGCCAAAAGGGAGCAAAGCGCTGCGCACCCGACATTGCCACAGGCGGGCGGGTTGACGCGGCGCTTTGGACAGCATCAGATCTGCTTTTCGGGCATCTGGACAATCAGACCGTCCAGCGCGTCGGTCACCTTGATCTGGCAGGTCAGGCGCGAGCGGGCCGGGTCGGGCTCATAGGCGAAATCCAGCATATCCTCTTCCATGTCGTCCTTGGCCGGGATCTTCTCGACCCAGTCGGGGTGGACATAGACATGGCAGGTCGAGCAGGCGCAGGCACCGCCGCAATCGGCCTCGATGCCGGGAATATTGTTGTCTCGGGCCCCTTCCATGACAGTCAGTCCGTTGGCGACCTCGACAGTGTGCTCGGTACCGCCATGCTCGACATAGGTGATCTTTGCCATTGCGTGCGTCTTCCTTTTGCGATGTTCGAAACCTTCCTTAGTGAAGGGAGTTAGGTGTTTCCAGCCTCATTTGCGACTCCTTGCGCCGTGTCTGGACTTTCCTGTATTTTGTTCTATTTTTGTTCTTATGTTTACTGCCCCTTTTCACCGCGCGATTTCAAACCGGGACTGGCCGCGACCGCCGTCCTGTCTGCCCTCCGCCCAGCTGGAGGCCCCGCCCGAAGGGGCGCGTGTGGCCGTGGCCGGGCTGGTGATCTTGCGGCAGCGGCCGGGGACAGCCAAAGGCGTGATCTTTCTGACGCTTGAGGATGAGACCGGGATCGTCAACGTGGTGGTCTGGCGCAAAATCTACGAACGCTTCCGCCGTGCGGTGATCTCGGGGCGGTTGCTGAAGGTGACGGGCCGGATGCAGCGGGCGCATTCGGTGACCCATGTGATCGCGGAAGAGATCGAGGATATCTCGGGCATGCTGGACCTGCTGGTGCAGGGGCAGGGTTAGGCCTGCTGTGCGGATCAATCCGACATTGTCCGTCGCAGTGCCGCAAACCCGCGCCTGAAGGGCGGGCGATATGTTTTCTATGCCCCAAATGCGCGATTAAGGCGCTTTTCCGCCACTTGAACGCGGGATGGTCGACTCTTTGGCACCGGGCGAGTAGTGACACGCATCTTTGCGCATCGGCTTGTGTCAAAGCTCGGGCCGGATTGCGCATCACTCAACGTCTTTTCAGAGTCAGTTCGGATGCCCAACGCAACACACCAAGGATCGCTCCAAAATACCGTCTCTCTGGACGAAAGCCGGATTTCCGACCGTCTGGCTGAGCTCTCGGAACTCACGCGTTCAGCGGGATATGTTCATACCGCCCGAATGATCGATGAGGCGTTGAGCGCTTATTCCTTTGAACGCAGGCAGGTTGAGACTGCAAAAAGGCTTCGGTCGGAGTTGCAGCAACTCAAGCGGATAGAGGCGTCGCGCTCGGCGGAGAAAGCGGATCGAAAGCCGCATTTGGTCCCGAGCTTTCGGTCCCGGCGGTCGGCAAAACCCGATGGGATGCTTTTCGAAAGGGCAGAGCGTTCTGACGGCGCAGCCCAGAAAGCCGGAGCGAACAAAGGGCAGGCCGCATTTGTCCTGACAACCCGGATGCGTGTTGACGGGCGGAACGTTGCAAGGCTGCGCAATGGGCACTGGACAGGCATATCCATGTCTTTCCCCGCGGAACCTGAATTCCAGTTTCGCTGACAGGTCGCCCCGCGCCAAGGATTCGCTGCCGGGGGTGCTGGTCGTGTTGGTGCGGGGCGGAGTAACCTGGTACGGGGACAAAGCGGGCCATAACTGCACCGCTGTAAAGGTCCGCTTCATTAGACAGCTAGGCTATCCGAGTGAACGCTTATCGAGCCAGAAGCACACCAAGATAGACAACGTAAGCGAGCACAAAGAGCCCGCCCTCGCGCCGACTGATTGACCAGCCGCTTCGGGCAAACCCGATAAGGACAAGCGTTGAGGCACACAGAACCCAGATATCGAGACGAATAATCTCGCCAGGAATGACCATAGGTTGCACCAGAACAGTTACGCCAAGGATACCCAAGATGTTGAAGATGTTGCTGCCCAAGACGTTCCCGAGTGCGACATCTCCCTCACCTTTCCGAACTGCGATGATTGAAGTGACGAGTTCCGGCATTGAGGTTCCGATTGCAACAATTGTCAGCCCAATTACCGTCTCCGAAAGCCCCGCTGTCTCAGCGAGAGACACGGCACCTGTCACCAAGAGCTTTGCCCCAAATATGGTGATCGCCAGCCCTGCAACGGTGATCAGTAACGACACGGCAAGTGATGTTACTGGGCCGACTACGGCTTCTGCTTCGTTCTCGTAGACAGCTGCGGCTGGCGTGCCTTCGGACCTATACTCAGACCACAGTGTGAAGCCCAGATAAGCCGCCAAGGTGACGACAAGCCCTGCGCCGATCAGCCGGCTGATTTCGCCGTATAGAACTACGCTTAAACAAAGGAGAGTTACTATCACGACCGCCGTACCGTCCCGGCGGAGTGCTCTCGGGTTCACGGCGATAGGCGCGATGAGTGCTGCGATGCCGAGTATTAGAAGAATGTTCCCAATGTTGCTGCCGACAACATTCCCAATTGAAATGCCTGAAGAACCGGAAAGCGCGGCTTGCAAGCTTGTAACCAGTTCCGGTGTTGACGTTCCGAAGCCAACCAGTGTCAGTCCAATGACCATCGGTGAAATACCGAACGACTTGGCAGCAGAAACCGATCCGCGCACCACCAATTCGCCACCGACCACTAAGCCAACAAGGCCAAAAACGACAAATAATGCCGCGTACATCTTGAGTGGGTCTTTCTGAAGGATTTCCGTCGCTCATGTAATGATTTGCCAAACCTATACAATAGCAAAGGCGGATATTCGCGCATCACGCAGCATACGTAAGATTGACCTCAAAACCGGCCATGGAACAAGCCTACCGCTTGAACAAAACGCTCTGCGCCTGCTTGTCCCGGTGATCCCCTCGCAACTCGGCATAAAGCGCGCGTCCGGCCTGAACAGCTGGGCGGGCGCTGACGGTCTCCAGCCAGCGGGCAAAGTGCGGCTTGTCCTCCAGCACCTGCTGCTGACCTTCCCACAGGCTGGCCCAGCCCCAGATCGACATGTCGGCGATGGAATAGAAATCGCCCGCGACATACTCGTTTTCGGCCAGCCGCCGGTCCAGTACGCCGTAAAGGCGCGCGACCTCGGCGCGGTAGCGGTCCTTGGCATAGGGCAGGTCCTGTGGCGGGTCCAGTTGCGGGGCGTATTTCAGGAAGTGATGCGCCTGACCCGCCATCGGGCCAACGCCTCCCATCTGCCACATCAGCCATTCCTCGACCGCGATCCGGTCGCGCTCGGTCCTGCCATAGAACCGCCCGGTCTTGCGGGCCAGATACATCAGGATCGCGCCGCTTTCGAAAACCGAAATAGGTGCGCCGTCCGGCCCGTCGGGATCGACGATGGCGGGCATCCGGTTGTTGGGCGCGATCTTCAGGAAACCGGGGTCGAACTGGTCACCCTTGCCGATATTGATCAGATGGGTGGTGTAGGGCAGCTCCATCTCTTCCAAGGCGATGGAAACTTTCCAGCCATTCGGTGTCGGCCAGAAATACAGATCAATCGGGTCAGCCATGTGTTCTCCTGATGTTGACGGGGATCATGCGGGTTTCTGCCGGTTCGGCAAGTACCGCTTACGAAAGCGTGACCGAACCGCAGGCCGGGCTTGACCGAGAACCGCCCGAGGCGTATTGCGATCCTGAAGCTACGTGGCGATTTGTTACCGGATTGCGGGCCACGCTAAACAACACCGCTAAAAGGTCAGGATGAAAGACCCCTTTCGCTTGGCCGCGTCTGGGGTTTTTTGTTTGCCTCCACCCGAGGCTGAAAGGATTGAGATGAGCGAGAACTGGAACAAACGCACCCAAGCCGTCCATGGCGGCATCCGTCGCAGCCAGTATAACGAGGTGAGCGAGGCGATTTTTCTGACGCAGGGTTTCGTCTACGAAAACGCTGAACAAGCCGAGGCCCGGTTTCTGGAATGTGGCCCGGACGAGTTCATCTATGCCCGTTACGGCAACCCGACCGTGTCCATGTTCGAGCAGCGCATCGCGGCGCTGGAAGGCGGCGAAGATGCGTTTGCGACGGCCTCGGGTATGGCCGCCGTCAACGGCGCGCTGACCTCGATGCTGAAGGCCGGGGACCATGTCGTTTCGGCCAAGGCGCTTTTCGGCTCGTGCCTCTATATCCTTGAAAACATCCTGAGCCGCTATGGCGTGGACGTGACCTTTGTTGACGGCACCGATCTGGAACAGTGGAAGGCTGCGATCCGCCCGGACACCAAGGCCGTTTTCTTTGAATCCATGTCGAACCCCACGCTTGAGGTGATCGATATCGCCGCCGTGGCCGATCTGGCCCATGCGGTCGGAGCCGTTGTCGTGGTGGACAACGTGTTCTCGACCCCGGTGTTCTCGCGCGCGATCCAGCAGGGTGCGGATGTGGTCGTCTATTCAGCGACCAAGCATATCGATGGGCAGGGCCGTGCGCTGGGCGGTGTGATCATCGGAACCAAGGACTTCATCCGAGGAACAGTTGAACCCTATCTTAAGCATACCGGCGGCGCGCTGAGCCCGTTCAATGCGTGGATCATGCTCAAGGGTCTTGAGACGATGGCGCTGCGGGTCAATGCTCAAGCCGAAAGCGCGCAAAAGATTGCCGAGGCGCTGGAAGGGCACCCGGCGCTGGAACGTACACTTTACCCCGGTCTGAAAACCCATGCCCAGAACGCGCTGGTTCAGACCCAGTTGGGCGGCAAGGGCGGAACCGTGCTGTCGCTGGACATCAAGGGCGGCAAGGATGCGGCGTTTGCCTTCCTGAACGCAATGACCATTCCTGTGATTTCGAACAATCTGGGCGATGCCAAATCCATCGCGACGCACCCGGCGACAACAACGCACCAGCGTCTCAGTGACGTGCAGAAGGACCAGCTGGGCATTACACCAGGTCTGATCCGCTTTTCCGTCGGGCTTGAGGATGCCGGTGACTTGCTGGCCGACCTTCAGCAAGCGTTGGAAGCCTCGCAGAAATAAACCAAAGCCCCCCGCGCGCCCTTTTCGTGCGTGGGGGCTGGCTGCCTGCCCATGCGGCCACTCTGTTTCGGGCGGCAGCCACGCGCACCACCCGCTGTTCCCGCCTTCAAAAGGCGCTAACTGTTGCCAGATGACGGTTTTGCGCCGGATTTTTCAATCCGGGCTGCTATTGCCGACGTATCGGGTTAGACTGGTATTAGACCATCAGTCATATATAGTCCGACGACCAACCAAGGAACTGCCGCTGATGAACGTTCACCCGCGCGACATTGATGAAAAACCGGATCGGGACAAGGCTGCCGAGGCTTTGAACGTTTTGCGGCAATGGGCAAAGTCCGCCTCGGAAGCCGAGATAAACCAGCTTGACCCGGCTGTGGCCCGGCTGCTGCCCGGTCTGGCGGCGGGCAACTATCCGCCCTTTTCGCGCGCTTACCCCGATGACTTTTCTGTCGATGCGGCGTACCGCGCATCCTTGCCGGATTTGCAGAACGGCCCGTCCAGCCTGATCCGTGGGGCCAAACAGCAGATTCAACATGTGGGTATTTCGAACTTCCGCCTGCCGATCCGCTTCCACCGGAAAGAGGGCGAAGACCTGACGCTGGAAACCTCGATCACCGGCACGGTCAGCCTCGAGGCCGAGAAAAAGGGCATCAATATGTCCCGGATAATGCGATCTTTCTACAAACATGCGGAACGGACGTTCAGCTTTGAGGTCATGGAATCCGCTCTGGACGATTACATGTCCGATCTGGACAGCTTCGACGCCCGTATCCAGATGCGCTTTTCCTACCCGGACAGGATCAAAAGCCTGCGCTCGGGCCTTGAAGGGTACCAGTATTACGATATAGCGCTGGAACTGGTCGAACAGAACGGTGTGCGTCTAAAGATCATGCACCTTGACTATGTCTATTCCTCGACCTGCCCATGTTCTTTGGAACTCAGCGAACATGCCCGGTCGATGCGTGGTCAGCTGGCGACGCCGCATTCGCAGCGCTCCGTCGCGCGGATCTCGGTTGTCGTGGACTGTGATGCGGATTGCCTGTGGTTTGAAGACCTGATTGCGCTGTGCCGCCGTGCGGTTCCGACGGAAACGCAGGTCATGGTGAAACGCGAAGATGAACAGGCATTTGCCGAGCTGAACGCAGCCAATCCGATCTTTGTCGAAGATGCCGCGCGCCTGTTCTGCGCCGAGCTTTTGGCAGATCATCACGTTGGCGATTTTCGCGTTGTCGCAAGCCATCAAGAGAGCCTGCACAGCCATGACGCCGTGTCGATTCTGACCGAAGGCCCAACCTTCACCGCGTCCAGCCTGGACCCGAAACTGTTTACGACCCTGTTTCACGTTGGCTGAACGTCTCGGGTAAGTGGCTAGAATTTAATCAGAGATTTATCTGATCGGCGCTCATTCGCCGCAGTGCAGCAAAAATGCTGCAATTGCGTGAAGACTTCCTGTATCCTGACGGGGAATGCAGCTTCGGCACACCGGCGCGCTCAATGGTGTGTCACCCGAAAGGAAGCCGAGACGTGAGACGCCTTGGACTGCAAGACCCCTACCTCCGCCCGGACCCTCCGAGCGGGCAGGGCGCTTTACCCTCACTCTTCGGGCTGCATCGTTTTCAGAGGAGATCTATGGAATGAATCCGATTACCCAACCGCTAGAGCTTCAGGCCGCAGCTATACGCATGGCTGGCTATGCGATCGTCAACCAGATCAAGATCGCACAGATCATGACCCGTTCGGCACTTGAACTGCCGATGGTGCCGGTCCACGCCCTGCACCTGGCAGCATCAGCACCGGTTCCTGCGGTGGAAACACCGGCGGAAAAACCGGTGGCCAATCCCAAACCCGCCGCGACCCGTGCGAAACGCGTACCGGTGAAATCGTCAACGCCCAAGAAAAAGCTGGCCCGCAAACCTGCACCGTCCAAGCCGGCGGCCACACCGGTTGAGTTCTCAGCCAGTCCGCGGCCCACGGCAGCACCCCCGGCGGCAGCCAAACCGACACCAGCGGTTAGTGATGAAATAGCAGTAAAACCTGTTGAATCTACGGTGACACCTGCGACCGCAACCGTGTCGCCCGTAACGCCCAAGCCCGCCCCTGCAAAACCGGCGCCTGTTCAGGCAACGCAGGTTAAGCCGACACCGGCCGATCCTGCCCCGGCTGAGGTGCAGGCGAAATCTGCCCCGGCCACAGAGCCGCGCAAACCGCAGGCGCGAAAAACTCGTGCCCCGTCCAAACCACCCGTGATGCCCGGAGCAGATGCCAAAAACTGACGGGTAAACCGGGATCATCTGCTTGACACGGTCGGGTTGGCACGCCAACCCTGCGCGTCATGATGGATCTTCGCCCGGTCGGATATGTGATTGGCTTGCTGGTCGCCATTCTTGGGGCGACCATGCTGCTGCCTATGCTCGCGGACCTGATCGAGGGGCGCGGGGAATGGCACGTGTTTCTGGAAAGCGCGATTATCACGACGCTGACCGGGTCCGTTCTGGCGATGAGCTGCTCGAACGGTGTGGGCGAAGGGCTGACCATCCGCCAGACCTTCCTGTTGACAACCGGTGTTTGGGCGGCGCTGCCCCTGTTTGGCGCAATTCCGTTTCTGTTCGGTGAAACCGAGCTGCGCTTTGTCGATGCGTATTTCGAGGCGATGTCCGGCCTGACAACAACAGGTTCAACAGTGATTTCCGGGTTGGACACCCTGCCGCAGGGGCTTTTGCTGTGGCGCGGTATCCTGCAATGGCTGGGGGGCATCGGGATCATCGTTGTCGCCATGGTATTCCTGCCCGAGCTGCGCGTTGGTGGCATGCAAATCTTCCGCTCGGAAGGCTTTGAAACAATGGGAAAAATCCTGCCTCGCGCGCAAGAGATCGCGGGTCAGATTTCGCTCATCTATGTCTTCCTGACACTTGTCTGCGCGCTGGTTTACGCCGGTTTGGGAATGAACTTTTTCGACGCCCTGGTACATGCGTTGACAACGCTTTCGACCGGCGGGTTCTCGAATTATGACGCCTCGTTCGGAACCTTCTCGGGGCCCGCCGAATATGCGGCGTCGGTCTTCATGATTTTGGCGGCGCTTCCTTTTGTGCGCTACGTCCAGCTGGCAAACGGCCATACAGCGTCCTTGTGGAAAGACAGTCAAGTTCGCGTGTTTCTGGCGACCATTCTGGTTCTGGTCATCATCATGTCGATTTTCCTGACATCGGTCTTTCCGCATCACTGGGAACAGGCGTTTCGGGAATCTTTGTTCAACATCACCTCGATCATCTCGGGCACCGGCTATGCCAGTGTCGATTACATGGGCTGGGGCAGCTTTCCGATCATGATGTTCTTCCTGATCGGCCTGATTGGCGGCTGCGCGGGATCGACCGCATGTTCGATCAAGATATTCCGCTATCAGCTGCTGTTTGCCTCGATCAAAAGTCAGATCAAACGGATCAGGTCTCCGCATGGCGTGTTCGTGCCGCTCTATGATGGGCGGCCTGTGGGGCAGGGTATTCTGACCTCGGTGATGAGCTTCTTCATGTTCTTTGTCCTATCGATGGGCGTGCTGTCCTGGGCGCTGGCGCTGACCGGTCTGGACTTTATCACAGCCGTTTCCGGGGCAGCGACCGCGCTGGCCAATGTCGGTCCCGGTCTGGGCGATCAGATCGGACCAGCGGGCAATTTCGCAAATCTCAACGACACGGCCAAATGGTTGCTGACAATCGGGATGCTGGTCGGGCGGCTCGAGCTGTTGGCCGTTTACGCGATCTTCACTGTTCAATTCTGGAGAGGCTGATGAAAAGACCCCTTGGCGCGCAGATTTCGCATATGCTCAAGGATCGTGGCGTGGACGTGATTTTCGGTATACCCGGCGTTCACAATCAGGAAATGTATCGCGGCATCGAAGAGGCTGGCATCCAACATGTTCTGGCCCGTCACGAACAGGGGGCGGGGTTTATGGCCGATGGGTATGCCCGCGCAACCGGCAAGCCGGGGGTTGCCTATGTGATCACCGGGCCCGGCCTGTGCAACATCATGACGCCGATCGGGCAGGCCTACAGCGACTCGGTGCCGATGCTGGTGGTGTCGTCCTGCCTTGATGAAACACAGGCGCTGCGCGGCCAGTTGCACCAGATGAAGGACCAGCGCCTTGCGGCCGGAACTGTTGCCGACTGGTCGGCACAGGCCAACACGGCCGAGGCCGCCTATGCGCTGGTCGAACGCGCCTTTGAAGAATTCGAGCTGTCGCGCCCGCGCCCCAAGCACATTCAGGTGCCAATCGCGCAGTTGCAGGCCGAGGCCGACCCGGCACCTTTCCCCAACCAGCCCGCGTTGCGCACCAAGGCGTTGCCGCCTGACGTATCGCCGGTTGTCTCGATGCTGAACCTTGCGCGCAGGCCGCTGTTCATTCTTGGGGGCGGTTGCAAGTCCAACGACTGGCGGCAGATTCTGACACAGCTTGGGGCTGCATGTTTTACTACATATGCAGGGCGCGGGCTGCCGGGCGCAAACTATCCGCTGGATTTCGGCGCGTCGCTGCCGCGCCCCGGCAGCGCCGAGGTTATCGCCTCGGCGGATCTGGTCATCGCGGTCGGCGCCGAATTGGGCGAGGTCGATCTGTGGCGCAGCGACCTTGGGCATTCGTCAACGCTGATCCGCGTTGACCTTGATCCCGAAGTCCTGTCCGACCACCATCGCGCCGCGATCAAATTGCAAACCGACAGCGAAAGCTTTGCCCGCGCCTTGTGGCAGGCGACCGAAAACCTGAAACCGGCAACCGGCTGGTCGCCCGACGAGATTTCCGGAACCCGTGCCCGGTGGCGGGCCGAGGTGGATGCCGAACGGCCCGGAATTGCAGCAGTGGCCGATGCGCTGCGCGCCGCGATGCCCGCTGATACCATGATTTATTCCGACATGACCCAATTCGCCTATGTCGCGAAAGAGGTGTGGGACATGGCCTATCCGCATCACTGGCACCATCCGACCGGGTTCGGAACGCTGGGCTATGGTCTACCGGCCGGAATTGGCGGCACGGTGGCGCGGCGCGGCAAACCAACGGCGGTTATCGCCGGGGATTACGGGTTCCACTATACGATGCAGGAACTGGGTGTTGCGGTCGAACTGGGTTTGTCGCTGCCGATCATCCTGTGGGACAATGGCAAACTGAAAGAAATCGAAGACAGCATGGTCCGCAGCCAGATCGCGCCCAATGCAGTGGTGGCGCATAACCCGGACTTCTGCAAGCTGGCCGAAGCTTTTGGCGCGCGCGCCTCAGCCCCTTCATCTCTGGCTGAGATGCAGAGCGCGGTTCGCGCGGCTTTCGATGCACCTGTCCCGACCTTGATCCACGTGACCCCGGACATTCTGTAACAAATAAAAGCGCCGCAGGTTCATGCGGCGCTTTGATGTTTCAATGTCTGGTTTCAATATCTGCGCGCGTTCAATCCCAGCAATGCACCAGAACCGTCATTCCGGTCGCGCGCCGGTTCAGCTCGTTGGGGGAAATCCGGGTGGTTTCCTCGCTCGACTGACCGGAAACACCGGCTTTCGTCAGGATTTCTGTCAACCGCTCGACCGTTGCCGCAAGGCTGACTGACGCGGGCAGGGTGCGCCCCTCGGACGGTGTGGGCAGCAGCATGCCAACCACGTTGCCGCTGTCGTTGAAGACCGGCCCGCCCGCATCGCCGGGCTGTGCGTTCAGCGCCAGCCGTTTGACACCCGTCTCGCCGTTCAGGCCACGGATATCCGCGATTTGGCCGTAGGTCAGCGTCGGTGCGCCCAAAGCCCCCTGGTAGGAAAAGCCGGATACGGCCACTTCGGACTGGATGCGCGGTTGGGTGGTGCTGAAAGCAGCAACACTCATGGGGGCAAGAGCTTTTGCAGGGCGCAAGACCGAAACACCAAGCTCCGGGTCCGTCAGCGCCAGCTGAACCTCCTGATCCCCCTCCAGAGTGATCCGGGTGCAGCTTTCGGCGGCTTCGGACACCGTCAGAACCGTGCCGTCCGTACCAGCGAAAAAGCCCGACCGCGACAGCCGGGGCTTGCGGATCTGAAGACCCGAGACCAGATCGATGCGCTGTTCCGCATCCGCACCGGCGGCGGCATCCAGAACCGCGCCGGTTGTGCTCAGGCTGGTCGCCATCGCAGCCAGAACACGCAGGCGGCGCGCTTCGTCCCCTTCGGGCCAGACGAGTGTAAAGCCCTTGATCTTTCCATCATCCAGCCGCGCCTGCGTGAATGACACGATCCCATTGCCGCGCCCTTCAAGGGTGAACTGGTCGCGGCCCAGCTCGCGCGGGCCATTCAGCGGAACAATCTCAAGCGACTGCATCACCTCGTAAAGGGCGCGCAGCGTGTTCTTGTCACCCTCCTGACTGATCAAAAGGGCCTGGGCGTTCAGATCCGAGGCGCTTTTGAAATGCACGAACGGTGCCTCATAGCGGTCAAAGCTGACTGTACCCAACGGCATGTCCAGCGCAATTCCGGCCGCGTCATCGGAATACCGGTCCATCCCGGCCGAGATCAGCGGCGCGTTGTATTCATCCATCAGGGCCTTGCGTTGCACCGTGGTCAGAACGCCCGTCGCCTCATACCCGTTGAACCGCTGCCAATCGCCCATCGACCGGCGGGTTCCCTGACCGAAAGCGCCATCGATGGTCGAATTATAGAAACCCGCCGCTTGCAGGGCTGTTTGCAGGTCTTTCCGTTCCTGCGCCGTCAAAAGGCGCTCGGATTGCAACGCCTGTTCGCGGGTTTCATCCGAATCCTGTGCGGTCGTAACCGCCACGGGTTCTTCCGCCCGTGCTGCCGGTTCTGTCAGCACGCTAACAACGTCGCGGTTCACCGCGTTTTCGCCGACCGGCCAGAACTGTTGCCCCAACGCGCTTGAAAACGCGACAAAGCTGTCACGCGGGATCTGCCCCTCGGCCCGGTATACGCGCAAAACCTGCTCGGCATCGCCGCGCGAATAGGGGCCAATGACGATGGCATACCAGCCGCTGTTCAGCCGAAACCCGTTCACATCGGGCAGGGTGCTGGCATAGGCTTGCGCCCGGTCCTGCGCTTCGCGCAGCGACGGCTGCGCCTCGACCTGAACCCAGACGCCGGGATCTTGTTGTGCGGTCGCGGCGCGCAGGCCGACCAGAAGAAACAAAAGAATTGCTGAAAATACGCGTGTCATAGTCTGCCCGTGTTATGCGGTGTTTGTACTGAGGTGCAGAATACGCGATTTCATTTGCCAAATACCATGCTGTGAATGCGGGGAATTTGTGGTGTGGCCGCGCAGATACAGCCACAGCCCAAAGCCCCGTTGACGCCCCTCGGCCCCTTGCATAGGAAGGGCCAAACCGACCGGAACCGGGCGCACGGGGCGCCCAGAGGGAATGTCATGACCGAACCGACCAGTGCACCGCGTTCATTTCAGGAAATCATCCTTAGGCTTCAGTCCTACTGGGCCTCGAAAGGCTGCGCGATTCTGCAACCCTATGACATGGAGGTCGGGGCAGGGACGTTCCATCCCGCTACCACTTTGCGGGCGCTGGGGTCCAAGGCATGGGCCGCAGCCTATGTTCAACCGTCGCGCCGTCCCACGGATGGGCGCTATGGCGAAAACCCCAACCGGCTTCAGCATTACTACCAGTATCAGGTGCTGATCAAACCCAGCCCTCCGGATTTGCAGGAGCTGTATCTGGGCAGCCTTCAGGCCATCGGCATCGACATGGACCTGCATGATATCCGCTTTGTCGAAGACGACTGGGAAAGCCCCACGCTGGGCGCTTGGGGGCTTGGCTGGGAAGTCTGGTGTGACGGAATGGAAGTCAGCCAGTTCACCTATTTCCAGCAGGTCGGCGGCCATGACTGCACGCCTGTCTCGGGCGAGCTGACTTATGGGCTCGAGCGTCTGGCGATGTATGTGCTGGGCATCGACCACGTGATGGACATGCCGTTCAACGATCCGCAATCGCCCAGCCCGCTGAAATACGGCGACATCTTCAAACAGACGGAAGAGGAATACGCCCGCTGGAACTTTGACGTGGCCAATACCGAGGTTCTGCTGCGCCATTTCGAAGAGGCCGAGGCTGAATGCGCCACTATCCTGGCGCAGGCACATGACGACCCGAAAACCGGCAAGCGTATTATCATGGCGCATCCGGCCTATGACCAATGCATCAAGGCGTCACACATCTTCAATCTGCTGGATGCACGGGGCGTGATCTCGGTCACCGAACGGCAGGCCTATATCGGGCGCGTGCGGGCGCTGGCCAAGCAATGCGCGGATGCCTTTGTGCAGACCGAGGCCGCCGGGTTCAGCGCCGGATGAGGCGATCAGGCCAGCCCCGGCAACAGGGCTTTCAGGCCGTCCGCGATCATGCTGACGGCGATAGCCGCCAGAATCATCCCCATAAAGCGGCTCATGATCACGCGCGCGGTGTCGGACAGGCGTTGGGCCAGCCAGGCCGCGTTCCAGAACGTGATCAGAAGCAGGCCAACAATGGCAAGGAATACACCAGCATAAACAATGGCTTCTACGGGCTTCTTGATCTGGTGTGCATACAGGATCAGCGTGGTGATCGTGCCGGGGCCGACCAAAACGGGAAAGGCCAGCGGATAAAAGGCGACGGTATCCGGTTCGGGGTAAGCGTCCTTTTCCCCCTTCGTCCCGTGATGAGAGGTGCTTTCGTGTCCGTTCAGCATGTTAAGGCCGATCATCATGACAACCAGACCACCGGCGACGCGCAGATGATTGACACTAATGCCAAAAAGGCCAAGCGCCTGACTACCGACCAAGGCAAAGGCGCCGCCAAGGATCAGGCAGTAAACCGCTGTTTTGACCGCAATCTTGCGTTGTTCGGCGGCGGACAGGTCCTGAGTGACGCTCAGAAACACCGGCAGGTTGGTGACCGGGTTCATGATCGCAAACAATGCGCCGAAAAATCCGACGGCAAGGGTGGATTCCATCGTGTTGACCTCGTTTCTGCCTGTCCCCGGATGAAACCTGTCCTATTTTACAAGAACTTGAAAGAGGCGGCCTGAAAGATGACGGGAAAACTGCTGACAATTCTTCTGCTGCTGTCGGCCATCGTGGCAGGCGTCGGCATGTATTATCTACAGGTCTACGGCTATTATTATGAGGTCGAACCGCAACCGGGGCAGGACGTTGCCCTGATTACGGATTCGGGCGGTGTGCCCGAGCCCATCGCCTATTCCGGGTTTCAGGCAATCGACGCCGACAGTTCGCCGATCCGGTATCGTGCCTGCTTCGAAACCGAATTGTCGCCGGACCAGATGGCTGGATACGTGCCTGTCGAAAACTCCGAACCCCTGACCGCACCGGGATGGTTTGAATGCTACGATGCGGTGTCTTTGGCGGATGCGCTTGAATCCGGGCAGGCGCGGGCGTTCATGGGGGTGAAGAACATCCATTTCGGCGTCGACCGGATTGTGGCGATCACCGCGGATGGCAAGGGCTATGTCTGGCACGCGTTGAACAATTGTGGTGAAAAAGCCTATGACGGTACCGTCGTGGGCGAGGAATGCCCGCCGCGCCCGGAAAACTGAAGGAGCAGATCGTGGGCCATGTCATAGAAATCCCCGATTTCCTGACGGCCACTCTGGGGTTTGCGGTCTATCTGATCGGGGCCGAGATCAACGCACGTGTGACAACCCTGCGCAATTTCAACATCCCCGAACCCGTAACAGGAGGCCTGCTGGCCTCGCTGGTGGTTCTGATGCTCTATCTGGTATTCAGGATCGAACTGTCCTTTGGCCTGACAGCCCGCGATTTCCTGCTGGTCCTGTTTTTTGCCGGGATCGGCCTGAACGCCCGCCTGTCTGACCTCATTGCGGGTGGTAAGCCGTTAATCTTGCTTTTGATTCTTACTCTGGCGACGATTGTCTTTCAGAATGTGATCGGCGCGGCTGGGGCGGCGATCTTCGGCTATCCCGCACAGGCCGGTGTGTTGTTCGGATCGGCTGCCCTGATCGGTGGGCACGGAACGGCAATTGCATGGGCGCCGGATGTGGCGCAGGCAACGGGCCTTGACGGCGCGACCGAACTGGGTGTGGCAGTCGCCACCCTTGGATTGGTCCTTGCTGCGCTGGTTGGCGGCCCGATTGCGCGCCTGTTGGTCGAACGGCGCGGCCTGACGCCTGACCGCCCTGACGAAGAACCCAGCGTCGGATTGCCGGATGAGCATGACGGGCACACCACAAGCATCGATCATCTGACCGTCATGCGCGTCCTGCTGCACCTGAACCTTGCGATCATCTCGGGGTATGCGCTGAATGAATCAATTGCCGCCGCCGGGCTGAAACTGCCGCTGTTCGTGCCCTGTCTGATCATGGGCATCGTGATCGCCAATCTGCGGGATGCGCTGTTTCCCGGTGCTCCGAAAGTGTCGCGCACTCCATCGCTGGCGTTGATTTCGGAATTTGCGCTGGGCGCGTTTCTCGCAATGTCGCTGATGAGCCTGCAACTCTGGACCATCGCGCAGCTGGGCATGGCCATTGCCGTGATCATGACAGCGCAGACGGTGTTCGCGGTGCTGTTCGTCCTTTGGGTGCTGTTCCCGGTCATGGGGTCCAACTATCGCGCCGCCGTACTGGCCGCCGGGTTTGGCGGCTTTGCGTTGGGGGCCACACCCACCGCTATCGCAAATATGACAGCCGTGACCAAGCGATATGGCCCATCGCCTATTGCCTTTATCGTGCTGCCCCTTGTATCCGCCTTTTTTGTGGATATCGCCAATGCCATCGTCATTCAGACGATCGTCAATTTCTAAGGACCGACAATGCCCGACCTGCTGATCGAACTGTTCTCCGAAGAGATCCCCGCACGGATGCAAGCCCGTGCCGGCGAGGATCTGAAAAAGCGGATTACCGATGGTCTGGTCGAGGCCGGTCTGACCTATGCAAGCGCGGCCGCCCTGACCACGCCCCGCCGCCTGACGCTGGCGGTCGAGGGGCTGCTGGCGAAAAGCCCCACCATCCGGGAAGAACGCAAGGGTCCAAAAGTAGGCGCACCCGACAAGGCAATCGAAGGGTTCCTGCGCGGCGCGGGCCTGACCCGTGATCAGCTGGAAGAACGCGAAACGCCCAAGGGGGCCATCTATTTCGCCACCATCGAAAAGGCCGGTCGCCCTGCGGCAGAGATCATTGCCGAAGTGCTCGAAACCACCATCCGCAATTTCCCTTGGCCTAAGTCCATGCGCTGGGGCGGTGGCAGCTTGCGCTGGGTGCGTCCGCTGCATTCGATCCTGTGCATTCTGACGGATGAGGCCGGGGCGCAGGTGGTTCCAATGGATGTCGACGGCATTTCGTCCGGCGACACCACAGCAGGCCACCGCTTTATGGCGCCCAACCGCTTTTCGGTCACGTCTTTCGACGATTACGCGGCCAAGCTGAAGCGGGCTTTCGTGGTTCTTTCCCCCGAGGAACGCGCCCGGCACATCTGGAACGACGCCCAGAACATGGCCTTTGCCGCCGGTCTTGAACTGGTCGAAGATCAGGGCCTGCTGGCCGAGGTCGCCGGTCTGGTCGAATGGCCGGTTGTCCTGATGGGGCGGATCGACGACGAATTCCTCGACCTGCCGCCCGAGGTGCTGCAAACCTCGATGAAAGAACACCAAAAGTTCTTCTCGGTCCGCAATCCCAAAACGGGCCGGATTGAACGGTTCGTCATTGTTGCGAACCGCGAAACCGCTGACAATGGCGCGACCATTCTGGCGGGCAATCAGAAAGTGCTGTCGGCCCGTCTGGCCGATGCCAAGTTCTTTTGGGAAAATGACCTGCGCATTGCCAAATCGGACATTGCACAATGGACCCGCGCGCTGGAAAACGTCACCTTCCACAACAAACTGGGAACGCAGGCCGACCGGATCGGTCGTATCGCCGCGTTGGCCCGCGAACTGGCACCAGTAACCGGTGCCGATGCCGATCAGGCTGAAAAAGCCGCGCGCCTGGCCAAGGCCGACCTCAGCTCGGAAATGGTCTACGAATTCCCCGAGCTTCAGGGCCTTATGGGGCGGTATTACATCGAAGCGGCAGGTGAAGATGCCGCCGTGGCCGCCGTCGCGCAAGAGCATTACTCGCCTTTGGGGCCGTCGGATGATGTCCCCACTGCTCCGCTGTCGGTGACCGTTGCATTGGCCGACAAGCTGGACACACTGACCGGGTTCTGGGCGATTGATGAAAAGCCTACTGGCTCGAAAGACCCGTTTGCCTTGCGCCGTGCGGCGCTGGGGGTTATCCGGTTGGTGCTCGACAATGACCTGCGTCTGCATCTGGATCAGTTTTTCGACAGACAGCTGCTGCGTGCTGAAAGCGCTGCAAACGAGGCGCTGGCGGCTGAAAATGTTGACGAACTGTTGGATGAAATCGCAGATCATGGCGTGTTTGGCGCAGCCTTCCAGACTGTCAAGGAAAAGCTGGGAGAATTGTCGGGTGCCGATTTCCTGAGCCTTGAAAAGAAGATCCCCGACGCATCCGACGATCTCCTTTCCTTCTTCCACGACCGTCTCAAGGTCTTCCTCCGCGACGAAGGTATCCGTCACGATGTCATTGACGCCTGTATCGCGATGGACGGCAATGATGATCTCAACCTGCTGGTCAAACGCGCCCGCGCGCTGAACGCGGTGATTGCGACCGAGGATGGCGAAAACCTCGTGCAGGGCTTCAAGCGCGCCAACAACATCCTGACCCAGGCCGAAGAAAAGGACGGGGTGGAATATTCCTACGGTGCGGATGTGAAATTCGCCGAGACCGACAGCGAAAAGGCATTGTTTGCCGCTTTGGATGCAGCACATGCGCAAATCCAACCCGCGCTGAAATCCGAAGATTTCCCCACGGCCATGGCCGCCATGGCGGGGCTGCGCGGGCCGGTGGATGCGTTCTTTGAGGATGTGCAGGTCAACACCGACAATGACATTGTTCGCCGCAACCGGCTGAACCTTCTCAGCCAGATCCGGCAGATCTGCTCCAGCGTGGCCGATCTGACCCGGATCGAAGGGTAAACGACTGGGCGCACTGGCAGGCGCGCCCACAACGCACTTGCGTGAAGGGCGCAAGCGCCTATGCTGCAGACAAACCAAAAGGTGCTGCAGTGCAGAATAATCCGAATACAACGCTCATTACATCCGACGCGCCTGTCACCGCCCATACACATGGCGGGCGGGCCAAATGTCTGCAACGTCTGGTCCGGCTGGACCTGCCGGTGCCCCGAACCGTTGCGCTGTCATTTGATGCCGTTCACCAGATTGCAGAAGGGGCGATCCCGGATATTGCGGCGATCCTCGAACAGTTCGACCCGACCTCGTTGCTATGCGTCCGACCCAGTTCCGAAGACCCCGATTGGGGCGGCCCCGGCGCGGTTCTCAATATCGGAATGAACGACGCGCGCTATGTCGACCTGTCCGACACCATGGGAGCCGAGGCCGCCGCAGCTCTGTATCTGCGGTTCGTTCAAAGCTATGCGATCCACGTGGCACGGCTGGATGCGGATGTGTTCGATGACATCGAAGCTGATGGCCGCGAGGGGTTGCGCCACTCGCTGCGCGCCTACGAGGATGAAACCGACGAGGTCTTTCCGCAGGACAGGGGCGAACAGCTGATCGGCGTTCTGCGCTCGATGGCGCGTGCATGGGACGGGACGTCCGCGCGCTTGCTGCGGCAGGCCAAGGGGGCACCCGCAGATGCCGGGCTTGGGTTGGTCATCCAAGAGATGATCCCCGGCGTCGGGAAAGGGGAATGCGGATCGGGTGTTCTGCAACTGGTTGATTCCACAACCGGAATGCCACAAATCACCGGCCGCTATCTAAGCCAGAGTCAGGGGCGCGATGCGCTGGGTGAAGATGTGGCAGCCCTGTTTCTGGAAAAAGACCCGCGCGGCCCGTCGCTGGAAGAGGTCGCACCAGATGCTTTCGCCGAGGTCAAGGCTCAGGCCGCGCTAATGCGCGAGAAACTGCGCGAAGAGATGCAGGTCGAATTCGTCATTCAGGACGGCACCGTGCATATTCTGGATGGTGTCCGGGTGCAGCGATCGGCCCGCGCGGCCATGCGCATTGCCGTACGTCTTGCCGAAGACGGTATCATACCGCCGCAAGAGGCGGTGATGCGTGTCGACCCGCACGCGCTGAACGAACTACTGCACCGTCAGGTCCACCCCGATGCGCAACGCGATGTGCTGACCACGGCCATTGGTGCCAGCCCCGGTGCCTCGACCGGCAAGATCGTGTTTACCTCGGCCGAAGCACAGGCCAGTGCCGCCCGTGGCGAGGCATGTGTTCTGGTGCGCCGGGAAACCTCGCCCGAGGATGTGCGCGGGATGCACGCCGCCGTTGCGGTTCTGACGGAAAAAGGCGGCATGACCAGCCACGCGGCCGTGATCGGGCGCGGATTGGGTCTGCCCTGTATCGTCGGGGCCTCGGAAATGCGGTTTCAGACGAAAGACAAGATGCTGACCGCACCGGATGGCCGGGTATTCAAAACCGGCGATATTGTCACCATTGATGGCAGCTCGGGTCAGGTGCTGGCCGGTCAGCCCGCCATGCTCGAGGCCGCGTTGGATGACTGTTTCCAGACACTGATGGGCTGGGCCGATGCCGAGCGTGACATCGAAATCCGCGCCAATGCCGACACACCGGCTGATGCGCAGACGGCCCGGAACTTTCAGGCCCAGGGGATCGGTCTGTGCCGGACCGAACACATGTTCTTTGACCCCGGCCGTCTGATCGTGATGCGCGAAATGATCTTTGCGCAAACCTCGGCGGGCAGGGCGGCGGTGCTGGAACGCCTGCTTCCGATGCAGCGCGAGGATTTCGTTCAGCTGTTCAGGATCATGGAAGGTCAGCCTGTCTGCATCCGCCTGTTCGATCCACCCTTGCATGAATTTCTGCCGACAACGCGCACCGGGCAACGGGAGTTGGCCGAGGCGCTGGATCTGCCCGTGTCCGACGTCGAACGCCGGGTTGAGGCGATGACCGAATACAACCCCATGCTGGGCCTGCGCGGCGTTCGTCTGGGTGTCACTGTGCCCGAGATCTACGACATGCAGGCGCGCGCGATTTTTGAAGCCACGCTTGACGCCCGAAAAAACGGTGCTCCGGTGGTGCCCGAAGTGATGATCCCGCTGGTATCCGCCAAGCGCGAGGTTGAACTGGTCAAATCCCGCATCGACTCGGTCGCCGCCGCCGTTGAATCGGAACGGGGGCAGAAGTTCGAATATCGGCTGGGCGTCATGGTCGAAACGCCACGCGCCTGTCTGCGCGCGGAAGAGATCGCGCCACAGACTGCTTTCATGAGTTTTGGAACGAACGACCTGACGCAGATGACCTACGGCCTGTCCCGCGACGATGCCGGTCGTTTCATGTCCGCTTACGTGCGGCAGGGGGTCTTTACCGAAGATCCGTTCCATGTCCTTGATCCGGACGGGGTGGGCGAGCTGCTGAAACTCGGGGCAGAACGCGGGCGTGCCGCGAAGCCGGATGTGACCCTTTCGGTCTGTGGCGAACACGGCGGGAACCCCGAATCAATCGCCATCTGTCGCGATCTTGGGTTCGACTATGTGTCATGCTCACCGTTCCGGGTTCCGGTCGCTCGGCTGGCTGCCGCTCAACTGGCGATTTCCTCCAGACTTGGGGGTTGACACCGCGCCGAACCCCAAGGAATAGTGGGTTATACGGTCACTCGTAGGCGAAAAATATTTTCGCTACGGGCGATTTTCCACTTGCTTTTTTCAAGATACTGGACCTTTGCGTCAGTCTGGGGTATCAGCCTCGTCGCGCCCGCCGGGGGAGGGTAAGGCGCGTGATGTGCCTGTGCGAGGTTATCTGATGCTACGTTACATATTGGCTGTTGCCGCAGTGGCGGCAACCGTTCTGCCGAGTGCATCCTTCGCTGAGAAGGAAGCGACTGATACTGCAAAACAAGAACTTGTCGCCCGCAGCGAGCTGCCAGCGCAAAGTTTTCGGGACTATTTCAAGCTGTTCCAGCCCCGCAAGGCGGCTGAACCTGTCGAAGTGTCCTTCTCCAAAGACTGGCTTGACCAGCAACCAAAGGCCTCCGGTGGTGAAAACTGGAAATGCCTGTCCGAAGCCCTGTACTTCGAGGCGCGCGGCGAAAGCGTGCGCGGCCAGTTCGCGGTTGCCGAGGTGATCCTGAACCGGGTCAAAAGCAGCCGTTTCCCGGATTCCCTGTGCGGCGTGATCCATCAGGGGACCGGCAAGAAATACCAGTGCCAGTTCACATACACCTGCGATGGCCGCAAGGAAGTAATCCACGAGAAAAAGGCGTATGAGCGTGTGGCGAAAGTCGCGCGGGCAGCCATTGATGGCGTGGCGGATGAGTTGACCGAAGGGGCAACACACTATCACACGACGTCGGTGCGCCCGTCCTGGTCGCGGGTCTATAAACAGACCGCGAAAATCGGCGTGCATGTTTTTTACCGTCACAACTACCGGACAGCGAGCAACTGATTGACGCACCCGCGCTGGAAGCTTGCTGGCGTGGGGCAGGTTGCACCCTATATTGCGGGCCAGGAGGCCCGTGATGATTTTGAACCGCAGACACCTTTTGCAATCCGCCGCCGCAGCATTGCTGATGCCGCGTGTGGCCAGCGCGGGTTTTGCACCGCTTAATGCGCGTGTAGCCAAACACCCGATCGCGCCAGCAAGTTATCCTGAAACGGAAGTCTGGACATATGACGGGTCTGTCCCGGGCGTTGAACTGCGTGTCAGGCAGGGCGACCGCATCCAGCGCACCCTGATGAACCAGCTTCCGCAAGCCACGTCGGTCCATTGGCACGGAATTCGCATCGAAAACGCCATGGACGGCGTGCCCGGCCTGACGCAGGACGCAGTCGAGACGGGCGCAAGCTTTGATTACTCCTTCGTCGTTCCAGACGCAGGGACTTATTGGTACCATGCGCATAACCAGTCGATGGAACAGGTTGCGCGCGGGCTTTACGGGCCGCTGATCGTCGAAGAAACTGCTGCCCCTGATGTGGATCAGGATCTGGTATTGATGCTGGACGACTGGCGGCTTGATCCGGAAACCGCTCAGATCACGGATGATTTCGACAATGGCCATGATCTCAGCCATGCTGGTCGGCTGGGGAATATCATCACTGTCAACGGATCCCTTGACCCGCGCGTTGAGGCGCGACAGAACGACCGTCTCCGGCTACGCCTGATCAACGCCTCCAACGCGCGGATTTTTGACCTGAATCTTGACGGGTTGTCTGGTTGGATCGTCGCTCTTGACGGTATGCCACTGGAAAAGCCGATCCCATTGTCTGGGGCTTTCCCAATCGCCCCCGCACAACGCATCGATCTTGTTGTGGATGTCGTGGCTGCGGGCGATACGGCAAGTCTGGTGAGTGTTGAGCGCGATGGTGCCTTTGGCATCGTTCGGTTTGATGTTGACGAACCTCTCGCACCTGCGCCGCGACAAGGCGTGTCAGCGTTGCCGCCCAACCCTTTGCCAGTCATCGAGGATGTCTCATCCGCACCATTGCACCGGATGTCCCTGCAAGGCGGGGCGATGCGCTGGCTGGATAGCGCCCGGATCGGGGACACAGAATTGCCAGGCCAGGAACTGGCGCAGTTGGGCCGGTTCTGGGCCCTGAACGGTTATGCGGAACGCCCGTCCGACCCGTTTCTGGATGCCCGGACCGGGGGTCTTCACAGGATCGAGTTCGTCAATGAAACAGTCTTTCCACATGCCATGCATTTGCACGGTCACCACTTCCGACTGATCCAGCCGGACGGATCGCTTGGCCCGTGGCGCGATACTGTTTTGGTTGATCGCGGACAAACCCGCCAGATCGCTCTGGTCGCGGATAATCCGGGGGACTGGCTGTTGCATTGCCATATGCTGGGACATGCCGCTTCGGGTATGATGAGCTGGTTTCGCGTTACCTGACGCCGCATTCGGCGGTTGGAATGGCGTTTGTTTGAATGTTATAGGCCCTTGCAACGCCTATAGAGGGCAAGCCCTGCAACAAGCCGAAAAGGCCGGACCCATGAGTTCTGAAATCCGACTGGCATTTGCGCACCCGACCGAACGGTCCGAGGCGACCTCGCCCCGAGGGCCGCTGGACCGCATTTCCCTGCGCGACCATATTGTCGAGGTTGAAATCGGTGCGTTTCAGGCCGAGCGGGGAACAACCCAGCGGATCTGTTTCAATATCGTGGTCGAAGTCCGGCCTCTGACCGACCCGATTGACGACGATGTGGATCGCATCCTGTCTTATGACCGGGTGACGGAATCCATTGCCTATGAACTCGCGGCCGAGCGTCTGAACCTGCTTGAAACCCTGGCCGAGCGTGTAGCCGAACGTATCTTGCATGAACCACAGGCTGTAAGGGTCTTTGTTCGCATCGAAAAACTGGATCGCGGCCCAGGCGCTCTCGGGGTCGAGATCGTGCGGGGGAAAGACTCGGTTCATCACGACGTGACCGAGGAAGATCGCCCGCATCCCCGTCTGGTCTACTTGTCGAATGACGCTATCGCGTCGGACAATCTGACCGGGTGGATCGACCAGTTGCAGAACCGACAGCGCCCGCTGATCCTGTGTGTGGGGGCGTCAGACCTGGCTGCGCCGCAAACCGGCCACGCAATGACACAGCGCCGGATTGACCTGCTGGCGATCGAGCAGAACGCGTGGGTTCTGGCCGCGCGCGATCACCGCTGCAAGGTGGTTTCAACCCGGACGGAACTGGACTGGGCCACGAAGAACGGCCAGATCTGTGTCTGGGCCCCGTCCAAGATCGTGCTGGACGCGGTGGATGGTCCGTCCGCCGCGCCCTCCGACGCCGTGGCTTTGGCCGCATGGTTTGCCGCGACCTTTGAAGCCAGCGAAATGATGGTCATCGGCGGCGAATTGCCGAAAACGCCCAAAACCCCCCTGCGGGCTGTGGCCGTGGATCAGGCCGAATTGTGAGCATCTATTTCAGACCGCTGGTTCAGCACGGCCAGACCCGGCCCGCTGGCGCGTATTCTCTGGCCGGTCAGCCCCTGTGGTTTACCCATGTCGAAGCGCTTGGGCGCGATACCGCACCGCAGATCATGGCAGCATCGGATATTCCCGGTGGGGCACTGGAGCGGTTGACCCGCCCGCGCGCACCCATCGCCAGGCTGGATATGCAGGTGCCGCACATCATGGGCATTCTCAACACCACGCCTGACAGTTTCTCGGACGGGGGTGTTCACAGTTCCGTCGAGGCCGCCCGCGATGCCGCTGCAAGGATGGTGGCGCATGGAGCCACCATTCTGGATATTGGCGGGGAATCAACGCGCCCGGGCGCGGATTTCATTCCGGCAGATCAGGAAATTGCCCGCACCCGCCCGGTGATCGAGCCGATTCGCGCACAAACGGATGCCCTGATTTCAATCGACACCCGCAAAGCCAGCGTCGCCAAAGCGGCGTGTGCGGCGGGCGCGGGGCTGGTCAACGATGTCTCGGGGTTCACTTTCGATCCCGAATTGGCACCGTTTTGCGCCGACAAGGGCACACCGGTCTGCGTCATGCATATGCAGGGTGATCCAGCCACGATGCAGGAAAACCCCAGCTACGACAACGTGTTGCTGGATGTTTATGACTTCCTCGAAACCCAGATCGCTCTGCTGGAAAACTTGGGGCTTCGGCGCGACCTGATCATCGTCGATCCAGGTATCGGTTTCGGCAAGACCGAGGATCACAACCTGACCTTGCTGCGCAATCTCAGCCTGTTTCACGGGCTTGGCTGCCCGATCCTGCTGGGCGTGTCCCGCAAGGGCTTTATCGGAACAATTGGACGGGAGCCTGACAAGACTGCCCGCGCGCCGGGTTCAATTGCTGTGGCTTTGGCCGGATTGTCTCAGGGCGTGCAGATCATTCGCGTTCACGACGTCGCCGAGACCGCTCAGGCCTTGCGTCTATGGGCCGCTGTCCGGTAATCCGGTCTCACGGAAAATCACGGAGTGACACCAATGCGCAAGCTGTTCGGAACCGACGGGGTGCGGGGCACGGCCAACACGCATCCGATGACGGCGGAAATGGCGTTGCGCATCGGGGCTGCGGTGGGGCGCTATTTCCGGCGTGATGCGACCGGTGTGCACCGGGTCGTCATCGGCAAGGACACACGCCTGTCCGGCTATATGCTGGAAAACGCGCTGACCGCCGGTCTGACGTCAACGGGAATGAATGTGCTGTTGTTAGGACCGGTTCCGACGCCTGCGGTGGGCCTGATGACGCGGTCGATGCGGGCCGATCTGGGTGTCATGATCTCGGCCAGCCACAACCCGGCAGAGGACAACGGCATCAAGTTCTTTGGCCCCGACGGTTATAAACTGTCCGATCAGGCCGAGATCGACATCGAAAAGCTGATCGACGAAGGTGTCCGGCCTGCTCAGGCCCAGAATATCGGACGGGCGCGTCGTGTTGATGACGCCCGGTTCAGATATGGCGAGCGTGTAAAATCCTCGCTGCCGCGCGATGTGCGTCTGGATGGTCTCAAGGTGGTGATCGACTGTGCCAATGGCGCCGCCCACCGCACCGCGCCCGAGGTTCTTTGGGAACTGGGTGCAGACGTGATCCCGATCGGGATTTCGCCCAATGGGAAGAACATCAACCTCAACTGCGGATCGACCAAGCCGCAACTGGCCGCCGAAACCGTCGTGGCGCATGGCGCTGACGTTGGTGTCTGTCTGGACGGCGACGCGGATCGGGTTGTTATCGTCGACGAGACCGGTCAGATCGCCGATGGCGATCAGCTTATGGCGCTGCTAGCGACGGCCTGGAAAAAATCCGGGCAGTTGAAAGGCGATGCCCTTGTGGCCACGGTGATGTCCAATCTGGGGCTCGAACGGCACCTCTCGTCACACGGCATGCGACTGGAACGCACGGCTGTCGGCGACCGCTATGTGGTCGAGCGCATGCGCGAAGGCGGCTTCAACCTGGGCGGTGAACAATCCGGTCATATCGTGATGAGCGATTATGCCACCACCGGTGACGGCCTGATGGCCGGCCTGCATTTCCTGGCCGAGATGGTTCTGTCTGGTCGCAAAGCCTCGGACCTGTCCAAGCAGTTCGAAACCGTGCCGCAGCTGTTGAAGAACGTCCGCTATGCCAACGGTCAAACTCCGCTTGAAGTTCAAAGCGTTAAAGCTGCCATTGCCGATGCCGAGGCGCGGCTGAACGGGCAGGGCCGGTTGCTGATCCGCAAATCCGGCACCGAGCCGCTGATCCGCGTTATGGCCGAATGCGAGGATGACGCGCTGCTGGTACAGGTCGTCGACAGTATCGTGGCCGAGGTCGAAGCCGCCGCAGGCTAGCGCCCGAACAGAACCCTGCGCAGGCTGAACCATTGGCTGATGGCCATGCCCGTCAAGATCAGGGCCAGGGCGACGTAGAACCGCAGGGGCAGGGCCTCGGACAGGATCCAGGCCCCGAACACCATCGACCAGATCGGCACCTGATAATTCACCAGCGTCAAAAACACCGATCCGGCGCTGCGGGTGATCGAAACCCGCAGCAAATTGGCGAAAGCTGTGGGGATCAGCCCAAGGACAATCAGGGCCAGCGATGGGCGGTTGCCCTGCCAAGTAGGGACACCTTCGACCAGCAGCATGATGGGCACCAGCAGAACAGCGCCGACCAGCAGGGTCAGCGCGGCCAGCGCCAGCGGCTCGACCGGCGGGCAGCGTCGTGTCAGAATCGATGTCGAGGCATAGCAGAGGGCGGCAGAGATACAGGCCAGCTGCGCCAGCGGCTCGGTCCCTTGACCCAGCTTTGCCAGACCGGGTCCGATCAGGACCAATGCGCCGGAAAACCCAAGGCATACGCCCAGAAACCGACGCAGGTTCAGCGGCTCATCGGAAAAGAAATGCGCCAGCGGCAGCACCATCAGCGGAATTGCGGCCATGGACAGCCCTGCAAAGGCCGAGGGTACATATTGCTGCCCCCAGCTGAGCAGCATGAAAGGCACCGCAGTCGACAACACGCCAATCAGCAGGATTGATGTTGTCAGCGCGGGTGTCAAAACCGGCATACGGCGCCCGGTGATCCGCATCAGGACAAGCAATGTCATCGCACCCAAAGTGGTGCGCGATGTCGCCACGGTAATCGGGCCATAGCCTTCCAAAGCCATCGCGACGACCATGAATGTGCCGCCCCAAATAAGCCCCAGCGTGAAAACGCCGCTCCAGTCCTGTTTCGTGGGTTGTTCAACCATTCCATCCCCTTATCCCGCGTGCGCGTCGGTGTCACGGGTCGATCTTGACTTTATGTTAGTTTCTACTTACCGTAAGCAATGACTTACGATATGACATTTTCAGCTTTGGGCGATGCGACCCGCAGGCAGGTGTTCGAAGCCGTTGCCAGCCAGCCTCAGGCAGTGGGCGAACTTGCGTCAAAGCTGCCGGTAAGCCGACCGGCCGTCTCACAACATCTCAAGGTGCTGTCTGATGCTGGGCTGGTGACATGCCACGCGAAAGGGACGCGCCGGATCTATGCGGTGCGCCCCGAGGGGCTGGCAGAGCTGCGCAGATGGCTCGACCGTTACTGGAGCGACGTGATGAACAGCTTTGCAGATGAGGTGAACAGAGCGGGAGAGAGGCCATGACAGACCCGATAGTCAAGACAATTGTCGTAAGTGCCTCTGCTGCGCGCGCTTTCGACATCTTCGTCAACCGCATCGGGACATGGTGGCCGCTGGACAGCCACGCGGTTTCCGCATCGCAGGGACAACCGGCAAGGGACGTGGTTATTGAACCCCGGATCGGTGGCGCGGTCTATGAGGTCATGTTCGACGGAACCCGTGCCGACTGGGGTCAGGTGCTGGCAATTGATCCCGGCCAATCCGTGGCATTCACCTGGCATCCGGGCACCAGCAGGGAGTCTCCAACGCGCGTCGATGTGCGTTTTGAGGATTGTGGTTCGGGGCAGGCCAAAGTCACCCTGACGCATTCCGGCTGGGACGTCTGGGCGGGGGAAGCGCCCGAAAAGCGCGGCGGCTACGATACGGGATGGGATATCGTTCTGGGTGAATGCTTTGCCAAAGCGGTCTTAAAATGAAAAAGGGCGACCGCCTGGGCCGCCCTTTGCCTGACATCGGTCAGGTTTAGTTCTTTTCTTTGTCGACCATCTTGCCGGCCGAGATCCACGGCATCATGCCGCGCAGCTTGGCGCCGGTCTCTTCGATCATATGCTCGTCATTGGCGCGGCGCGACGCTTTGATGGTCGGCTGGCCAACGGCGTTTTCCAGCATGAAGTCACGGACGAATTTGCCCTGCTGGATGTCGTCCAGAACCGCTTTCATGCGGGCTTTGGTCTCGTCGTATTTCAGGATGCGCGGACCGGTGACATACTGGCCATACTCGGCCGTGTTCGAGATCGAGTAATCCATGTTGGCGATGCCGCCTTCATAGATCAGGTCAACGATCAGCTTCACTTCGTGCAGACATTCGAAATAGGCCATCTCGGGTGCGTAACCGGCCTCGACCAGAGTTTCAAAGCCGCAGCGGATCAGTTCGACCAGACCACCGCACAGAACGGCCTGTTCGCCGAACAGGTCGGTTTCACATTCTTCGCGGAAGTTGGTCTCGATGATGCCGGAACGGCCGCCACCGATGGCCGAGCAGTAGGACAGGCCGATTTCCAGCGCCTTGCCGGTTGCATCGTTGTGAACCGCGACCAGGCAGGGCACGCCGCCGCCTTTGGTGTATTCGCCACGCACGGTGTGACCGGGGCCTTTGGGGGCCATCATGATGACGTCAACGCCGTCCTTCGGCTCGATCAGGCCGAAATGGACGTTCAGGCCGTGGGCAAAGGCGATGGCCGCGCCCGGCTTGATGTTGTCATGAACGTATTTCTTGTAGGTTTCGGCCTGCAATTCGTCGGGCATGGTGAACATGATGACGTCGCACCAGGCAGCCGCTTCGGCAATGCCCATCACTTCCAGACCTTCTGCTTCGGCTTTCTTGGCCGAGGGCGAGCCTTCGCGCAGGGCGATGACCAGGTTCTTGGCGCCCGAGTCGCGCAGGTTCAGCGCGTGGGCGTGACCCTGGCTGCCATAGCCCAGGATAGCCACTTTCTTGTCTTTGATCAGGTTGATGTCGCAATCGCGATCGTAATAGACGCGCATTTTGCCGGTCCTTTCTGGTTTGGTTGGGGCGGTTCTACCTGCCGGGCGTCCGATTGGCGATAGGGTTGGGCTTGAGTATTTGTGAAAAAGATGAAGAATAATTCTTGGAAACGGAAAATACCGAAAAAATCATGCTTGACGATATCGACCGGCGCATTTTGCGCCATTTTCAGGCCAACCCAAGCCTGACCACCGCGGAACTTGCCGATCTGTGCCGGATCAGCGCTGGCGTCTGTTGGCGCAGGCTGGAAAAGATGCAGGCGGCCGGGATCATCGAAGGGCAGGAGGCGGTGATCGACTGGGCCGCAATGGGCTATGCTGTCGAAGTGTCGCTTCGGATCACCTTGGACAAGACACAGGCCCGCGCCTTTGACGAGTTTATGGAAGAGGCCCGCAACGTGGCCGAGGTGATCGAAATCCAGACCTTTCTGGGCCGGGTGGATGTCCGCCTGTCGGTCATAGCGCGGGATATGAAGCACTATCAGCAGCTTTATCGGGACCGGATCCTGACCCTGCCGCATATCGCCGATATCGAAGCGCTGATGCATATCGCGCGAGTCAAGCGGGACGAGGTGTTGCCGGTATGATCGAGTTGGACGAGATTGACCGCCGTCTGCTGCGTGCGCTGCAACAGGACGCCACCCAAAGCGCGGGTGCCCTGGGTCGGAGGTTCAATCTGTCTCAACCCGCCACCTGGCGGCGTATCCGCAGGTTGGAGGACGCCGGGATCATCAAGGGCCGAAGGTTGCGCCTGAATGCCGAGGCGCTCGGCTTTGGCGTGACCGTGTTTCTGGGGGTCAAGCTGGCGCGCAAGGGCCAGATCAGCCTTGAGGATTTCGAACGCGCCGTCAGCGCCATCCCTGAAGTTCAGACTGTCGAGCATGTTCTGGGTCTGTACGACTACCGTTTGCGCGTCGTGGCGCGGGACCTGTCCGATTTCGAACGCGTGTTGCGGCGCCGGATCATGACGCTGCCCGGCGCAGGCGATGTCGAAGCGAATGTTCTGCTGAGCGAGGAACGGCTGCCGGGACCGATTGGGTGACCTGCCTTAGTATCTGGTGCGGATGTAATATCCGGGATGATGGGTCAGGCGGGCAAACGTAATCGGTTTGTCTTCTTTCCATGTGGTGCGCTCCATCTGGATCATCGGCGCGCCCGCCGTGGTTCCCATGAATTCCGCCAGCCTTGCATCAGCGGAAATCGCGCAGAACGCAACCTCGGCATCGTTGAACGGAGCGGCATTCAACAGCCACTCATGCGGTCCTTGCTGGGTCAGGTCGGCCTTTTCCACATCGGGGACGGTTCCGATATTGATCCAGCGCTCTTCAAGCTGGAACGGGCGGTTGTCCGCGTAATGCATGCAAACGACATGCAGAACCCGCGTCTCGGCGGGGACATCAAGCTGAGAGGACAGCCAGCGGGGGCAGGCCTCGACAGTCCGTTCCACCAGCGCATAGCGATAGGCGGCATTCTGGCTTTCGACCATCTGTCGCGCCAGCGAGAATTCCAGCTTGGCGTGTTTGCTGGGTTCTTTCTTGACCCGCGTACCGCTTTTGCGCTTGCGTTCGATGAAACCCTGATCGGCCAGTTCCCTGAGGGCGCGGTTCACCGTCGCGCGGGCGCAATTGAATTCTTCCGCCAGTTGCGTTTCGGTCGGTAGCAAAGATCCCTGAGGCCACACGCGGCTTTCAATACGTCGTTTTACTTCATCTCGAACGGACTGGAAGTTAATACGCTTATGAATCGTCACAGGAAAAATATCCCTTCAAGTAAAAAGTGTGCGCATCTGTTCAGAAGCAAGCAGAAGTGTAAAGGGGAAGTGACACTGGTTGGCGTCATTTTCTTGTGTTCCCAGCGTCCTACAGCACCAAACAGGCCGATTTTACCCGCATTCCGTGGCGTCACTATTTGTCGCGAAATGGCTTTACTGGCCAAGGTAAAGAGACCAAGACTGCACTGACGATATTGAAAGGACGCCATATGCCTGCCTTGCTGAAAAACGTTGACCCGAACGGGCTCGAAGAATTCTCGGTCGTATTCACCGATCGCTCGCTGAACCATATGTCCCAAAAGTTTCAGGGGGTAATGCGCGACATCTCTGCCATGCTGAAAGAGGTGTACAAGGCAGACGGGGTGGCCGTCATTCCGGGCGGTGGCACCTATGCGATGGAAGCGGTCGCCCGGCAATTCGCGCGCGGGGCGGAAGTCCTTGTGGTTCGGAACGGGTGGTTTTCATACCGCTGGAGCCAGATCATCGAAAGCGGCGCCCTGACCAGCTCGACCACCGTGATGAAGGCGCGCGAGACCGGCAATACCAGCCCGTCCCCCTTTGCGCCCGCACCGATTGACGAGGTCGTCGCAACGATTCGCGAACAGAAACCCGGTGTTGTGTTCGCACCGCATGTTGAAACGGCGGCAGGTGTCATCCTGCCGGATGACTATGTGACCGCCCTGGCCAGCGCGGCGCATGAGGTGGGTGCGTTGATGGTACTGGATTGCATCGCATCCGGGTGTGCCTGGGTGGATATGAAAGCCACCGGCGTCGACGTCCTGATCTCGGCCCCGCAAAAGGGCTGGAGCGCATCGCCTTGTGCCGGTCTGGTCATGCTGTCCGAACGGGGCGAGGCGCGTCTGGAACAGACAAGCTCGGACAGTTTCGCCATCGACCTGAAAAAGTGGCGCCAGATCATGCAGGCCTATGAAAATGGCGCTCACGCCTATCACGCCACGATGCCCACCGATGCGCTGCTGGCTTTCCGCGACACCATGGCAGAAACCAGGGGATACGGGTTCGAAAAGCTGCGCAAGGCGCAATGGGCATTGGGCGACGGCGTGCGGGCGATGTTGAAGGAGTATGGCATTGTCTCGGTGGCGGCTGACGGTTTCGGCGCACCCGGCGTTGTGGTCAGCTACACCTCGGACCCCGAAATCCAGAACGGCAAGAAATTTGCCGCTCTGGGGATGCAGATTGCCGCCGGGGTGCCGCTGCAATGTGACGAACCCGAAGGCTTCAGCACCTTCCGTCTGGGCCTGTTCGGATTGGACAAGCTTTATGATGTAGACGCCACCATCGCGCGCCTGAAACGCGTGCTGGATCAGGTTCTGTAAACAGGCCGGGCCTTAGCGAACGCCAAGGCCCATCTGCATCAGCGTCTTGCGCACAGGGGGCAGAGAATAAAGCGCGCTCAGCCCCATTGCGCGCGCATCCCGCAGCGGGCGCGCCTCGATCATCGAGGCGCGGTTCAGCAGGTCGATCCCTTTGACCCGCATCTCGATCTCGGTGTGGCGCGCCTTGTGATATGCGTCCAGCATCTGCGCGTCGCCCAGACCTTCGGGCTGGGATTGCGCCAGATCCAGCAGGCAGCGCAGATCGCCCAATGACATGTTCAGCCCCTGCGCGCCGATCGGCGGCACCACATGCGCGGCCTCGGCCATCAGGGCAATGCGCTCACCCGCCAGCCGTTCCGCGGACTGGCTGATGATCGGCCAGATGGTCCGGCGCGATGCCAGCTTCAAGGGGCCAAACAGGCCACAGGACCGTTCTGTCATCGCAGTCTCAAACGCTTCGGCATCAAGGGTCAAAAGGTCAACGGCATTTGGCCCGCGTTCCATCCAGACAATGGCGGACGAGGGCTGCCCCTGCCAATCGGGCAGCGGAACCAATGTGAACGGCCCGCCAGACCTGTGTATCTCGGTCGAGACATTCTCGTGCGGTACGGGATGCGTCACCGCGAACGCCAGCGCTTTCTGCCCATACCGCGTTGTATGCACTTTGATACCGGCGGCCGCGCGCATGGGAGAGTTGCACCCATCTGCGGCCAGCACCAGCTTGCAGCGGATGCGGCTGCCGTCGCTCAGGCCAACGCGGGCTTCGGCAGTGCGGGTGAACAGGCTGACGGTGCCGGTGCCGGGGCGGAAATCGACATTCGGCAGCTCTGCCAGCCGCGCGACCATTTCCCGGCGCAACAGCCAGTTGGGCAGGTTCCAGCCAAACGGTTGCTCGGAAATGTCAGCGGCGTTGAAATCGCGTACGACGCGGGGTTCGGGCACGTCCCCCCCGGCATCGACAATACGCATGATCTGCAAGGGGGCCGCATGGGCATCCAGCCGCGCCCACAGGCCGCATTGCTCCAGCAGGCCGCGCGCAGGTTGCAGAAAGGCGGTGGTGCGCAGGTCGGACCCGTCCACATCCCGTTCGGTGATCGGTGGCGCGGGATCTACGCACACCACGTCAAACCCGGCGGTTCCAAACGCCGCCGCTGCGGTCAGACCGGCGATTCCACCGCCGGAAATCAGGATGTCACAACTGTCAGTCATGGCGCCTCTCATCATCTCGGGCAGACCCTAGTTCGGTTCCACCCCCTGCGCCAAGTGACATCCTGTCCCGTATCTCAGCCGCGCGAGATCAGGATCAGGACCAGGAACATCACCGGCACCATCATCAGGGCAGGGATGTAAAGGCCGGGAAGACCAAACACCATGGCGGAACAGCCCCACATGCTGAGGACCGCGCCGACGGTGTAATACAGGTCCTCCGCCTTGCCGTTGGCCGCGTCGCGGGCCAGCCACCCGAAAACCGGAATTGCAAAGAAAAGGCGCTGCCAAACCGGCAGGCGTCCGGGCATATCGATCGCGCTCATGGGGCTTCTCCGTTCTGTTCGTCGCTCCAGCGCATATAGGGCTGCGCATGCGGGTGCAGAACGTACGGATCGTCGCAGTGTGACAGGCTACCGCAGGCGGGCCAGAAATGCGGTCAGATCGTCCGTGTGATGGTGGATGTGATCGGCCTCATGCGGGTCCGGGGCGACATGAACCGTGCGCATTCCCATCTCATGCGGGGCGGCCAGATTACGCGGGTCGTCCTCGAACATCGCGGCCTTGTCAGCCTGAATGCCATCCTGTGCAAAGATGGCTTCAAAGGCGGCTTTCTCGGGCTTGGGCCGATACCCGGCATGTTCGACGCCATAGATTGCATCAAACAGCCCCGAAAGCCCGCGCGCCTGCAAGACCCGCTCGGCGTAGGGCGCGCTGCCATTGGTGTAGACGATGCGCCGTCCGGGCAGGGCGCGAATGTGATCGGCCAGCTCTGCATCCGGGTCCATATGGCTCATGTCCACCTGATGCACCGCGTGCAGATAGGGCTCGGGGTCCAGATCATGTTCGGCCATCAACCCGGCCAGCGTGGTGCCGTATTGGCGCCAGTATTGCCCGCGCAGCCTGTCGGCCTCGGCCCGGTCCACGCCGATGGCTTGCACCACATAATCCGTCATCAGAACTTCGATCTGATCGAACAGCTGCATATGCGGCGGATACAGGGTGTTGTCCAGATCGAACACCCATTGCGTGACATGACTGAAGGACGGTTTGACCATGGCTTGGGTTTAGGGCGCGGGCCGGGTGATTTCAATGCCGTACTTGATTGCTGCCCCCAGAGACGGATAGACATGTCCGAACGAGGAGACAGAATACCCCATGAGCCAGACCCGATCCCCCACCAAGGATGCCTATAGCCTGATACTCGAAGCCATTGATGTCGGCGTCTACAAGCCCGGCGATCGTCTGGTGGAAAGCGAGCTGGCAGAACGGTTCGGGGTGTCGCGCACCCCGATCCGCGAAGCGTTGCAACGCCTGGAAACCCAGTCTCTGCTGGAACGGGACGGTCGGTCACTGATCGTGGCGTCGCTGGACCACAACCAGATGGCCGAGCTTTATATCGTGCGCCGCGAACTGGAAGGGCTCGCCGCGCGGCTGGCTGCCAAACACGCCACCGAAGAAGAGATCAGGGTTCTTCAGGACATGGTTCTCGAAGATGACAAGCTGGTGGGCGATCCGATGGCGCTGTCACGTGCCAACCGGCGCTTTCACGAACAGATCCATCTGGCCTCGCACAACCGCTACCTTGTCCAGCAGCTTGATCTGGTGCACCGGACTATGGCCTTGATGGCGACCACGTCGCTGGCCGTGCAGGGGCGCGGAGAGATTGCCCAGAGCGAACATAAAGGCATCGTCGAAGCCATTGCCGCGCGCGATGAAGAGGCGGCGGGGCGGGCGCTCAAGGATCATATCTCGATCGCGTTCATGACGCGCCTGAAACAGGACGCAAGTCGCCGCGACAAGTGATTATCAGGTCAGCGGCTCGTCTTCGCTGGCCTGTCCGTGCTGGGTCTTGTCCCAGAAAAACGGGTTGGTCGCCAATTCCCACAACGCCTTGTAACCGGCAATCACGCCTAGCGGGAAATACAGAAACATCGTCGGAACCCAAGGCAAAAGAAACCGCCGCTCACGCGCGGATACGGCGATCAGACCAACACCGATACTCAGCCCCTCTGCCACCAGAAACAGCCCGATCAGCGCGGTTGAGATGGAATGCGGCAGAATATTCCCCATCGGATTGGCCAACCCCAGGCTTGACAGCCAGAATACCCAGAGAATGGGTGCCAGCAGAAATTGCCCCAACGTGCCCAAAAAGAACGCCTGAAGGCCCAGAAATTTAACGGCACCAAGGTCACGCCACAGTTTTCGCGGGCTGCGCATATGCACCAGATACGTGACCATGAACCCCTTGAGCCAGCGCGAGCGCTGTTTGACCCAGGGCCAGGCCCGGAAATTCGCCTCCTCATATGTTGTGGTATCCACCATTTCGGTCCGGTACCCGGCCCGGCACAGCCTTACGCCCAGATCAGCGTCCTCGGTGACATTGTGGGCATCCCAGCCGCCCAGTTCCAACAGTTTGTCGCGACGGAAAAAGAACGTGGTGCCCCCAAGCGGCACCACCAGCCGCATGCGGGCGATCCCCGGCAGGATCACGCGGAACCAGCTGTTGTATTCGATGGTAAAGCAGCGCGACCGCCAGTTGCTGCGCGGGTTGTAGTAATCCAGAACCCCTTGCAGGCACACAACATCCGGCGCGGCCTGGGTGAAATGCGCCACCACGCGCTCAATCTGATCCGGTTGCGGGGCGTCTTCCGCGTCCCAGACGCCAACGAAGTCGCCCCGGCAGAAATCCAGCGCGTAATTCATGGCGCGGGGTTTGGTGGTCAACCCGTTCAGCTCGGGCACCTCGACGATGCGCATCCAACTGGGCAGGCTCACCTGCGCAAGAGCATTGCGCGTCACGTCATCCTTTTCCTCAAGCACAAGGATGACATCCAGCAACGCCTTGGGATAGGTCAGCCGCTGCAGCCTGTGCACCAGAGCGTTTGCAATCTCGCGCTCCTTGTACAATGGCACCATGATCGACACGCAGGGCTGCCGCAATGTGATGGCAGCTTCGGTGTGGTCCGGCTGCGTTCTCAGACGATGCCAAAGATAAGCCAGCGTGCCAACCGTCCGAAAGACTGCAAAAAGCACCAGAGTTCCCACAGCCATGCCCAGCATCGCCAGCAGGCCAAACGCCGGGAACAAGGCAAACAGCCCCAGCACACACAACAGGGCCACCGACGGCCCTACGCGCGACCTAAGGGTCCAGTTGCGGCAGCTTTCCGCGGGATCAACCCGCGTTTCCGCCGATCTGGCCAAAGACCCCGAAAACTGCCGCGCAATCGTGCGGTCGATCTGATCAGGGGCCGCCAGCACCGGGATCACGGCATAATCGCATTCGCGCATTTCGGCGGTCACGGTTGCGAACCGGTCGGGCCGGGCCGTGGCCACCAGAACGAGGGGGCCAATCCGCATCCAAGGGATGACATTGTGTTTCAGCCAGAAGTCGACCGGCATCAGCCCGCTCAGTTCCGGCATCGGCGGGATTTGTTCAAGATCTGCAATCTGCCAGCCGGATTGCGCGGACAGCGCGCTCAACACGTCCTGCCGGGTGGCATAACCTTCGCCGACCAGTATCTCTCCCAGCGGTGCGTTCTGTCTGGTTTGCTGGCTCAGCGCATGGTCCAGCTGGGATTGGGTGATGGCTCCGGTTTCCAGCAGGCAGGTGCCCAGTGGTTTCCGATACCCGGGCGCAGGGATCGGTGCGGCGGACGTGAAATCCAGAAGATCAAGCTCAGCCATAACAAAACCCTGGCGCAGTTACCTGCGCTCAGGGTTGTTCGATCAAGGTTAACGCCCGGTTAACACTGCACAGACAAGCAGTTATGCCTGTATTTTCTTCTTTTCCATCGCCTCGGCGAAGCGCTCGAACAGATAGAAACTGTCCTGCGGCCCGGGCGATGCCTCGGGGTGGTACTGCACCGAATAGACCGGCCGGTCCGCCATGCGGATACCGCAGTTCGAGCCGTCAAACAGCGACCGGTGAGTTTCCACGACGCCATCGGGCAGGGATTGCGCATCGACGGCAAAACCGTGGTTCATCGAGGTGATCTCGACCCTGCCGGTGTCCAGATCCTTGACCGGGTGGTTCGCGCCATGGTGGCCGTGGTTCATCTTGACCGTCTGACCACCCAGTGCAAGCGCCAGCATCTGGTGTCCAAGGCAGATGCCGAACACAGGCAGGTCTGTCGTCTCCAGAATCTCCTTGATCATTGGAACAGCGTATTCGCCTGTTGCTGCCGGATCGCCGGGACCGTTCGACAGGAACACACCGTCAGGCTGATGTGCCAGCACGTCGGCTGCGGTCGCAGTCGCGGGCAGAACGGTAACGTCACATCCAGCAGATGCGAGGCAGCGCAGGATGTTGCGCTTGGCGCCATAGTCAATGGCAACAACCTTGTGGGCGGGGGCCTTCTGACGCTGGTACCCATCCGGCCAGGCCCACCGCATCTCATCCCAGCGATAGCTTTGTGCGCAGGTGACATCCTTGGCCAGGTCCATACCCTCCAGCCCGGCAAAGCCGCGCGCGGCAGCGACCAGCGCCCCAATGTCGAAGTTTCCTTCGGGATCATGGGCCAGCGCCACATGCGGGGCGCCCTGCTGCCGGATGGCACGGGTCAGGCGGCGGGTATCGACACCACCGATGGCGATGCGCCCCCGGCGCGCCAGCCAGCCCTTGAGTTCCTCGGTCGAGCGCCAGTTTGATGGCTCGGTCGGATCCCATTTCACAACCATGCCTGCCGCGACCGGATCACCGGTTTCGTCATCCTCGGGGTTCACACCGACATTGCCGATATGAGGGAATGTAAAGGTCACGATCTGCCCGGCATAAGACGGGTCGGTCATGATCTCCTGATATCCGGTCATCGCCGTGTTAAAGCACAGCTCGGCCACAGTTTGCCCGGTCGCACCGAAGCCTGCGCCGTAAAACAGGGTTCCATCGGCCAAAGCCAGACATGCGGTGGGCTTGGACGGGGCATTCGGGGCCATGGCGCGACTCTCCTGTAGGGTAAATCGGCGCATACCTAAGGGGGTTGCGCGTCTGGGTCAAGTCTGTTCAATTTTTAGGCTATTGTTGTTTTTCAAATAGTTAGCTGTATTCACCCCCGGTTGTGTCAGGCTTTTTGTTTCGATATGGTCGGGGTTCCTTTGTCATGGGGATGGACAAACCAAATGGACATGCGATCACGGGTGAATGCCGCCCTGAAGCAAGCAATGAAAGACAAAGCAGCCGAGCGTCTGTCGACGCTGCGGTTGATCAACGCCGCCATCAAAGACCGCGACATCGCGGCACGTGCGTCCGACAATGAAGAAGCAAAGGGATGCAGCGACGCAGAGGTTCTTGAAATCCTTGGAAAAATGACCAAGCAGCGCAAGGAAAGCGCACGCGCCTACGAAGAGGGCGGTCGCCTGGATCTGGCCGAACGCGAGATTCGCGAAGTCGAGGTGATCGAGGAATTTCTGCCCAAACAGCTGGATGACGATGAGGTCAGCAAGGCCATTCAAACCGCCATCACGGCAACCGGCGCGGGTTCGATCCGCGATATGGGCAAGGTGATGGGCGAGTTGAAGACGCGCTATACCGGCCGGATGGATTTCGGCAAGGTCGGCCCGATGGTCAAGGATCACCTGTGCGCAGCCTCAAACGGCGATTGCTGAGGCACTAGGCCCTGTGAATTGCTACTGCGCGACCGGCTCGCGCAGTCTTAGAACAAGCTCGTCATAAAGCGTGATCCGCTCATCTTCGGACAGAAACGCCCCGATTTCGACCTCGCGCCCGTCTCCGACAAGGGTGACATAATGCGGAACCGGGCCGCCTTTCTCGTGCATCGCCGGTCGCGCCCAATAGCGGTTGCAAAACCATTCGTGCTGCTCTTTGCCGGGGGTGTGGTGCACCAGCCGCGCATGTGTGCCCGACAGGGTCAGAACCTCGAAAACACTGCGGGCGCGGTAGTTGGTCTTGATGGCCAGCCAAAGCCCCAGCACAGTGATCAGCAGAAACGGCAGCAACCCCCACAGGATCACGGAACCAAGCGTGGCCAGCAACGGGATCAGGCCAAACAGGAATACCGACAATATCGTGATCATCGCCCCTCGCGGAGGCAGCGAGTTATGCGGCCAAAGCCGCAGTTCCTGTTCGGTTTCCGAGGTCTGATTCCACGTGTAGGGCATACCGCGAACATAGCGCAGCGCGGCCTCATGTCGACGGGTTTTGATCAGACGACGTGGCCGACCCGAGACCAGGATAGGGCGTCATCCAGACGATCGTCACCCCAGAACACCTCTTGCCGGACAACAAAGCTGGGGGCGCCGAAAACACCCAGTTTGACGGCGGTTTCCGTCTCGGCCTCAAGGGCCGCGACGATGTCGTCGCCTTGTGCGCGCGCCAGGGTCAGTCGGGGGTCCTGCTGACACCGCAAAAGCGCCTCAGACAGTGCACTTTCGCTACCGGCTTCCACCCCTTCTTCGAACCAGATGCGATAAAGCGTCTGGGTGAACGTCACGCCCCAGCCATCCTTCATCCCAAGCACCGCAACCTGATTGGCCAGCGGCAGATTGGAAATCGGATAGGGCGCGGGCAGGTTGGCGTGGATGTGGTACTTGGCACAGCGGCGTTCGATGTCGCGCCACATATAAGCCGATTTCACAGGCTTTCCGGCAAAAGGAATATTCTGCTGGGCCGACATCACCGTACGCACGTTGAACGGGCGCCAGTTCACTGTGGCGTCATGCTCGGCGCACCATTCGTCCAGACGCATCACGGTCAGGAAGCTGTACGTGCTGCCAATGGAATACCAAAAGTCGATCTCGGGCATTGCCGACCCTCCGACTGTTCCGTCCGCACATCATAGCTGATTTCGGAGCACTTGGCGAACGCGGGGTGAGGGCAAAGAAAAACCCCGCCACCTGGGCGGGGTTTCTTTGGATCAGATCGGGATCAGTGCGCGTGGCCCTTGTCCCAGTCTTCCTGCTTGGGCAGCTGCTCGAACGTGTGTTCGGGCGGCGGCGTGGGCAGGGTCCATTCCAGCGTATCCGCATACTCGTTCCAGTAGTTGGGCCGGGTCTCGCGCGCGCCACGCAGCAGGGCGTAGATCACGATGCCGAAGAACAGCAGGAACGAAGCGAACGAGATGAACGCACCAATCGACGAAACATAGTTCCACTGCGCGAACGCCTCGGGATAGTCGATGTAGCGGCGCGGCATGCCCTGACGACCCAGGAAGTGCTGCGGGAAGAAGGTCAGGTTGGCGCCGATGAAGAACATCCAGAAGTGAACCTTGCCCCAGAACTCGGAATACTGGCGACCGGTCATTTTCGCGAAGTAGAAATACATCCCCGCAAAGATCGCAAAGACGGCACCCAAGCTCATCACATAGTGGAAATGCGCAACCACATAGTAGGTGTCGTGATAGGCACGGTCCACGCCAGCCTGCGACAGAACCACACCGGTCACACCGCCAACGGTGAACAGGAACAGGAAGCCGAAGGCAAACAGCATCGGTGTCTTGAACTCGATGGAACCGCCCCACATGGTCGCGATCCACGAGAAGACCTTAACGCCCGTCGGAACCGCGATGACCATCGTGGCCAGCATGAAATAGGCCTGCTGACGCAGCGACATGCCGACGGTGTACATGTGGTGCGCCCACACGACAAAGCCCAGAACACCGATTGCGATAATCGCCCAGACCATCGGCAGATAGCCAAAGATCGGCTTGCGCGAGAAGGTCGCGATGACATGGCTGATGATGCCGAAACCGGGCAGGATCACGATATACACTTCCGGGTGGCCAAAGAACCACAGGATGTGCTGATACAGGATCGGATCGCCGCCACCGGCCGGATCAAAGAAGGTAAAGCCAAAGTTGCGGTCCATCAGCAACATGGTGATTGCGCCCGCCAGAACCGGCAGCGACAGCAGAATCAGCCACGAGGTGACGAAGATCGACCAGCTGAACAGCGGCACCTTGAACAGGGTCATGCCGGGGGCACGCATGTTCAGGAAGGTGGTGATCATGTTGATCGCGCCGAGGATCGAGGAGGCGCCCGATACGTGTACGGCAAAGATCGCAAGGTCCATGGACATGCCGCCCTCGGTCGTGGACAGCGGCGGGTACAGAACCCAGCCCACGCCCGAACCCATCTGATCGTTCCCACCCGGGCTCAGCAGCGAGGCGACGCCCAGCGAGGTACCGGCAACATAAAGCCAGAAGGACAGGTTGTTCATCCGCGGGAACGCCATATCCGGCGCGCCGATCTGCAACGGCATGAAATAGTTGCCAAATCCGCCGAACAGGGCAGGGATGACAACAAAGAACATCATCAGAACACCGTGATAGGTGATCATCACGTTCCACAAATGCCCGTTGGGCGTACACGGGTCGGCCATGAAGCCTTCAAGGCACATGTACTGAACACCGGGGTGCATCAGCTCGAGCCGCATGTAAACGGTCATCAGAACCGAGATCAGACCGGCCAGAGCCGAAACGATCAGGTACAGAATCCCGATGTCCTTGTGGTTGGTCGACATGAACCAGCGCTGGAAAAAGCTGCGCTGGTCTTCATGGTCGTGACCATGAATGGCTGCGTCTGCCATTATAGGTGCCTCCTGTTGCAACTACACCGCGCAGCCGGACCTCTCCAACGCGCGGGATTCCTGCTGGTTTTAGAATGCGTAGGGGCGACCTTCAATGGCCGAGTTTGATCTGGATCAAGATAAATGGCCGCACCCCCCTTGAAAAGGAACGATCAAGAGGCCGGGATCTGAGCGTTCGGGGGGTGGCGATACAGCGGATCTGGTACCTGTCATCATGCCGCCCGCAATGGGACCGGCGCTCAAAGCCGACCGGAAAGGAGTGAACGCCTGCCGTCGGCCCACTCCGCAGGATCGAGGACAGGGAAGGGTAGCTTAAGAACACAAAGGGGTCGCTGCCTCCTTGGGCGTTCTCGATTTCAACGTACTTATTGCTATTGCATGGAGCTCTAGAGACTGGCCACCGACACAGGCGCCCAGTCGGCCCACCATGGTTTCGCCTGTTCGATTTCGTAGGCCAGTTCGAAAAGTGTGTCTTCGCGACCGGCGGGTGCAACGAAATGGCTGCCAATAGGCAGACCTTCACGGGTCAGGCCTGCGGGCACGGACATTCCTGGCAATCCAAGCGCGTTCTGAATCGGGGTGTAGGACGTGAACCTCGCAACACGCGCGAACATCTCCTCGAATGGGACACTTTCATCGAATAGCGTGCCAATCACCGGTGCTGTGCCCGGGGTAACCGGTGACAGAAACACATCAAACGCGGACAGCCATGCGCCATATCTGGTGCCCAGATCCAGCATATATGCGCTGGCTGCTTCCTGATCTTCATGAGTGAAGTTGCGCGCGAAGGCGGCCCAGTCGCGGACGAACGCGTCAAGCAGTCCCGTTTCCTCCGGCGGTCGGCCCGCCTTGGCCGTCGCCGCGTCGGCGAGGCCCACCATGCGGAACCCGAAGATCTGGTTGAAGCGAAGCTCGAACTCATCGTCCACCGGGCTTTGCGTTTCAATCACGCTATGACCAAGGTCTTCGCAGAGTTGCGCCATTTCTTCGATGACGCGCTGCACCTCGGGATCTGGCAGGTCGCCGTAATAATTGCGGAGGTCAAATCCGATTTTCAGCCGGTTGGTGGACGGGCCAGAAATCAACGGGATTGGTCTGTGCGGTGCATTCGGTGACCGGTCCTGCCCCAAGGCGAAAAGCACCGCGCTGTCTCGCACGGAGCGGCTGACGCAATTGTCGGCAGCATAGGTGGTCTGATCACTCGATCCCCACAACATACGGTGACGGCTTGGCTTCAATCCGAAGACACCACAACAGGATGCAGGAATACGGATGGACCCGCCGCCGTCGCTGGCATGGGCGAGCGGTACGATACCTGCCGCGACCGCAGCCGCGGACCCTCCGCTTGAGCCTCCGGAGGAGTGATCGAGGTTCCACGGGTTGCGGCACGGTCCGAGCAGTTGACCTTCCGTGACCGGAAGTGCTCCGACCTCTGGCATATTGCTCTTTCCGATCAGGTTCAGCCCGGCTGCCTCTTGGGCCAGTGCCAGCGGCGCGGACCTTGGTCGGTGATTGTCGCGATATACGCGCGAGCCATGGGTCGTGTATTGCCCTGCAATATCGAGGTTATCCTTCACCACAAACGGAACCCCGGCAAACGGTCCTTGCCGTCGCATGTCCACGGCCTTGTCTCTCGCCTCTTCGTACATCGGCGTTGTGATCGCATTGAGACTCTGATCAAGCGCCAAGGCGGCTTCGACGGCAGCGTCGCAAAGCTCTGATGGCGTTATGTCTCCGGACTTGACCAGTGCCGCAAGGCCGAGCCCGTCCGTAGTCAACAGAACTTGCCGAAATTCCGAAACCTGCGCCGCAGCTCGGTTGCCGGCTGTCGCGAACATGAGGCTCGCCGCTGTTGAGCCAAGAAAATCCCGTCTGGAAAGCATGTTCTTCTCCAAATTTTCACCCCGCCTAGAATATCAATCATGCAGAGGCGAAACCATTGTCTTGCCTAACGGTCAGCGGGCAGCAAACACCAACACTCGGGAACACTCAGTTGACCGCAAATACTCGCAATGCGAACCTTTGACTTGAGCTTGATGAAGTATTGAAGAACTTAACCAGTTTTCGTCTCATTAAGAAATGCGAAACCTGTACTCTGCTGCGTAGGCGGACATCACCTGTCGGGAACGTCCTGCATCTGTCTCGATCTATGCGATCTCAAGCCAAATCCAATTGTACAAAACGAACAACGGCCTCTGAAAACCCGGTACAATTTGTACATTTCCCCCTTCAATCCCCCGACTTGACCCCGCAGGGCGGGTGGACCACAACTCGGTCAAAAGCCCCTCAAGGAACGGATGGCCAACCATGGATTATGATCCCGACAACATCTTCGCCAAAATTCTGCGCGGCGAGATACCCTCGTCAAAAGTTTACGAAGACGCCGACACACTGGCCTTCATGGACATCATGCCGCGCGCTGATGGGCATTTGCTGGTGATCCCCAAAACGCCCTGCCGAAACGTGCTGGATGCCACGCCCGACCAACTGGCGGCGGTTATGAACACCGTTCAAAAGATGGCTCGTGCGGTGATGAAAGCCTTCGACGCAGAGGGTGTAACCATTCAGCAATTCAACGAAACCGCAGGCGGGCAGGAGGTTTTCCACCTGCATTTTCACGTCCTGCCGCGTCATGACGGGGTGTCGATGCGCCCACCTGGTAAAATGGGTGATTTCGACCTGATTGCTGAACATGCGGAAAGGATAAAAATCGCTTTGTAATCAAGACCTTTTGGTCTGTTTGTGAGGTGTCAATCCGGACAATTACCCGCATCCGCCCGTGCATGTCGCCGCGACCGGAGACAAGAAAACCCGAAACCCCTCCTTGGGACAGGCCATGTGGATCCATAGCTGGACAACGCAGAAATCGCCTGCCCCCGACCATTGCGGCTTGAGCACGGGTTTCAGCGTGAAGGGGGGAAATGAATTGCCGTTCCGATTTGGGGTCGGAACGGCAGACTCGTAACCAAACACTTCTCGGATTTCGAGGGCGAGCCCTTGATCACCGGTTTAACATACCACTCACTCTTGATTGGCAGTTTAATATTACTCGTTAACAACACCGGTGTATCCTAGAGAATTAAAACTTGCCTAAAGAATAACGTAAAACTGAATGGTTCTTGGTAAATTGCGACGTGTTTCGGAAACAGAGCCTTCCGCACATGCATATTGTTGTATCCAAGCGCAGCGGAAGCTGATTCTCTGCCAAGGCAGAATCAGAAATCAGAGGCACCAAACACGCCCTCGAAGGTTTTCTTCAAGGCCGCATCGAGATCATTCATGGTGACCGGAAGCCCCAGATCCACCAATGAAGTCACGCCATATTCGCTGATCCCGCAGGGAACAATGCCCGAGAAATGCTCCAGATCCGGTTCGACATTGATCGAAATACCGTGAAAGCTGACCCATTTGCGTAAACGCAGGCCAATTGCCGCGATCTTGTCCTCTGCCGGTTTGCCGGTCACCGTCAGCGGTTTGTCGTCGCGCCGCACCCAGACACCAACGCGCCCGTCGCGTATTTCGCCATGCACGTTGAATTCGGCAAGTGCCGATATCACCCAGTTTTCCAACTGCTTCACGAATTGGCGCACGTCGCGCCCGCGCTTGTTCAGATCCAGCATGACATAGGCCACACGCTGACCGGGGCCGTGATAGGTGTACTCGCCGCCCCGTTTGCTTGCATAAACCGGAAAGCGGTCAGGATCGGTCAGGTCTTCTACCTTAGCTGACGTGCCTGCCGTATAAAGCGGCGGGTGTTCCAGTAACCAGATGCACTCCTCCGCGTCGCCGCGTGCAATCCCGGCGACGCGTGCCTCCATAAAGGCGGTCGCTTCGTCATAACTGGTCAGACCATCGGTGATTTTCCATTCCATGGCGGCCTCATATCCGTCCGTAGCGGGCAGGGGAAGAGGGGTCAGGCCGCTTCGGTCAAACACTGTTGCAGCACCCGGGAATAGGTATCGACCCCTTGCGCGCCGGTCAGCAGGTATTTTCCGCCAAACACCATGGACGGCACACCTGAAATACCCCTGCTGGTCCAGAATTGCTGTTTCTCTCGCACCAAGGCGATGTGTTCGCCGGTCTCAAGCACCTGACGTGCGGCATCAGGGTTCAGCTCGGCAGACGTGACGGCCTGCAAGAGAGCCTCAACGTCGGACACATCCTGTTGCCGTGTGAAATATGCGTCGAAAAGCGCAAGCTTCAATTGGTGTTGCTGGCCCTGACTTTCGGCCCAATCCAGCAACTGATGCGCCTTGATTGTATTCACGATCCGACTGTCTTCGTGAAAGTTGAAGGTGAACCCCAGTTCTGCTCCGATCGCCGTTAGCCTGTCACGTGCCTGCTGGCTCTGTTCGGGGGTCGAGCCATATTTCTCCGTGATGTGTTCCCGCAGGTTCTGCCCTTCAGGCGGCATGTTCGGGTTCAATTCGAACGGGTGCCAGCGAATTTGGGCCTGGATGCCCTGCTGTTTCAATGCCACGTCAAGCTGGCGAAACCCGACTATGCACCACGGGCACACGACGTCTGACACGATATCGATTTGGATGATGGCGCGGGTATCGGGCGAGGTCATCTGCGGCTCCTGTCAGATCGAAACTGTGTTGATCACCGGCTTAGATAGGACTGCTGCGAAGGTTTTTAAACCAGTGTGTTTTTGCCTCTTCACATCGCGTGCGCCAACGTCTATACGCCGCTCTACCAAGTCACAGGCAGTGCGGTCGTGGCGGAATTGGTAGACGCGCAGCGTTGAGGTCGCTGTGGGGTAACACCCGTGGAAGTTCGAGTCTTCTCGACCGCACCAAATCTTTTCGTATCCTGTGAAGTGCGGATCAGCTTATGCGAAGCTGACTTTGCCGTTCTTGTCTGTTCACTTGCATTGCAAATCCGTGGCCCGTAACTAAGCCATGTGTCGGGAAGCGCGCCATGCCTCTGCAATGATGCGATTTTTCCCTTCGTCCTGAATTTGCGGGCCATGGTTGCGGGTAGGTGCGATGAGACTTGTCATATCAACGATGAAAGACGAGGGGCCGTTCATCCTTGAATGGATCGCGTATTACCTTTCGATCGGGTTTACGCATTTCATCGTTAACTCGAATGACTGCTCCGACGGCACTGACGCGATCTTGAAAAGATGCGAGGAACTGGGTTTTCTGGCGCATATCGATAACCCCGGTCCCTGGAAGCATGGGCCGCAGGCGTCGGCCTATGCGAACGCTATGGAACATCCCTGGTACGCTGAAGCCGAGTGGATTCTGGTTTGTGATGTCGACGAATTTCTCGATATCCGTGTTGGGGACGGTACGCTGGACGATCTGTTTCGCACCTTTCCACATGCAGATGGCTTTGCCGCGATATGGCAGATGTTCGGACACAATGGGATTGTCGAGTTTGAAGACAAGTTTGTGATCGAACAATTCACATCTGCAGCAGAGTTGGGGGTGGTGACGCCGCAGAATGTGCGTGCCTTCAAATCGCTTGTCAGAAACAACGGGTCTTATCGGGCAATCAACACACACCGTCCGCGTGGCCCAATCGCCGGTAAGGCCGAAAGCTTTGCATGGATTGATGGTGACGGAGATCCCTTGCCACCTGCAATGCGGCGAAATGGTTGGTCCCATTCCACTACTGGCGCGGCCTTTGGGCAGCAGTTTTTCAGGATGAACCACTATGCCGTCCGATCCATCGAGAGTTATCTGATGAAGCGGCTGCGGGGGGATGTAAACACAACCGCGTTTCATCCCAAGATGGAGGCAACGGGACAAGCCTATTGGCACATGCATTGCTTCAACAAAGTTGAAGAATTATCGATCCTTTCCAAATTGGACCGCCTTGGAAAATCGTATGATGAACTACGTGCGGATCGTGTTCTGGGAGACTTGCACGAAAAAGCTGTTGCTTATCACAAGCGCCGTATCTCGGAGATACGTGAAACAGAGGCCGCACAGGGATTCATAACTCGGTACAAGAATTTTGCCGGGGGGCGATATATAAAGGCGCTGGATCTGGGCGTGATGGAAGAAGGCGATCTTTCCTTTGTTGCGGAGACCTACAAAGACCCCGAAGTTTCTTTCGCGCAAGTTGCGAAATGGACGCGTTTGGGCAAGATGTCCAAATCTGAAAACTCAAGACCCAATAACTACCCCTGGTTTACCCGGCTGGATTCCCTGGGAACGGCCATGGAGTACGAAGAAGCGGCGGCGCAGCATGCATTAATCACTGATGCAAAACAGGTGGACTTGCCGTTCGATCCGAAGGACTCATCTTTCCTGCCGCCAGTGTCTCCGGAGGTTGAAAGAACGAAAGAGCAGCGACAGCGGTTCTTGAGGTCAATCAGCGGCAAGAAGAACTGGGTTTTGATCGGGCATGTCGAGACCGAAATCGTAGAAGAAATACTTGCATTGGATGCAGTTGCGCAATTGACGATCATCGGGCCATGGGGGCTGTCGTGGGATACGTTCGCCTGCAAGGATACAACGCAAGATCCTAAACTTCAGGCCCTGGATCGCACCTTCTATGCATTGCTGGAGTACTTCCGTGAACCGATCGTCGCTGGGCGTCTGAGGGTCTACCGGGCGCTGCCGCCTTTGATGCTGAAGCTGTTTGAAGATCAAAGCGTTGGTGTCGTGATCATACGCGGGGTTCGGGCCGAGCGTGTCATGTTGCAGCTGTTGAACCGGATCGACAGGGTTCTGGCTCCGGGCGGAAGCATCGCCTTTACATCCTACAGGCGGGGCAAAGGGTCTTATTCCGGCATGTCTTCGGCTATCAACCGTTTTCTTGCGAGTAAAGCGAGTGACTATCGGGTTACAAGCCTCGAGCCTCCGTGGCTTGGTATCGACAAGTTGCCACCACTTTCCAAAAACGACACATAGCTTCTGGTTCTTGAAGCAACGACATGTTAGCCATTGCCCAATAAACAAAACGGGTTTCGCGAGAAATCAATACCCGTCTGCAAGTGAGGTCGAGATGTCAAACGAACCCAGAGTGATCGGTGCTGTTCCCGGCAGCCAGAATAAACCGAACGCAGACAAGGCAACCAAACGCAAGAATATAAAAGACGCGATCCGACGTACGTTCCTGACGCGCCTTCCCAAGGGTGGGGTGGCTGTTGAGATCGGTGTCTGGCAGGGCGAGTTTTCTCCGACAATCCTGAAGTTGCTTGAACCCAGTCAGTTGTTTCTGATCGACCCCTGGAAACATATTGGCGAGGAATCGCATACAACGGCGTTTGTTGGCAGGACCGAAGACGAAAAGATGGAAGCCATCTTCCAGAAGGTCGTCACGTCCTTCGAAAAAGAGATCGAGGAGGGCAAGGTTGGCATTATTCGCGATTTCTCGGTGCCAGCATTAAAGCTTTTTGACGATGAGAGCATTTCATTTGCCTATGTCGATGGGGATCATTCTTACGAAGGTGTTACTGCGGACCTAGAGGCGTTGTTTCCCAAGATCAAATCGGGTGGGATCATGGCGTTTGATGATTACCACCGCCGGGGGTGGTGGGGCGACGGAGTGATCCGGGCCGTCAACGAGTTTCTGGGCAAACACCCCCGTGAATTGCGTATCCGGGCAATTGCTGGTGCGCAGATCGCTATTGAAAAAATCACCCCGCAAGATGACAGCAAGAAACAGGGCGACTAAGCGTCTGGGGTGAATGGCAGCGATGAACAAGCCTGAAAAAATCCTCATCTCTGCGATGAAAAATGAGGGCCCGTACATTCTGGAATGGGTGGCTCATCATAAAGTTTTGGGTTTCGACAGGATCATTGTTTACACCAACGATTGCACCGACGGTACGAACCAAATTCTGCGCCGCCTTGAGGCCCTGGGTCATGTTGAGTTTCACAGGAACCGCGTGGGCACAGGTGGGATTCACAGATCAGCACTGCGACAGGCCCGCCGTCTGCCCGTCGTGAAAGAAGCCAAATGGGTCTATGTCTGCGATGCGGATGAGTTTCTGAATATTCACGTCGGAAACCACAAAGTGGACGACCTGATCGAGGCGACGCCGGGCGTGGACGTCATTTCCATACCATGGAAGATATTCTCAAACAGCGGTCGCCATATTCTGCGCGACGCGCCGGTGACACAGCGGTTTTTCGATGGTGAGTTGGAGTATGAGCAGGGCGGGGCGGGGCGCCGGTTCGTCAAATCCCTGTTCCGGCAGGGCGACGTCTATCTCCGCTATGGGTTGCACAACCCGCATCCCAAGTCCGAGTTTCAGGCAGGTGTATTCCGGTCTGTTCCCGGGGGGCACGCGAAAGAACCCGCACCCTTTGGGAACCATGTTGCACCGCCTTTTGGATTTGAGATTGCACAGATCAATCACTACGCGGTCCGCTCCACACAAGCCTATTTGGCCAAGCGCAGCCGTGGGCGCGCCAACCACTCCTCGCAGACGCTGGGAACGGAATACTGGGACCGCTGGAACCGGGGTGGCGCGACGGATGAGACGATCCTCAGGTACAAGGAGGACGTTGACGCGGTGATGGCAGAATTTCAGTCCGACGAACGGCTTGCACGGCTGCACCGAAAAGCATTCCTGTGGCACAAGGCGTTGATCGAAGACCTTCTCAAACAGCCAGAGTACAATGCGCTTTACCAGACGCTTCTTAATAAGCCGGCTGCTGAATTTGTTGCAAAAGACCGCGGATTGCACGCGCGCCTTTCGGCGGACACTCAACCGTCCTCTAGCGAAAATCTGCCCGAGTCCTGAAAGACTTGCCCTCGGAGAAACAGCATATGGCTGCGGAAAGCACTCTTCCTACAATCGGAATGCTCTGGCTGGAAGGTCCTCTCAGTTTTCTGGAACAGATGTGCCTTTTGTCCTTTGTTGCGAACGGACACAGGGTCGTGCTGTTCCACTATGGCGAGGTCGAAAACGTACCCGAAGGTATCGAACTGGTTTCGGCGAACGAAATTCACGAACCGCAGCAGTTCATCATGAACAACCAGTTCAAAACACCGGTCCCGCAGTCTGACATTTTCAGGCTGCAATTGATGCAAAAAACCGATTTCCTCTGGTGCGACACAGATGTCGTTGCTTTGAAGCCTGTCCCGAAAGCGGATCACGTGTTTGGTTTCTTCAATCGCACCACGATTTGCAACGCGATCATGCGGTTGCCATCCGATAGCCCTGCTTTGAAGGCATATACGGAATACAGCCTTGATCCATTCCCGATCCGCCCGTGGGTAGAAGGTGAGGAACGCGAAAAGCTGGAACGCCTGAAAAAGGCTGGTGAGTTGCCTCATGCCTCGGATCAGGCGCACAGTGTTTATGGACCAGAGGTCATGACATGGTTTTTACAGCATCATGGCGAGATAGGGCATGCCAGCCCACCTCCGATCTTTTACCCTTTGCCGTTTCGGCAAACGGGTCAGGCGAACGACATTCATGCACGGGAATTTCGCGATAAGTACCTCAAGGATGAAACGCTAGCCGTCCATCTATGGGGGCGGCGGATGCGTTGGTGGATTGCAAAGGGTGTAAAACGTTATTCATTCCTGGACCGCAGGCTGCGCAGCTTGGGGATCAGACCCACCGACGCACCACTGCCACGTGGCGGCAGAAGGGCGCCGAAGCCTGTTAGTTTCCCCGATGTGCTTCCTGACTTAACGACGACGAAAGAAGAGATCAGTGCAGCGACTGGCGGATTGATGTCCGTTGCTTTGTTATCCGAACGCGAAGAGTACCTCAAATTCGCGCAGCTCGAGTTGGACAAAATCCAAAATCTTGGTCTTTACAGAGCACAGGATCAGTCGCGCGACGGCTTTCTGCGTGGTTGGGACCACTTTGCCAACGACCCGGCGCGTCTGAATGCGCTGATGCTATCTATCTTTAAGTTTTCTGAAGCGCACCGCCGTTTGCCAGACTTGAGTGCGCCGAAGACGCTTACAGAAAAACTCCTGGTCATGAAGATGTTTGGCGAGATGCCTGAAGTGTCGCCGGCAGACAGATTGACGGCGGAGAACTATATCCCGGAACCAGCCAGGAACCTTGTTACACCGGTGAAGCGCTATTGGGTCTCATCTTCGCCTGAGTTGCCGGAAGACCTCGACCTCGAGCCGGGCAGCTATTGGCTCAAATGCAATAACGGGCAGGGGCAAAACCATAGGGTCACCTGGCCCATGAACACAGAAGACCGCAACCTGGCCCAGGAAAAGCTTGCCAATTGGAGCAATAAACCCATTCCCCACGGGTTCTGGGCGGCAGAATGGTGGTATTCCACGATCGACACGCGCTATTTCCTTGAAGAGGATCTGGCGGCTGAAGGTCAGGACATCATCGATTGGAAATTCTGGGTTGTCGCCGGAAAGGTCCAGATTGTTCAGGTCGACCGGGACCGCTCTCGGGGACATGTGCAGATGATCCACGACCGGGATTTCAACTTCATCCCGAAAGAGCTGTATTTCCGGACAAGCGATGACACCGAGCCCAAGCCAAAGGTGTTTGACGATATGGTCGCAATAGCCGAAGCCGTCGGGCAACGTGTCGAGTTTGCGCGGGTGGACCTTTATGTAATTGGCGACAAGATTTATCTGGGCGAAATCACGCTCTGCCCGTTTGGCGGAAAACGCAAGATGCGTACGCCCGAACTGGATGTGCAGATGGGTGAGGCCTGGATCGGTACCCGTCTGTTCCCGAACTGATCCGGTTACTCGACGGCGATTTCCTGACGCAGCTTTCCTGTTGTCTTGTCAAAGATCAGGACACGATTGTCGTCGGTCACGACCGCATACCAGTTGGACCCGATGGTCAGGGCCTGTGCTCGCGCACCATTGGGTAAGTCGATCTGATCCGGCAAGGTGGGTGTGCGGTCCGATAGGCGGATGACAATCAGGGCGAATGTCACTAGAACCCCGCCAATCATCACCGCGGTCAGCAGCATGACCATCCGCCGCAGCAATCGCAGCTGCGGGGTTTCCTGCGGTTCTTGGGGTTCGGAAGGGACAGTCATGGGCACCCGCCAGATTGAGTTTCAGATCGCGGCCGATCCGCCGCCTCGCCTTGATAAGGCGCTTTCGCGGGATGTGCCAGACGGTGAAAACCTGTCGCGCACGCGGTTGGCGCGCCTGATCGAGGATGGCGCAGTTCGGATCGACGGGACCCGGATGCAGGACCCAAAGGCCAAAGTGTCCGAAGGGGCGCAGGTCGTCATAACTGTGGCCGCGGCTGAAGACAGCCACATCGGTGCAGAAGACATCCCGCTTGAGGTTGTTTTCGAAGACGCAGACGTGATCGTCGTCAACAAGCCAGCAGGCATGGTGGTGCACCCCGCGCCAGGCTCGCCCGGGGGTACGCTGGTCAACGCTTTGCTACACCATTGCGGTGAGGCTTTGTCAGGTGTTGGGGGGGTGAAACGCCCCGGTATCGTTCACCGGATCGACAAGGAAACCAGCGGTCTTCTGGTGGTCGCCAAATCAGACGCCGCACATCACGGGCTGGCCGAACAATTCGCAGCACATAGTGTCGAACGCTATTACCGCGCTGTGTGTTACGGGGTTCCGGATGCAAGTGATCCCCGACTGCGAGGCGTCAAAGGGGTGAGCTTTGAGCCGGGAAACATCATGCGTGTGACCACCCAGCTTGCGCGGCACAAGACCGACCGTCAAAGGCAGGCGGTGTTGTTTCATGGCGGGCGTCACGCGGTGACACGCACGCGGGTAGTTGAAACATTTGGCACGCCTGCTGGTCTTGCTCTGATCGAATGCTGGCTCGAGACCGGGCGAACGCACCAGATCCGTGTTCATATGACCCATGCCGGGCATGGGCTTGTCGGGGATCCGATCTATGGTGGCAAGCGGAAACTGGCCACCAGGGCGTTTACGCCCGCCGCTGCCGAATGCGTGTACGACTTTCCCCGGCAGGCGCTTCACGCCGCCGTATTGGGGTTCGAGCACCCGGTGACGGGCGAACACCTGCGGTTTGAGGCCGAACTGCCGCAAGACATGGAGAACCTGATTGCCGCGCTTCGCGCGCCGCTGACACAATAAGCAAAGTCCTGTGAGTAAGAGTTTCTTATCTTTCCTTCATGAAAGATTAATTTCAGACTGTTAGCAGCACCTCTTGAACAGGATGGGTTCTTTACCCATATCCTATGTTAAAGACTTAAACATTTGTCGGAGGGACATCATAATGGCAAATTACGCAAATCTCCCCGCGCCGACGCCCGAGGGCGGCCTGAACCGCTATATGCAGGAGATTCGCAAGTTTCCCCTGCTTGAGCCGGAAGAAGAATATATGCTGGCCAAGCGCTGGGTCGAAGAGCAGGACACAGAAGCCGCGCATAAGATGGTGACATCGCACCTGCGGCTGGCGGCCAAGATTGCCATGGGATATCGCGGCTACGGTTTGCCGCAAGCCGAAGTGATTTCCGAAGCCAATGTGGGCCTGATGCAGGCGGTCAAACGTTTTGACCCTGAAAAAGGCTTCCGTCTGGCCACATATGCCATGTGGTGGATTCGCGCCTCGATTCAGGAATATATCCTGCGGTCGTGGTCGCTGGTTAAACTGGGCACAACCTCGGCGCAGAAAAAGCTGTTCTTTAACCTGCGCAAAGCCAAAGCGCGCATCGGCGCCCTGGAAGAGGGCGACTTGCGTCCGGAAAATGTCGCGCAAATCGCCAATGATCTGGGTGTGACCGAAGAGGAAGTGATCAGCATGAACCGCCGCATGTCCGGCGGGGACGCGTCTCTGAACGCCACGGTCGGGTCCGAAGGCGAAGGCACGATGCAATGGCAGGATTGGCTTGAGGATGAAGATGCCGACCAGGCCGGAGATTATGAGGCGCGCGATGAGCTGGAAGCGCGTCGCGAGTTGCTGGCTGCGGCGCTTGACGTGTTGAACGACCGTGAAAAGGATATCCTGACTCAGCGCAGGTTGCTGGATCAGCCGGTGACGCTGGAGGACCTCAGCGCCCAATATAATGTCAGCCGCGAGCGGATCCGACAGATCGAAGTTCGCGCGTTCGAGAAACTGCAAAGGAAAATGCGGGATCTTGCGCGTGAAAAAGGGATGCTGGGTGTCAGCTGACCACGATACCAGCCTGCTGCAATAGCTGCGGGCTGGTTTTTTGCATTTGTGCGAAGAAACCTCCTCTACGCGCACATGCCCGGCGCATCCTGACGACTCATTACCAGTTGATCGTCTGAGGCCGCTATCCTGACTGTGAAGCCAAAAGAATGGCCGCAGGGTCAAAGCTATGGTAGGGCAAAGACGCGTTTCATTTCGATGACGGTGTGACAGGTCGATCCTGCGGACCTCGCAGGGGAACAAACCCTTTGGGGTTCGAACATCTATGGAGAGCGTTATGCAAAAACCGGTTCAGTTTGGCGTGTTGGGAGCCGCGAAATTCGCGCGTGAATACATGGCACCGGCGATACATGCCTCCAACGGGGCGCGATTGGCTGCGCTGGCGACGTCGGATGCGGTAAAGGCTGAACCTTTTTTGTCTTTCTGTCCCGACCTGAACATGTTCGACAGCTATGATGCGCTGTTGGCAGACCCCGGTATCGACGCGGTCTACATTCCACTGCCGAACCACCTTCATGTGGAATGGAGCCTGAAAGCGCTGGATGCCGGCAAACATGTGCTCTGCGAAAAGCCGATGACAATGAAGGCGGATGAGTTTGACGCATTGATCCAAAAGCGCGACGAAAGCGGCCTGCTTGCTGCCGAGGCGTATATGATCGTGCACCACCCCCAATGGCAATTGGCACGCAAACTGATTGCGGATGGCGCAATCGGAAATCTGGTGCATGTAACCGGGGCGTTCAGCTTCGACAATCGGGCAGATACCCAGAATATTCGAAACCGTGCTGAAACGGGCGGCGGCGGATTGCGTGACATCGGTGTTTACGTGATCGGCGGCGCCCGGTTTGCTACGGGGCAGGAACCTGTGGCGATACAGTCAGCCATCCGTTGGCAGGATGAAATCGACATCTTCACCGAAATTCGCGCGCAGTTCCCCGGTTTTACCTACTCAAGCTACGTGTCCATTCGGATGCATCCCCATCAGGAAATGGTGTTTCACGGGGACAATGGCCTGATCCGCCTGACAACACCGTTTAATGCGCGTGTGTTTGGTGAAGCCCGGGTCGAGTTGCATCGCCCGGGGCTTGAGGTACTGGTTACCCGGTTCCCCGGAGCGGACCATTACAAGCTTCAGGTCGAGGCCTTCTGCCGCTCGGTCAGGGAAGGGGTAGAGTATCCCTGTCCGCTGGAGTTTTCTCGGGGGACGCAAGAGGTGATTGATCGTGTGTTCGCGGGTGCAGTTTCGCTGTAACTTGCCCTTTGCGCGGGCTCGGCTATCCTTTTGCGTACGTTTAGCAGGAGAAGACCCATGGCCGGAGGCTGGGCGCGCGACGGCGCAGTAAACGAACAGATCGAAGCGTCGATTTCGGATGAGCTGGCGCGGATGCAGGCGCAAAAGCGGCCTGTAGGTGAAAGCCTGACTCATTGCGCCGAATGCGAAGAGCCGATCCCTGAAAAACGCCGCGTTGCTTTGCCGGGCGTGAAGATGTGCCTTGAGTGCCAGCAGGAACGCGATGGCGCGTTCAAAGCGCGCGGCGGCGTCAATCGGCGTGGGTCAAAAGACAGCCAGTTGAAGTGAGTTCGGGTTTGGCTTCTAAGAGCCCAGAGTTACCGATGCCGCGCTGCGTATGAATGGCAGCTATTGAGGAATGAACTCCAACCAACCTGCAGAACCTGCCACTGACAAAAATCCCAAAAACAGCGCCAACGCGATGACCCAATGAATGAATGTCTTCCCGCGCTTCCCTTTCTTTGGGAACCAGTTGAACTTTCGCAGCCAACCCAGAATTAAATCCATTAACATGAGTACGAACATGAGGTGGCGAAAAAACAAGTAGATGAACAACACCCCAAGTATAATTCCTGCAAAGGTGTTGGCCGGAACAATCTCCCAACTGTTTCCATTGGTTGAAGTGGTTATCGTGCTTTCCATCTGCTCTTCGCCCTATTTATCATGCCACTTGCTAAGCAAAACAACATGACGTCAAGCTGGGACGTGCATCGGTTCCCTGCGAAGCGGGCCTTCATCTGATTTCAGTGAAGAGCGGCTGTCTCCGGATACTGTTGAAAAACTCTGCTTGAGCGATGCTTTGGCTGCTGATTCAATTCTCTTGAGTTGCAGGAGAGTTGCTGATGATGGGACCGAGGCAAGTTGCGCAGGGTGCGCT